>CAZGSE010000007.1:0-71665 GCA_964528135.1 uncultured Paraprevotella sp. | reverse complement strand
TGTATATCGGACAGCAAAACTGAATTTTGGTCCGCCTTGGGGGCGGACATTCCCCGGACAACAAAACTGTATTTTTTCCAGCCGTATAATTTTTTATCTCTAAATTCTATGCCTGTCAGGACAGGCACCGCATTTAGAGATGAAGACAAAACTGTATTTTTTCCAGCCGCCGCCCTGCGGGCGGAATGGAAGAATGTCTCGTCCAGGTACCTTCGCCACACGCCCGGACTCGGCACCCCGTGGCACAGGAAGTCCACGGCAAGCAGGTTCGGGTATTCTTTCCGCAGGTAGCCGCGCAACCCCGCGACTTGGCAGGGCGTGCCGGTGAACAGCACTTCGCGGCCACTCTTCAGAAACCTTTCCGCATTGCGGAACGAATCCCCGATGCGGCTCTGCACGTATTTGCTGCCCATCATCGGCCTCACGCCATCCAATGTCTCGGCAAATGTGTGGACAACTTCCCACCTGTCATCGAAAACCGCGCCGAACACCACGCCGCCTCTCTCTATCACTTTCCTCGCCAAGGCGATGAACACGCCGCCGGAGGAACTCGCCATGCGCTCCTCGTCGTTGCGGTTCTTCACCGCGAGCGTTTCCTGCGGCAAAAGCCTTTCGGGACGGTTGAGCCACGGGCATACCCTCTCGCACAGGCCACAGTTTACGCAGGAGGCCGTGTCCACCTCAGGGTAGAGGAAACCCTCACTGTCCTCTTTAAGCGAGATGCAATGCTTGGGGCAACCCTGCGTGCAGGCGGCGCAGCCGCAGCAGTCATGCCCGTTGGTGATATTTATCATTTGTGGAAAAACTTATTTGCCATCGACACGGCTTTCGCCTTAACAAACATCCGCTCATTCCTTGACAACCCGACTGTATAAGCCACCAGTCCTACAGACACCACACAGACTATGCACACGATGAAGAAACGGAGCGCCGTGCCTTCCATACTCTCATATATGATGAAAGGTGAGACGACTGACAATGCGACGACAACAGCCACCCTCAGGTATATATTTCTTATGTAATCAACTATGCGTATGCCGATAAGCGGACGGAGTATGACCATTCGTGCAAGCTGCGCTGCCATCTCCATACAGAAATGCACGATGAACACAGAGTAAGCAGGGAAGCCGAGTTTCAGGCAAACATACGAGACAGGAAGTATCATCAAGAGTATCGAACCACAAATGGCCTGGTATTTCCTGACTTTCCCCGTGGCCTGGTTGGCTATAATCAAAGGATTCGCCATCGCATAAATTAAAGAGGTGCATATCATTATGCGCAGGAATATGACTGTATTTTCAGGAACGGTCTTAAGCCAAACACTCAGAATGAAGTCTGTCTCAAACAACACAGGCAGCGACAGGAGGAACAGCAGGTAGAACGAAAACCGTGCACTGCGGAACATCAGTTTGTGCATCTCTTCCATCTCGCCCTTGGCGTATGTCTTGGTTATCTGCGGATTGAGGGCCATCTGGAAATTCGTCACGAACTGCTGGATGGCGTTCTGAACCTGCACGGCTATGGCACGGGCGGCATTCACCACCGGACCGAAGAACACGTTGAGCAACATGTCCAATCCCGACCCGTAAAGGACAGCGGACAGGTTGCCGAACATGCTCCATCCGGCAAACCCCGTCATCTCCTTGAACAGGGGCTTATCCCATACGTGCCGATACTTCGACTCTTCAAAATGCCTGTTGCAGTAATGGTTGTAACAAAACCGGATGAATAATTGTACCGCAAGGATAAGAAAAGCGTAAAAGACAAGTTTGTCGAGGGGAGAAACGATGAGCGCATAAACGACAGCGAGCTTCAGCACGGCCTCCAGAACCGAAATGTACGCAAATGCCGACATCTTCTCATGGGCTATAATGTCCGCGTTATAAGGCACGCTGACTATCATTACCATAGTAGAAGCAATCGAGCACTGCAACACCCAAAAAGCCGCGTCCATACGTTCCGCCGGTATCTGCATCTTCTCGTACATGAACCACAGGCCGACGGTCTCGCCCAAAGCCACAATTACGATAGCAATAAGGACATGTATCTGCAACGCCGTGCTGAAAACCTTGCGCAGGTTCTCCAAGTCGCCCTTGCCCAGCGCGAACGTGATGTACCTCTGTGTTGCGGACGACATCGAACCGTTGATGAAGCCGAACATCGCAACCACGCCGCCTACAACGTTGTAGATGCCATAGTCGGTAACACCCAATGTGTTCAGCACCACACGCGAAGTGTAGAGGCTGACCGCCATCATGAACAGCATCCGCACGTAAAGCAGCAGCGTGTTCTTGGCAATACGCTTCGTATTCTCCGAATGACTGTCCATTGGCTATCTGCAAAACAACCGCTGCAAGAAAGTGGGCTTTCTTGCAGCGCCTTTGCCATGCATCTCCTGCAAATACCGCTCATAGCTCCACCGGTTGTGCGCCATCTCATAAATCGCGCCCCAATCGGGGAGTTTGCCTACATTGCAGTCGTCGATGTACATGTCCGCACGCACCTTCCTGCATGAGGTGGCCCGGTCGGGCTTCAACTGCTCGTCCGGATGGTTGGCGTTGACGGCATAAAACTCCAATCCGCGTTTCCGGCAGAACTCAACAGCCTCTTCCAGGAGTTCACCCTCGCGAACCGTCCACAAAATCAGAAGATTCCCTTCCGCCTGTAACTTTTTCAACGTGGCGATGGCAAAGGGTATCTCTTTCCCGATGGCCGGATAACGATGTTCCACGATTGTCCCGTCAAAATCCACAGCGATGACCATAATTCTTTTTATTGAAACTATCTTTTCAAGACCTGGATAAATTCCGACTGCACCTCTACCGCAGCTGTCAGCATACCGGGCAGTTCCACAAACAGGCGTTTCACACGTGAACCCTGCAGTTTCTGCAAACGGCCTTCGTAACCGTCCAGCAAACCGCCCACGATGCGCACTTGTTTGCCCACCATGCTTGGTTTTATGTCTTTAGGAGCATAAAAACAGGGATTGTCCGTTGCTTCCACGGCGGTGATGAAACGTTCCATATCTGCATCCCTCACGGTCATGGGCGTCCGCTTCCCGTCTCTCAGAAAACGGTATTGCAGCGTGTTGATGCTTTCCACGATGGGGGTAAGTATTTCGTATGATTCATGCACGAACAGCAAATCCTGCATGAAAGGCACTTTTTGAGGAATGCGTTTGCCCTGTCGCACAACCAACTTCCAGACCATTGGGGTAAAAACCCTTATCCCCATGTCTCCAAGCATTTGGTAAGCGGGTAATTTGACATTGGCTCTTTTGAGGTCACGCATGACGAACCACCGTAGATTCTCCTGCCGACTGACGGATGGCACATGACCGGTATGACCATGACCGTATATGTGTTCATGCAAATCATCCATGTTTTGAGTAGGCACATTCCTTCTAATCCTGCAAATGATATTAAATTTCTATATCACAAGCAGTTACAAGCCACTGGATTCAAAGTTCTCACATTTATCCCACATACCTTTCTCAAGCCCTGCTTCTTAAAACCGAACTTCACAGAACGTTCCATGCAGGGCTATGTATAGTGACCATCTCCTATGAGGAGATAGTCTTTTTTTTTTTTTTTTTTGTAAATCAGTTTGTTACTTGTTATTTAGGCGTTTTTTTTTTGCAACAAATCGAGAAGAATTTACAACAGAAACATAAATAAAGTTATTAAAATGATTGGATAATAGCAGTATATATTGTACCTTTGCAATGAGTTTTTATCTCCTCATAGGAGATATATTTTTCATAAAACACTTTACCATCATCAAAGATCTTTCAATATCTTCTGGTTGGCCTTGTCCACTTCCCACGATCTGATGGAATCCAGATAAATCCGGGTGGTTGTTTCCGAGTCGTGCCCCAAACCTTCGCTGATGACTGCCAAGGGAATGTCTTTGCTTCTTGCGATGGTAGCCCATGAATGGCGGCTGTAGTATAATGACAACGGCACGGACAGTTGGGCCAAAACGGATATGTCTTTCAGATGCCGGTTGATTTTCATCATTTGGTTAAGATACTGGCGACGTTCGCTCCCGTTTTCTTTCGTAATAATGGGCAGCAGGTACGTGGACGGATTGGGTTTGTATTTGTCAAGAATGGCCTGCATCTGTTCTGTCCATTCGATGGTGAGCAGCTGGCCGGTTTTCTTCCTGCGGTAGGACAGGTAGCCGTTTTTCAGGTCTTGCTTCTTCAGATAGGCCATGTCGACAAACGACATGCCCCGTGTATAAAAACTGAACAGGAACATGTCACGTGCGTATGCCAGTACCGGCCGTTGCGACAGGTCCAGTTCTTTTATCTTCTTGATTTCCATGAATGAGATGCTCCTTTTTACTGTTTTGTCAGTGCCGCAGTACACGTGCCTGAAAGGACGGCTGTCTTGCGTAAGCCCTTTCTCCACTGCCTGTCTGTAATTGGCACGTAAGATGCGCATATAGAACGAAGTGGTGTTGCGCGACAATCCTTGCCCGTGCAGTTCCGCCTCGTAAAGTTCCATCAGTCCGGTGGTAATCATCTCGAATGTCAGGTCCGCGCCTTTACGGAAACGCATGAAACTGTTCAGGGTGGCCTGGTAGGTCTCGCTGCAACGTATTTTGCCCAACTGTTTCTTGCGCAGGATTTGGGCACGGATGAAGTTGAACACGCTGCGGTCCGTGTCCGTGCAGGGCACAAAATGTCCGGCGATGTCGTCAAAGCTCCATTCCGTGCCTGTCTGTTCCAAATCATCCGATATTTTCCGGAGCCGTTGCATTTCCCATTCCACGTCGGCCCGCACAAGGCTCAGCTGTCCGTGACGGGGCGATTCCGGAGGCGGCAAAATGATCTGTCCGCTTGCCTCATCCCATTCGTCGTTGAAAATCTTATAATTACTCTTGATTCTGTGTACCTTGCGTTTGTGAATCAACTGGAATACCAACGACCCTTCCTTTTCAGGATTCGTTGATGGCCTGAATTTAAGTCTTATGGATATCATATTCATTTATTTTATATTAACGTAAGTTCGATATAAACGAATAAATATTCTGCTGAAAATTGAAAATATAGCAATAATGGTTGAAGACAAGAAGAAAAGACACCGCAACAAGCCCAACCGGAGGGACGATGCTGAGATTATGGCCATTCTTATCCTGTTTCATTCCGATGGTTTCCGTTGTTTCAAGCACTATTATAATAAGGAGTAGCAACTGCAAACATCCCAAACAACTGTTTCCCCGTTTGGTTTCTTATAACCGTTTCGTGGATGACCGGGGAACCGTTAAAACAAGGTGATTTTCTGAAGAACATTAAGGGAAAACTATGCGCAGACAAGGGATATGACGGGCAACTGTCCTTGTTTCGACTTTATATCGAACTTACGTTAATTCAAGGTAGGAATCATTTTCTGCGGATCCAACCATGAAAAATCCTGTTTATCACCACACTGTGTTGTTTATCATTCCGTTTGACAAATGACTGACAAAGTGCATCTCTCACTAAGAGAGGAACCGACCGAACGGAGATATTCTTTCCCTATAAAATCTCCTGCATTTCTTTTCAAACAGATAAAAAATATTAAATAACAGCATAAAAAGTCCTCTTTACATTGCATCTCATCAAAAGAATAGTACCTTTGTATCGTGTTTTTCATAGTATTAGATTTAAGGTTAACAAAGGTTGGGTCAGAGCGCTGACCCTTTTTTATTTCCCGGAAACAAACATCAACCTTGCAGGAGCCGCTCATGGTTTCACCCCGACTTCCTGCCTACTGCGGGATATTCCGCAACGCGCCGTGTTCCTGCATATCATGGAACCCCCACCCCAACTCACCGCACTCACGGGCATAGCGTTCCCTGCCCCAACGGGACAATGAGGCGTCCAGCACCACACAACGCGGACGGAACAGGCGGGACAGATGCAACAGGCTGCCTGTAAAGCCCCGACAGACATACACATAATCCACTTCCGCCAACGAATCGGCCTGTACCCGCTCCCAACGGTTATCCGAAAGCAACAAGAAAGAGCACTTCCCGCCACATTCCACCAAGCCGTCAAAGGCCGTTACACGGGTATCCTTGAAATCCCCCTCCACCACAACGGGCGGCGCAGACAGCCTTTTCCGCCAGAACGTTTCGGCAATGTAGCCCATCTGTCCGGGTACACTGTCGGCACAGGCGGGGAACAAATAGGAACAGGACGGGGAATAGACCACATGGACTGCCGGGCAACGCGGATTGTTGTAGAACACCCAGCCGGAATATTCCTGCCGCCGCTGACGGTCAACCACCACGGCGCACACCAACATCAACAGCGCGAGCAAACAGCCTTTCAACCATCGTACATACGGCATCCACGGACGGGCCAGTGCCATCAGCACCGCCACATAGCACAGCAACGTGACCGGCAACGACCCGTCCACATACAGCACCGCGAACGGCCAATCCGCCATCCAACGCAAACAAGCGTTCTGCAACGCCACCAGTCCGGCCACGACCTTGGCACAGGCGCCGGCATAAAACCCCGTGGCAACGGCCAGCAACAACACTGGCATGCAATAGACCAACAAAGCGGCAAGCGGCGAAATGAGCAGAGTGGCCAAAGCCGACCACACAGAGAACATGCCGAAACGATAGACCACCAGCGGCACCGTAAAAACCTGCGCCGAAAAAGACAGCCACAGGCTCTTGCCCGCCCAACCGACATAAGGGACAGAAGACGGGAACCAATGTCCACACCGGGGATAAACCGTCAGGATACCGACCATGGCCAGGAAAGAAAGCTGGAAACTGACATCATACAACAACAAGGGATTCATGCACAACATCATTACAGCACTGACTGCCAGAGAATTCATGGAAAAGCCCGTGCGACCGGCCAAAGAACCGGCCAACATCAGGGAATACATCACAGTGGCACGCACCAGCGATGGCGGTAAACCGGCCAGAAAGGTGTAACCCCACACCAACACAAAGGCCACCGCACCGCCCAGGCAACGCCAGACGAGCCGCCGGCAGAACCTCAACAGAAGGAAGTCCAGCAAGGCCACCAGATAAGTCAGGTGCATCCCGGACAGGGCCAATACATGGCTGACGCCCACTTCGGCATAAACATCCTTTAGTTCTTCGGACAAACCCGACCGTTCTCCCAGCGTCAGGGCCGAAAACAAAGCCAGTTCCTCACCCGACAACCCGGCAGAACGGTAAGCCGCCAACAACTCGTCCCGCAAGACCAAGGCCCTGACGCGCCAATCCGCCAAAAGGGAAAGCCCGGCATCCCCTTCGCCGAAGGAACGCATGCGCACCCACTCCCCGACCGGGACATAAGCCCTTCCGGAAACACCCCTGACCGACAGGTAAGCGGCATAATCGAACTCGTCGGGATTGCCGCGGTTCTCCGGCAAACGGAGCACACAGCGAAACAGGATTTCATCGCCGACGCACAAACGGGACGACAAGGAGTCTTTACGGAAACCCAACAGCACCTTGCGTCCCTCGCTTTCCTGCTCCCCCAAAGGCAACAGCAATACTTCCGCACTGACTGAACGCGCCGACACTTTAGGCACATCGCACAATACGCCCCGCCAAACCTGCGGCTGCTCAGGCCAAGGCCTCCGCACGTCCTCCCACGCGTTGCAGGAAGCCCATGCGCCATAAAGGAAAAGGAACAGGAAGAAAAAGGCACCGAACCAAGTGTTTTTCCGGCCACTGGCCACCTTCTTCCGCAAAGAAAGAACGCCGCAAGCGCAACAGGCCATTCCTGCCGCCCCGGCCGCAACGGCCAACACACCCCCGACCGCCGTGCCTTGGCCAAAAGCATCGGCCAGCAACCGTCCGGACACAAAGCCCGGAAGCAGCGGGACAACCAAACGCACGGCCGGATGCCTCCGCCAGCCTCGTACAAAAGCCCCGTCCAGCCTTACAGATTTTTCAGGATACGAATTTCCTCAACGGGATCCGGTGCCTTGAATACGGCATTGCCGGCCACCAGCACATCCACACCGGCTTCTACCAACAGTTTCCCCGTCCGGCGGTTCACCCCGCCGTCCACTTCAATCAGTGCCTTGGCCCCGCGGCTGTCTATCATCCGGCGCAGTTCACGCACCTTGTCCAGCGTATGCGGAATGAACTGCTGCCCCCCGAAACCGGGATTGACAGACATGAGCATGACAATGTCCACATCCTCCACAATATCTGCCAGCAAAGCCACAGGCGTGGCGGGATTCAGGGCCACCCCGGCCTGCATCCCCGCTTCCTTGACCTGCTGCACCACACGATGCAGGTGGGTGCATGCCTCGGCATGCACCGTCATGGAACGGGCGCCCAACCCTTTCACCTCGCCCAGGAACTTTTCCGGCTGCACAATCATCAGATGCACGTCCAACGGCTTGCGGCACAAACGCGACACATGTTCCAAAACCGGAAAACCGAAAGATATATTGGGGACGAACACACCGTCCATGATGTCAATATGCAACCAGTCGCAGGAACTGCGGTTTATCATGTCCAAGTCTGCCGCCAGATGCCCGAAATCGGCTGACAACAAAGACGGGGCTACCAGATTCTTCATAGTACACATTTCTTTGTACATTTACATATAACACCTATACAAAGATAGGTCAAAAATCCTACATGCGCAAGCCTGCGCACACCCAAAAAACCACCCCCTACTTCAAAATCATACGGGCAAATTCACCATCGGCAAACTCAAGTTCCTTGTAGTTACGGGCAAACAACTTCAGAAAAGCAATCGTCCTGCGGGACGGCAACCGTCTTTCACCTTGTAAAACTTCCTCCATACGCTGTCAGATTTATAATATATGATTATAACGTCCTGACAGTTCTTTTAGTATGTAAAGATTCCCTTTTTTTAGGATATGGCCAGGTGCAGTTCCTTTTTCTCCGCCATGCGCCGCAGGTTCAACAAGGCATAACGCATCCGCCCCAGGGCCGTGTTGATGCTCACACCGGTGATTTCGGCTATTTCCTTGAACGAAAGTTCTTGGTAGTAGCGCATGTAAACCACCTCTTTCTGGTTCTGCGGCAAGTGTTCCACCAAAAGTTTCACGTCGTCGAGCACCTGTTCGCGCACTATCTTTGTCTCCACGTTGGCTTCGGTCAGCCGCACGTCATTGAACAGGTCGTAGTCCATCTCATCGTTCGACAGGAAGTTTTCATTGCGTTCCTGGCGGAAAAAGTCAATGATCAGGTTGTGGGCGATGCGGGTAATCCAAGCCTGGAACTTTCCGTTCTCCGTATATCTCCCTTGCTGGATGGTCACCACAGCCTTCATGAACGTATCCTGAAAGATGTCATCGGCTACGTCCTCGTTGTGTACAATGAAAAAGATATAGGAGAATATCTTTTCCTCGTATCTTTCCAGCAATACATCGAATGCACTATTATTACCATCGGCATAGAGTTTGACCAACATCTCATCGGTCAGGTTGACTAAACACTCCATTCTTTTTTCATTTTAACATTAGGTAGCAGTCTTTCCGATAGGCAATCGTCTTTTTAAAGGTTAGTAACTGTATTAATGATTTGCAAATAAAAGAAGAAAATCGGATATACACAAATTTATCGGCAAAAAATTGCCGCAATACAAGGAGGACACCAAAATAAAGAAGGGAAGAAAAGCCGCCTCGTTCCCTTTTACGGCTTTTCTTCCCCCACGGATATTCCTATGGGACACCGGTCATTGCCGGTTCTCACGGTCCTTGATGTTATCGCCCTCCGTCGGTGCCAGTGCCTCGTCAAATTCTGTCACGCCGGCCTTGACCAGCAGGTTGTACCAACTGATGAGTTTCTTGATGTCGGACGGATATACCCTGTCGCGGTCATAATCAGGCAGGATTTCCGCAAAATAAGCATACAGTTCGTCCGTTGTCGCCTTCTTGTAGTTGAAAGCAGACTCCTGCCCGCCCTCTTTCTTTTTCATACTGTCCAGCACCTTGCGCAAAGGCACCTCCCCGTTGTCCGTGTACATGGCTATGTCGGCCAAGGATATCACCTTGTCGGCAGCAAAGGCCGGCATTCTTTTCTTCGTCTCGTCCAGCGTCTCCACTATCAAATTGCGGTTCCCGCGCGAAACCAGCCTGTACAACCCCGGTTTCCCGGATATGGCTAAAATCGTTTCTAACATGTCCTGATTTCCTTTATTTTTTCCAAATTGGGTACAAAGATACCTCCTCTATGTTTTTCTATCAAAATCTTCCGCCTAAAAAAACTTAATCTCCGAGACCCGCCTCCCGCCTGATCCAACGGACCACCTGTTCCCAATCGGGTGCGGAGATGCCGTGCAGGCCGTTTTCCAGCACATGGTCGGCCCGCCCGCACAGTTCCTCGTCCGCCAGTTGGAGAGCCATGCGGGCCTTCACCTGTGCCTCGGTGGCCCCGTCGCGCCGCATGGCCCGTGCCAGGCGTACTTCCGCCGGTGCATGCACCAGCAAGACCCTGTCCACCAGCCGGTCAAAACCCGACTCATAAAGGATGGCGCACTCCATGGCCACAAGCGGGACGGACTTCTGCGCCACCCAACGGCAAAAGTCTTCTTTCACCACTGGATGCACGATGCGGTTAACCTGCTCCGCATGCGACGGCGCGGCAAACAGATAGGCCGCGATGGCCGGCCGGTTCAGGCTTCCGTCGCGGCAGAAAGCCTTTTCCCCCAACAAGGCGCACAGGCCCGCACGGATGTCGGCGGATTCCACCATCAGGCGGCGGGCCTCCCGGTCCGTGTCATAAACCGGGATACCCTCCCCGGCCAACAAAGCGGCCACATAGCTCTTGCCACTGCCGATGCCTCCTGTAATCCCAATCCTGAACATGTCCCTTTTGCCTTATTCTTCCTGCGTCTGTTCGATCAGGTAGTCCACTTCCTGCGGTTCTATGCGCACATTGGAAACCCCCGGCGGAACGGACCTCAGGCGGAGCCGGATTTTCGGGGAGTCGTTCTCCAACAGTTCCTCATAAGACACGGCCAGCACAAAATCGCTGGCTGTTACGGCCTTGAAGCCGCTCATGCCTACACGGAAAACCACGTTGACCTTCGACGGGAAAGTGCGAAGCTCCTTGTTTGCGGGAAAATTCACCCCCACGACCGGCACTTCCACCGTCTTCTCCGTATATAAATCCACCAGCACGTTCATGGTGACGCGGTCCGGCACCATCTTCACCCCCCGCAAATGATGCAGGTTGCACACCACCGCCGTATTTGCCGACAGCCCTTCCAGGCGCAGGGGCATGACAGACACCTCCATTATCGTATCCAGGATGGCCGGAGGAGCCAGCACTTCCACCGAATCCGGCGAGAACAACACCTGCTTGAGATAGTACTCCGGAGTGGTGTTCACTACACCGGCCAAACGCACCGGGACTTTCTTCCGCGTGCCCTGGCAGAAAAAATATTCCAGGGTATCCGGCCGCACCGACACGATGCGCGTGGAAGACAACAGCTGTGCCTGCACTTTCTTCAGCAGGTCCGCCGAAGGCACCGCCACGCTGCCCGCAGACGTCCCGTCGGCATATTCCCCATAGTCCACCGACACCGGCGGGCGTTCCATACCGTAAAGGTAACGCACCAACACGGTCCCCTTGTCGCGCACGGTCACGTCCACCTCCGGCGGAAGTTCGGAAGTTATCACCACATCCGAAGGCACGTTGGCCAGCCTGAGCGGCACTTTCATTTCCACGTCGAACGTCTCGTTCAACGACTGGAGGAGCCAGAAAGCCGCAGAGACAAAGAAAAAAAACAAAAAAATCAAGAACTCCTTGTTTTTCGAACCCAACAAGAAGTCCTTGACCTTTATATAATATCTCCTGAACTCAAACGAATTCATCACAGGTCACTTGCCTGAAGCCATGTCCGAGGGAGCACCTTGATATACGGAGTTCTTGGCTATCTTGATTTTTACCCCAGGGGCGATTTCCACCATCAAGGTGTTGTCCATGTCATTCACTTCCTTCACCTTGCCGTAGATGCCACCGGCCGTAACGACGTCCGTCCCCGGCACAATGCTGTTACGGAACTTCTGTATTTCCTTCTGTTTCTTGTTTTGCGGACGAATCATGAAGAAATACATGATGGCAAAAATCGCCACCATCATGATAATCATGGACATGCCTCCGCCGCCGGCACCCGCACTCTGCAATAAAACTGTCAATAAACTCATATTTCAACTTTTTTAAGATTTGTCGTTTTCGTCAATTTCTTCTCACTCTCCAGTCTCCTGGCAATGCCGTCCAGCAGGCCATTCACGTAGCCCCCGCTGCGCGGCGTGCTGTACACCTTCGCTATGTCCACATATTCGTTCAGCGACACGCTCAGGGGGATGTTCGGGAACGTCAGGATTTCGGCCAAGGCAATCTGCATGACCACCAGGTCCATCAGGGCAATCCGGTTGAACTCCCAGTTCTTCGTGTTGTCGCTGATCAGCTTGCGGTAATATTCGGCATTGAGCAGCGTGTTGCGGAACAGGCGGTGGGCAAACTCACGGTCTTCTTCATCCTTGAATTCGGGCAACAGCTGCTGGCCTGCCCCATTGGCCTCCTCAAAACGCTTGATGGTCTTCAGCACAAAGGTGTCCACCACATACTTGTCGTCATTCCAATACAGGCTCATGTCCTCCAGAATCGCATCCAATTTCTCGTTGTTGCAGATGAGGTTCTTGTATATCTTACGCCACAACTCACGGTCTTCCGCATACGATGACTCCGTGGATTCCATATATGCTTTATAATAATCGGTTTCTATCACCTGTTTGTACAGCGACCGCACGAAGTCCTCTTCGTTCACCCAGTTCTTCTTCTGGTTCTCGCGGAACTCCTGCAGTTGCTTGTTCATCTCAAGCTGCAGGATGAAGCGGTTGTCGATGAACTTCGTGCTGGGAGGTTCGCCCACATGGATGCGGTTGTAACGGTTCTGCGCCGTCTCTACGGCACGCGCGGCAATCCGGTTGACCTCCACCATCAGCAGCAACAGATAGTTGTACAAGTCATAAGCCTTCCCCAAGCTGAAAAACAGTTCCTTCTCCGCCGTATCAATATTTTTACCCCCGTTCTGATAATAGGCATAAGTTATCTGGACAACCTTCAAACGTATGATTTCTCGATTTATCATATAACATATATACAAGTATCGCTTTGCAAAAATACGCAAATTATAGGAAAAAGCACATCTTTTCCCGCTTTTTTTTGGCTGTTTTGAAAAATATGCTCAATTTTGAAGTGGAATATTTATATTAGCATCAAAATGGAAGACATCAAGAAAAGTTCAGAGGGGGACAAAGACATCGTTTTCTCCAAGTCTGTGAAAGCCGGAAAACGGATCTATTATGTGGATGTGAAGAAGAACAGAAAGGACGAATTGTTCATTGCCGTCACCGAAAGCAAGAAAGTCGTGTCGGGCAACAACGATTCGCCGTCCATTAATTTCGAGAAGCACAAGATATTCCTCTACCAGGAAGATTTTGACCATTTCATGGAAGGGCTGGGCGAAGCCGTCAAATTCATCCGCGACACGCAGGGGACCGTGGCTCCCCGCCCGACAAAAGACACCCTCCAGAACGAAGATGACCAAGAGGGGCAGGATTTCAGTTTCGACATCGACCTGCATGTCGATGACATCAAGCTGTCCAAAGAATAAGGCCGTGGCAGCGGGGGGACAGGCGCGTCATTCCTCCCTCCTGCGCGGCAGTGCATGATTTTTTTGCGCAAGGCCGGCACCCGCCTTGCACAAGGACGGGCGGGACTTTGCGCAAGGCGGCACCGCACCGAGGACAGGGCTGCCGGGAACGCCGGGAAAAAAAGCAGGAACCCGTGCCGCTGACGGAAGCCAGCCGGCACGGGTTCCTGTTTTTTCCAAGCCCTGCGTGAAAACCTGTTGTCAGTTTTCTTCCTCTGGCGCAGCAGCGGGACGACGGCGGCGTTTGGGCTTCTCGTCCACCACCTTGGTTTCCGTCTCCACGCCGGCCAGTTCCGGGTCTATCATGATGCGCCCGCAGTATTCGCACACGATGATTTTCTTGCGCATGCGGATGTCCAGCTGGCGTTGTGGCGGAATCTTGTTGAAACAGCCGCCGCAGGCATCGCGCTGCACATAGACGATGCCCAACCCGTTGCGGCTGTTCTTGCGTATGCGCTTGAAAGCCAGCAGCAGGCGCGGCTCGATAGTGCTCTCCAGGTTCTTGGTCTGCTCGCGCAGACGCTCCTCTTCCACCTTGGTCTCCGAGATGATTTCATCCAGTTCGGACTTCTTCACCTCCAGATCCGCACGGCGTTCCTCAATGAGGTGCGTGCAGTTGGTTATCTCGGCCTTCTTGTGCTCAATCGTGTCGTATGCCTCGCGGATGCGTTTCTCGTTCAGCTGCACATCCAGCGTCTGGTACTCTATCTCCTTGGTCAGCGACTCGTATTCGCGGTTGTTGCGCACGTTGTTCAGCTGCTCGCTGTATTTGGATATGGAAGCGTTGCAGGATTCGATGTTCACCCGCCGCGTGGCGATGTCGTTGTTCAGGGCGTCTATGTCGCCATGGATTTTCTCCACACGGGTGGCGAGCCCTTCCAGTTCGTCTTCCAGGTCCTGCACCTCCAGCGGAAGTTCCCCGCGCAAGGTCTTGATTTTGTCAATCTCCGAAAGCATGGTCTGCAACTGGTACAGGTTCTTCAGCTTTTCTTCGATGGACAGGTCTGCCGTTTCTTTCTTCACATCTTTTGCCATAAGCCTGATTACAAATATTTGATGGGGTTGGTGTCCGTAGTGGTCATATAGACCGGCAACTCCGGACAGACCTCACTTATGATTGAATAAAATATTTCTTTCGTATATTGTTCGCTCTGGTAATGTCCCATGACGGCTATCTGGATGTCCTGGTCATGCCCGAAATAACTGTGGTAGTGCATCTCCCCGGTGAGGAACGCATCGGCCCCGCGGGCCAAAGCCTCTGTCAGCAGGAAGTCGCCCGCGCCTCCGCAGATCACCACCCTGTGCACCGGGCGTTGCAGCAGTTCGTTGTGCATCAGGCATTCGATGTGGAACACCGACTTGACACGCTGCAGGAACACCAGCGAATCTTCGGGTTGCGGCAATACGCCCGCCACCCCGCTACCGGCCATGACCGTATATTCATGCCCCCCGTCCTTCACTTTCACCGGATGGGGCAGCAGGAGTTTCACCTGCTCCAAGTCCAGTTTCTCGGCAATCTTGAAGTTCACGCCGTCTTCCGCATTGTCCAGGTTCGTATGCGCGGAATAGACCGTGATGTCATTCTGGATGGCCTTGCGCACGCATCGTTCCACACAATTGCCGTCCGACACGCATTTCAGCCCGTGGAACAGCAAGGGATGGTGCGACACCACGAGGTTGCACCCCAGCGAGATGGCCTCGTCCAGCACCTCTTCCGTCACGTCAAGACACAACAAAGCCCCTGATGCTTCCACCTCCGTCAATCCAACTTGCAAGCCGGCATTGTCGAAGCCCTCCTGCAAAGGCAAAGGCGCGAATCTTTCAAGGGCAAATACTACTTCCTTAATTTTCACGTCATAGAAAATTTGTGCAAAGATAAGGAGAAACAGGCGTGCGCCCAAGGAAGTGCCGGTTGTTTTATGATTTATTTAATGTTTCTCCGGGCGGAAAATGGGTTTAAGCCTGCCGTAACCGTCAAAGGTGCGCCGCATGGACAAGGCAATGGTGATGACCAGCGAGGACATGGAGGCCACCACCGTGATGACACTGATCATCAACTGGTATTTGATGGCCACACCGGGCATGGCCCCTCCGAGGATCTGCCCTATCATCGTGCCCGGAAAAGACACGATGCCCAGCACGGCCATGTTGGCGATGCAGGGAGAAAAGGCCTTGACCACGGCCGAACGCAGGAAAGGGAGCGTGGCCTCGAAACGGGTGGCCCCGTTGCCCAGCAGGAAATAGTAGAGGTTCTGCTCCCGTTGCAATTCGCTGTAATACACATTCACCGCCATAATGTTCACCGTCAGCATATTGCCAAACAGCACCCCGGCAACGGGAATAAAGAAACGGGCGGCAAACACATTGTCTGCCCGCACCACAAACCCCAGGAAATAAAGGGAAACAAGCAACACCGTGGCCAGGAAGCCCACGAACACGGGCAGGAGCAACACGCCGCGCCGCAAAGGCGTACGCTCCACCGCCGTATAGGAGGCGATGACGGCCATGACCACCATCCAGAGCAGATTGACCCACGCCTTATCCCACAAGAACAGCACGCGCAGGTAAACCCCGATAAGCAACAGCTGTATGGTCATCCTCACCGTGCCCAGCACGGCCGCAGGAAGCAGCCCCGTGCGGAACCGCCACAGGAAATAAAAGGGGATGAGCATCATCAGCATGCCTATCGCCAATCCCGTATAATCCAAATCCACCATGTCCGTCAGTCCTCCATGTTCATCAAAGGCTTCACATCTGCACCACCCTGTCGCAAGCCTGGACGAAAGCCGTATTGTGCGACACGGACAAGATGGCCGCCCCCCTGTCTGCCATCTTGCGGAACAGGGCCGCGACCCGCCCCACGCTCTCCTTGTCGAGCGCCGAAGTGGGTTCGTCGGCCAGCAGCAGTTCCTTGTCCAGCAGGGCGGCCATGGAGAGGATGACACGCTGCCGCTGGCCGCCGGACAGCTGCGACACCTTGCGGTGCAGCAAGGCATGCTCCAGCCCCAGCATGTCCCACACAGCGGCCAGCCGTGCCCCGGAAAAAACCCTGCCACGGTTGGCTTTCAGTCCGAACGGGAGGCCCAACACCTCTTCCACCGTATCGGCCGGCAGGAAAAAATCCTGGGGGACATACACCGTCCGGCGGCGGATGCTGTCGGCCGTATGGACAGACAGCGGTTCCCCGCCCACAAAGATTTGGCCGCCCTCCAGGGGAAGGAAGCCCAGCACGGCGCGCAACAGCGATGTCTTGCCGCACCCGGATTCGCCCGTGACACAGACCCATTCGCCCTCCCCTACCTCCAGGGAAAGGCCGCGGAAGAGGGAACGCCCGCCCAGCCGCAGGGTTGCATGCTTTATTTCCAGCATCTTGTCCATTTTCAACACAAAGTTAATAAAAATAAAGTCATTATTGGCAAAAGATTCGTATCTTTGCCCTATCAGTTTTACCTGTTAGCAAATTACGGAATATGGGGTTACAATACAAAGTCCGCACTTCCACGATGGAAGAACGCTGGTGGCAAATACGCTTTGAAGAAGTCCGCGGGCCGGAGCAGACAGAGGTCAGGGAAACTTTCCTGCCCCCCGAATGGTTCCCGCAAAGCGGCGTGCAGCTGACCTGGCCGCATGCGGGGACCGACTGGCGCGACATGCTGCCGGAGGTGACCGCCTGCTACGTACACATGGCCTACGAGATTGCCTCGCGCGAGCCGCTGCTCATCGTTACCCCTGGACGTGAAGCCACGGCCGCCCTGCTGCAGGAGAAACTTCCGGCCAAGGTGTCCGCACAAATCCGCTGGGCGGAATGCCCCACGGATGACACTTGGGCGCGCGACCACGGGTTCATCACCCTCTGCGGGGGAGGGCATCCCTTGTTGCTGGACTTTTGTTTCAACGGCTGGGGGGGGAAGTTTGCCGCCGAAAAAGACAACCGCATCAACAGGCAACTGTTCGACGCGGGGCTGCTGAATGGCGTGTACACGGACTGCCTGGACTTCGTGTTGGAGGGCGGCTCCATCGAAAGCGACGGCAACGGCACGCTTATGACCACATCGGCCTGCCTGCTCGCGCCGCACCGCAACGAAGGACTGAACCGGCAGGACATCGAAGAACGGCTGAAACGCATGCTGCATGTGCAACAGGTGCTCTGGCTGGACCACGGCAGGCTGGAGGGGGACGACACGGACGGGCACATCGACACGCTGGCCCGCTTCTGTCCGGAACAAACCATCGTCTATGTGAAATGCACCGACCGCAGCGACAGCCACTACGGGGAGCTGGCGCGGATGGAGGAACAACTCGCTACGTTCCGCAACCTGCAGGACGAGCCTTACCGGCTCATCCCGCTGCCCATGCCCCAACCCATATACGACGAAGCGGGACAACGCCTGCCGGCCACGTATGCCAACTTCCTGGTGGTGAACGGAGCCGTGCTCATGCCCGCCTACAACCAGCCGGCCAACGATGAAACGGCGCGGAAAGCCTTGCAGAAAGCCTTCCCGCAACATGAGATTGTGGCCATCGACTGCCGCCCGCTCATCCGCCAGCACGGCTCGCTGCACTGTTCCGCCATGCAGTTCCCCGTTCCTGTGCTTAAGTAACCTTGGTCATAACCCTACCGTATTTTATGATAATATGAGAACAATAAAAGTAGGCCTGGTCCAGCAGACCAATACCGCAGACACAAAAAGCAACCTCTGCAAACTGGCACACAACATCGGTGAGGTCAGCCGGCAGGGGGCGCAATTGGTCGTATTGCAGGAACTGCATAACTCCCTGTACTTCTGCCAGACGGAAAACACGGAGAATTTCAACCTGGCGGAACCCATACCGGGTCCTTCCACAGGCTTCTTCGGCGAGCTGGCCCGGCAGTTCGGCATCGTGCTGGTCGCGTCGCTGTTTGAAAAAAGGGCCGCCGGGCTATACCACAATACCGCCGTTGTTTTTGAACGCGACGGCTCCATTGCCGGCAAATACCGCAAGATGCACATCCCCGATGACCCGGCATATTATGAGAAATTCTATTTCACTCCCGGCGACTTGGGATTCCATCCCGTCCGCACGTCCGTGGGCATGCTGGGCGTACAGGTCTGTTGGGACCAATGGTATCCCGAAGGCGCACGCCTGATGGCCCTGCAAGGTGCCGAACTGTTGATATACCCCACGGCCATAGGCTACGAAAGCAGCGACACCCCGGAAGAGCAGGAACGCCAACGGGAGGCGTGGACCACGGTACAACGCGGGCACGCCGTGGCCAACGGCCTGCCGGTCATTGCGGTGAACCGCGTGGGGCACGAACCGGATCCTTCCGGACAGACACGCGGCATTCAGTTCTGGGGCAGCAGTTTCGTTGCCGGCCCCCAAGGCGAGTTCCTGGCACGCGCCAGCCGGGAGAAAGAAGAGAACCTCGTGGTGGAGGTAGATTTGGAACGTTCAGAGAACGTGCGACGGTGGTGGCCTTTCCTGCGCGACCGGCGCATAGAGGAGTTCGATGCCCTGACCCGCCGCTTCATTGATTGAAATAACAGAATAACAACAATTATAATAAAGTGTATATGTCATCCTCACTCAGATTTGAAGTCGTAGGCGAAGCCTTCAAGAAAAAAGCCGTAAAGGTTCCTGCCCCGGCAGAAAGACCGTCCGAACTCTTCGGCAAATACGTATTCACCCGGCAGAAGATGTTCAAGTATCTTCCCGCCGATGTTTACAAGAAAATGTGCGACGTGATGGACAATGGTGCATCTCTCGACCTGCCGACGGCCGATGCCGTAGCGGCGGGCATGAAGAAATGGGCCATGGAGCTGGGCGTGACCCACTGCACCCACTGGTTCCAGCCGCTGACCGGAGGCACGGCCGAAAAGCACGACGCTTTCGTGGAACACGACGGGAAAGGCGGAATGATAGAAGTATTTTCCGGCAAACAGCTCATCCAGCAAGAGCCTGACGCCTCGTCTTTCCCCAATGGCGGCATCCGTTCCACCTTCGAAGCGCGCGGCTACTCCGCATGGGACCCTGCGTCGCCGGTATTCGTCATCGGCGACACCTTGATGATTCCCACCATCTTCATTTCCTACACCGGCGAGGCCTTGGACTACAAAGCCCCGTTGAAAAAGGCCATCCACGCCGTTGACAAGGCCGCAACGGACGTTTGCCGCTATTTCTATCCGGACGTGAAGAAAGTAATCTCCAACTTGGGCTGGGAACAGGAATATTTCCTGGTGGACGAAGGCCTTTATGCCACCCGCCCCGACCTGGTGATGACCGGCCGCACGCTGATGGGCCATGAATCGGCCAAGAACCAACAGATGGACGACCATTACTTCGGTTCCATCCCCGCGCGGGTGGCCGAATTTATGAAAGACCTGGAGATCAGTGCCCTGGAATTGGGCATTCCCTGCAAGACCCGCCACAACGAAGTGGCTCCCAACCAGTTTGAGCTGGCTCCCATCTACGAAGAAACCAACCTGGCCATAGACCATAACATGCTGCTCATGTCGCTGATGAAGAAGATAGCACGCAAACACGGATTCCGCTGCTTGCTGCACGAAAAGCCGTTTGCAGGCATCAACGGGTCGGGTAAGCACAACAACTGGTCGCTGGCTACCGACACAGGCATCCTGCTGCACGGTCCCGGAAAAACCGCCATGGACAACCTCCGCTTCGTCACCTTCATTGTGGAGACACTCATGGCCGTTTACCGTCACAACGGACTGCTCAAGGCATCTATCATGAGTGCCACCAACGCCCACCGCCTAGGCGGAAACGAGGCTCCACCGGCTATCATCTCTTCTTTCCTCGGACAACAGTTGAGCGACATTCTGGAACATCTGGAAAACACAACAGAAGACGAACTGATTGACGTAGCCAGCAAACACGGCATGAAGCTGGACATCCCTCAGATACCGGAACTGCTGATTGACAACACCGACCGCAACCGCACTTCGCCCTTTGCCTTCACCGGCAACAGGTTCGAGTTCCGCGCCATCGGTTCGCAAGCCAACTGCGCGGCAGCCATGATTGTGCTCAACGCGGCCATGGCAGAGGCTCTCATCAGTTTCAAGAACCGCGTGGATGCCCTTATGGAAAAAGGAGTGGACAAGACCAAGGCCATCCTGCAGATTGTCCGTGAAGACATCAGGACTTGCAAACCCGTCCACTTCGATGGCAACGGTTATTCGGAGGAATGGCAGGAAGAGGCCAAACGCCGCGGACTGGACACAGAACGCAGCTGCCCGCTCGTATTCGACCGCTATCTGGACGAAAGCAGCGTGAAGATGTTTGAAACCACCCACGTGTTCAAACGGAACGAAATCGAAGCACGGAATGAAATCAAATGGGAAACCTACACGAAGAAGGTGCAAATCGAGGCACGCATCTTCGGCGATATGTGCATGAACCACATCATTCCCGTAGCCACCCGCTACCAGAGTGCATTGGCCGACAATGTGCGCAGGATGCAGGAAGTGCTCCCCGCAGAAAAGGCGGCCAAACTGAACGCCAAGAACATCGAACTGATTGAGAAGATATCAGAGCACACCGGCTTCATTGCCGAAAACGTGGACCGCATGGTAGAGAACCGCAAGGTGGCCAACCGCATAGAAAACGTGCGCGAAAAAGCCATTGCCTACCACGACACCATCGCCCCTATGCTGGAAAGCATCCGCTACCATGTGGACAAGCTGGAACTGATTGTGGACGATGAGATGTGGCCCCTGCCCAAATATCGCGAACTGCTGTTCATCCGCTAAGGCCCCACAACGGGAGTGTCCCCAACCGGGTTGCGCGAACCCGAAGGGATACTCCTTCCTTTGTCTGACGAAAAACAGGACGACCATGAAAAATCCTTTCAAGAAAGCCATCATCGGCATGTCTGCCATAGCCCTCGCCAGTTGCTTCGGAGGGCACGACAACCGTTATCCGACGTTTCCCGACCTGCCTTCGCAGGCCGCCCAAAAAGGTTTTGAATGGGAAATCGTTTCCGGGGCGGGCTTGCAGTTATGGGCGCAGCGGGACAGTCATACTTGTGTGGTGACCGATGCCCTTTTGCAGGGTGCCGTGGTAGAACAGCGCGACAGCCTGCAGGTTTCCCGCCGGCAGGTCATCAGGATGTTCCCGCTGAAAAACGGGAAGATAAAGGATGTTCTGGAACTGTTGCGGGCTACTCCCGGCTGGGACGACACACAGACCGGCAAGTTCGAGAAAAAAGACTGCGACCGCAAGGGCGTGACACGCTACGTCCTTGTCCCGGACGGCGACTATGCCGACAAGATAAAGGCCCGGAGCGCAAGGGAGGCCATACCCTCCACCTGCAACGGATGGGGAACAGGCAGCAACGGAACCCGTTATTTTGAAATCCACGACAACCATCCGGACTGCGCCCTGTTCGTGGAAATCGGACAGGAAGCCCCTCTTTTCGACCCGGAAAGCATCACCCTGTCCGACGTTCCGGAAAAAACCGTGAAGGGAGAACTCGTCATCGGCCATACCACACGCTCTTTCGTGTCTTGCGGCGACACCGCACGGTATTGGATTGTGGACCGCAACGGCCAGTTACTGGCCGACTACGACCAAGCCACACAAGGCGTTCGGAACGACTATCCCGTTTATGCCGAACTCACGGTAAAAGACATGGGGCGGTCCGGCGAAGGCTTAGCCGCCGGTTGCACCGGCGTATATGAGGTGGTCAAAACCGGAAAGGTGCAGACCGTGGAAATCTCACCGGACATCAACCACGACAGCCGCAAGATAGAGGCGAACGGGTTCAGCCGTATCGTGACCCGCACCACGGTGGATGTGGTTTACACCCCCACTCCGGGAGAAAGGAACGTGGAAATCACCGCCCCGGACAACCTCATGCAGTACATGGAAACTTTCGTTGACCGCCAAGGCACGTTCCTCCTCAACATGAAACGTTTCCCGCACATTGCCTCGCCCAACCACCCGACTACCGTGGAACTAAAGACACCGCCCGTCACATCGGTCTGCAATGACGGCAGCGGACTGCTCATCCTGAAGAACGGAATCGAAAGCGACACCACGTTGCACATCGACGTGAACGGCGATATCCTGTGCGGGCCGATAAACTGCCAGGACCTGTACATCTCCTTGTCGGACAACAACACCCTGACCGTAGGACAACAAATCCGCTGCAACAGGCTGTACCTGAAACTGACCGGCAACGGCACCGTGAAGATGGAAAGCGGACTGCACTGCGACAGTCTGGACATCAGGATGGACGGCAGCGGCAACGTGCAGATTGCAGGAATCAACGGCAAAGACATCAAGGCGACCTCCCGCTCCAACGGACGCATCCGGCTTTCGGGTGCCTGTACGAACGCCACGTTCACCACAGACTATCCCGACAGCCTGTCCCTGGAAGCCCTGCAAGCCCAAAGAACCAGAATAGAAAACCTTAAAAACAGAACAAAATGAACAGTTATCCATTCCGTCTCATGAAACGCCTGACCCTGTTGACAACGTCCATGGTACTGGCGAACAGCTGTGCCAACGCCAGAAGTTCGGCGCAGGCTGACAGTTCTTACGAAGTACGAAAAGTGGAAGTGGCGAACTTCACTTCCATCCAGACCTCATCGGCCATAAACGTAATCTACACCACTTACGATGGGCCGCCCCAGGTGGAAATCCATGCACCGGCCGACCTCCAGCCGTACATCCACGTGGAGGTTACCGCCGACGGCACACTGAACGTGGGCATGAAGCAGCACAAGGAACAGCAAAACACCCAACAGCAGAAAAGGGAAGTGCATGTAAAGGCCCGCCCCGTAAACACTTTCCAGGCAAACAGCTCCGGCGACATCATCCTGCAGGATGACCTTTCCGTCCGCCGGCCCATCAAGCTCATTACCCACAGCAGCGGCGACATCATCGCCCAGACCATCCGTTGCACGAACCTGAACATCGAAACGGCGAGCAGCGGCGGCGTCATCCTGCGAAGCGCCGCATGCGAGAATGCAGACTGCCAGGCAAACAGTTCCGGCAAAATCATCATAAAGAAGTTGGACTGCACCAACCTGAAAGCAACGGCCAACAGCAGCGGAGACGTGCATATCGACCAGCTCGATTGCACGGAGGTCGTGGCCAGAGCCAGTTCCAGCGGCGACATCAGCCTGACCGGTGACTGCCGGGCGGCACTGCTGGAAACCTCCAGCAGCGGCAAAATCTCGGCCTCACGCCTCACGGCCGCCACGGTGACGGCAGAGGCCTCATCCACCGGTACCGTGGAGTGCCATGCCACGGAAAGCATCGAGGCCAAGACTTCCAGCCGCGGTGAAATAACCTACAGCGGAAACCCTGTTTTCATGGACTTGGAAGGGGAAAGAATCCGCAAACAATAGCGGCGGAGAACACCCGGTAAAGGAATCCCCGGAAAGCAGTACCGGACAGACTGCTTTCCGGGGATTCCTTTGCCGGGGACAACGCTGCCCCCAACGGGGTCAGGCCTGCCGGTGTCCGGCAGTCTTGCAACGCAGCCACCAGACCGGACCCACAACAAGCAGGGTCACGGCAAAGAGTATCAGCACGATGCCCGCCACGTTGCCGCCCGTAAGCCTTTCGTGAAACACCGTCACGCCAACGAACAACGCCGTGAGCGGTTCGAGCGCCCCCAGAATGGCCGCAGGTGTGGCACCGATATAGCGGATGGACTTGGCTATGGTCACCATGGACACTACGGAGGGGAACAAAGCCAGCCCCAACGCATTCACCCACTGCATGCCCGTGGTGAGCGGCTGCAGATCCACGCCGCCCCGCAAGCGCACCACATAGACCACCGACCCGAACAGGATGGCATAGAACGTCAGCTTCATCCCGGACATCTCTTTCAGCGAGGAGCGGTTCACCCCCACGATATACAAGGCATAGGTGAGAGAGGACATCAGCACAAAGGCCACGCCCGCCAGGCTCAGCGTAGCTCCCCCTTCGCCCTTGTAGAGCAAGGAGATGCCCGCAAAGGCCGTGGCAATCGAAACCACTTTCACCGCACTCAGCTTTTCCTTGAAGAACAGAGCCATGATAAGTGCCACCAGTACGGGATACATAAACAAAATCGTCGAAGCGACCCCTGCATCCATATAATTGAAGCTCTCAAACAGGAAGAACGACGAAAAGGAGAACAACAGGCCCATGACCGCCAGCGGCAGTATCTCGTGCCGCTTCAGGGCAAACGAATGCCCGCCCAACTTCATCAACACGGCCAGGAACAGCACGGCAAAGCCGTAACGGTAGAACAACACCGAGTCCACCTCCAGCCCCGAAGCATAAAGCGGCAGGGCGAACAGCGGGTTCAGCCCATAACTGACAGAAGCTATCACCCCGTAGGCATAGCCTTTCACCTTCACTTTGTCTGCCATGCTTCTCAATATTTGTTCCAACTACTCATCTCTTCCAGCGGCTTGCGCACCTTTTCCCGCAGGGCACAGTCGGGGAAACCCAGCGTTATCAGCAACGGCACACGGCGGTTGCCGATGCCCAGCAACTTCTTCACCCGCTTCTCGTCGAACCAGCCCATGATGCAGGTGCCCAAACCCAGCTCGGCGGCCTGAAGGCAGAAGTGGTCCACGGCTATGCCCACATCGAGCAGGGAATACTCCTTGTCCTTGATTACGCTGCCGATGCGTGCCGTCAGGTTCATCTTCTCCAACACAACGGCCACGATAACCGGCACTTCGCGGGCAAACTTATTCATTCCCATCCCCACGGCAGCATCGCCCACCTGGGCCACCAGCCTTGGGTCATTCACCACCACGAATTTCCACGGCTGCGAATTGCAGGCCGACGGCGCCAGCCTAGCAGCCTCCAAGCATTCCGCAACCATACTGTCGTCCACCGGGAGCGGCTTGTATTTACGGACGCTTTGCCTTTGCAGGATCAGTTCATGCAGTTTCATCGAACGTCTTTTAAAAAACGATGCAAAATTACGGAAAAATCGGCAAATCCGCGGATTTACAGGCAAAAAAATACAAGCCGGGGCGGGTTTAACGCCTGTTCACACCCGCCGCCCGCCAAAACCGTAATACGGGTAGTGAAGCCCGTAATACATCTACCCGGCGCACGCTGCTTTGTGCCTAACTTTGCATGCAGGACAGGCAGCCCCGTCACGCACGCGGCCCGGCACAGGCACGCCGCATCCGCCCGGCGCAAGGTTTTGCCCTCCGGCGGGGCGGCCTACCGAAGTTTTTGCGGGAAAAGACCCGTTCTTTACCCGTTTTATCCTATTTTTGCAGCATGGACGCACAGAACACCAACACAACAGACAGCCTGTTGCAACTGATCCGGCAGAAACAGCCCCTGACTTTCCGCCAGCAGTTGCAACTGACCATACAGCTCAGCATACCGGCCATCCTGGCACAACTGTCCTCCATCGCCATGCAGTATATTGACGCTTCCATGGTGGGCAGCCTGGGAGCGAACGCCTCGGCTTCCATCGGTCTGGTATCAACCACCACATGGTTGTTCTGGGGCTTGTGCAGTGCCGCCGCCACGGGGTTTTCCGTGCAGGTGGCCCATGCCATAGGAGCCAACGACACCCAACGCGCAAAGGCCATCCTGCGGCAGTCGTTCGTGGCCGTATCCTTGTTCAGCCTCGCACTGGCTGCCGTGGGGGTGGCCATCAGCGGCGTGCTGCCGGCCTGGCTGGGCGGCGACAAGGCCATCCACCACGACGCTTCGCTCTATTTCCTCATCTTCTCGCTCTTCCTGCCCGCCCTGCAGGTGAACTTCCTGGCCAGCGGCATGCTCCGCTGCAGCGGGAACATGAGGGTGCCGAGCCTGCTGAACGTCCTGATGTGCTTGGAGGACGTCATCTTCAATTTCTTCCTGATTTTCCCCACCAGGGACATCTCCCTGCCGGGTTTCCAACTGCACATGCCCGGCGCGGGGCTGGGCGTGGGAGGGGCGGCACTGGGCACCGTGCTGGCCGAACTGCTGACGGCCATCCTGATGACGGCCTACCTGTGTACCCGCTCCTCCGAACTGAAACTGAAAGGCGGCGAAGGGCGCTTCCGCCCCCAATGGCCAACCCTCAGGAAAGCCTTCACCATCGGGGGACCCATGGGACTGGAGCATGTGGTGATCTGCGGGGCACAGATCATGACCACGGTCATCGTGGCCCCGCTCGGCATCTTCGCCATCGCGGCCAACTCGTTCGCCATCACGGCCGAAAGCCTGTGCTACATGCCGGGCTACGGCATTGCCGACGCAGCCACCACCCTCATCGGGCAGAGCCTGGGTGCCGGGCGGCAGAGGCTCACCCGGCGCTTCGCCCACATCACGGTCTATCTGGGCATGCTGGTCATGGGGCTCATGGGCATCATCCTGTATGTGGCGGCCCCGCAAATCATCGGCATCATGACGCCGGTGGAAGAAATCCGCTCGCTCGGCATCATGGCACTGCGCATAGAGGCTTTTGCCGAACCGATGTTCGCCGCGTCCATCATCGCCTATGGCGTGTTCGTTGGAGCCGGCAGTACCCTCACGCCCAGCCTGATGAACTTTTTCAGCATCTGGGCCGTCCGGCTCACGCTGGCGGCCGCCCTCGCCCCGTCCATGGGACTGAAGGGCGTATGGATAGCCATGTGCGTGGAACTGTGCTTCAGGGGTTGCATCTTCCTCATACGGCTGGAAAGGGGCAAGTGGATGAAATGACCCTTCCCCCAAGGCCGCGGCGGGGCAACGCCGCGGAACGCCCCGCCCGGCGGACAAGACTGACAACAACCACAATATCGGAAAAATATGGAATACGACTTCGATGAAATCATCCCGCGCCGCGGGACTTACTCTTACAAATGGGACAGCGCACCCGACGGCGTGCTCCCCCTGTGGGTCGCCGACATGGACTTCCGCACGGCCCCGGCCGTGACCGAGGCCCTGCAACGCCGTATGGCGCACGGCATCTTCGGCTACACCCGTGTGCCGGACGAGTATTACGAAGCGGTGGAACGCTGGTTTGCCCGGCGGCACGGCTGGACGGTGCAGCGGGAATGGATGATCTACACCTCCGGCGTGGTGCCGGCCCTGTCGGCCATCATCAAGGCACTGGCCATGCCCGGCGACAAGGTGCTGGTGCAGACACCCGTTTACAACTGTTTCTTCTCGTCTATCCGCAACAACGGGTGCGAAGCCGTGCACAGTCCCCTGCTGCGCGATGGCGACACCTACCGCATGGATTTCGACGACCTGGAACGGAAAACGGCCGACCCGCAGGTGAAGCTCCTGCTGCTATGCAACCCGCACAACCCGGCCGGAAGGGTCTGGACGCGGCAGGAACTCCGGCGGTTGGGCGACATCTGCCTGCGCAACGGCGTTGTGGTCGTGGCCGATGAAATCCACTGCGAACTGGTATTCCCGGACTACACTTACACGCCGTTCGCCTCCCTTTCGGAAGAATTCCTCCGCCATTCGGTCACGTGCATCTCGCCCAGCAAGGCGTTCAACATCGCCGGACTGCAGATCGCCAACATCGTCTGTGCCGATGAGGGCATGCGCCGGCGGATAGACCGGGCCATCAACATCAACGAGGTGTGCGACGTGAACCCCTTCGGCGTGGCGGCCACCATCGCGGCCTACAACCACGGCGAGGAATGGCTCGCCCGGCTGACAGCCTACCTGCACGGCAATTACCGCTACATGCAGGACTTCTGCCGCAAGGAACTGCCGGAGTTCCCGCTGACCCGCCTGGAAGGCACCTATCTGGTGTGGATGGACTGCACCGCCCTGCACCTGGCGTCGGAGGAGCTGGAACACCGCCTGCTGCAGGAAGCGCGCCTCTGGCTTAACGCCGGCACGATGTATGGCCCCGCGGGCGAGGGGTTCATGCGCTGGAACATCGCCTGCCCGCGCCTGCGGCTGCAAGAAGCGTTGGAGCGTTTCCGCCGTTTTGCAAGGAACATGCCGGAAGCCTGAGACAGGGCAGACAAAGAAACTTTCCGGCGCAACCCGATGCCGGCCGGCATCGGGTTGCGCCGGAAAAAATGCACCTGCTTCCCCCTCTCCCGCAGCATTCCCACCGCCTTGGGCGGGAAACACCGGACGGTTTTCCGCAAAACACGCCCTTTCTTTGCGCAAAACGCCCCGCAGGCTTGCGCAAAAAAACGGCCGGCGCGTTTGCTGTTTTCCACCAACCGCACCAACGCCCGGAGCACCGTCAATCCATCCAATTCCGGTAGTACACAGCCTCGAAAAGCAGCTCAGCCACAAAAAAAATCAAGAAAAGGGCAACACTGACCGCTGTCTGTCCCGACAGGCAAAAACAAACGATGTAGCCCGCCGCCAACGCCACCGGGATGCGCAACAGAAACGCGCGCCACAAAAGTGTTTTCATCGGGGCGTGGCCTTTGCCTTTCTCCCGGAGCAGCACGGCAAACTGGAGCATCTCCCACACAAAAAAGAAACCCACAATGGCATATAAGGGATAAGACTCCAGATAATTGTGCGGATAGAGAAAGACGCGCACCACCACGGAGAGGAACAACAGGAAACTCAGAAGCACTACCTGTATGACCGTGAACGCCAATATCTTTCTCCTGAAAAACGTCTGATTATCCTCCATAACATAAAAATTCAGAACCTTAGCGAATGAAAGAGTCTATCAGGAAATAAAGCCCCAAACCGAGCAACCAGCCGATAACGACCTTGCCGGAGATGTGGCGCACGTACCACCAGATGGAGACGTTCTCACACTTCATCAGGGCGTATCCCGCCGTAGAACCGATGGAAAGGATGCAACCGCCGATACTTCCGCAGTAGGCCACCAGCTGCCAGTACTGCCCGTTCAAGGCAAAGGAGTGCAGATAGTTGCCATCCGCCCCGGCCACCACCTTGCCGGCCTCCGCCACGTCATACATGGATATGCTGGTGAGCACCAGTGCCACATTGTCCAGAAAAGCGGAGATGATGCCCAGAATCAGACTGGAAACATAGATGTTGTGGATATACTCGTCGCACCACAGCGCGGCCGTGTATAACGCCCCGGTCTCCTGCAACGCGGAAATGGCCATGCTCACCCCGATAAAAAAGAGTATGGTCTGGATGCTCTCAGACTGCATAAAGCGCGGCACGGGACGCAGAAAAGGCAAATCGGACTTGATCAAGCGGCGGTTGCACAGCTCGTTCACCACCCCGAACAAGGCCAGGACGCACAAGGCACCCACAAAAGGCGGCAGCTTGGTCAGGTTGTGGAAAGTGGGAATGAACCACAGTCCGCCGATGCCCACAAAAAGCATCAGGATACGCTGCCAGCGCGTCAGCGTCGTGTCATCGCCCCGGTAGCGGATACGCGGCGTGTTGATGTCTATCTGCTCCGGGAGTTTGCGCGAAACCAGATAGGTGGGCACCACCACGGCCACAACGGAAGGCAGGAACATGGCGGCAGAGAAGTTGGAAGGCGTGACGGCCTCCTTGACCCACAACATCAGTGTGGACACATCGCCGATGACCGTCAGGCAGCCTCCGGCATTGGCCGCAATGACAATCACCGCCCCGTAATACATGCGGTAACGGTTCTGCGGCAGCAACTGGCGCATGATGGCGAACATCATCAACGCCGTGGTCAGGTTGTCCAGATTGGCCGAAAGCGCATAAGTAATCAGTGCCGTGGTCCACAAGAGCCTCCGGCTGTTGCGCGTCCTGATCCATTCGCTGATGAAATCGAAACAACCGTTGGAGTTCAGCAGGTCCACAATGGACATCGTGGCCAGCAGGTAAAGCACAATCTGGCAGATGTCGGCCACATGGCCGATGAACACATGGTTGGCAATGAAGTTTTTCAGGGAAGTGACCGTAGAAGGCGCCCCGTCCAGAAACCCGGCATATTCTGCCGCATACATGGTTTCGACATACTGGCGTCCGGCCACCATATAAAGAGACCATCCTATCACGCCAAGGAACATCGCAACCGCCGCCTTGTTGATATTGGTGATATGCTCGGTAGCAATGGCACAATAACCTAAGAGCAAGATTGTGACGATTACAACGGTCATGACAGGTGTGATAAAAAGAGCGATAAACGGGACTCGAACCCGCGACCCTCGGCTTGGGAAGCCAATGCTCTACCAACTGAGCTATTATCGCAAACCGGACACAAAGGTATCTCTTTTCAGCGAAACGACAACATGTATCCGACTTTTTTCTTTCTTGTTTAATACACTTTAACTTTAGAGGCAAGATTCTTGCACTTGTCCCTCAAAGCCGTCTGGTCGGCATCCAGCTTGTCCCAGCACACCACGACCCCCATGCGGCGCCCCACGTGTGCCTGCGGCTTGCCGAAAATGCGCAGATAGGTATTGGTTGCCGCGCACACCTCTTCCTCACCCGAATAGTGCGGCTGCCCGGCCGTTTCCACACCGGACAATATCACGGCACTGGCTCCCATGCGTTCCTGCGTGATTTCCGGGATGGGCAGTCCCAACACCGCCCGGCAGTGCAACTCAAATTCAGAGAGGTTCTGCGTGCCGGCCAGCGTCACCATGCCCGTGTCATGCGGGCGCGGGCTCAGTTCGGAAAAGATAACCCCCTCCTTATGGCTCAGGAAGAACTCCACTCCCCAGATGCCCGCCCCGGTGAGCGCACGGGTAATCTTCTCCGCCATGTCCTGGGCGTCTTTCAGCATCTCCGACGAGACAGCCGCAGGCTGGAAACTCTCACGGTAGTCGCCGCCCTTCTGCACATGGCCTATGGGCTGGCAGAACAACGTGGGTCCGTTTTTCTGCGTCACGGTGAGCAGGGTAATCTCGCTGTCAAAGGGGATGAACTGTTCCACAATGACCTCTTTCACATCACCACGCGCCCCTTTGCAGGCATAGTTCCACGCCTGTTCCAGTTCCGCGGGAGAATCCACCTTGCTTTGCCCATGGCCGGAGGAACTCATCAACGGCTTGATGATGCAGGGAAAACCCACCGCAGCCGCAGCCGCAGCCAGTTCCTCAAAGGTGGTGGCATAACGGTAGTCGGCCGTTTTCAATCCCAGCTCCGTATGAGCCAACTCGCGGATTTCCTTGCGGTTCATCGTAAAGTTGACCGCCCGCGCACTGGGCACCACCTGTATGCCTGCCCGCTCGCAATCATAGAGTTTCTCCGTGCGGATGGCCTCTATTTCAGGCACGATGATGTCCGGACGGTGTTTCTCCACCACGGCCATCAGCCTGTCACCGTCGAGCATGTCGAACACCTCGCATTCATCCGCCACCTGCATGGCCGGTGCATGCCCATAGGAATCACAGGCCACCACATACTGCCCCTTGCGCTTGCAAGCAATCACAAACTCTTTTCCCAGTTCACCGGAACCTAACAACAAAATTTTCTTCGTCATAACAATATAATAATGTATGGACACTCATTGAATCAAACCATCCGGCTCACTGATGCTGTTCACGCAACAGGTCGTTCACGGTCTTCACCGGATTAAACGTGCTCAGGGGGACTTCCACAAACACCGTGTTCCAGTCACTCATCGCCCCGTTCCATAAGCCCGGAAGTTCCAAGGCCTTGAGTTCTTTCCCGTTCTTGCTTTTGTAGGAGATGAAGCCAGTGTTACGGTCCACGAAGTCGGGCAGATGGAACTTGTTCCCTTTGTAATCCTTCACCGCACAAACCAAGTCCACCGGATTAAAATGCGTGCCCTTCCGGAACATGTCCACATACTCCGGGTTGCCCGTGTCTATCTGGCTGCTCTCCAGGATTTGCAAGGACACCGTACCGTCGCTGTTGTAAGCCAGGAACGGGCCGCCCCCCGGCTCTCCCACGTTCTTCACCACTCCGCAGACGCGCATCGGGCGGTTCAGTTTGCGGCGCAGGTAGATGACCAGCTCTGCGTCCTCCAGTTCCTTCACATCCTCACGGCGGCAGAAGAGTTTCTGCTGCACAAAGCGGATGATTTCCTCGATGTCCGCATGGCCGTACACACCGCTGTCCAACTTCTCAAGATAAGCGAAAGCCCGGCGTTGCAAATCCACCAACACACCGGCCAGCACCCGTTTGTAGGTCACGGTGTCGCCTTTCAGGCGGTCGGGCACCACATTGTCGATGTTCTTCACGAAAATGATGTCCGACTGCAGGTCGTTCAGGTTTTCAATCAGGGCACCGTGCCCACCTGGCCGGAACAGCAACTTGCCATCCACGCGGAACGGTTCGTTGTCCATCGTCGCAGCCACGGTGTCCGTTGCGGGTTTCTGTTCCGAGAACGTCACGTGGAACTTCACTCCGCAAGCCTCCTCATAACGGGGCAACTTCTCTTCCACCAACGCCCGGAAAAGAGCCTTGTGCTCCGCACTGACCGTGAAATGCACCTCGGCCTTACCGCAACCCGAAGCATACAAGGCGGCTTCCACCAGATGTTCCTCCACCGGCGTGCGCGCACCCTCCGGATACTTGTGGAACTTCAGCAGCCCCTTGGGCAGCTGTCCGTAGTTCAGTCCCTCCGGACACAGCAGGTTGGCCACCACTTTCTTGTAATCGCCATCGGCCAGCAGTGCCTCCACGCCGCGTCCCTCATTGCGCAGGCAGACGGCATCCAAGTCGTCATAAAAAGCAAACTTACAGATGCCTGCAAAGAACGCCTTTTCAAAATCCGTGGCCGGAATGCGGTAATCAGCCTCCAGGAACTCAAACAGGTTCTTGAACATCCGGCTGGCGGCTCCCGAAGCCGGCACGAACTTGGTGACAGTCCGGCCGTCAGCCTGCTTATATTCGTCCCATATCTCCGCATACCGGTTGCACTCTTCCGTCGTCGGTGAAAGAATGCCGTTCTTCAACGAAGCGGCAGCTTTCAGTTTCAGGAACGGGAACCCCTTCCCGAAAACCTGCAACTGAGCCTCAACCTGCTCCTCCGTAATTCCTTTTTCGGCCAACAAGGCCTTGTCTTCTGCTGTCAACATATCATCAATATTTTTTTATCCGTAATCTCCAAACAATAGCCAAATATAGGAATTTTTAAGCAATGGCGTAAGCATTTCAGCGAAAAAAGTAGTACCTTTGAACAAAAATAAGCCGACAATGAAACAAAACAGTTTTTTCTCCACGCCCGAAAAAGCGCAACTCACACGACTTTACAGGCAACTGCTTGAGTTATCCGGCAACATCCTACACCCTGACGACTGCAAGAAAGTAAAAGGTTGTCTCATCGAAGCCGCAGGGAAGGACCTCATCCGGAGAAACGTGTTCGGCATGAACCCCATCCTCAACGATATGGAAACAGCCCTGATTGTGGCCTCGGAAATCGGCATGACCAGGGGAGCCATATTGGGCATCATGCTCCACACCTGCGTGCGCAGCGGGCTGTGCACGCCCGAAAAGGTGGAAGAACAGTTCGGCGAGGATGTGGCCAGCATCATCAAGGGCCTGAACCGCATCCAGGAACTCTACGAGAAGACACCCAGCGTGGAAAGCGAGAACTTCAGGAGCCTGCTGCTTTCTTTCGCTGAAGACATGCGCGTCATCCTCATCATGATAGCCAACCGCGTGAACATCATGCGCCAGATAAAGGACACCGACCAGAAGGAAGCACAGCAGAAAGTGTCGGCCGAGGCGGCCTATCTCTATGCCCCGCTGGCACACAAGCTGGGACTCTACCGGCTGAAAAGCGAACTGGAGGACCTTTCGTTGAAATACATGGAGCATGACGCCTACTATCTGATTAAAGAAAAGCTGAACGCCACGAAGAAAGCGCGCGATGAATATATCGAGAAGTTCATCGGCCCGATTGACACCCGGCTGAAAGAGGCCGGACTGAAGTTCCACATGAAAGGCCGCACCAAGAGCATACACTCCATCTGGCAGAAGATGAAAAAGCAGCACTGTGGCGTGGAAGGCATCTACGACTTGTTCGCCATCCGCATCATCCTCGATTCACCGCCCGAAAAGGAGAAAATGGAATGCTGGCAGGTGTACTCCATTGTCACGGACATGTACCAGCCCAACCCCAAACGGTTGCGCGACTGGCTCTCCATCCCCAAGAGCAACGGCTACGAGAGCCTGCACATCACCGTGCTGGGGCCGGAAAACAAGTGGGTGGAAGTGCAGATACGCACCGAACGGATGGACGAGATTGCCGAACGGGGACTGGCCGCACACTGGCGCTACAAGGGCATCAAGAGCGGGGAAAGCGGTGTGGACGAATGGCTCAACAGCATCCGCAACGCACTGGAGAACAACGATGACATGCAACTCATGGACCAGTTCAAGATGGAACTGTACGAGGACGAAGTGTTCGTGTTCACCCCGAAAGGGGATTTGTTCAAATTGCCAAAAGGCGCGACCGTGCTTGATTTTGCCTATGCCATCCACACCAACGTGGGAGACCACTGCATCGGTGCCCGGATCAACGACCGGAACGCCCAGCTTCGCCAGCGGCTCAACAGCGGTGACCAGGTGGAAATACTTACCTCCAACAACCAGACACCCAAACAAGACTGGCTGAACATCGCCGTGACGGGAAAAGCCAAGGCCAAAATCCGGCAGGCGCTCAAGGAGATGCAGGCCAAGCAGGGAGCATACGCCAAGGAACTGCTGGAACGGAAGTTCAGGAACCGTAAAATAGACTATGACGAGCCTACGATGATGCACGTCATCAAGAAAATGGGATTCAAGGTGGTGACCGACTTCTATAAAAGTCTGGCCGATGAGACGACGGACATCAACGAGGTGATAGACAAATATGTGGAGGCACAGAAATATGAAACCGGACAAGCCGAACACGCACCGGCTCCCAGCGCGGAGAACTACAACGTACATCCGGATGCGGAACTGAGGGCACTGGCCAACGAAGACGTATTGGTCATCGACCAGAACCTGAAAGGGCTGGACTTCACGCTGGCACGGTGCTGCCAGCCGATATACGGTGACGAGGTGTTCGGGTTCGTCACCATCAACGGCGGCATCAAAATCCACCGCTGCGACTGCCCGAACGCACAGGAACTGCGCAAGCGGTTTGGCTACCGCATCGTCAAGGCCCGCTGGGCCGGGAAACGGGGCAGCCAATATCCCATCACGCTGAAGGTCGTGGGGAACGACGATATCGGCATCGTGAACAACGTCACGTCTGTCATCAGCAAGGAGGAGAAAATCTCGCTGCGGAGCATCAACATCGACTCGCACGACGGACTGTTCTTCGGCACGCTGACCGTGATGCTCGACGACACCGGCAGGCTGCAACTGCTGGTCAGAAGGCTGAAAGCCATCAAGGGGGTGAAGCAGGTGTCACGCAACTAAGCGCGTGCACCGCCCCTTTTGCCCGGCACGGGTCATCCCTCCAGCTCGCCCAGTTCGAGCCAGCGCAGGGATTTCACGTCGATCTCTTCATTCACCACAGGAAGCCGCCTGGACTTCTCGGTCAGTTCCTCCACCGACAACGCCCCGCTGCACAAAGCCTCCTCCAGCGCTTTCTTCTCTTCTTCCAGCGCGGCAATGTCGCGCTCCAGAGCCTCCATCTCCCGCCGCTCGTTGAAAGACAGCTTGCGCCGCTGTTCCTGCCCGGAACGGCTCTTGCGTTGCACATCCTGTGCGGCCTTCTTCTGTAGGCCGGGTTGGCTTTTCTGTTGTTCGCGTTCAAAACGCTGCTTTTCCTCCACCCATTCCCTGTACTGCGTATAATTTCCGGGAAAGTCGCGCACGTCGCCCTGCCCCCGGAACACCAGCAGATGGTCCACCACCTTGTCCATAAAGTAACGGTCGTGGCTGACCACAATCACACATCCCTTGAAATGGCGAAGGTATTCCTCCAGGACCTGCAAGGTGACGATGTCCAAATCGTTGGTCGGTTCGTCCAACACCAGGAAATTGGGGTTGCGCATCAACACGGTGCAGAGGTACAGCCGCCTGCGCTCCCCGCCACTCAACTTGCAGACATAGTTCTGCTGCTCCTTGGGAGAGAACATGAAATGCTGCAGGAGCTGCATGGCCGACAAACGGCGCCCGCCGCCCAGGTCGATATATTCCGCGATGCCGCGCACCACGTCTATCACTTTCATCTGGTCGTCGAAAGCCAGCCCGTCCTGCGAATAATAGCCAAAACGCACCGTCTCTCCCACCACCACCCGTCCGCTGTCCGGTTTTACCAGCCCCAGCAGTATTTTGATGAAGGTAGATTTACCCGTACCGTTATTGCCCACTATACCCATCTTCTCATAACGTGAGAAAGTATAGAAGAAGTCCTTCAGGATAACCTTGTCCGGCCCATAGCTTTTGGAAATATAGTCGGCCTCGAAAATCTTGCTGCCAATGTAGGATGACTTCACCTCCAAAGACACATTCTGTTCCGCAATCCTCCGCTTGGCCACTTTCTCCAGTTCGTAGAAAGCCTCCTGGCGATAGCGTGCCTTGTGGCCGCGCGCACAGGGCATGCGGCGCATCCAGTCCAGTTCCGTGCGGTAGAGGTTGTTGGCCCGTTGCACCTCTGCCGTGGCCGCCTCGATGCGTTCCTGCCGCTTTTGCAGGTAATAGCTGTAATTGCCGCGGTAGGTGTACATCGTGCAGTCGTCCAATTCAAGGATAACCGAGCATACGCGTTCCAGGAAATAACGGTCGTGGGTCACCATCAGCAGGCTCAGCCGTGAACGCTTCAGATAGTCCTCAAGCCACTCTATCATCTCCAGGTCCAAATGGTTGGTCGGTTCGTCCAGGATGAGCAGGTCCGGCTCCAGAATCAGCGCATTGGCCAGGGCCACCCGCTTGAGCTGCCCGCCGGACAAGGTGGACACCTTCTGGTCAAACGAACGGATTTTCAACTGCGAGAGCACCTGCTTGGCCCGGCTCTCATAGTCCCATGCCTTCCCGCGCTCCATGCGGTCGAGAATCTCCTCCAGGCGGGGATTGCCCGGTGTGGCCATGCAGGTTTCATAATCGCGGATCAGGTCGGTCACGGCATTGCCGTGGCTGAAGCAGGCCTCAATCACCGTTTGCCCCGGCGGATAAGCAGGCAACTGTTCCAGATAGCCCACTTCCAGGTCGCGGCGGTAGATGACGCTGCCTTCTTCATAGCTCTCCCTGCCGGCCAATATATTCAATAAGGTGGATTTACCCGTACCGTTCCGGGCAACCAGCCCCACGCGCTGCCCCTCGGCGATGCCGAACGAAATGCGGTTGAAAAGCACACGCTCGCCGATGCGCTTGGTGAGGCCCTCCACCTGCAAATAAGGATTCACTGCTGCCATATTACTCATTCACAATAGGCCGCGAATATAATTATTAATTGCGAGAAGAGCAAAAAGAAAGGCGCACAAGAAAAAGTTTCCGCCTTTTAAGAAAAAAAAGGTTTCCAGACACCGGATATTGGAAAAATATTCATTACTTTTGCAGCGTCAAAAAGAACCGCGGCCAAGCGGTATTCTTTTCATTATCACAATAACACATTTTCAATCAACACAAAACGCTATGCAATCTTGCGGGTGGAACCCGCAAAATGACAGATAGCATACAACACACTCCTAATTATGCACAAGAAAAGTGAATTAGAAGCCATGTCGCTGGAAGAGCTGACGGGCATAGCAAAAGAGTTGGGCATACCATCTCCGAAAGAAGACAACCGCATGGAACTCATCTACCAGATCATCGACGAGGAGTCCGTGCAGTCTGCCTCACAGAAAAGCACGACAGCCAAAACGCCGCGCAAGCGCATCAGGATAGCCAAAAAAGAAACAGACCACGTATATAGCGCCTCAAAAGGCAACGGCGAGAACTACGACCTCATCCGGAAAAAGGACAACGCGGCCGATACCCCGGACAACAACAACGAAGACGGGGCAGGGCAACAGCCGGCAACACCGGCCGCCAACGTGCTCCCTCCAGCGGCACCGGCCGCCGATGGCGCGGAAGAACCGGAGAAACCCGCCCCCAAGAAACGGGGACGGAAATCCAAGGCGGAGAAAGCCGCCCTGGAAGCCGCAGCACTGCTGGCCGGCCAGCAGGCCGAAGAAGGGCAGGAAGCCGCAGAACAGGCACAGGAGCCGCAGAACGACATCACAGACGTGCCGATGGACATCCTGCAAGACCAACCGGCACCCCTGCCGCAGGACACTGAAGAAGAAAGCCCCGCAGCCGCCCAGGAAGCCGGAGCGGCGGCCACCGAAGACAACAGCCGGACGGACGTGGAGAAATTCTTCGCGGCCGGTGGAGAGGACTTCATCATCATCGACAACATCCCCGTGCTGCCGGCAAACACGAGCCTTGCCGACGACGACTATCTCACCGTACCGGGCCGGCAGCCCGACCTGACGGCCAACGGGGACGATGCACCCTATGCCTACCCCTCCCCCAACGCCACGGACAAGGAATACACCGCCAAGAAAGAAACGGAAACGGCATTCGACTTCGGCGACCTCCTGACGGGAGAAGGCGTGCTGGAAATCATGCAGGACGGATACGGTTTCCTGCGGTCGAGCGACTACAACTACCTGTCCTCACCGGACGACATCTACGTCAGTGCATCACAAATCAAGCTGTTCGGGCTGAAGACCGGCGACGTGGTGGAAGGCCCCGTACGCCCCCCGAAACCCGGAGAAAAATACTTCCCGCTCATCCGCGTGACCAAAATCAACGGCCGGCTCCCCGAAGATGTCCGCGACAGGGTGCCGTTCGAACACCTCACCCCCCTCTTCCCCAACGAGAAATTCCACTTGTGCAAAGGCTACAAGGACAACCTTTCCACCCGCATCGTGGATCTCTTTGCCCCCATCGGGAAAGGCCAGCGCGCCCTGCTCGTGGCACAACCCAAGACCGGTAAGACCATCCTGATGAAAGACATTGCCAACGCCATAGCGGCCAACCACCCGGAGGCCTACCTCATCATGCTGCTCATCGACGAACGCCCGGAGGAAGTCACCGACATGGCACGCACCGTGAACGCGGAAGTCATCGCCTCCACCTTCGACGAACCGGCCGAACGCCACGTGAAAATAGCCGGCATCGTGCTGGAGAAAGCCAAAAGGATGGTGGAATGCGGCCACGACGTGGTGATATTCCTCGACTCCATCACCCGCCTGGCCCGCGCCTATAACACGGTGTCACCGGCCAGCGGCAAGGTGCTTTCCGGCGGTGTGGACGCCAATGCCCTGCACAAGCCCAAGCGTTTCTTCGGCGCCGCCCGCAACATCGAGGACGGCGGCTCGCTCACCATCATCGCCACGGCACTGATAGACACGGGCAGCAAAATGGACGAAGTGATCTTCGAAGAGTTCAAGGGCACGGGCAACATGGAACTGCAGCTGGAGCGCGCACTGAGCAACAAGCGCATCTATCCGGCCGTGAACATCGTGGCCTCAAGCACGCGCCGCGACGACCTGCTGCACGACAAGCAGACGCTCGACCGCATGTGGGTGCTGCGCAAGATACTGACCGACATGAACCCCGTGGAAGCCATGACTTTCCTGAAAGACCGGATAGAACCCACAAAAAACAACGAGGAATTCCTGTTGAGCATGAACTCATAAACCCGGCGGCGGGCAGGCCCGCAGGCCTGCCGCCCCGCCCGGCCACAGGCATTCATATTGCCCGCACGCCCCGGCATCACGGCGAAGGCCGCACGGCCTGAATAGTTCCCGCCCGTGCACACCGACATCCGGCAATATGAATGCCTGTTTTTCTTTGCCTTGCGGACAAAAGGGGAACGCCTTGCGCAAGGACGGGGGAAAACTTGCGCATGGCGGCGGCCGCCCTTGCGCAAAGGCGGCAACCGCCAGATGCGGGCATCCCCGCACGCCGCCCGGAAGCCCCGCCGGCTAAGGTACGGGATACATCCGGTACTGTTGCGGCGACACCTGCTTCAGCCGCTTGAAAAAACGCCCGAAATAAGACTGGTCGGGGAACCCCAGCCGCACGCTGATGTCCTGTATGCTCGCCTCGTCCCTCTCCAGCAGCCTTATGGCTTCATACAGGATCCGGCTGTCGATAACCTGTTTCGGTGTCCGCCCTACCGTGCTCTTCGAAATGCGGGTGAGGTATTTGGCCGAGATGCACAGGCTGTCGGCATAGAACTGCACGTCGTGCTGCCTGGTGTAATTCTTTTCCAACAGCCCCACAAACTTGCGGAACAGTTCGCGCGAGCGCGAGGAGTCGGCCGGCACGCGCTCCTGCCACTGCCCCTTGCAGAATTTATGCACGCCATAGACAAAACCCGTGAGCAACGCCCGCACCAGCTCATGGCTGTTGTAGCCGCCGTCGTAATCCGCGACGGAAAAACGGAAAAGTTCGCGGAAATGCTCCAACATCCGGCGCCCCTGCCTGTCCAGCCGCCAAACCACTTTCGTGATAAACATGAACATGAAGTCCGGCCCCTTCTTTTGCAGGCTTTCATGAAGCATCGAAATCGGGAAGCACATCATGGAAACGGAGAAATCCTCCGAGGCATGCTGCACCTTCAAGGACAAATCCGGCCGCAGGAACAAGAAGTGCATGCAGCCGATGTCGCAGTCGTCCTTGTCCACCCTCACCCTTGCGCTGCCCTGTTCCACCACGAACATCCAGCAACGGTCCGCCCAGACGGCATCCCCCCTTGCCCATCCCAAATCCGTCCTGCAATAGAAGCATTCATTGTCCGGCAAATTCGGCAATACTTTTCCCATACTTTGGAATTTATTGATAATTGGCTCGTTAATAAAAATCAAAATTAAGTAGAATCTTCCTAAATTGCAAGGTGTGTTCCCAAAATGAACAAAATATAGGTAGTTTTAATACTCGTTGATTCATTCAATTTGTGTAGCTTTGCGCCGATTTTGGAGATTATGTTTTATTTTTATACTTATGAATAGAGGTATTAAGACTGTTACAACGACAGCTTTATGCTGTCTGGTTGTTTTGACCGGTTGCAACGAGCAACAAGCGAAAATGGACACAGGTTCTTACAAAACCATGACGGTAAGCACCGGTTCAAGAGTTTTACAGACACAAAAGAGTGCTACAATCGAAGGTCGTCAGGACGTTGAAATCTATCCGCAGGTAAGCGGGACGCTGCAGCGCCTGTGCGTGCAAGAAGGCGACAAGGTGAAAAAGGGACAGACCCTGTTCATCATCGACCAAGTGCCCTACCAGGCCGCACTGAGGACGGCCGAAGCCAACCTGAAGGCTGCGGAAGCCGCAGAAGCCACGGCAGAACTGACATACAAAAGCACCCGGCGGCTGTTTGAACAGAAAGTGGTCTCCGATTTTGATTTGCAAAAGGCACAGAACGACCTGCTGAGCGCAAAGGCCAGCGTGGCCCAGATGGAAGCCCAGGTGGTCAATGCCAAGAACAACCTGTCATACACGGTGGTAACCAGCCCGGCCGACGGCGTTGTGGGCCAGCTGCCCTACCGCCAGGGCGCATTGGTGAGCAGCAGCATAGCAAGCCCGCTGACCACCATATCCGACAACAGCGAACTGTACGTATATTTCTCGCTCACCGAGAACGAGCTGCTGAACATGGTGCGCCAGTATGGTTCGCTGGACGCAGCCACCAAGAACATGCCGGCCGTGAACCTGATGCTGAACGATGGCAGCATGCTGCCCGACAGCGGACGCGTGGAGTCCATCAGCGGCGTGATAGAGAAGACCACGGGCTCGGCCCAGGTGCGTGCCGCGTTCCCCAACAAAACAGGGTTGCTGCACAGCGGGGCCAACGGCAACGTGATGATCCCCATGTCGTATGAAGACGTAATAGTCATCCCCCAGGCCGCCACTTTCGAGATTCAGGACAAAATCTTGGTCTATAAGGTCATTGACGGCAAGGCACAAAGCGCGAACATCGAAGTGGCATCGCAGAACAACGGGCAGGAATACATCGTCACCGGCGGCCTGAGCGTGGGCGACGTCATCGTGGCCGAAGGGGCCGGCCTGCTGACCGAAGGGACAGTCATCACAACCGCCTCCGGCGAAGAACAAAAGTGATTCTCTAAATTAAGTGCAGAACAATGAAAGGAAACATATTTATCAAACGCCCGGTGATGGCCATGTCCATCTCCATTTTGATCCTTATCGTAGGATTCATTTCACTGGGCACCCTGCCGGTTGAGCAGTACCCAGACATCGCGCCCCCGACCGTGAGCGTATCTACCACCTACACGGGAGCGAGCGCGGACGCCGTGATGAAGAGCGTCATCCAGCCGCTGGAAGAAAGCATCAACGGTGTGGAAAACATGACCTACATCACTTCCACGGCCACCAACTCCGGCTCGGCCAGCATCTCCGTGTATTTCAAACAAGGCACCAACCCCGACATGGCAGCCGTGAACGTGCAGAACCGCGTGAGCGAGGCACAAGGCCTGCTTCCGTCTGAAGTGACCCAAATCGGTGTGACCACGCAGAAACGCCAGACCAGCTTCCTGCAAATCGCCGCGTTGTACAGCCCGGATGACCGCTACGACAAGACGTTCCTGGCCAACTACCTTGACATCAACGTCGTGCCGCAAATCAAACGTATCGAGGGCGTGGGCGACGTGACAACGCTGGGCGACACCTACAGCTTGCGCATCTGGCTGAAACCGGACGTGATGGCACGCTACGGGCTGATCCCGTCCGACATCACCACGGTGCTGGGCGAACAGAACTTGGAGTCTGCCACCGGTACGCTGGGTGAGAACTCTGAAAACACGTTCCAGTTCGCCATGAAATACAGCGGACGTCTGACCGACATCACGCAGTTCGAGAACATGGTGGTGCGCTCGCTGTCCGACGGCAACGTGCTGCGGGTGAAAGACGTGGCCCGCGTGGAACTCGGCACACAATCCTACTCTTTCGACAGCAACGTGGACGGCCATCCGAGTTGTACGTTCATCGTATTCCAGGTGGCAGGCTCCAACGCTACGGAAGTGAACCAGAATATCAGTGCACTGCTGGATGAACTGTCCAAGGACCTGCCGGCCGGAACGGAATTCATGACGATGCAGAGTTCGAACGACTTCCTGTTCGAATCCATCCACGAGGTGGTGGAGACGCTGATCATCGCCTTGATTCTCGTGGTGTTGGTGGTGTACTTCTTCTTGCAAGACTTCAAGAGTACGCTGATTCCGTCCATCTCCATCATCGTGTCCCTCGTGGGAACGTTCGCGGCCATGCAGATTGCGGGCTTCAGTATCAACATCCTGACGCTGTTCTCCCTGGTGCTGGTCATCGGTACGGTGGTGGACGATGCCATCGTGGTGGTGGAAGCCGTGCAGGCCAAGTTCGATGTGGGCTACAAGTCGCCCTACCAAGCCACTAAAGACGCGCTGTCTGACGTGACCATGGCCGTAATCACCTGTACGATGGTGTTCATGGCCGTGTTCATCCCCGTGACTTTCATGGGCGGTACGTCCGGTATCTTCTACACCCAGTTCGGTGTCACCATGGCCGTTGCCGTGGGTATCTCTTGCCTGAACGCCCTGACCTTGTGCCCGGCCCTCTGTGCCATGTGGATGCGTCCGAGCAGCGGCAAGCACGGCAAGAAGAGCATCAACAGCATTGTGAAAGCCGCCTACAACGCTTCTTACAATGCCATGCTGGCCAAATACAAGAAAGGCGTCATGCACGTCATCCAGCACCGCTGGATTGCCTGGTGCGCGATGCTGGTGTCCTGCGTGCTGCTGGTTTACTTCATGCGGACCACCAAGACGGGTCTTGTCCCGCAGGAAGACCAAGGCACAATGATGATGAACGTCAGCATGCCTCCGGGCAGTAGCTTGGCCACGACCAACAAGACGATGGCCGAAATCGAGGAAAAAGTGATCAAGCAGATACCTGAAATAGCCCACTACTCCAAGGTTTCCGGTTACGGGTTCCTAGCCGGACAAGGCACATCCTACGGTTCTTTCATCATCCGTCTGAAAGACTGGAACGAACGTACCGGCAAGGGGCAAGATGCCGATGCCGTCATGAACAAAATGAATTTCATGCTCCAGAGCGTGAAAGGGGCACAGGCCTTTACCTTCCAGCCCGGTATGATTCCCGGCTACGGTATGGGTAACAGTATCGAACTCCAGTTGCAGGACCGCATAGGCAACGACCTCAATACGTTCTATAACAATACGATGAGGTTCCTTGCCGCCTTGAACCAACGTCCTGAAGTGGCCATGGCCTACACGACGTTCAACGTGAACTTCCCGCAATACCAGGTGGATGTGGATGCCGCGAAATGCAAGCGCGCGGGCATCTCTCCTTCGGAAGTGCTGAGCACACTGGGAGGCTACTGCGGCGGTATCTACGCTTCCAACTTCAACCTGTATTCCAAGGTGTACCGCGTAATGATCCAGGCCGACCCGCAATACCGTCTGGACGAGGAGTCGCTGAACAACATCTTCGTGCGTGTGAACGAAGAAATGGCTCCCATCAGCCAGTTCCTGACCATCAAAAAGACCATGGGTCCGGAGATCACGAACCGCTTCAACCTGTTCGATGCCATCTCCTGCAATGTGAACCCGGCAACCGGTTACTCCAGCGGACAAGCCATGCAGGCCATCGAGGAAGTATTCGCGCAGACCATGCCCAACCGCTATTCCTATGACTACGGAGGCATCTCGCGCGAGGAAAAGCAGACCGCAGGCTCCAACGACACGATCTTCATCTATGTGCTCTGCGTCGTGCTCATCTTCCTGATCATGTCCTGTCTGTACGAGAGCTTCCTCGTGCCGTTGGCCGTCATCTTCTCCGTGCCTTGCGGCTTGATGGGTTCTTTCCTCTTTGCCCAACTGTTCGAGCTTGAAAACAACATCTACCTGCAGACGGGTGTGATCATGCTAATCGGCCTGCTGGCCAAGACAGCCATCCTGATCACCGAGTACGCATCTGAGCGCCGCCGCCGCGGCATGGGCATCGTGGAAGCCGCCTACACGGCCGCACAAGCCCGTTTCCGCCCGATCCTGATGACGGTGATGACCATGATATTCGGTATGTTGCCGCTGATGTTCTCAACGGGTGCGGGTGCCAATGGTAACAACGCGCTGGGTACGGGTGTTGTGGGCGGTATGCTCATCGGCACAGTGGCACTGCTCTTCATCACTCCGGTATTCTTCATCATCTTCCAATACTTGCAGGAAAAGATCCGTCCGGCCAAGCACGAAGAAATTGACCCGCAAATCCAGGCCGAACTCGAAAGGAACAGGGCCGAACTGGAGGCTTTAAAAAACAAAAAGAACAAAAAATGAAAACAACCAAAATAATTCTGACCATCTCCGCGACTGCTCTGTTGAGCAGTTGCGGACTGTACAAAAGCTATGAACGGCCGTCGGATATCCAGATGGACGGACTGTACAACAGCAACACGGCATGGAGTGGAGACTCGCTGGGACTGGCTTCCCTTTCATGGAAAGAGATTTTCACTGACCCGAAACTGCAAAGCCTGATTGAAAAGGGATTGGCGCAAAACACAGACCTGCGTAGCGCACAATTACTGATAGAACAGTCTGAGGCCTCCCTGAAAGCGGCCAAATGGGCCTACTTCCCCAGCCTGACTTTCGCCCCGCAAGGCACATTGGCGGGTGTGGATTGGGGAAAGACTTCAAAGACCTACACGATTCCCGTTTCCGCCTCTTGGCAGATAGACTTGTTCGGAAGCCTGCACAACGCCAAGAAACGCGCGAAAGTACAATTGGAAAACAGCCATGCCTACAAGCAGGCCGTGCAGTCGCAGCTGGTTGCCACCATCGCCAACTACTACTACTCGCTGGCCATGCTGCAGGACCAGCTAAACATCAGCCTTGAGACTGAAAAGGTGTGGAAGGCCAATGTGGAGACCACACGCGCCCTGATGGACGCCGGCCAAAGCAATATGGCCGCTGTTTCACAGACAGAAGCCAGTTATTACAGCATCTGCACGCAGATTACGGACCTGAAGCAACAAATCAGCGACCTGGAAGACGACTTCTCTACACTCTTGGGTGAGATTCCACAGAAATATGACATCGGCAACATGGAGGACTGGAAAGTTCCGGCCAACTTGTCGGCCGGCATACCAGCTGTTGCCCTAGCCAAACGTCCCGACGTGAAGCAGGCCGAAACCGAGCTGGCGGCAGCCTACTATACCACCAACGAGGCACGTGCCGCATTCTATCCCGGCCTCAACCTCACGGGGAGCATAGGCTGGACGAACGATCTGGGAACCTCCATCGTCAATCCCGGACAGTGGATCTGGAGTGCCGTTGGCTCGCTCACCCAGCCCATTTTCCAGAACGGGCAGTTACGCGCCCAATATAAAATCTCCAAGGCCCAACAAGAGCAGGCCAAACTGACTTTCCAACAGACCTTGCTGAATGCCGGAAACGAAGTGAACGCCTCCCTGACAAAAATACAGGCCACCGGAGAAAAGGAGATGTTATACGACAAACAGATCCAGGCGTTAGAAGCGGCGGTGAAGAGCACCCAGGCGTTGATGATGAATTCATCCACCAACTACCTGGAAGTGTTGACGGCACAGCAAAGCCTGCTGAGCGCACAACTTTCACAAGTCAGCAACAAGTTCGACCAGATACAGGCCGCCATCGAGCTGTACCAGGCATTGGGCGGGGGCTACGATGAAGAATAAGCCCCTCCTCACTGCATAACAGAAACATTTCAACAGACAAGGCCTGCCGGGAAAACCGGCAGGCCTTGTCTGTTGAAAAAACGGAGCATCCCAAGTTGTATCAGCATCTTGGAATGCTCCGTTTTGCGGTCTTTCATCCACGACCGCCCTCAAAAAGGCAGGTCATCCGTAGAATCGCCCGAAGAGAGTCCCCCGGAAGCGGCATCCGAAACAGGTGGGAACGGAACACTATCAACCGGGACAGCCTGTGACGGGGCAGCCACACGCTCCACCCTCCATGCCCGGATACTGTTATACCAACGCCCATTATACTCACGGGCATCTATATCGAAAGAGACCGTCAGACTGTCACCTTCCTTGATGGCAAACTGGGCAATCTTGTCTGCCCCGAAAACATCGAAACACATTTTTCTGGGATACTGCTCCTGGGTCTCTAATACATACTCCTGTACTTTCCACTCCGAACCGGTACGCTGTGAAACGCCGCCGCGTTCAGGCAGTACGGCAATGATTTTTCCCGTAATTTCCATAATTCTCATTTAACTGTTTGTTGATGCGAAATTACAACTAATTTTCTACTTTCTCTAATTTTAAATTATTTTTTTTGTTCCGTTCTGCCGAAATATGTAATTTTGCTGGACATAATCATTAAAATACAACTTTATGAAGTTCATCGTATCAAGTTCTGCACTGTTCAGCCGTCTGCAGACCATAGGGCGTGTCATAAACTCCAAGAACACCCTCCCCATCTTAGATTGTTTTTTATTTGAAATACAAGACAATATACTGACAATGACTGCGTCCGACAGTGAAACCACACTGATGACCAGCATGGAACTCGTGGAAAGCGACGACAACGGCCGCTTCTGCATCAATGCCAAAATCATACAGGATTCTATCAAAGAAATCGCCGAACAACCCCTCACATTCGACATCAACCTTGCCAACATGGACATAACGGCTGTTTACCAGAACGGCCGCTTCAATATCGTGGGGCAGAACGCCGAAGAATACCCGGAAATAGCTGTTCCGCAAGACGGTATGAACAAGCTGGACATCCCGGCCGAAACGCTGCTCGGCGGCATCACTCATTCCCTGTTCGCCACAGCCGACAACGAACTGCGCCCCATCATGAACGGCGTGCACTTCGACATCCAGACGGACAACCTCACATTCGTGGCCACCGATGGCAACACGCTGGTGCGCAACCGATATTACATATTCCAGAACAACGACACCGTTTCGACGTTCACCTTGCCCAAGAAACCGGCAACCTTGTTGAAAAACCTCCTGCCAAAGGAAGCCAATAACATAGAATTGCTGTTCTCCGAACGCAACGCCATGGTCAAAGCCGAGTCATTCCGCCTCATCTGCCGTCTCATCGAAGGGCGTTACCCGAACTACAAATCTGTCATTCCGCAGAACAATCCGTATTGTGCCACCGTTGACCGCCTCACGTTGCTGAGTGCCCTGAAACGCATCTTGGTGTTTTCCAACAAAAGCATTTCACTTGTCAGGCTGCATCTCGAAACCAACCAACTCGTGATTTCCGGGCAAGACATCGACTACTCCACTTCTGCCGAAGAACACCTGACTTGCGAATATAATTCGTTGCCCATCAACATCGGCTTCAACGGAACGTACCTGATCAACATGCTGAGCAATATCGATGGGGAGAATGTCGCCATAGAACTGGCCGACTCAGGCCGTCCCGGCGTAGTCACTCCTACAGACCAGGACGAGAAAGAGGACTTGCTGATGCTCCTGATGCCACTGAAACTGAACGACTAACCCGCGCAAGAACTATGAAGCTGAACCTGAAGAACCCGATTGTTTTCTTTGACTTGGAAACCACGGGTATCAACATCACGACCGACCGCATCGTGGAATTGTGCTACATCAAGGTGCATCCCAACGGCAACGAAGAAGCGAAAAGCATACGCATCAATCCAGAAATGCACATCCCGGAAAGTTCATCCGCCATACACGGCATCTATGATGCGGACGTGGCAGACTGCCCCACGTTCAAACAAGTGGCGCATGAACTGGCCGCCGCCATCAAAGGATGCGACTTTGCCGGATTCAACTCCAACCGCTTCGATGTGCCCATGCTGGTGGAGGAATTCCTGCGCGCGGGCATCGACATCGACATCCGGCGGCGCAAGTTCATCGATGTGCAGAACATTTACCACAAGCTGGAACGCCGCACCCTGAGTGCCGCTTACAAGTTCTATTGCGGAAAGGACCTGGAAAACGCCCATTCTGCACTGGCCGACACGCGCGCCACCTACGAGGTGCTGATGGCACAGCTGGATCATTATCCCGACGACCTGAAGAACGATGTGGATTTCCTGTCCGACTTCTCGCGCATGACGGACAACGTAGATTTTGCCGGACGCATGATTTACAACGAGAAACGGGAAATCGTATTCAACTTTGGGAAATACAAAGGCAAGAAAGTCACCGATGTGTTGCGCAGCGACCCCGGCTACTACAGTTGGATTTTGCAGGGGGACTTTGCCCGCAACACGAAGCAGATTCTCACACAGATCCGCTTGGACATGAACAAGTAAGAAACAACAAAGACAATAATGGATAACCTGAAAGGCAAGAAAATCGTGCTGGGCATCACCGGAAGCATCGCAGCCTACAAGGCCTGCCTGCTCATCCGTAAACTGGTCAAGAGAGGAGCCGAGGTGCAGGTGGTCATCACGCCTGCCGGCAAAGAGTTCATCACACCGATAACCCTCTCCGCCCTGACCAGCAAACCCGTCATCAGCGAGTTCTTTTCGCAACGCGACGGCAGCTGGCACAGCCACGTGACGCTTGGCCTGTGGGCCGATGCCATGGTCATCGCCCCCGCCACGGCCTCCACCATCGGCAAAATGGCCAACGGCATAGCCGACAACATGCTGGTGACGACCTACTTGTCCATGAAAGCCCCCGTGTTTGTGGCACCGGCCATGGACCTGGACATGTTCGCCCATTCGTCCACACAGCAAAACCTGCAACGCCTGCGCAACTTCGGCAACCATATCATCGAACCCGCCAGCGGCGAACTGGCCAGTCATCTGGAAGGCAAGGGACGCATGGAAGAGCCGGACAACATCATCAGGGTGCTGGAGCGGTATTTCGCCTCCGGAGAGCAGGACTTGGAAGGGAAAAAGATACTCATCACGGCCGGACCGACCTATGAAAAGATAGACCCCGTGCGGTTCATCGGCAACTACTCTTCCGGCAAGATGGGCATGGCACTGGCCGAGGAGTGCGCCATGCGCGGGGCTGCGGTCACGCTCGTATGCGGCCCCGTAACCCTGACGACCGACCATCCGGCCATACGCCGCATCGACGTGGAGTCGGCCGAAGAGATGTACCGCGAGGCCGTCACGCACTTCGGCACGGCCGACGCTGCCATCCTCTGCGCCGCCGTGGCCGACTTCACCCCGGAACAGACCGCCGGACAGAAAATAAAACGGGGAACGGACGGCCTCACCCTGAAACTGAAACCCACCCGCGACATCGCCCAGGCACTCGGCAGCCAGAAACGTCCCGGCCAGCTATTGGTGGGCTTTGCATTGGAAACCCACGATGAAATGTCACACGCCCGCGAAAAGATGGAGCGGAAGAATTTTGACTTCATCGTCCTGAATTCACTCAACGATGCCGGAGCCGGATTCCGGCACGACACGAACAAAATCACCATCCTGACACGGACAGAAACCCTGTCCTACCCGCTGAAAAGCAAGAAAGAGGCGGCAACCGACATCATCAACCGCCTCGTTGCCTCGTTCTAACCCTTATCCACGGCAGCCATGCACACCACACGGACACATCGCGCATCATTTCTCCCGCTCCTTGCCACGGCGGTACTCCTTTTCTTTAACCTCACCGCCAAGGCACAGGAACTCAATGCCAAAGTCACCCTCAACCGCTCACAAATCTCGAACACCACGGAAGCCGTGTTCGAAGCCCTGCAAAACTCCCTGACCAGTTTCATCAACGAACGGCAATGGACGCAATTGAAATTCGAAGATTATGAACGCATCAACTGTGCGTTCAGCATCACCCTGAAAACCTACAGCGAGACGGACAACTCGTTCACCGGAAGCATACAGGTGCAGAGCACCCGCCCGGTGTTCAACTCCAACTACTCCAGTACGGTGTTCAACTTCCAGGATGAGAACTTCAACTTCACTTTCCAGCAGTTCGACCAACTGGAATTCCGCCCCGAACAGGTGGACAACAACCTGACGGCCATCATCGCCTACTATGTCTATTTCATCATAGGGCTGGACATGGACACAATGGCCCCGCTGGGCGGCACCGACATACTGCAAATGGCCATGGACGTGGCCAACAACTCCCAAAACCTGGGCTATGCGGGCTGGAAAGCCTTTGAAAGCGACCGCAACCGCTTTGCACTCATCAACGACTATCTGGACGGAGCCATGGAACCCTTCCGGAGGATGGAGTACCAGTACCACCGCCAGGGACTGGACCGCATGGCCGAAAACACCGACACGGCACGCGCAGCCGTCACCACGGCCATCGAAATGCTGAAACAGGCCCGCGAACAGAAGAGCATGAGCGCCTTGCCGGTCATCTTTACCGACATCAAGCGCGACGAACTGGTCAACATTTACAGAGGGAAAGGCACCACCCAGGAGCGGCAAAAGGTGTACGACATCCTGTTCGGCATCAACGCCTCGCAAAGCAACTACTGGGAGAGACTAAAGAGATAGGACTATGCTGAAATCCTTATTCATACAGAACTATGCACTCATCGACACGCTGGACATCCGCTTTGAGCGGGGTTTTTCCGTCATCACCGGGGAAACCGGGGCCGGAAAGTCCATCATCCTTGGCGCCATAGGCCTGCTGCTGGGACAGCGTGCAGAGAGCAAGGCCATCAAGAACGGCGCATCCAAGTGCATCATCGAAGCCTCGTTCGACTTGGGTGCCTACGGCATGCAGGACTTTTTCGTGCAGAACGACCTGGAGTTCGACGGACGGGAGTGCATCGTCCGCCGCGAAGTCACGGCGGCAGGGAAAAGCAGGGCTTTCATCAACGACACCCCGGCCTCCGTGGGCCAGCTCAAAGAACTGGGCGAGATGCTCATCGACGTGCATTCGCAACACCAGAACCTGCTGTTGAACAAAGAGAACTTCCAGCTGAATGTCATCGACATTCTGGCCAACGACCGCGAGGAGCTGCAACAATACAAGGCACTCTATGCCGCCTACCGCAAAGCACAAAAGCGGCTGGAAGAGGCGCAACGGGAAGCCGGACAGGCGCGCGCGGAGGAAGACTACCTGACCTTCCAGCTCGAACAGCTGGAGAAAGCCGGACTGAAAGAGGGCGAACAGGAGAAACTGGAAAAGGAAGCCGAGACACTGGCCCATGCCGAAGACATCAAACAGACGCTCTACCAGACCGGAAACCTGTTGGACAACGAACAGAACGGCATACTGGATGCCCTGAAAACCACCGTACACCTGCTGGAAAATCTCGAAAAGATATATCCCGGCGGCGAAGAGCTGTCGGCACGGGCCAATTCCTGCTACATCGAACTGAAAGACCTGGCCGGCGAAATCTCCGGCCGGGCGGAGACTTTTGAATTCGACCCAGAACGGTTGGCCTACGTCAACGAACGGCTCAACACCATATACGGCCTGCAACAGAAACACCGCGTGAACTCACTGGAAGAACTCCTGCAGATAGAAGCCGGATGCCGGGAGAAGCTCAACGCCATCAGCCACTCCGACGACCTGATACGCAGCCTGCAAGAGGAACAGGACCGCGCATGGGAAGCCCTGCTGGCACAGGCCGGACGCCTGACCGCCCTGCGGGCCAAGGCTGCCGCCCAGACCGAGCGGCAGATGAAAGAGAGACTGGTGCCGTTAGGCATCCCCAATGTGCGGTTCAAAGTGGAACTGGGGCGGAAGGAACAGCCGGACGAAACGGGGGCGGACAAAATCAATTTCCTGTTCAGTGCCAACAAAAACGGGCTGCTGCAACCCATCTCGCAGGTGGCTTCCGGCGGCGAAATCGCCCGCGTCATGCTGTCGCTGAAAGCCATGATTTCCGGTGCCGTAAAGCTGCCCACCATCATCTTCGATGAAATAGACACCGGCGTTTCAGGCAGCACCGCCGAACGGATGGCCCGCATCATGCAGGAAATGGGCGCCCTCAACCGCCAGGTCATCAGCATCACCCACCTGCCGCAGATTGCCGCCATGGGTGCCGTACACTACAAGGTATATAAGGAAGACAGCGCCGAAGGCACCACCAGCCACATCATCCGCCTGGACGAGAAAGGACGCATCGAGGAAATCGCCCACATGCTGAGCGGTTCCACCCTGACCGACGCGGCCGTAAACAATGCAAAAGAACTGCTTAACCATTCCAAAACATCAGCCCGATGAAAAAAACAATACTCATACCGGCCTGCCTCCTGTGTGCAAGCCTCCACATCCACGCCCAGAACCCCAAATGGTTCAAGAAAGCATCGAAAGCACAAATCAGCATCGTCACGCTGGACGAAAACGGCGACATGCTACAGTCCGGCAACGGGTTCTTCATCAGCGAAGACGGTGTGGCCCTGGCCGACTACAACCTGTTCAAGAACGCCAGCGGGGCCAAGGTGGCCAGCGCAGAGGGCAAAGAATATGAGGTGGAGTCCATCATGGGTGCCAGCTCGCTGTACGACCTCGTGAAGTTCCGCGTGCGCACGGACAAGAAGACCCCCGCACTGCCCCTGTCCGGACGGACGGGTGTCAAGGGCGAGCACGTTTACATCCTGCCTTACCCCACCAAAGAGAACCAGGTCTGCCTGAACGACACGCTGGCCAACATCCAGATGTTCGGCGAGAAATTCGGCTACTATACCCTGAAACGCCAACTGGACGAAAAATACATGAACAGTCCCGTCATGGACGACGAGGGCGAGGTCATCGCCCTGATACAGCGGAAAGCCAACGAAACCGACAAGGTCTCTTACGCCATCAGCGCGGCCTATGGCAACACGCTGGCCACGGGCGGCATGTCGGCCACCGACAGCGACCTGAACGGCATACACATCCGCAAGGCCTTGCCGGCGGACGAGAACGACGTGCGCACTTTCCTGTTCATGATGACCACGCGTGCCGACTCGGCCACCTATAACCAATATCTCGACGAATATGCCAGGCGGTTCTCCAAGAGCAGCGAACCCTACATGCAGCGGGCGGACTTCTACATGGCGCACGGCAACTACGGGGCTGCCGAAGCCGACATGAACACCGCCATAGACGTGGCAGAGAAAAAAGACGAGGCCTACTATGCCTTCAGCAAACTGCTCTACGAACTGAACCTCCAACAGGACTACCGGCAGTATAAGGACTGGGACATGAACAAGGCATTAGTGCTCGCCGGAGAAGCCTACAAGGCCAACCCCCTGCCCCTCTACACGCAACAGGAGGCCAACATCCTCTACGCCCTCAAGGACTACGACCGGGCCGGCGAGAAATACCTCTCCCTGCGCGAAACGAACATGCGTTCGGCCAACATCTTCCTTTATGCCGCGCAGTGCAAACGCATGGCGGGAGCCGACACGCTGCAGATACTGGCACTGCAGGACAGTGCCGTGGCCTGCTTCACGAAGCCTTATCCGAAAGACGCCGCACCGGCCCTGCTGGAGCGCGCCAACACGCTGCTGCAACTGCAACGCTACCGCGAGGCCGTAATAGACCTGAACGAATATGAGTACGTGATGGCCGGCGAACTGAACGCACACTTCTACTACAGCCGCGAACAGGCGGAGATGCAATGCCGCATGTTCCAGCAGGCCATGGACGACATCGACCGGGCCATACGCATGGTGCCCGACGAACCGCTCTACCACGCCGAACGCGCCGTGGTGCTCTACCGCATCGGCGAACCGGAAGCGGCCATCGCGGCAGCCCGCCGGAGCGTGGAACTGAGCCCGGAGTTCGGGGCGGCCTACCGCATCATGGGCATCTGCCAGCTGAACCTGAATCAGCGCGAGGAGGCTCTGGCCAATCTGAAAAAGGCAGCCGACCTGGGCGACGAGTCGGCACAGGGCATCCTGGCCGAGGAAGAGGCCAGACCATAACTCCTGCGGCTCCGTCCCACAGCTTCAACGGGCCTGCACACTGCCGCTCCGGCAGCATGCAGGCCCGTTGGCGTTTTGTGCCATACTTGCCCCGTCCCCCCGGCATGACGCAACCTAAAATCCCTTCCTTGCGTTCCACTTCCCGCCATGCGCAAGCCGCTCCCTTTTCTTGCGCAAAGGGAAATCCGTTTTTCCGCAAACCGCCCTAACCGTCTAATCCTCACACCCCGCTGCGTTAATCTATTGAAGCCCGTAGGTTTTCCAACAGATTTGTCGTAACTTTGCCGCGTTTTTATACCAACACGGACAAACAAGATGAGAATCGGAACCATCGTATGCTTCATCTTCTCCGTCATCTGCATGCTGGCCCTCGTGGCCTACTTCTTCCCGCCTGAGGGAGTGACGGTGGGCGGGATGGGCCTGCGCTTCCCCTCACCGGCAGAAGTGCTCCGGAGGGGGCAGCCCGGAACAGCACCGGCAGACACCGTGCCCGAAGACACGCTCACCACAGAAGAACTGATGCAGATGAGGCTGGACGCGCTGAAAGCGGAAAAGGAAAGCGAATTCAAGACCTATTGCGAGACCAACCCGGCACGCATCTACATGCCGGAGGGCAACACGGCCTATCTGGACCCGCTCTTCGAAGCACTGGAAGCGGCAGGCCGGCGCAGCATGCGCATCCTGCACTATGGCGACTCGCAGCTGGAGGGCGACCGCATCACCTCCATACTGCGCGAGGCTTTCCAGGAGAAGTTCGGGGGCAACGGCGTGGGGCTGGTCCCGGCCGTGCAGACCGTGCCCACCTACACGCTGTCGCAAAGCGTACAGCCGGAAGACCTGCCGCGCCATCTGGTATATGGCCCCAAGGACATGCGGCTCGACGGGACAAAAGACTACGGCGTGATGGGACAGGTAGCCACCATACAAGACTCGGCCACATTCAACTTCTCCACCCGCAGCCGCGACATTTACCCGAAAGCCTCGCGGTTCAGCCGCGTCAGCCTGCTGGCCGGCGACACCGTGGAAGCCTTCATCACGGCCGGGAAAGACACCATATACCTGAAAGAAAACAAGCTGTCCGACCGGCTCTACCTATACACCTGCCCGCTCGGCGCGATGCACCGCACGGCCTGCCTGTCCGTTCACGGACAAGCGGACATCTACGGGCTTATGCTCGACGGGAAGAACGGCGTGGCCTTCGACAACATTCCCATGCGGGGATGTTCGGGCACCATTTTCACCTCCGTCAGCTCTTCCACCCTCGCCCCGTTTTACAGCCACGAAAACGTGCGGCTCATCATCCTGCAATACGGAGGAAACTCCGTGCCCTACCTGAAAACGGAAGAAGACATAAAGCGCTATGCCGACGAGCTGGCGCGCCAGGTCAACTACCTGAAGAACCTGGCGCCGGAGGCCTGCTTCCTCTTCATAGGCCCGTCGGACATGTCCACCTCCATCGACGGTACGATGCAAACCTACCCCATGCTTCCGCGTGTGGTGGAATGCCTGAAAGAGATGGCCGGGGCCTGTGGCATAGCCTACTGGGACCTCTATGCGGCCATGGGCGGAAGGGGTTCCATGCTCAAGTGGGTGGACTCCGACCTGGCCGGGCCGGACTACGTGCACTTCACGCCCAAGGGGGCGCGCCACGTTGGCCGGGTGCTTTACGAAACATTAGAGTTCTACCATAAGTTCTACCGGTTCCGTACCGGCAAAGACGTAGTGAAAATTGAAGAAGAAAAGGACAGTGCGGACACGGCCGCCCACATGGACACCACGGCCACAACCGCCGCAAAGCCCGACACACTCCGGAAATCATGAAAAGAAAGAAAAAACACCTGTATGTATGCCTGACGGCACTGGGGCTGCTGCTCGGCTGCCACCACTCATCGTCCGCAGAAAACGGACGGCGGGAAGCCGCCCTGCTTCCCCTGCCCCGATATGCTTTCATCAAATACGATGACAACCGCCTGCAGTTCCCCGCGGGGCGGACGTGCTTCGACTCGCTATACCAGAAGATAGACAGCCTGCGCACCATGCGCAAGGGCAAGGTGCGCATCCTGCACATCGGCGGCAGCCACGTGCAGGCAGGCCACATGAGCCACAGGTTGCGCACGGACTTTGCTGCGCTGGACGACTCCATCATGAGCGAACGCGGCATCATGTTCCCCTTCCGGCTGCTGAAGACCAATGCCCCCGCCGGCTACCTGTGCCAGGCCGATGGCACATGGACCGGCACGCGGTGCGTAAAGCCCAACGGGAGGGACACGCTCGGCCTCTCCGGGGCTGCCGTCAGCACGGCCGACCCTGACGCCGCCCTGCGGTTCACCCTCAATCCGGGCGACAGCACAGCGTGGCGTTTCACACGGCTGAGAATCATGGGCTACGCTTCCGACAGCACCTCACGCCCCTATGCCTTGCTGGACGGCGACACGCTGGAAGCCGTGCACGATGCAGCGACCCGCACCTATTGCATCAACTATCCCGAAAGCCGCGACTCGGCCAGCCTGCGCTTCCACATCGCCCCCGGCGGGTGGTTCACCCTGACGGGCATATTGCCGGAGAACGACGAGAGCGGCATTGTGTACCATGCCGTGGGCATCAACGGGGCCGACGTGCCGGCGTGGCTGCGCTGCGCCCACCTGCCCGGTGACCTGAAGACGGTGCCCCCGGACCTCGTGCTGTTCGGCATCGGCATCAACGATGCCAACGTGCCCCCGCAGAGGTTCGACCCCGAACGGTTCAAGGCACGCTACCGGAAACTCATCGCACAGGTGAAAGCGGCCAATCCCCATTGCGCCCTGCTCTTCATCACCAACAACGACTGCCTGCTCAACCTGGGCCGCCGCTACGGCAAACAGACCAACCCCAACACGGCCAAAGTGGCAAAAGCCTTCAAGGAACTGGCGGCGGAATACGACGGGGCCGTATGGGACCAGTATCATATCATGGGCGGCTCGCGCTCATCGGCCCTGTGGAGGGGCAAGGAGCTGATGCGCCCGGACCGCATCCATTTCACGGCCACCGGCTACCGGCTCATCGCCGACCTGCTCTACAACGCCATCATAACCGACTACCTGCAATCCGATGGCAATGAAAGATAACATGATAATGCTTTGGGACTATCTGAAAAGCGTGTTTTCGTTCGATGCGAACAGCCCGCTGCTTTTCACGCAGTTCCAGTTCTGGGCGTTCTTTGCTATCGTGTTCGCCGTGTTTGCCCTGCTGCGCAACCGGCGGCTGTTGCGCAACACCTACCTGTTCTTCGTCAGCGTATTGTTCTACTACAAGACGAGCGGGCTGTTCTTCGGCCTGCTGCTCTTTGTCACTGTCAGCGACTTCTTCATCGCCAAGTTCATCCACCGCAGCCAAACGCGCCGGAAGAAACGGCTGTTCCTCATCCTGAGCGTGGCCATCGACCTTTCCATCCTGTTCTACTTCAAATATGCCTATTTTTTTGCCGACCTGGTGAACACCGTGTTCGGCACGTCGTTCCAGGTGACCAACGTGCTGGCCGAAGGCTTCAACCGCGCCGTGGGCGAACCGGTGTTCAGTGTGGACCGCATCATCCTGCCCGTGGGCATCTCGTTCTACACGTTCCAGATTATCAGCTACACGGCCGATGTTTACAAAGGGCTGGTCAAGCCCGTGCGCAACTTTCTTGATTTCGGCTTCTTCGTGTCATTCTTTCCGCAGCTGGTGGCCGGCCCCATCGTAAAGGCCAGCGACTTCATCCCGCAAATCTACCGCAAGTATGGCCTGAGCCGCCTGCAGTTCGGCATGGCGGTGTTCTGGATTCTCAACGGGCTGCTCAAGAAAATCATCCTGAGCGACTACATCGCGGTGAACTTCATCGACCGCGTGTTCGAGAATCCCATGCTCTTTTCGGGCTTTGAAAACCTGATGGCACTCTTCGCCTACTCGCTGCAGGTCTATGCCGACTTTTCCGGCTACACGGACATCGCCATCGGGCTGTCGCTGCTCATGGGCTTCTACCTGCCGCGCAACTTCAACTCGCCTTACAAGGCACCGAACTGCAGCAACTTCTGGAAACGCTGGCACATCTCGCTCTCGCGCTGGCTGCAAACCTACCTCTACATCCCCCTGGGCGGCAACCGCAACGCCACGTTCGGCACGTACTTCTGGATTCTGACCATCACGCTGGTGGCCCTCATCCTGTCCGGCAACGCCTACATCGCCCTCGGCGTACTGCTGCTCAGCGGAGCCGTGGTTTACACCGGGCTGCGCTACCCCGACCGGCGCAAGAAAATCTGGGCCAACCTGAATTCGATGATTACCATGGTGCTCGGCGGCCTATGGCACGGGGCGAGCTGCAACTTCATGATGTGGGGAGGGCTGAACGGCGCGGGCATGATTGTTTACAAGTTCTGGCGCGACATCCGCCCGGTGTGGCAACTGCTGTGGGCTGTGTTTTTCCTGGCCTTCGCAGGGATGTTCTGCGCGTTCCGGCCTGCCCCCGTGTGGAACCTGCTCCTGGTATTCACGGCCTTCATTGCCGCCAGCATGCTGGTCAAATACGTTTATATCATGAGCAAGGCACAATGGCGCGTGGGGTGGCTTGCCCACGCATGGGCCGTGTGGGTCACGTTCGTGTTCATCACTTTCACCCGCCTGTTTTTCCGTTCCGGTTCCAACCTGGACCCGGCCGTAGCCAACGAGACGGCCTGGCGCATCGCCACGGAGATGGTAAACCAGATAGGGTCGGCCTGGAACGCCAACGTGGGCGACATCATCCTGGCCTACGACAAAGTGTTTGCGCTGTTCGTGCTCGGCATGCTCGTACACTGGCTGCCGGAGAACTGGAAACGCCGCTACCGCATCCGGTTCGCACGGATGCCCCTCCCGCTGATGGCCGTGGCTGTGGTCGTTGCGGTATTCATTATCTACCAATTCGTCACGGCCGAGATGCAGCCGTTCATCTACTTCCAGTTCTGAGGGGAAGCCTACGGCCGAACCGGGAACCCTCCAGTCCTGCGGAACGGGACAGGAAGGGCATCCCCGCCGCCCGCATCATCCCAATATGCGGAGCCGCACCGCTTCCGGCACATCCGGCAGGATGCGCCCAAGGTGGGCCAGCAGGCGTTCGCGCGACTCTTCCGGGGTGCGGCCGGGGTGGCAAGCCTCCCGCCCCAGAAGCGACTCCGGGACGGACAGCAACGACCATCCCCAACCGTAACGCCTGCCGTGGCGGTCCAGCGGATAAACAAAGTCCTCCGTCACGATGTAGCCGCCCATCTCCAGCCGCGTCAGGTACGCATCGAAACGGCTGCGCATCTTGGTTCCCGTGAAACCGCAGGCGGCACGGAGGTCACGCGTGATGAGGCTTCCCTGCTCGCGGAGCGTCTGGAGAATCACCCCCTCGATGCTCCCGTCCGCCGGATAAGGATGACAGCTCCGGCGGTAGTTGCAGAAGTCCGGCCACCACTCGCGGCTGACAAACCCGGCTTTCTTACAGAAAAACTTGCCATAGGCGCAACCCGTCTCTTTCAGTATGGTGCCCTTCCATTCCCACAACGGCCATTCCCAGCCTCCGTCGGGCAATTTCGCGTACTGGCAATCCTCGTCCAGGACCTCTTCCGCCGACCATCCCGGCACGCCCATGGACAACAACGGCAGGAAACCGATGCGGTTGATGAACTCCACCAGCTCGGCACAAGTATGCAATTCCGCAAAAGTCATAGTCATGTATGTAATGCTTAAATTCAACTCCTGTAAGTAAGGATGCCTAAAGTTACGGAGTTTTTATGGAACAACCACTAAAAGCAAACGCAAAAATCGCCGCCTCCGATTCAACAAAAAAAACAGGGAGACGAAGTCCTCCGCCTCGTCTCCCCCCTATCTATGTCCGCCGTCCGGCCAACCTTTACCGCGGTTATTTCAGCAGCAGTTTGTCTGCCTTCACCGTACCGTCCGACAGATAGCTGCGGCGGATGACCACTCCTTTCGACCGGCTGTCCAGTAGGATCCTACGTCCGGACAGGTCGAAGTATTCCTCGCGTTCCACCGTTCCCATACCCTCCGGTACGGAGATGATGCCGGATATTACATCTTCATCGTAAGTGATGCCCTCAAAAATGATATCATCGATGAGGAAGTTGCCCTGCGAAGCGGCCAGTCCCCATACAAACTGGGTGGCTCCCTGCAGGAACTGCCCGCCCTCATCGGTGGTGGATGTACCGACATTCCATGTCGTTCCGCCATCGGTGGAATATTCAAGTTTCAACGTAACGGGCGACGAACCGGACACCGAAGCACGGTACCACACGCTCTGCCCGACCGAAACAGCAAGATTCACAGTGGAACTGTTGAACATATCCAGTTCCGATGATGTCGTGGAACGGTAGATACGGAACTGTGTGGTGCTGCCGTCATTCAGTACGTTCAAGTAATAACCGGCCATGATGCCCGGAGTGTAACCCTGTACGGCATTGCCCACCGTGGCCGTATCACCGCGCAGGATGACCCCGTTCTTGTATTGTGCAGACGCCGTGACCACCTGGCGCCACGTCACGCTGTAGTCCGTGCTCTTGTTCGTGAACCATTCCAGGTTCAGCACGCCCGTACTGTTCGCGCTCGAAGCGGAATACATCCGGAGCATTTTGCTTGTGCGGGAGTCTGTATCGGTATAGTTGACAACACCTGCCGTACAGAGGTTGCCCACGCCGCGCGTAATACCATTGGCCGGAGGATTGGTTGCGCCGGACGAAACGGCATCATCCTCAAAGTCGTAATACGTAGTGTATGCAGCCGGCGTGACGTTGCCTGTGAGCGTCACCTTACGCGGTTCCATATAACGGGTCGTCAGGGTCAGGACATTACTGTACTCCCCTATTTCCCCATCCGCACGCAGGCGGACGTACACACGCACGGCTCCGGCATCCTCCGTCAGGAGGTCTGCCTCAAGGAACAATGCATCGGAATACTCCCCAAGTGAATCAAGGGACAATTCAAACGCATCCCCGTCCAACGAAAGTTCCACCCCGTCCAACAAGTCCGTTCCACTAATGTCTATGCCACTCACCACGGCATCACCCCCGCCAACGGTCATATTGATGTCCTCTAGGCTGGTCTGCGACACCGTGAGGCCGGTGTTCAGGAACGTGATGTCGTCCACGGTCATGGCGGCATCCCAACACAGCCGTGTGTCGCCGGACGCGTATGCCGAATCCTCAGCCTGCAGCAGGTTAGTCCACTCCGAACCGTCGGCCGAACCGTCAATATACAAATTGTAGCCCGACAGTGTGGCACGGAAGAAAGTCATCCCTTCGCTTTTCTCACCCTCGGCCAGAACCTCGTCCTGCTCCAAAGAGCCATTGTCATCCCAGAGCATGCGTGAAACAGACACCGATGTCCCCGTTGTGCGGAACAGGTAACCGCCGCGCATCATGATGCCGGCATCCCCTTCCGGCTGGTACCAAGAAACGCTGTAGTCCGTGGCGTCGCGCGGGAACAGGTCGAGCAGGGCCTCGCCGCCAGCAGAACCGCCCTGCAAGACGTTACCGCCGTCCGATGCAGCCACACTGGCCTCGCCGGACACCAGGGTTATCATTGCGGCATCACCGGGAGCCTCATCGTCCTCAAAGGTATAGACATTGGCATCGCCACGGCTGATTTTGATGCAATCCACAAGGACATTCACCGCCGAACTGGAGAAACTCAGTCTCACCACATTCGTTCCGGCCTGCAGTTCCACTTCCTTCGACACTTCCGCCCACGCGCCGCTCGTCTGACGGAAGGCAAGGACATTGCGCGTGCTGTTCGTATAAAGCAGCATGGAAACGCCCTGCGTCGGTGCCTGGTAGCGCACCGTAATCGTATAGGTGCCGTCACGCAACACGCACACTGTGTCGCGTATGGAAGCCGCGCTATTCGTCCCCATCTCCACGTAGCCCTGTCCCTGATAATCCGGATAGCCGTTGTAGTAGCCGTTGGTACGGCAAGCACCGATGTTCATGTAGTCGAAGAACTCGGCTTCATATTGCAACGTGCCGGTATAGACCGAAGGACGTTCGGGCACTTCAATCCGTGCCGGAGTCCATGCCGTCTGGCGATCGACGGCCGTCCCGCTGCACTTGATGCCCAGTTCCACCGGCCCGTTATGGGACACCACGAGGGTCAGCACCCCGTCTTCCCAGGTTTCGGTCACTTCGCTGGCGCGATGGTCGGCACGGTCCGCCCATGTCACGACCGGACGCTCCGTAGCCCCGTAAATGCGCACCGTGTCCCCGGCATTCTCATCTTCCTCAAACGTGCCGCCGTTGCTGCTCCCTACCTGTGTGTTCCGGTAATTGGTCATATAGAGCATCACACTGTCCGTGAACTCTTTCATCACGGCCATGGCATAAGGCGAGAAATCCAACGAAATGCTGTCTGCCGTATTATATAAGAAAGGTATGTTTCCTTTTGCACGGCTCGTAGAGATATGCCGCGTGCGCACTCCATCGGTCACATTGTCCTCATACTGGTAGGGATTATACGTCATCCAGGTGTTCTCGGCATGGGCGGCATAGATGTCGCCGGTGTATTCCTCCGGGAACAGGCTGTTGAACTCCTCCACCTTCGTCGCCTCATCCGGCCAGCGGGAGCTGTATTCCGACACCTTCACCACCTGCAGCCGTTTGGCCTCATCATCCAGCAGGTCGTACACCTGCGGTATGGACGGATACCGTCCGGTGGATTTCAGCCACCATTTGTTTTCCAGCCAAGAGTTGTCATATTGCCCGTCCGTGCGGTCGCGGTCGCATTCCGGACGGTAAAGGCCGTCGAAGAGCGTGGCCGGCGTGAGATAGTCGTCGAACGTCCCGTTGTTGACATCGTTCTGCAGACAGATTTTCGTGCGGTCAATGACTTCCCCGCGCGAGAGGATACGCACCGTGCCATCAAGAATCTTTCGGAACTCATCAATATTGATGTTTACAAACTGCGGGAACCAGTCCCAATTGCGGCGTGTATAGCCGTCGGGAGTGACAGTCGTACCGATTTCACGCGAGTCTTCCGTCCATATCAGTTCCGGACCGTCGATTACCGTCTGGCCAGTCAGCATCACATGTTCCATGATGGGTATCGCCCCGACTGCCCTCACGTAAGGTTCCTGGTCGCTGTCTTCCACAGACCATCCGCAGACATCGAAACGAATCCCGTAGTTTCCGGCATATCCGCCCAGATAAGCACCGAGGCAATTACTTTCTATATCAAAGAAGCCATTCTGCATCGTGTATTTCTCGCAGCAGATGAAATGTTCCGGATGCTCCGTCAGCAAACGGTTCACTTCCGCATTCCGCTTCATATACGCAATGGGCATCATGTCGGCCGAATAATAAGCCTGCGTGAAACTTACCACAAGATAACCGCCATAGCGGTGGCAGATTTCCAGGATGTCGCCGAAGAGGGACAGGCGCTCCAGGAAAGAAGGCGTACCGTCCTCGCCGAACCCCCAGAACTGTTCGGCAAAGTTCCACCCGATGAAATTCGGATAATGGCGGAAATAATCCTCATACACCGACAAGTCATGGTCGGAAAAACGGCTGTGCCCGCCACTGGCGCATTGCACGATGGTCCACACCTGCTTCTGCGCGCAGGCTTTCAGCCACGAGTCGCACACAGCATATCCATCGGCACATACATTGTCGGAAGCCGACAACGAGATATTAAACACCACATAAGGAAGGATATCCTCCGGAACCATCTCGATGATACGCTCCGGGTCAGGATAGTTCCACGTATCGATATGGATGAGCCACATCGGACGCTCCGGCGAGATGGGACGCCTCAAAGGAACATCTGCCAGCACCTTCCCGCCAGCGGAAAGCAGCATCACGGCCAACAGGACAAGGGCGGTCCACCGCCGTTCACACTTCAACAACACATGCTTCATATTCATTTTCTCTTCTATTTATTAATTAAAACACCTTTTCAAATTCCAGTGCCTCAAAAGTACATCTTTCCGTACCAAGGGGTTTTCTCTCATGTAACATGTTTGTTTGCCTGTATATCATCGCCCTTGTTTTTCTCCGCCCACGTTTCATTAGAGCAAAAACCTGTTATATGAGAGAAAACGGCTTTCCGCAGAACAACCTATCTTTGCATTGTAGGAAAGAAATAGGTTTCATAATGTAATGATTAGGTTAATGTAGGTTTTTCAGGTAGTTTGTTGAAGGTAAGAAAGATTGTAACAGGATTACGCCATAATAGAAGTTAGGTTAATGATTGGTTTCTTTTTAGGTAGCAGGTCTTACCAAGGCAGAAAGAGTTTTTCAGATTACATCAAGCTCCGGTCCGGACATTCCTCCAAAGAATATCCGGACCGGACTTTATTTGTCAACGGCATGCCGCCGCAGGCATCCGATCCCTTCGTTTCTACCGGCCCGCCATTTGCAACCGGCCAACACAAGGCTCCTGCAAGCCCCACCGCTCCATGGCAAGCGGGAAGTCCCCCCTTACGAGAAACTTCCCGCCCTCTCACAGGACATGTCCATTGACTCAAATCACAACTCATTCCAACTCCACAAGTTCATACTGCTGGCTTCCCAGGCCTATCTGCTCGGCATAGTCCAACGTGTGCATGCCGTGCCGGGAATCAATACGCCTGATGAGATGCACTTTCCCGTGGTCGTCCGACGCACGCACCAGGTCGATGCAAGCCTTGTCCAGTGCCACGGGGTCGAGCGAGGCCAGGATGCCAATGTCGCCCATCCGGGGGTCTTCCGGCCGGGCCACGCAGTCGCAGTCCACCGAAAGGTTGTTGGCCACGCTGATGTACAGTATTTTGTCCCCGCAATGGTCGGCCACCGCCTTGGCCGCCTCGGCCATCGCCTCAAGGAAATCGTCCTGTTCCGGCAGGTCGCCCCACACTCTGCGCGTGTCCTTGGTCCTCCCGGCCGAATGGATGTAAGCCTTTCCGGCCGAAGAGGCAATGCCGATGGAGATGTTCTTGATGGCTCCGCCGAAACCGGCCATCGGATGTCCCTTGAAGTGCGAGAGCACCACGGTGAAATCATAGTCCAGATAGGCTTTGCCCACAATATCCTCCTCCAGGTGCCGCCCCTTCTCCACAGGCAACGACACCTCCCCTTCGGCATCCATGATGACCACCGGGGCTATGGCGGTGAAGCCATGGTCCTCGGCCGCCTTCAGATGGCTCTCCGTGTTGGAGCGCCCGCCGCCGTATGCCGTGTTGCATTCCACAATCGTACCGTCCACTTTCTGCACCAAATCCTTGATCAGTGCCGGGTCAAGATAGTTGTTGTTGCCGGGTTCGCCCGTGGAGAGCTTCACGGCCACGTTCCCGGAAGCCTCACGGCCAAGTGCCTCGTAAACCTTCAGTAGGTTCTGAGCATTGATGTCTTTCGTCATATACACTTTGGCCGGCTTTGCGGCCGTTGCGGCCTGTTCCGTCGCCGTCTCCTGCCCGCGTGCGGCCCGGCCACCGGCCAGGAGCGAACCGCAGAGCAGCAGGCATACCCATGTTCCCAAAATCCTTTTCATAATCTATCGCGTTTAAAATGTCAGTCCTTGTCCTGTCTCACCACCTCGCCGATGACCGGCCGGAGCACTACGGCCACCACCTCTTCCGCCAAGCGGCGGGCATTACGGGGCGGCTCGTCCCACGGATGGCGGGCCAGGGCGTATTTTGCAAAGATACGCCATCCGGCACACCGGACGCGTACCTGAATCACCTTATTTATTACCATTTTTACATCAGCCGCGCCCCCTCTGCCGTCCGGCGGGAGGCGGGCGGCATCACCCGTCCCCCACCCCCGTCACGGCCTGCGTGCGCAGGTAACGGCGGAACTGTTCTTCCGTCCCGTTGAACACATCGATGTCCACATGCCCGCGGATGCCTTTCACCGTACCGTCCGGCGACAACTGCCAATAGAGCAGGTGCACGTAGGGCTTGTATTCCCCGTAACGCGCCACCCATACGGGATACTCTTTCAGTTCGTCCGGTGCAAAAGGCAGATGGCGGTTCACGAAGTCCTGGTTCACATAGAGGACGGGGGTGGTGCCGCACTTTTCCTCCACAAGCCGCAGCCACACCAGCATCTCGCCGAACAGCACGTCGCGCCCGCCCATCGCCGCGATTTTCCGGTCGCTCAGTTCCATGTCGAGCACGGGCGGCAGGTCGCCACGCCGCAATCCGGCCTGCTTCAGGAAGAAAGCCGCCTGCTGCCCGGCCGGACGGGTGGAAAAGAAATGGTAGGCTCCCACGGGATAACCGTGCTTGCGGGCATCGCGCACGTCGCGCACATAATAGGGATTGGTCACGGTCAGCCCCTCCGTGCACTTCACATACACGAACGACACGGGATAGTCCACCGTCCCCCGCACTTTCTTCCGCCCGATATGCCCCAGATGGGTGATGCGCAGGTCCTGCCAGTCGATGCCATAGACATGGCCGCGGTGCACATGCTGGTATTTGGAGATGTCGATGCCATACACCCGTTCCGAATGGAAGAGCATCTGCTCGCCCCTGAAGTTCCCCTTCCGCCACACGCCACACTTCACGACCTCGCGCGGGGCCACGGAAAAGCCGAACCCGTCGCGCAGGCCATCCGTCCAGCCGCCGCTATAAACGCCGCCGTCGGCCCGGCGGTACTCCCCTTCGCCGTCGGGTTGCAGGCGGCCATTGAACGTGCCGCGGTAGTAGCCCGCACCGTCATGGCAACGCCCGCGCCGCAGGGTGTCAGCCCGCCAGCGGCCACTGAAACGCCGCCCGGCGGAATCGGCCAGCTCACCGTACCCCTGCCGCAGGCCGCCGTCCCAGCCGCCGCTATAAATGCTGCCGTCCGGATAGCGCATCACGCCCTCGCCCTGCGGCAGCCCGCCGGCCATCTGCCCGTAGAACAGCGTGTCGCCGCGTTGCAGGCACCCATAATCATACACCGGCAGGGCGGCCTCAGGCCGCTGCCCCGCCCCGCCCCACAACTGTCCGGCACGGGCTTTCTGCCACAGCCCTCCCGCCAACCGCCACAAAGCCACCGCCTGCGCACGGGCGTCCTCCCACAGGCAGACCCACCAGGCCGGAGCCGACATGGCCCGAAGCCACAAAGACGGTGCCCCGGCCACCCGCCCGCCGGCCACCATGCCGTTGAGGCATCCCCAGCGGCCGAACACGGGTGCCCCCACGGCCCCGTCGGCCAGCGGGCAGGACGGGTGGCCGCCCCGCAGCCGCACCAGGGAAGCCGAGGGGCGGGTAGCCCGGTCCTCCGGCTCATGGCCGTGGCCGCCCCACCAGGCCCACACGCGGGCGAGGTGTCCGGGCAGATGGCATTGCAGGTAAGGGAACGGGCGCAGGGGGAAACAGACGGCACTGTCCGGCAGGCTTCGCCCCTCCGTCTGCCACACCGCCACGCCGCCGCCCTGCGACAAGCCGCGGCAGGAGACCGTATGCAGGCTTCCGCCCGCCGTGCGCCAAACCACGCTGCGGAGGGTGCGGCGGCCGGCCGTGGCTCCGCTCCCGGCCAGCACCTTGTCCGCCACCCGCCGGCAACGTTCCATTTCGTCATACTCCGCCTGCAGGCGCGCGGCATGGGCCATAACCTGGTGGAAACCTTCGTCGGCCACAGAGTGGGTGCGCTCATAATAGGCCGTCTCTTCCAGCAGCCCGCGGCAGACTTCCATCTGCCGGGCCAGCCGCGCCGACTCCCTGCGCAGCGCGGGCAACAGGGAGCGGCGCTCCCACCGTTCCGGGCGGTCAACGGAGTCGGCTGCCGTGAGCAGGCGCCCCGCACGGGACACGAAAAAGGCATTGGCACGGAACGTGCGCACGGCATCCTCGCGCCGCACACGCAGCCCGCCCGCCAGGCTGTCGCCCTCCAGGGCGGCAAAATACAGGGTGTCTTCTCCCGGCACGGCCAACTCATACCACGAGGCGGCTGCGGCACGGCACACCCCGCCGTGCTGCGCCTGCTCCGCCACCGGAGCGCACACCCACACGCAAACCGCGGCCGCCGTGACCAGCAAGGCCGCCCCCAATGTCCTGAAGCACCGTTTCCTGTCCATATATCCGCAAGAAAAAGATTACACGTTCCCGCCCGACAGCGAAAATACAAACAAAAATACAAAAAGATACAAAAAAAAATTGCGGTTCTAAACCAAAAAAGCTATTTTAGCAGAAAAATTAAATTGTTCATAAAACTAACTTTTTTAACGAATCATGAAAATCTACTCCCTGCTTGCGGGTGCCGCCCTCATGGGCACTTCGTTAGCCTGTCACGCCCAAGACAACACCGTGACGGTACAGACCAAACAAATCGGGGCCGAAATCCAGCCCACCATGTACGGAATCTTCTTCGAGGACATCAATTTCGGTGCCGACGGCGGCCTGTATGCCGAGCTGGTCAAGAACCGTTCTTTCGAGTTTTCGCCGGACCATTACATGGGCTGGCGCATGTTCGGCAACGTGACGCTGAAAGACGACGGCCCGTTTGAGAAGAACCCGCACTACGTCCGCCTGGCCTCTGCCGGGCACGGCGACATGTGGACGGGCATCCAGAACGAGGGCTTCTTCGGCATCGGGCTGAAAAACGGCGCCGAATACCGTTTTTCGGTGTGGGCGCGTGTGCCGGACGGCAACCCCGTGACGCTGATGGTGCAGTTCATCGACCAGAACACGACAAGCGACAACCAGCAGTTTGTCAGCCAGGACCTGGTCATCGACTCCAAAGAATGGAAAAAATACAGCATGGTGATGAAGTCCAACCGCACCATCGCCAAGGCCAACCTGCGCATCTTCCTGTCCAACCCGCAGCACAGGTCGGGCACGGGCACGGTTGACCTGGAGCACGTGTCGCTCTTCCCCACCGACACGTGGATGGGGCACGAAAACGGCATGCGCAAGGACCTGGCCCAGGCGCTCTACGACATGCGCCCCGGAGTGTTCCGCTTCCCCGGCGGCTGCATCGTGGAGGGCACGAACCTGGAGACGCGCTACCAGTGGAAGAACACCATAGGCCCGGTGGAGAACCGCCCGCTGAACAAGAACCGCTGGGAGTCCACCTTCACCAACCGCTACTACCCCGACTATTTCCAGAGCTACGGGCTGGGATTCTATGAATACTTCCTCCTGAGCGAGGAAATAGGGGCCGCGCCGCTGCCCGTGTTAAACGTGGGCATGGCCTGCCAGTACCAGAACTGGAACAACGAACAGGCGCACGTGGCCTGCACCGCAGAGGAGCTGCAACCCTACATCGACGACGCCCTCGACCTGATTGAGTTCGCCAACGGGCCGGCCGACTCGGAGTGGGGCAAGGTGCGCGCCGAGATGGGCCACCCCGAACCGTTCAACATGAAATACCTGGCCATCGGCAACGAGCAGTGGGACCGCTTCTACTTCGACCGTCTGAAATTCTTCGTGGAGGCCATCCGTAAGGCACACCCGGAAATCCTCATCATCGGCACTTCCGGCCCCGACTCGGAAGGCGAGATGTTCGACCTGGGCTGGGAGGACATGAAGAAACAGGAAGTGGACCTCGTGGACGAGCATTTCTACCGCCCCGTGGACTGGTTCAAGAACAGCATGAACCGCTATGACGACTACGACCGCACGGGTCCGAAAGTGTTCGCCGGCGAATATGCCTGCCACGACCATGGCAACCGCATGAAGTGGAACCATGCCGGCGCCTCCATCTACGAAGCCGCCTTCATGACCACACTGGAGCGCAACGCCGACATCGTGCACATGGCCACCTATGCCCCGCTCTTCGCCCACGTGGAGGGATGGCAGTGGCGCCCGGACCTCATCTGGTTCGACAACCTGAACTCCGTGAAGTCCGTCAGCTACTACGTGCAGCAGATGTACGCCCGCAACATGGGCACGAACGTAGTGCCCGCCACCCTGTCCGTTCCCACGCCGAAAGGTGAAGACGGCCTGTTCACCAGTGCCGTATATGACAAGGGCACCGGCGAGTATATCGTAAAAGTCATCAACACCACCGAGGAGCCGAAAACCATCGACATCGTGTTCGACGGCCTGAAGAAACTGCAGGGCAACGCCTCCACGCAGACGCTGGACTGCAGCAACTATGCACAGGACAACACGCTGGAGGCCCCGAACGCCATCGTGCCGCAAGACGGTATGGCCCCGACGGAAGGCAACACCGTGAAAGCCACCGTGCGCGGCAAGAACTTCGTTGTGTTCAGGGTGAAGAAGTAAGGCGGCCGCCGCGCTTCGCCCATTATCATCCGCGGGCATTCCCTCCGCAACAGGGGGAATGCCCGCTTGTTTTGTTTACGGCAGGCTTCCGCACATCCTCCGCCGTGCAAGGGCAAGGCGCGGCACGTCCTTGCGGAAAGACAGCCGCCGTTTTCCGCAAGAAGGAAAGCCCCGTCACACCATCAACAAACTTGACAAGAGGAAAAATAAAAAAAGCGCATCTCTTGGTAGGAGAT
>CAZGSE010000006.1:0-72418 GCA_964528135.1 uncultured Paraprevotella sp. | reverse complement strand
TCGGACAATCAAAACAACTGACTTTGTGGTAAACTTAAACCGAACTCACGTAATAAATGCACATTTGGAACATGAGCGATAAGGCGAGTGCTTCGTTGGCGGCAATAGCGCCGGTATAGGAGCCGTCAAAGTTCTTCGGGGCAAAACCGCCGAAGTCAGTAGGCACGTCAGGCAGTAAACTGGTGGGCAAAATCGTTCCCTCTTGCAGTGCCGCAGCATATAAAAGAGGTTTCAGAATACTACCCGATGAGCGGGTCGAACGGGCAATATCAACCCATTTGCCATCCCGTTCAAACTCCATGTCGCAGTTTCCGCAATAGGCAACAATTGCTCCACTGCCAACCTCTGCGACAACCACCGAAATATCCCTGATGTTTTGCGTCCTTAATTCTTTGCTCCACTTTGTGGCGAGTTCTTCAACCCGTTTTTGCAAAGAGATGTCTATGTCCGTCGTGGTACGTACACCGCGGGCCGTCTTGTGGTAATGCTCCACAAGGTGTGGTGCGAATTGGGGCATTGGATAGGGTTTTCCAATCAATGGTTCTTCAACGGCTAATTCATAGTCAATGTCCGACAACTCGCCCTTTTTGTGCAAACGGGCAAGTAACCGGTTGCGTTTAACTAGCAGTGCATCGCGGTTTTTGTCCAAATGTATTAGCGATGGCGTATTTTGCAGGACTGCTAATGTTCCAGCTTCCGCCCATGAGAGTTCGGCTCCTTCATTTCCTAAATATCGCCATAACGCGGCATCGATGCCCACAACATTCCCTCCGAACGGGGCATGCGAGGCATAGATGCGCAAAATTTCCTCTTTGCAGTATCTTGCTTCCAGCCGGGTTGCCATAAACATCTCTGCCAACTTTTGCCAAACGGTGCGTGGTTTCTGTCGCGAAAGACGAATAACCTGCATCGATATAGTGCTTCCGCCACTTACCACGCGGCCGTTGCGTAGATTTTGCAGGGTTGCCCTTACAATGGCACGAAGGCTTATGCCACAATGTGAATAGAAACGATGATCCTCGAATTCGATGAGTGCTTTTGCAAATTTTCCGGGGAGCGAATTGCAGGACGGGAAACGCCATTGTCCGTCATCCGCTACTCGTGCGCCCAGTAACTCCCCATTTTTATCGGTCACGACGGTTGAATACGGCACATCCTCAAACAGGTTGCGTGGAAGACAAAAGAGCCACAGTAGCAGGATGATTCCCGCTACTGTCAGCACTCCATATTTCAGATACCTCCTCATCGGGTAACAGCCGTTCTGCCATTAGGCGTGTTTGCTCGACAAACCGGGTTGTACATATCCTCGCAAAGCGTTGGAGGCAGGATGAACTGACCGGCATACATGGCACACAGGCGGACTATAAATTGTTTGCTCTTTCCCTGTCCGATGGCAAAGTACCAGCTTATGTGCGTATCCCAGATATCGGTATAGTCCGCATCTGATGGGTTGCTGTCACCCGTTAACCGTTCATTCCATATTTCCCAGCCAGATGGAACGGCATAGGTCAATGCCATTGAAGACGAGCTTTCAGACACCTTCTTTACATTGATCTTGGCAAGGAACTCTTCTCCCTGCCGCAGTTTGTCTATAGTAATCGTGTCACCGGCCAGATTGGTATAATGAACCTTGATCTCAACACCTTTCGCTTCGGCTCTGACCGTCTTGTTTGCCGAAGGCTTACGCTTCAATATAAGTAACAGCGATACCTCCTTATCCCCTTGGTTTTCTACTTCAATGAATCCTTGTGAAGTGCTGGGGGCGATTTGCTGAATGCCTCGCAGGTTGCGGATTTGTCGTGGAACCCCGTTGCCTCCGGCTATCGCTATTTGGGAGGTGTTGCCACCCACCAGTTCGTCCATACGGCTCATTGCAGCACTTACAAAAGCAATCTCTTGTGTTGTAGGGTTCGCTGCAGAGAACTCATTGGCAACTTCGCGCGCCAACTTAAATGCCATGGTACTGTTGCCGGCAAGCAGCCAAGTTTCCAACGCCATGGTTTTATCCCGGAGCGGTGACCAGAAGGTTGCATACGAGCCGTTGATTGCAGTTGTAGAATTGCTCTTTTCAAGGAGTTTTTCGGCGATATCCTCTCTGTCGGTTAGCGTATAGGTGGCGGCAAGACGCAAAAGTGCCTGTTGGGATAAACTCTTCGACTCGCGCAGTTTATTCATGGCGGCAGTCGGTTGTTCACCGGCAAGGACAAGTGTATAGAGCCTATACGCTTGCATCAGGTCTGCCGCATCCGCAGTTGAATGCCGATAACGGCGAGCTGCCGTATTCTGGTATTCAATCCAGCGGGTATAACATTGTGCCGAAACAACGAAACCTTGCCTGCGTGCCTCGGTCATCACTTCACCCGCCATGGATGTTGTCCAGTCGTGTGCCTCACTGTTCCCCGGCCAATAAGCGAATCCACCGTTTGAAAGTTGTCGCGATCCGATGGCTTTAAGTAGTGGCGGCAAGGCTTTTTCGGCACGTTTTTGTTCCTCCGCGCCTAGGAATTTTCTGGCATAGAGTATAAACATCGCACGAGCGGACAACTGCTCGGTGCAGAAGTGAGCGTAGTGCTCAACAAACGAGAATGCACCTGAAAAGTTGATTGCCAGCATCGTAGCAATGGACAGTTGGGCGTTGCCATCCTTGAAGGCAGCACAATCAAAGCGGTGTTTCTCGCCGCCTTTGAGTGACAGAGATTGAGACTCCACTACATCGGGTAATGGATTGCGGACATCTATATAGATAGTTTCGGTAGCCTGCCGCCCACCACCTGTTGCCGTAATCGCCACCTTTGCCCGGCCACTATGCGTATTATCGCACGACAAGCTGAAATTAACGATTTTCTCTGCCGGTTGATTGAATGTGATTTGTTTGGTGCTTTCGCCAACGATAACGAGTGGCCCCTCCACGCTAACACTGACTTTGACATCCCGTACACCGTCTTCCATTGCAAAGATATTCACAGGCAAATCAACCTTGTCACCGCATGCCAACCCACGAGGCATCGTGGTCAGCAACATCAACGGAGAACGGACCGTCACAGTCTTATCTGCATTACCATACGAACCATTCTTGGCCGCCACGACCATTACCCGCACCGAACCGACGTACATGGGAAGAGTGATTCTGTGTGTTTTTGTACCGCTATCAAGCTTAAACGGGCCAAGGAATTTTACGACAGGATTAAATCGCTTCTCTTTGCCGGCTGCACGGCGCAAAGCCTCATCGCCACCTATGCTCAAAATCGATGAGAATTTACCCGCATAAGCACCTATTACATCCTCGTACATATCCCAGGTCTTTACGCCCAATGCCTCACGTCGGTTCATAGCCAGCCACGGCTGTGGAGTCTTAAAAGCGGTTATGTCGAGTAACCCTTCGTCAACGATAGCAAGCGTGTAACTCATGGGTTTGCCATCTTGCTCTCGAACCTTAACCGTAAACTCTTGCTGCGGCAATATCTCATCGGCAACCTCTATTACAGGGTGCAGGATAGTGTGGCGGTCAATGACTTCCGCACTTTCGATTCCATACATACGGATAGGCAGATCGTTTGCGGTTTGGGCGTGAGGTTGCAATAGCGAAGCATTCACATAGAAGTTGGGAGCCATATCCTTCGTTACCAAAATGCGATGGGCGGTCTCTTTCTCCGATGAGGTGCGGACCCACTGGCGAGAGATGACGCGTGAGCCATTTTCGATGGAAAGCAAGACACGGCCTCTCGCCGACTTGGGTAGATATACAGTGGCATATTCTCCAACCGCATAGTTGCGCTTATCAAGAGAGAACGAGAGCATGGTGACAGCTGTTGGATCGCCCTTGCCTGAATGTCCTCGCCAATCGGGCCAATCGACATAGACAACACCTCCCGTTGCGTGCGTGCTTATGGAATCTTCCACATAAATCAAGTACTTCCCCCACGAGGGGTAATCTATACGGAACGAGATTTCACCTTTACCTTGTTTTGTCGGAACCGTCCCCGATGCCACAACTTCCGCACTTGTACTTTGAACATACTTGTTCAAATCGTTGGCGGAACCTTCCCACCACCAACTCCAGTTCAGATGGTAAATCTTATAGGAGAGGTTACGCTCCACGGGATTCCCTTCGGCATCAAGTGTTACGACAGGGAAGTGTAAATCGCAATCCGTTTCAAACTCCTTACCTTGGAGATTGACTCCAACATAACTTACATAAGGCGAATAGCGCACTGAACGGGAAGTCAGACTCTCGTCACCTCCAGACTCGGCCACTCGTGCGATAAGATTTGCTTGCATCATACCCGGAACTTGCCCCGTAACAGGTAACGTGTAACGGCGAGCGACTTTGCCAAGCGAATTAAGTTCACCGGAAAATATCTCATGTCTTGATTGCGATGAGGCATATAAAGGATTCCTAAATACATACTCACTGTATCGCTCAAAGGGCTGCGGATTATCATATAGATGCATCTCCACATTCGCTTTCAGCCCTGCTGCCACAGGACCGGTCAGCCAATGAGCTTCGATGCCAATATCCGATGGCTTTCCGCTATGCAATACCTCCGCAGAAGAGATGTTTATCTTCAAGCGGTTGGGTTTAATAGTCTCAATCCTGACCGCGTGATAAAAAGTTTGACCTCCTACCTTGAAACGAGCCTCCCATCTTCCGGTGGGGGCATCTTCAGTCGTGGCAAGCTGGAAAACATAGATGCCATCTACGTTCTTTGTCAGCGTTTGGCGGTCGTAAAGTTGTTCTTGTGGCGTATAGAGTTCCATTGTTACAGGGTGATTCTTGGGTAAGGCCTGTTGCTTGTCCTCTACCATAAGAGTCAAATAGATGTCATCGCCCGGACGCCATACACCACGTTCACCATAAACAAAACCCTTGATCCCCTGCGGAATCTTCTTGCCACCTACATCAAAACGGCTTGTAGAGAGTTCGTGTCCGCCGTTGATCTTCAAATAGGTGGTTGATACACCATTTGATGCAGTCACCACAAAAGGATTTCCATCTACCTCAAAATCGGCAAAGCCATGCTCATTCGTACGGGCAGAACCTATCTTACGCATCTGGTAGTTGTATGCCGTAACACGAACATTGTTCATAGGCGTTGCGGTCATCAGATTTGACACCGTACACCACAATTTGTCGGTGTCAGACCGTTTTACAATAAGTCCGATATTTGATGCCATAAGGTTGTATTCGGGCATACGCTTTGTTGACATATAGTAACTATCCTTCGATGGATCGTCTGTCTCATACCAATTATAATCGTGCCAGTTGTAATCTGGTGCCAAGCGGTTTATATAGGCATACTCTATGTCCCACTCATCTCTATCCGACTTTGTTACACCGGATTTTAACTCAATATCTCCAATTTGGGTCTTGTCGTATAGTGAATAGGATTTGCAGAACGAAAGGCGGATGTTGTATATTGCTCCACGCTCTTGGCGGAAGAGGTTTTTCAAGTCGATTGAAAAGTTCTGCCATTGATGCAGGTTAAGCGACTTGTCTTTGTCCAAACGAACAGTCTGCTTATAGATAAGTCTTCCAACTCGTCGTAATCTGTATGTTTCGTCCACTTCATTCTCTTGCAGGAAGGTTATCATATTGTCAGTGTAAATCTTTACAACTTCAACATCTACTGCGGACAGATTAACGGCACGGAATGGAAACGTCAGGTTGCTGCCATCAGGAAGAATAGTTCCACTAATAGGTATTTCAATAGCCGGAGCAATAACCTCTTGCCTGAAATGTTGTTCTATCTCTCCTTTCAGTGTTCTGCCATCGTTTGCACGGACGAGTTCCGAAACTCTCAAAAGAATATCAGTAAGGCCATTTTCCGGATAATACACTTTAACATTTGTTCCCTTACGCTCAACACGCACCCTGTCAACTTCATCTATCGTAATCAAGCCATCTAACTCCTGGTTGGGAGTGAGAGGGGCTGAAAACTCTATGTTGATGTATGGCTCGGCCGCATCGATTCGTTCTGCAGTAAGCATCTTGAACTCCGACAGGCCCGGAATCACAACTGTTGCCCGTGCAGTGGAAAACTCGCCACGAGGATTGTACTTAATCTCAATCTTATAGTCTTTTGCTTGACGTTTAATGTCCGTAATGGTGAAGTTATGGCTCAATTTGTCATCTGTGGTTGTAATGTTACATTTTGCACCTGCAACGCTACAATCAACAAGCGAGGCATCCGTTGATTGTTTGCTTGGCAGTGAACTAAACAACATTTTGCCTGTGATAAAAACCTGCTCAACATTATCGGGATCTATACTTACATGAAGATCTGCCAACCGGGATACCCTTTTCTCAACTACAATGTCAAATGAAAAGTCTTTTAATGAATCTATCGAGGTCAATTCAGACATAAGCACACGGCAATTGTATTGTTTGCCTTGCTTCAAACCGCCTCTTTCAGGCACAAAATCGATAAATCTTCCGCCATTAATATAGCGGGTCTCACCCTTGAGTGAAGGCGTAAACTTGAACACCTTATCAAGCGGGCGCGATGTGTCGATATGGGCTAATAGAGAATCCGTCGCTTCAATACGGATAGTAGCATCCATATCGATGCGTTCAGGAGAATAGGCAGCCACCCACAGCGTGGCTTCATCGTCAGTCATCGGTTCCGGGGAACCACACGCAACAAGGCAAACCGTAGCCATAAACGTAATCCATAATCTTTGGAAAACCTTCTTCATATAATACTTGATTAAACTTGTCAGCACAATTGTTCAAGTACAAATTTCTAAAAAAGAAATCGTACAATCGAGTGTTTGATTCTCAACTGTACGAAATCATTTTCCGGGTGTATGAAATACGACTTACTCTGTCATTTCATCGCTTGTCTTAAAAAAACAGCCAGATTTCCATATCTTCATTAAAACAGTAAGTCCTACTATAGTATAGAAACCATTTGGCAATGGCAAGACACGCACAACAATAGGGTTGCGGCACCGGCTAAGTGAATCTTCTGTGCTGGGTTGACTTTATTATTTCCTTTTCCATATGATATAACTTGTGTTTTTGGGCATTCTTCTTTTGCGGCCCTGGTATATATTCTCAACGCCAAATTCATGACGAATACCGTTTTTATCTATAGCCCAACCGTATGCCGATGAACCGGCCAAATAGACAGCTTGATTGACACCTAAATCGACTAATGCTTGTGAAAAATCGTGGAATGACTCCTCTGTTAATGTTTCCACCATGAATATTTCACCTTGGCGATTACAAATACCTCTTCTGATTGATTTTCCTTTTGGCTCATTTTCTATGATCATCCCATCTTTTACCAAAGGATATTGGCGGAAGAAATAGCCTCCTTTTTCTGTGGCCTCTTCAAAGAGTGGAGAGTTTTCTGCTACGCCAACATATATTTCTCCATCAATCGAAGCGCAATAACCTTTTTTGGAAAGTCCCCATGCAAGTGGTTCACCTTTCAATACAAATGCTCCAACGATACCTCCATTGTCAGCCCTTACATCGGCAGCCTGTGCAGCATAAATCACCGTAGTATCAGCCTTATTCATCTTACCGACATGCAATTCCATGGTTGCATTATGCGGAATGAATAATCGCATTGGAATATCATTCACAATAGTATCTCTAAGTTCGGTATAACCCCGGTCCAAAGAGTCAACCTTGCTTCCTATCCATTGAGAAAGTATCGGTTTGGGTAATTCTACCGGCTCAAAGAGTGCCGGCTCCGGCTCATTTGGTTTTTCTTCTTCGCGAGCACATAAGATTATTGATACTGCCGTTACGATCAGTAGTAATAAAGCACTGGCAATCCAGAGCCTTTTGCCAATACGAATGAAAGCACTGCTTTCAGAACCGAGTTGCGAAGCAAGCATTTTCTCAACTTGACCTAATTGATAGGATATCATACGTATCTCCCCATCTGTTTGTACAAGTGTAGAATAGTTGCCGTCAGATGCGATGTAAACTATTCTATCCGGTGCAATACGGATCAAGTCAATAGAAGTTGATATTATCAATTGCTTTTTCATTCGCTTGTTTTATTAGGCAAATTTATGTCGGTCTCACGAGAATAACAAACAATTTAAGGTGTAATGTATGAAATGATATTTTAAATGTACAAAAGGCAGAGTCACCAGCAAGTGCAACATCACAAAATACGGGCTATCTCATGCCGTTTCCTGTTTCTGCAAGTATGGGGGGTAGAACTCCTTGAGGAATCCCCTTTCACACATGACCGTCAACTTTCCCCGGATTTTTATAAAAAAGCCGCACCGATGATGTGATGAAAACTCCGAGCTGATAAGATTTGAGCGCCCGTCACCTTTGTAATCCACCGGCAATGAAGCTACCCGAAGGCGTGGCCCGCCATTGGTGAACGAAGCATACTCGGTTTTCTGTATAATTTGATGAGTATCCCAATCTAACCGATGCGGCTTATTTTTTTATATTACAAAGATACGTCATTTCCATAGATTATGCAAATAAAATTCATGTTTTTTTCTGTTTCTCCACACAGGTCTTTGTACTGAAACTGAAATGGATAAGAAAAGCGCAATAACCACAGGCCGGAACAGTCTTTCCCCGGCAGCACCGGATTACTCCGGGGAGTGGAAGGATGAAAGCACCTAAAAGGAAACGGGCAGAAGCCCTCGCAGATCGTCCGCAATGGCGCAATGCGGATAGGCGGCCAGTTCTTCACGGGTGGTCATGCCGTTCAGCACCCCCACGAAGTCCACTCCGGCAGCTTGCGCCGTACAGGCATCCACGATGCTGTCGCCCACATAAAGCACATCTTCCGCCATGCAACCGGCACGTCCCACTGCCAGCAGCAAGCCTTCGGGCGAGGGCTTGGGCGTACGGACATCCTCACCGCCCACGATGAAGTCCACCCAGTCCGGACGCCCTTTCTGTTCCAGCAGGTCGAGGATGCGGAAACGGAACTTCGTGGAGACGATGCCCAACACTGCCCCGCGGGCTTTCAATCCCTCCAGCACTTCTGCCGTTTCCGGGAAAAGGACAGTGTTAGCGGTCATACAGACATCGGCCTCCTTGCCATACTCTCTTTTGTAAGCGGCCAGCACCGCGGCCTCGTCCACACCTGTCAGGATGGAGAATGATTCCTCCAGTGTCCGGCCGATGGTGCGCTTGATGTCCCTGTCCGTCACGTCCGTATAGCCATGACGTTCCAGCACACGGCGGAAACAGGTCACGATACCCCGCGAAGAGTCAGCCAGCGTGTAATCGAAATCGAAAATATAGGCTTTATAAGGTTTCATGTTGTTGGTGTCTGTATCCGTGGTTATTCAAAAAGATTCAACCGGTTCTTCCGTGCTTCCTCCAGCGGTACGGTTGCCGCAGGCTTCACGTCGGCCGTCTGCCTGAGCCGTTCCTGTTCTTCTTTCAGTCCGCGGAAAGCCTCCTCGCCGGTCTGCGGGTTGAGGAAACGGGCGGCCGTGAGGGCGTTCTGCGAGGCATCTTTCACCCAGATGACCGGCCCTTCATAGACCGGGGCTATCTTCAAGGCCGTGTGCAGGGAACTGGTCGTGGCTCCGCCTATCATCACGGGAACAGACAGGCCGGCACGCCTCAGTTCGCCCACCACATGCACCATTTCCTCCAGGCTCGGTGTAATCAGCCCGCTCAGGCCGATAATGTCGGGGTGCAGTTCCAATGCCTTGGCCACGATTTCCTCGGCCGGGGTCATCACGCCCAAGTCTATAATCTCATAATTGTTGCAGGCCATGACCACCGACACGATGTTCTTGCCGATGTCGTGCACGTCGCCTTTCACCGTGGCCAGCAGTACCCGTCCGGCCTTGGCTGCCCCGTCCTTCTTTTCCGCTTCCATGCGGGGTTGCAGCAGGCTCACGGCCTTTTTCATCGTGCGGGCCGTCTTCACCACCTGCGGCAGGAACATCTTGCCTGCCCCGAACAGTTCGCCCACCGTGTTCATCCCCTTCATCAGCGGTCCTTCGATGATGTCCACGGCATGCGGATAAAGTGTGGCAGCCTCGTCCAAATCCTCTTGCAGCCAAGTGTCGATACCGGCCACCAAGGCATGTTGCAGGCGTTCTTCCACCGTAGCCTTGCGCCAGGCACCATTCCCGGCTTCCGTTCCGCCCGGTGCCCCGGCCTTGGCAGGTTCCGCCCCGGCTTTCAACCGGGCGGCCAGTTCTATCAACTGCTCTGCCGCGCCGCGCCGGCGGTTGAGCACCACATCCTCTATTACCGTCAGGACATCGGCCGGTATGTCACCGTACATCACCGCCGAAGCGGGATTGACGATGCCCATGTCCATCCCCTCGCGGCAGGCATGGTAGAGGAACACGGCGTGCATGGCCTCGCGGATATAATTGTTGCCGCGGAAGGAAAAGGAAAGGTTGCTCACCCCGCCGCTCACATGTGCACCGGGCAAATGGCGGCGGATCCAGCCTGTGGCCCGGATGAAGTCAACGGCATAATTGTCGTGCTCCTCCATCCCCGTGGCGATGGCCAACACGTTCGGGTCGAAAATGATGTCGTCGGGACAGAAACCCACGCGCTCCACCAGCAACCGGTAAGCCCGTGCGCACACCTCGATTTTCCGTTCATAGGTGTCGGCCTGCCCCCGTTCGTCGAAGGCCATCACGATGATGGCCGCCCCAAGGCGCTTCACCTCCCTGGCATGGGACAGGAACACTTCCTCGCCTTCTTTCAGCGAGATGGAATTGACGATGGCTTTGCCCTGCACGCACTTCAGTCCGGCCATAATGACCTCCCACTTGGAAGAGTCTATCATCACCGGTACACGGCAGATTTCCGGTTCTGAGGCCAGCAGGTTCAAGAAATTCACCATTTCCGCACGGGCATCGAGCAGTCCGTCGTCCATATTGATGTCGATGACCAAAGCCCCGTCGTCCACCTGTTTCCGTGCGATGTCCAGTGCCTCATCATAAGATTTCTCCTTTATCAGCCGCAGGAACTTGCGCGAACCTGCCACATTGCAACGTTCGCCCACATTCACGAAACGCATTTCGGGGGTCAGTTCAAACGCTTCCAACCCGCTCAGGCGCAACCGTCCGGGCTTCTGCACGGGCACGTGCGGGCACCCCTGTGCCGCCAGGGCGGGGAAAAGGGCTATGTATTCGTCTGTCGTTCCGCAGCAACCGCCGATGATGTTCACCCAACCCTCGTCGATGAAACGTTGCATTTCAGCCGCCATCTGGGCGGGCGTCTGGTCATACTCGCCCAGGCAGTTGGGTAGTCCGGCATTCGGATATACGGATATATAATAAGGTGAAGAATGGGCCAGCACCTGCACGAAAGGTATCAGGTCGTGTGCCCCGAAAGAGCAGTTCAGCCCCACGGAAAAGAGGTTCGCATGGGCCACCGAAACCAAGAAGGCCTCCAGCGTCTGGCCGGAAAGCGTGCGGCCGCTCTTGTCGGACACCGTTACCGAGAGCATGAGGGGCACGCGGCGCCCCACGGCCTGCATGGCGTCTTCCGCTGCATGGAGGGCGGCCTTGGCGTTCAATGTGTCGAATACGGTCTCTATCAGCAGGGCATCCACCCCTCCCTCCAGTAAGGCTTCCATTTGTTCGCGGTAGGCCGCGGCAAGTTCATCGAAAGCCAGGGCGCGGAAAGCCGGGTTGTTCACGTCCGGCCCCATGGAGCAGGTCTTGTTCGTCGGCCCTACGGAGCCGGCCACGAAACGGGGCTTTTCCGGTGTCCGTGCCGTGAACTCGTCGGCCAGTGTGCGTGCCATGCGCGCCGCAGCCAGGTTGATTTCCCGGCAATACTCCTCCATGTGGTAGTCGGCCATGGAAATCCGCTGGGCGTTGAATGTGTTGGTTTCTATGATGTCGGCACCTGCCGACAGGTATCTGCGGTGTATGTCGCAAACCACATCCGGACGTGTCAGGCACAACAAGTCGTTGTTGCCCGCCATCAGGCCGGGCACTTCCCTGAACCGCTCCCCGCGGAAATCCGCTTCCGCCAGGCCATAATGTTGTATCATGGTGCCCATCGCCCCGTCCAGCACCAATATCCTTTCCTTGACTGCTTCTGGTAATGTCATATCCTTGAAAACCTCTATGCCTCCAATGCCTTCTCTTCTTTTTCCCCTGCCTAATATTTCTTGAACTGGCGGTCTATCTCGCGCCGGTCCTCTCTTTCCCTCAGGGTCTGCCGCTTGTCGTATTCTTTTTTGCCGCGGCACAGATAGATGTCCAGTTTGGCCCTGCCGTTCTTGTCGATGAACAGCAGGGTGGGGACGATAGAAAAACCGGGGCTTTTCAACTCTTGCTGCAGTTTCCTGATTTCACTGCGGTTGAGCAGCAGTTTGCGGTCGCGCCGCGTAGAATGGTTGTTGTACGAACCGTAGGAATATTCTGCCACGTACATGTTCTTCACCCACATTTCCCCGTTGTGGATAAAGCAGAACGTGTCTGTCAAACTGGCTTTCCCCGCCCTGATGGATTTGATTTCCGTGCCGGTCAGCACAATGCCGGCCGTGTATTTGTCCAACAGCAGGAAGTCAAACGAAGCCCGTTTGTTCTTGATGTTTACTGCCCTTGTATTTTTCTTTTTTTCTGCCATTTCCTTCTTTTATTCTTTCACCACCTCTGCAAACAGTTCAAGGTGTTCGTCCACATAACAGGCCAGCGTCTGCGTGACCTCTTCCTCCATCTCGACAAACTGGTCGTCCAGTCCGTCGAACTCCGGATGGGATTCGAACAAGGCCATGAACTCCTCGTCCGAACATTCCTGCGTCAGTTCGTCGCGATACTTGTCATACAGTTTTTTCCCCTTATACACCAGTTTGGAAAAGTCGTGCGCCCCCATGAGCCGCATGGCCTTGGCAAAAGGATTGTCAAAGATGAAAGGGCCGTACCCGTTGTGTATCAGCTGGATAAATCCACCGTCCATCACCTCCTCGCGGAAGATATGGTAGGCCAGCAGGGTAATCTGCTCACCATTGAGCATCCCCATGTTCCCGGCCTCCAGCTCGCCGCCGATGGCTTCCTTGTAGCTGTCGATGAAAACCTGCAGGAATTCATCCATGCCCTTCCCGGCCGCCTCTTGCAGACGGACAGCGCTGACTGTTATTGCTTTCTGCTCCATTCCATTACGTATTGGGTATGCAAAGATAATGCAAAGCAGGAATAAATCCTAAAAAATAAACTGCAATTTGCCCGTAAGCAAGGGCTGGAAGGCATGCTTTTGGAGGGGGGACATGATAAAACGGTTCCGCCTTGTCCCGCAGCGTGAACCGTACATTGTCTTGCTTTGCGCACAAACGCCCGTGTCCTTGCGCAAGGACACGGGCGTTTGTGCGCAAAACCATGAGGCGCGGACTATTCTTCTTCCCGCAGCCTGCGCTTGTAGGCCACCATCTTGATGGCCGTCACGGCGCATTCATCACCCTTGTTGCCCAAGATGCCTCCGGCGCGGTCTTGTGCCTGCTGCAGGTTGTTGCAGGTGAGCAGGCCGTAGATGACGGGCACGTCGCCTGTGGCGTTCAGGGCAGACAGCCCTTGTGTGGCCCCTTCGCAGATGTAGTCGAAGTGCGGGGTGTCGCCGCGGATGATGCAGCCGATGGCGATGACGGCATCCACCTTGCCGCTCCTTGCCATTTGCGAAGCACCGAACACCAGTTCAAAACTGCCCGGCACGGTTGTCACCAGGATGTCCTTTTCGGCCACTCCTTGTTTCACCAGCGTGGCGTGTGCGCCTTCCAGCAAGGTGCCGGTGATGTTGTGGTTCCATTCGCTGACCACGATGCCAAACCGCATGCCCTCAGCCGCGGGCACAGACGTGGGGTCGTAGTCGGAAAGGTTATGAAGTTTCGTTGCCATATCGTGTTACAGTTAGGGGGATTGCAAGGAGGAGCCTCCTCATCTGCCGGCGCGTTCGATATACTTGTCTATTTCGCCGTATTGCATGGAGTTCACGTACTTCTCCTTGATTTCGCGGTAGCATTCCAAGGCTTTTTCTTTCTGCCCCTGCGACTCGAAGATTTCGCCGGCCTGCATCAGGTATATGGGGCTGAGGCTGTTGTTGTCCGCTTTCCGGGCGGCTTTCAGCAGGGTAGTGGTGGCCTTTTCCGGTTGGTCCAGTTGGGCATAGCAGTTGCCCAGTGCCCCGATGGCGGCCGGTGAGATCATTGCATCGTTGCAGCCGCTGAATTTTTCCAGTTGCGCCACGGCTTCCTGGTACTTGCCCATCCTAGCATAACTCAGGCCCGCGTAGAGTTGCGCCAAGTTGCCGGCCTTGGTGCTGCCGTATTCGCTTGCGATTCGCAGGAAGCCCGGATAGCCCTGCCCGTCGCCGTTGAGCGCCTTTTCGTAATTGTCTGAGGCAAAATACTGTTCGCCTTTGAATATCAATTCGTTGGCCTTGTTCTCACGCGGGATGCCCACGAAGTTGCGATAGAGGAAATAGCCGCCGATCAGAACGATGAGGACAATGAAAGCCCCCATGACGGGCTTTTTGTACTTTTCGATGAATGCCTCGGAAGAAACCAAGGCCTGTCCCACGTCCAGGGAATCATGCTGTGTCTTTTTGTTTGTCATTTTATTTGATGGTTTTATTGTTTGTTTGCCAAGCTCTTCAGCCGTTTGCACGGCGTGCGGGCATAAAGTCGGGCAAAAGTAGCTAAATTCTCCCGTTTGATGAAATTTATGGGCGATTATTTTCAGGAAACGCGGGAGAAACCTTAATTTTGCACCATTGTTTTTTTAGGGGAAGCCGACGGATGATACTGAAAAAGATTTCTGTGTTGAATTATAAGAACATCGCGCAGGCAGATTTGGTTTTCTCGCCGAAGATGAACTGTTTCATCGGCCGTAACGGTGAGGGGAAAACGAATATGCTGGATGCCGTGTATTTCCTTTCGTTCTGCAAGAGCGTGACCAACGCGGTGGATTCCCAGAACATCCGCCATGGCGAGGACTTTTTCATGTTGCAGGGGGAATATGAGCACGAATCGGGAGAGACGGAAGAAATCTACTGCGGCCTGAAGCGCCGGCAGAAGAAGCGCTTCAAACGCAACAAGAAAGAGTACAGGCGCCTGTCGGAACACATCGGGCTGGTGCCGCTGATACTGGTGTCGCCCGGCGACGCGGGGCTGATTTCGGGCGGCAGCGAAGAACGGCGGCGTTTCATGGACCTGGTCATCGCGCAGTATGACCACGGCTACCTGGATGCGCTGATGCGTTACAACAAAGCGTTGCTGCAGCGCAACGTGCTGCTCAAGCAGGAAGAGGAACCGGACGAGGAACTGATGTGCCTGTGGGAAGAGATGATGGCGCAGGAGGGGGAGAAAATCTATGAGAAGCGCAAGGCGTATGTGGAGGAGTTCATTCCCGTGTTCCGTGACTTTTACCGGCAGATTTCCAACGGAAAAGAACAGGTGGGGCTGTGCTACGTGTCCCACGGGCAGCGGGGCGGCCTGCTGGAGGTTATCCGCGGCGGACGCCCCAAGGACCGCATCATGGGCTATTCCCTGCACGGCATACACAAGGACGAGCTGGAGATGACGCTGGGCGGCTTCCCCATCCGGCGCGAGGGCTCGCAGGGGCAGAACAAGACTTACCTGATTGCCTTGAAGCTGGCCCAGTTCGATTTCCTCCGCCGTACGGGCAGCCGCACCACACCCTTGCTTTTGTTGGACGACATCTTCGACAAACTGGATGCCGGGCGCGTGGAACAGATTGTGCGCCTGGTGTCGGGCGAACGTTTCGGGCAGATTTTCATCACGGACACCAACCGCGACCATCTGGACCGCATCCTGGAGAAAACGGACATGGACTACAGGCTGTTCTATGTGGAAAACGGCGAAATCGGCGTATGAGGCGTAACAAGGCGGAAAACATAGGCGACATCGTGAGGCAGTATCTCCGTCAGGAAGGGCTGGAAACCCCGCTGAACGAGGTGCGTGTGGCGGCGGCCTGGCCGGAAGTCATGGGGCAGGCCGTGGCGCGTTATACCGGCGATGTGTTCGTGAAAAACGGCATCCTGTATGTCCACCTGAAGTCGCCTGCGCTCCGGGCCAACCTGATGATGGGGCGCGGGGCCTTGGTGGCGCGGTTGAACGATTTCGTGGGGGCGCAGGTCATCCACGGGATTGTGTTTCGCTGAACGGCCTTATGCCCCTATGAGTATTTTTACCCCAACCAGTACCTGCTGCCCGGCAGCAGGCCCAGCAGCCGGACGGCGATGTAAACGGTGATGAAGCTGCACACGGTGATGAGCGGGACGGCAATGAGCACCGTGGGGATTCCGACAAACAGGTCATGGTAGAAGTTGAGCACGATGATGTGGGCCAGGTACATCCCGTAGGAAACGTTGGAGATGCGCCCCACGAGCCGTCCGGTGGCGTTTCCGCCCTTGCTCCTGACAGACTGGAACAACGAGAACAGGCCGATGGTGGCCGCGGCTACGTTGAGCGAGCAAAATTCCCAGCTCAGTTCCAGCTCGTTGACCCATTCCACCCTGTAGATGCGTATGCAGAACACGGAGGCCGTGACGGCATAGCCCGCAAGGAGGAGCAGCGCGGCCTTGGCAGGCTTCAGGGGACCGTAGGCTTTCATGTAATAGCCGGCCACGAAGTATCCGGCAAAGCCGGTGAAATAGTGCAGCATCGGGCTGGCGTTCCAGAAGCATTCGCCCAACACCTGCGGAAAAGCCAGGCGGATGTAGGGCAGCAGGGTGGTGAAAGCCCACAGGCAAAGGTAGCCTTGCAGCGCGCGCCGTGACGCGTTTTGCAGCCACGGGGAGATGACGGGGACGAGCAGGTACAGCCCGGCGAGCATGTAGATGTACCACAGGTGACCCACTTCCGTACCGAAGTTGACGGGAATGTGGGCGATATTCGTCAACATCTGTTGCAAGGAGTCGCCCCGGTAGAAGACGTAGTAAACGGCATATATGACGCACCATGCCACGAAAGGGTAGAGGATGCGCGTGAACCGCTTGCGGAAAAAAGCTGAAGCCGAGCCGGAAAGCGGCAACAGGAAATAACCGGAAATCATCACGAAAAGCGGTACCGATGTGCGCGCGATGCTGGACATGATGCCGATGTATAGGGTGTTGTCGGCGGTGTCCACCTTATAAGACGGGGTGATGTAATAAAACTCGCTGGCATGTTGCAGGATGACCAACAGGCAGGCAAAAGCCCTCAGCAGGTCGAGGGAGAAAATACGGGTCTTTGTCTTCATTCTCGTTTTTTGCTGGCAAAGATAGTCCCTTTCGCCAGTCAGTCCTTGGGAGGTTGCACCAGAAAATGGCAATGGTGCGCCATTGATGCCCCCGGCGCTCCCCGCTACCGCATTTATAGGACTTCGTCCACGGGGATGTCGTGCGGTTCCGTGGGCACGTGTTCCACGCGTTGGAAATCGAAGCAGACACCTATCTTATATATATGGTATTCCTGCAAGCGGGCCAACAACCTGTCGTAAAAACCTTTTCCGCGCCCCAACCGGTTGCCGGCACTGTCGAAAGCCACACCGGGGATGACCGCCAAGTCGATGGAAGCGTATTCTGTGAACGGTTCGCCTGCCGGTTCTTGTATGCCGAAAGCCCCGTCTGTTAACCCGCTTCCGGGGATGTAGCGGCGCAGCTCTATGTCATTGTCCTTGATGGCCGGCAACAGGATGTGCTTCCTGAGGCTCCAATAGCCTGCAAAGTCATGGGTGTACACCTCGTCGGGCAGGGAATGGTAGAGCAACACCGTGCGGGCTGACGTGAAGCGCGGGTGTGTGGCCAACCGGCGCAGTAACGGCCCGGACAGGTCCAGCCGTGCTGTTGCCGATGTGCCTTTTTTTCGCTGCGCCATCAGGGCGCGCAGTTCTTTCTTGTCCATTTCCATTATACTCCGGTGGTTTTTGTCTCACCTTCCTGCTGCATATCATCACTTTGCGGCGCAGGGGCTTCGGGGAAAGCCTTGCCGTCTCTCAGTACTGCCACGGCGCGTTCCACGGCCGGGTCGTCGCTGTTGAGGTATTCGTAGAAGTGCTTGGTGTCCTTCGAATTGTTGATGATGTAGGCATACAGGCTACGTTTGAACAGGCGGCGCGACTTGTAGAGCATCAGGTTGCGCCGGCGCAGCCCGCGGCGTTGGGCAAAGTCGGCAAACTTGCTTACCAGGTTCTGCTGGTCCAGGAATTGTACAATCTCCGGAATGGTCTCCAGCTCGTTCAGTTTCTGCCGGTGGTCTTCCGTGAAGTTCAGGGCATACTGGTGGATTAGCCCGCTGAACTGAGCTTCTTTGTAGTAGGAGGTCACTTCGGACGTGTCTTCCGGGATGAAGATGTCCGGCATGATGCCCCCGCTGCCGTAAACGGTGCGCCCCAGGCGGGTCTTGAACTGGGGACCTTTTTGTTTGATGCTGTCCTGCGAGAAGAACTCACCGCGTTCATAACGTTCCATCAGGTCGTTTTCATACTCTTCGCCGTGCCCGTTCTCGTAAGGTTTCTGGATGCAACGTCCCGACGGGGTGTAGTAGCGTGCGATGGTCAGGCGGATGATGCTGCCGTCGCGGAACTCGATGGGTTGCTGCACCAGTCCCTTGCCGAACGAGCGGCGGCCGATAATGGTGCCGCGGTCATTGTCCTGAATGGCGCCGGCGAAGATTTCGCTGGCAGAAGCCGAACCCTCGTTGACCAGCACTACCAGCGGGAGGGACTGGAATGCCCCCCGTCCGTCGCTCTTATACTCTTCCCGTGGCGATTTACGCCCTTCGGTGTACAGTATCAGCCGGTCTTTGGGCAAGAAGATGTTGGTCATCTGGATGGCGGTCTGCATGATGCCGCCGGTGTTGTCGCGCAGGTCTATGACCAGGCTTTTGAAGCCTTTCTGCCCCAATTCGGCCAGCGCCACCAGCAGTTCGGGGTAAGTGGTTTCACTGAATGTGGAGATTTTGACGTAACCTGTTTCGGGCGTGAGCATGTAAGAGGCCGTTACGCTGGGCACGGGAATGTCATCCCGCGTGACAGTGAAATAGAGCAGGTCTTTCTCTCCCGTGCGTTTGATGCCCAGCCTTACGGGTGTCCCTTTCTTGCCTTTCAGGTATTTGATACATTCGTCGGCGGGCATCCCCTGGCCGGCCAGTTGTTTGTCATCGGCACTGATGATGCGGTCGCCGGCCAGCAGTCCCACCTTCTCTGACGGGCCGCCTTTGATGATATTGAGGATGTGGGCCGTGTCGTTCATCATGGTGAACGACACCCCGATGCCGGAGAAGCTGCCTTTCAGCTGTTCCATCGCTGCTTCTGCGTCTTTGGCCTTGGTATAGCCTGAATGGGGATCCAGTTCCGACAGGATGCGGGGCATGGCTCGTTCCACCAGGTCGGCCATGTTTACGGTATCCACGTATTGGTCATCGATGATGCGCAGCAGGTCGTTCACCTTGTTGCTGCTGGTATTGATGATGTTCAGCCTGTTGCCGGAGAAGTGGTTGGCGTAGAATGTGCCTATCAATATCCCCACCACCAGGCAGATTGCCAGCAAGAGCGGCGTGAAACGTGAAGTGTTGTTCTGATTCATGATGAATGTTTTTTTAAAGTTCTTGTGTGCCCTTTTCCTGCGGGAGGTGGTGTACTTCCACTCCGGCTCGCCGCAACAGGTCGATGCCGTCCGTCAGCCGGTAGTTTTTTGCATAGAACACGCTCCTGATGCCGGCTTGGATGATGAGCTTGGCGCACTCAATGCAAGGGGCGTCCGTGACGTATAGGGTGGCCCCTTCGCTGTTGTTGCCCGAACGTGCGATTTTGGTGATGGCATTGGCCTCGGCATGCAGCACGTAGGGTTTGGTCAAGTGGTTCTCGTCCTCGCACACGTTCTCGAATCCGGCTGGCGTACCGTTGTAACCGTCCGAGATGATCATTTTATCCTTTACAATGAGTGCGCCCACTTTCCGGCGTTCGCAGTAACTGTTTTCCGCCCAAATCTGCGCCATGCGTAGATAGCGCCGGTCCAACTCATGCTTCTTTTCTTCCGGAGTAATCATATCCTCATTCAGACTTTAGGTTTTTCTTATACCGTTCCTTTCCAGCAGGGCGTCGATGGCCGGGGCTTGGCCGCGGAAACGTTTGTAGAGCGTCATTGGCGGCTCCGTCCCGCCCTTTGACAGGATGTTGTCGCGGAAACTCTGGGCCACTTCGCGGCTGAAGATGCCTTTCTGCTTGAAAAGCGAGAATGCGTCTGCATCCAACACCTCGGCCCATTTGTAGCTGTAATAGCCTGCCGCATAGCCTCCTGACATGATGTGCCCGAATTGCACGCTCATGCACGTGTCCTCAGGCTGGGGGAGCAGTTGGGCGCGTGACCAGGCTCTTTTCTCGAAAAGCCGTACATCGTCTTCAAATGCCCGGTCTTGTGTGTAATAAGCCATGTCCAGCAATCCGAAGCTGACCTGCCGTATGCAGGCGTAGGCCGCATTGAAGTTGCGGCTTTTCACAATCCGGTCAATCAGTTCGTCCGGCAACGGCTCGCCGGTCTGGTAATGTTGGGCAAAGGTATTCAAAAAATCTCGTTCCACGGCAAAATTTTCCATGATTTGTGAGGGCAGTTCCACGAAATCCCAATATACGCTTGTGCCGCTCAGGCTTTCAAAGCGGGTGTTGGCGAAAATGCCGTGCAGGGCATGCCCAAATTCGTGCAGGAACGTCTCCACTTCGCCCAGGGTGAGCAGGGCGGGTTTGGTTTCCGTCGGGCGGGTCAGGTTCATGGTTACCGACACGTGCGGGCGGTGGTTAGTCCCGTCGTCGTCAATCCATTGGTTTTTGTAGGAAGTCATCCATGCACCGCTTTGTTTGCCCTTGCGGGGATGGAAGTCGGTGTAGAGCACGGCGAGATAACTGCCATCGCGGTCGAACACTTCGTAGGCCGTCACGTCCGGATGATATACCGGTATGGCGGCATTCTCTTTAAACGTAATGCCGTAGAGCCGTGTGGCCAATCCGAACACGCCCTGCTTCACTTTCGACAGTTCGAAGTAAGGGCGCAGCATTTCAGCATCCAGATTGTATTTTTCCATCTGTAACTTGTGGGCATAGTAACTGAAGTCCCAAGGTTGCAGCACGAAGTCATCCCCCTCCAGGGTACGCGCTGTTTTTTCCACTTCTTTCACTTCTTCGCATGCCGTTGGGAAGTAGGCATCAAGCAGGTCGTCGAGCAGGCGATAGACGTTCTGGCTGTTTTCGGCCATGCGTTTTTTCAGCACGAAGTCCGCATACGTGGGGTAACCCAGCAATTGCGCGCGTTCGCGCCGTAGATTGACGATGCGTTTTACGATGCCGGTGTTGTCATATTCATTGCCCTGTATGCAGATGGTGTTCCGCGCCATGTACATCTTTTCCCGCAGTGCGCGGTTGTCGGCATACATCATGAATGGATTGTAACTGGGGGCATGGAGGGTGAACACCCACCCGTCCAGGTTTTTCTCCTTTGCGGCCAAGGCTGCGGCTTCCACGGCAGATTCGGGCAGTCCGGCTAGTTGTCCAAGTTCGGTCAGGTGTAGTTGGAAGACATTGGTTTCTTTCAGGTTGTTCTGCGAGAACTGCAATGTGAGCTGGCTCAGTTCCTTGGTAATTTCGCGGAATCTTTTCTTGTCCTCGTCAGACAAGTTAGCCCCGTTCCTGACAAATCCGTCGTAGCTTTTCTCCAGCAGCATCTGTTCTTCCGTGGTCACTGGGCGGTGGTGCTCGTAAACGGCTTTTACCCTGGCAAACAGTTTCTCGTTCAACAGTATGTTGTTGGCGTGTTCGGCCAGTATGGGTGACATCTTTTGCGCCAGTGCATCCATCTCATCGTTGGTTTCTGCGCTCAGCAGGTTGAAGAACACGTTGCTCACGCGGTCCAGCAGGCTGTCGGGCATGCTGAAAGCTATGGTGTTTTCAAAGGTGGGCGGTTCGGGATTGTTGATGATGCGTTCGGTCAGCTCTTCGTCCTGCCTGATACCCTCCATGAAAGCCGGTTCGTAGTCTTCCAACCGGATGTCGCAGAAAGGAGCCGTGTCATGCGGCGTTCCGTAGTCTTTCTTGAAGAAAGGGTTGATTCTCTCCGGTTTCTTATCGTTTGTCGTTTCCATGATGTTTTTGATTTGTTCTTTGATTTCTGTGTATTCAGCGGGCTTGGATCAGTTTCTCCAATGCCGGTATGATGATTTTCCGTCTTTTCAGCAGCACGAGTCCTTTCCGTTGCAGGGCGTTCAGGGCGTGCGACACCCCCATGCGGGGGGCGTTGATTTGTCTGCCCAATTCCTCCATGCTGATTTCCAGTGTCTTCTCCCCGGCCGGATAGATGCTGTGCACGTGGATGAAGTTGATGATGCGCTTTTCCGTGTCGCCCGAAAGGTCGTGCCAGAGCCATCGGGTCTGCCGGTAGGCCTGGGTGGACAGCCGGTTGATCATGTTCAGCCTGAACACCTCAAAGTTGCCGAACAGCTGTGTCACCCCCTCCTTGGGGATGATGAGGGCGCGTACTTCGGCCTGTGCCGTGAACGTATGGGTATAATAGGGAGTGATGCCGTAGAGGGCTTCGGGTTGCAGGGCCACCGGAGATTGCAGCCGTTCGTGGAACACAAAACGGTTGTTGTCCGAACGTGTACTCATGTTAAGGGTTCCACGGAATGCCAAGATAAGTTCCTTGCACGGACGATCCTGCCCGGCCAGCAGGTCACCCTTGTCATATTTTGCCAGACGGTAGGGGATGGAAGTAGAAAACTGTGCCAGTTCCCTTTTCCCTATTCCCTGGAAAAGCGGCAGGTCGGTCAGTGCATCCAGTGTGAAGTATTCCATGGGCGGTGGATTTTTTATTCACTGGTAAAGTCTTGCATTCCCTGAGTCATGAATACCCGGTTTTCACCTTGGTCGTCGGCATAGATAAGATAGGCCTGTATTTCCTCGTGCTCCTGTAGCACTTTTCGGGCACCGTCAAGCCCCAGCACCATGAAAGCCGTGGCATAGGCATCGGCCGTGGCGCAGTCTTGTGCCAGCACAGTGGCCGAAAGGATGGAGTGCTGCACGGGATAGCCGCTGTGCGGATTGATGGTGTGGGCATATTTTTTCCCGTCCTTGTAGTAGAAGTTGCGGTAATTGCCGGAAGTGGCTATGCCCCGGTCGGTCACATTCAGGATGGTCTGGATTTCACTGTTCAGGCTTAGGCTGTCGTCCATCGGTTTGTTAATGCCTACTTTCCATGGTTGCCCTTTGGCGTTTCGCCCTTTCACCACGATTTCGCCGCCTATTTCTATCATGTAGTTCCGGATGCCTTTACGGCTTAGAAGGGCTGCCACCACATCGCTGCCGTATCCTTTGGCTATGGCACTGCAGTCCAGTATGGTGCGTTGGTCTTCTTTGATTATTTTCCCGTCTTTGAGGGCTACTTTCCGAAATCCGACGAACTGCAGGATGCTGTCAATCTGTTGCGGGGTTACTTCTGAGCTGTTCTTGAACCCGAATCCCCAGGCATTCACCAGCGGGGCCACGGTGATGTCGAACGCACCGCCCGTATTGTTGCTGATTTCTTCGGCCAACCGGAAAACCCGGACAAACATGCTGTCTGGCACGACCTCCTCGTTGTTGTTGATGCGTGTGATGACAGACGTGTCGTTAAACGGCGACAGTGAAGCGTCCACTTTTTTCAGTTCGGCTTCTATTTCCTCCTGCAGGCTGGTGCCATATTGGTAGGTGACGTGGTAGAATGTCCCGAAAACTGCACCTTCCTCGTGCTGGAAAGGCACGTCTGGCTGATGGTTGCGGATGACGTAGATGGTGCCGATAATAAGGAAGAGGAGGAATGGCAGCTGCCAGCGCAGTTTTTTCTTTTTGTTATTGTCCATAGGTGATTAACTTAGATGTTCTATGATGATCTTGATGCCGATACCGATGAGGATTACACCGCCAATGGGAGCCGTGGGGAAAGGAATCTTACGTCCGATCAGGATGCCTATGGCCAGGCCGCACAGGGTAAGCAGCGATGAAATGACAGCGATGATCGCCACGGGCATGCAGATGGCATTCCACGTGTTGAGTTGTATGAAAGCCATGGAGACCCCCACGGCCATTGCATCTATGCTGGTGGCCACAGCCAGAGTGAGGATTACCTTGTAACTTAGGGGATTGAACCGTGGTGTCTCATCGTTGTCCTGCCGGCCGTCCTTGATCATTTTTATGCCGATGAAAGCCAGCAACCCGAATGCCACCCAATGGTCAACAGGTTCCAGAATATAGCTGAAGAGGTTGCTCACATACCATCCGATGACGACCATCCCGCCTTGGAACAACCCGAAAAGGAATACCATGGCGGCCATGGGATGCACTCGGACTTTTTGAACTATGGCACCGGAGGTGATGCTCACGGTGAAACAGTCCATGGCCAGTGCGAGGCCTAACAATATCATTTCTGTAATGTGCATGTTTGTGCGTGGGAATGTCTTGTCAGACGTCAAATGTCAAATATGATGTTGAAGGTGCCTCCTATGCAGGAATTGCCGTATTTGCCGAATCCGGGGACGTACCACGGGCGGCCTATCGTAGCTTCCTTGTGGCTCATGCGCATTTTGTAGCGTGCGTTCCATCCCAGATGGAAGATGCCCCAGATTCTTGTTTCCAGTCCGAACACGATTTCCCCCCAATGGGAATTGGCCGAAAGCCCGTTGAACACGAACGGCACGTCCTGTTCCCAGACCGGGTCGGCAAAACCTGGCGAACTGATGTCGTATTTAAACGAAGTGAAAGCATAGCGCACTCCCAGATAGAGCCGGTTGCCCGTGTACCACTTCTTGGTGAAGTTGTAGTCCATGCCAATGCGGAAATAGGGTGCGCTGGTCTTGAAGGTGTTGCCCGTTTCCGACCCTTCCTTGTCGCTCTCGCCGTATCCCAGTTCAAAGACAGGAAAGTATTTCTCTTTGAATTTCAGGCGTGCAGCCACTTCCATCTGGGAGTAGTCGGCGTTCATGGCGTTCATGATGACACCTACGATGTCGGCCGACACAGACACGCCGCTGAATACCGGGGCTTTCTTGTTGGCCAAGTCTTCTATCGCAGTGCTTTCTTTTGCCTGTCCGTTCCCCGTGCCGTCTTCCGGTTGGGCATGCAGTAACGTAGGGCATAGCAGGCTAAAGGTCAGTACGGAAATATATTCTAAAATTCTCAGACGCATTGTAGTTGATATTCGGATTCACGATCGTTACGGAGTCTATGAGCCATGATGTCCAGCGTGTGGCCGTGACATAATGGAACATGGCCGTAGGGCAGTTGGGCGATTCGTAATGGGGGTAGTTCTCTTTGTCTATCCAAATGGTGTCCCGGCGGGTGTGTTGCAGGGTGTCGGTGAAGTGTAGCACCAATGTGTCTGTCGGTGCGGTGTAGCTCACGGGCAGTTCTACGCTGCTGCCGTTCTGCAACTGGTTTATCAGGATGGAGTCCGTGCCGGCCGCAGTGATGGTCAGGGTGTCTAAGATACTGACTGCCACATCCCCCTCATCGGTGACGGCATAGAAAGTGTATGTGCTGTACACCACATTGTTGAGCGGGCAGTCGTAGGTCTCACACGATGTGCCGGCGGCCAATATGCCTGCAGCTATGGGCAGGCAGGCGGTTATCCCTTTCAGTGTTTTCTTCATTGTCGTTCAACGGTAAGCCACCTGTGGGGCCTATATCTCTTTTTCTATTTGATAGTTGTTGCGCTCCGGGGCGTTGCGGCAAATCAGTTCCCCAAGGAAACCGGTCAGGAACAACTGTGTGCCCAGCAACATGGTGGTCAGGGCAATATAAAAGTAGGGGGACTCGGTCACCAAACGGTAAGCATGGCCGCAATACATGTCGTGCAGTTTGTTGGCCCCGATGATAAACACGGCCACAAAACCCAGGAAGAACATGATGGAACCCAGGAAACCGAAGATGTGCATCGGCTTGACACCGAATTTGGAGAGGAACCACAGGGTGAGCAGGTCGAGGTAGCCGTTGAAAAAACGGTTCAACCCGCCGAACTTCGTCTTGCCGTACTTGCGTGCCTGATGGTGCACCACTTTCTCGCCAATCCTGTCAAATCCGGCATTCTTGGCCAGGAACGGGATATAGCGGTGCATTTCGCCATACACCTCGATGCTCTTTATCACCTCCTTGCGGTAGGCTTTCAGGCCGCAATTGAAATCATGCAGGTTCCGGATGCCGCTTATCCGGCGTGCTGTGGCGTTGAACAGTTTTGTGGGAATGGTTTTCGACAGCGGGTCGTAGCGTTTCTTTTTATAACCCGACACCAAATCGAAACCTTCGTCCACAATCATGCGGTAAAGTTCCGGAATCTCGTCTGGCGAGTCCTGCAGGTCGGCATCCATGGTAATGACCACATCGCCGGCGGCCCGTTTGAACCCGCAATACAAGGCAGGGCTTTTCCCGTAGTTGCGGCGGAACTTGATGCCTTTCACGCAACGGTCTTTCTCCTGGAGCTTCTCGATAATCTGCCAAGAGTGGTCGGTGCTCCCGTCGTTGACGAAAATAATTTCATACGTGAAACCGTTGGCATTCATCACCCGTCCGATCCATGCGTGCAGTTCCGGCAGTGACTCTTCTTCATTATAAAGAGGTATGACAACTGATATGTCCATGTTCTGGTCTTAGTTGGAATGGTTTGTGCCGGAACTTCTGCCGCGGATACCGAACCACGCGATGGGTATGGACAGGAAGAAGCCCAGCAAAAAGTTATAAATAAGGAATTCAAAAGTAAACTGTATGGGGGTAATCTGTTGCAGCAAGGTGACGATGCGTTCCCTGAAAGCATCGGGATCCTCGTCCGGCATCATGTCCTGTATCATGTGTATGGCTTGAGGCCGCTGCAAGATTTCGGAATAGGTGTCAATCAACAGGCCGTTGTCGATGAAACGGAAATAGACGAACTGCCCCGCGGCCATCAGCAGGGAGGCATACATGAAAACCTGTATGCTCATCCACCAAGCCTGGCGGAAACGCACGGCGGCCACTTCGCGGTTGAACTTGCGGACCAGGTAGCCTGCGACGAAGATGGAGGCCAGCCCCACAAACAGGCTTACATTCCCGATGAGCGGACGGACCAACCCCACGATGAAGAAAGCGAAGCTGGCAATCCACATCAGACCCACGATTGTGCCGTATTGTGCCGCATAGGCGCGAAGTTGCGCGTAATTTGTTTGTTCCATGATGAACTTCCGTATTCTTTACGCTGCAAAAATACGAAAAAGCAGTGTAATAAACGAATAAAAATGCAAGATTGATGTTTTTTGGGGAGCCTCTTGTCGGATTCGAACCAACGACCCCGAGATTACAAATCACGTGCTCTGGCCAACTGAGCTAAAGAGGCAGGTGGGAAAGCGGACTGCATCGCGCCGCTACAACCAACTACCCTTGCTGCGATCAAGCCCTGGGGGATTCGAAGGGAGCTGGCCGTGCAGGACTTTCCCGTTTGTGGGTGCAAAGGTAAGAAGTTTCTGCTTTCATTCCAAGCATCAGGCTTCATTTTTATCCGCAAGCAGTAAAAAAAGTAATGTATCGCCCCGTTCCACCGGAATCATGACGGGACAGAAGTTTCACTGCCGCCTACATGGCAGGCATGGCTGCGGGAAATGCGGCAATGGCATTGGGGCACACCTGAACCTTTATCGTACAGCCGGCGGTTCCCACCTGTGCCATTCAATAGTCTTCCGGGGTGAAGCGTACCTGGAAACGCACTTTCCCTGAGGCCTTGGAGTAGTAGCAGTAGCTGAAGTTTATACCTTTCTCTTTATAGGTTTTCAGCTCAACGGAATTGGAGACGTTCTTATGCAGCAGTTTTTTGAGTTCCTCACAGGCTTTGTCCGTCATGATGCTGTCATTGTCCAGCATGCCTTCCAAGGTATAATAATAGTTCAAGGTGCGCGAGGCACGGTCATAGACAAGGCTGTCCATCATGGTACATTCGTCCATACGGCGCGGGCACTGCTTTTCGGTATATCCGCTGGCCTCCCGCGCACAACGGTCGTCGAAGTTTTCCTGGCAGGAAGACAGCCCCAGCAGCGAGAGGTATAAAAGTATGATTCCCGTTTTTCTCATCTTTATTGTTTTTGTGTGCGAATTTAGTTTATTCTTTGTAATTTCGCAAATCAACAAGACAAATATAATGGAATATAAAGAAGAAAGAATAGCACGTGCCGTGGCCAACTTTAAGGAAGGCTACAACTGTTCACAGTCCATAGTGGCTGCTTTTGCAGACTTGTATGGTTTTACCCGCGAGCAGGCGCTCCACATGTCTGCCTCTTTCGGCGGCGGCATCGGCCGGATGCGGCTGACGTGTGGCGCGGCTTGTGGCATGTTCATGTTGGCCGGTTTGGAGACGGCCGCCTTGGAAGGGAGCGACCGGATGACGAAATCGCGCAATTATGCCATCGTACAGATGCTTGCCGCACGTTTCCGTGAGATGAACGGTTCCATTACCTGTGCCGAGCTGCTGGGGCTGGATCGGACGGCTCCGGCCAGTAGTGAAGCCGAACCTCGCACGGCAGCCTATTATGCCAAACGTCCATGCCCGAAGATCATAGAAACGGCTGCCCGGATTATTGCTGATTATCTGGAGTCGGCGGGTAAATGATGCGGCATTCCGCCACATTCAGTCATGCACGTGCATAAAATACTTCGTTGTGTTAATTTAGCTTATAAGTTCTGATTTGTTTTAAGTTTTTTTATACGGCAAACGAAGAAAACATTACCTTTGTGTGTATTTATGAAAGAAATCCTTTGAGAGGATGTATTTACTAACTAAAATGTGTTAAGTATTATGTTTGAAAATGCTGGTGAAATGGCAGGACAAGTATGGAATGCCTTGAACGAGAATGCACCGTTGAGTGCCAAGGATCTGAAGAAAGCAGCAAAAGCGAAGACAGAAAAAGAACTGTATCTGGCTTTGGGCTGGTTGCTTCGTGAGGACAAGCTGGTAGTTGAGGGTACAGAGAAAGAACCTGTTTTTTCTTTGAAGTAAATTGAAGTAAGAAAGGACTCTGTGCTTTTTGGGATAAGAGAACATGTGGGAGGCTGAGTGGCGGGAGATGCCGGGCTTCTGGCATGTTTTCTTGTAAAAGGGGGAAACGTGAAAGTGATTTAATATATAAATGTATTATAGGTTGTAGGTGTCCCCGGATTTAATATATGCCACAGGCTTTATGCCGTTGGGGGATTGGGATAACATTTCAACGTGAAGTTATACAGGAGGAAACCGGCACCGGTTCTTCGGCAACGGGACGGAGACAGCCATTGCCGTGAATACCGGAGGCGACATTGCGCATAGTGAGGTTCCTTCATGCGCAAAACCGGAAACGGAACACCGCACAAAAAGGAGGAGCATATCCCGTGAACTGCCGGCCGCACCAATAGAATCTTTCTGAATGTTATTTTTTCTTTCATATTGTCGTGTGTTTCAAAAGATTTTTATAATTTTGCAGTGCAGTTGACCAAAGGGGGAGGAGAAAATGCGGTTCGCGAACCGCATAGTTGGAAAAAGAAGAGTTAAAAAACTTATATTCAACCTTTAATTTTAAAGATTTAAGTAAAATGATTAAAGTAGGTATTAATGGTTTCGGTCGTATTGGCCGTTTCGTGTTCCGTGCCGCTCAGACCAGAAGCGACATTCAGATTGTAGGTATCAATGACCTTTGCCCGGTGGATTATCTGGCATACATGCTGAAGTATGACACTATGCACGGTGCTTTTCAGGGTACTATCGAAGCTGACGTTGAGAACAGCAAGCTGATTGTAAACGGTAAGGAAATCCGCGTTACGGCTGAACGCAACCCGGCTGACCTGAAATGGAACGAAGTGGAAGCTGAATACGTGGTTGAATCTACGGGCTTGTTCCTGACGCAGGAGAAAGCCCAGGCTCACATCGATGCCGGTGCAAAATACGTAGTGATGTCGGCTCCCTCGAAAGACGCTACTCCGATGTTCGTGTGCGGTGTGAACGAAAATACATACGTTAAGGGCACGAAGTTCGTTTCCAACGCTTCTTGCACTACCAACTGTCTGGCTCCCATCGCTAAGGTGCTGAATGACAACTGGGGTATCACCGACGGTCTGATGACAACGGTTCACTCTACGACGGCTACGCAGAAAACCGTAGATGGTCCGTCAATGAAAGACTGGCGCGGCGGTCGTGCTGCTTCCGGCAACATCATCCCGTCTTCTACGGGTGCAGCTAAGGCTGTAGGTAAGGTTATCCCGGCCCTGAACGGCAAATTGACAGGTATGTCCATGCGCGTTCCGACGTTGGATGTCTCTGTTGTTGACCTGACGGTGAACCTGGCAAAGCCTGCTAAGTACGAAGAAATCTGTGCTGCCATGAAGGCTGCTTCCGAAGGTGAATTGAAAGGTGTTCTGGGTTATACTGAGGATGCTGTTGTTTCTTCGGACTTCCTGGGTGACACGCGTACTTCTATCTTCGATGCGAAGGCCGGTATTGCTTTGACGGATACTTTCGTTAAGGTGGTTTCATGGTATGACAATGAGATCGGTTACTCTAACAAAGTGCTGGATCTGATTGCCCACATGAAGAAGGTTAACGGTTAAAAAACCGGAGTGACTGATTTCTAATAGAAGAGTTAGTCTCTTTACAATAAGGGGTGTAAATCAAAAGACTATAAGATTTACACCCTATTATTATATCCGAGAATGAAGTGTCTCTCGGCCCGTCCGATCTTATCTTTGCCATGCGAAACATAACATCCAACAAGCGTATGACCCGTCTGGAACAACAACTATTGCTTTTTACAAAAAATGGCCTGACCGAGGAAGAACGTCGGCAAGTCTTGAATGGAACGGGAGTTCCGATAACTTTCAAACGGATAGCCAGGGAATTTTTGTGCGGTTGCTTCATTGTCGAGAGTAAGGAACGGCAGGTAAGGATTCATCCTACGGTTGTGGAGTTTTATTATCATGAGGAGCAAGGTGAGATTAAAGATTCTATTGTGTATCATCGCAATAATGCCCGGCATCCGGAAAGGCCATTGCTTGGAGTCGGGATGCTTCATAACCACTATTCCGGAATAGACTTGGCGTTTGAGTTTACGGATTCTGCAGGCTGCGTATGCCGTGCATCCACATTGGTCCGTGCATTCCGTGTCATTGATGGACAGAGCGATGATGTATTGGAAATAGCCTGTCCGGATGCTCGCTCAACTTATTTTCCAAAAGCACTTTTGGGACAGTTTTCCCTCTTCGACGGATTTTCCATCCGTTGGAGTGATACGGAGATGCATGCGGAAGTGGAGGATGTGTTTGCGTCCCGGCGTGTTGGAATGGAAAGAAAAAGCAAGGACACAGGTGGGGAGGCACAGGCCGAAGCTGGACGTTGTTGGAACTTCCGCCTGATGATGAAAGATGAATATACCAATGTGGTGTATCTGTCGGAGTGGTTGAACGATGGAAAAGAGGGGCATCCGGAATTTTTCAGACGTTTGGTTGACACCCTGTCGGCAAATGGTGTCCGCCACAAAATCCTGAGCAAAGAGCAAACAAAGGACTATTGGGTAAGGGATTTCATGCCTATCCAGTTGTCGGACGGTGAGTTCGTGAAGTATAAGTACAATCCCGACTATTTGAGGAACCGGGCGGAATATAAGGGGCTGATTACCAATTGTACCCAAGCATGCCACGCTTGGAACCTCAAGTATAAAGAGACCAGTATAGTGATCGATGGCGGGAACGTGATTCTTTGCGGGGATTGCATTGTCATGACAGACAAGGTGTTTGCAGAGAATGGAAAGGAAAAGACTGACGAGGCCTTCAAAACAGAACTGAGCAAAGCCTTTGGCGGGCGGCGAATCGTTTTCATACCTTGGGCTTCACCGGGAACGGACGATCCGGATTCCGGGCTGGATGTTTATGGACATGCAGACGGTTTTGTCAGGTATGCGGGCGGTCGGCGCATTCTGATGTCTGCCCATCGAATGCAGCATGAGGAGGAAGCCTCTGCCATTGTGGATGTCTTGACCCGGAATGGCTTTGAAGTCACTGAGATGGATTTTTCGGCCATTGGGCACGATGAACTTGATTTTGACTTGAACTGGGCGTATCTGAATTTCCTTCAGGTGGGGCATAAGATATTCATGCCGGTCTTTGATGGGCTGAAAGAGAATGATATAGCCCGCAGTTACATTCAGGATGCCTTTCCTTGCTGTGAGATTATACCGGTAGAAATGGGAGAAATCGCGAAAGAAGGCGGTGCGCTTCATTGTATCACTTGGAACATAAGGGAATAAAGCAGAACCCGCATACCGGCGTTGTGGACCGGCGGGATGCGGGATGGGGCGAATCATGGGTTTGCTCCATTCGCATGCGCCACAGGCTTATGTTGCCGCGTGGTGTGCGGAACGGGATTTAGAGTGCCTCATGGCCGAAAGGTCCATTGAGAATGGAAGCAAACCTATCCGGCAACATACATTCCGGGAAATAAACCGTAGCTCTAGGGAAAAACTTAACTTCTCCATACCTGAAAAAGAGTTTTCCAAATTAAGTTCCTGACGTTGTACTTGCCGATTGCCCCTGCCATCTTGACTTTTTCTTATCAAACCGGCATTTAATTCGCGATTTATGTCTAAATTTGCAAATCGCATAAAAACAAAGATACATTTAATATGGATACTACACCCAACAAGTACATCACCGTCGCCTATGAACTGTACACGGACTTCGACGGCAAAAGAGAATTAGTGGAAAAGGCTTCTGTAGAACATCCGTTTCAGTTCATCTCGGATTTGGGAACAACACTGGATGCCTTCGAAGCACACATCAAGCCGTTGCGGGAAGGCGAAAAATTTGATTTCACGTTGTCGGTGGAAGAGGCGTATGGCAAGTTCGAGCAGGAACGTGTCATAGACGTTAGCAAGGACGTGTTCAAAGTAAACGGCCACTTTGACAACGAGCACATCTATCCGGGTAGCGTGGTGCCCTTGATGAATGCAGACGGCGCCCGCTTTAACGGCACCATTGTAGAGATTAATAAAGACACCGTGACCATAGACCTTAACCATCCCTTAGCCGGAAAAGCCCTGAATTTCGTGGGTGAAGTGACCGAAAACCGCGATGCCACAAGGGATGAGATACAGGGCATGCTCAATATGCTGAGCGGTGAAGGCGGTTGCGGTTGTGGCAGCTGCGGCGGCGGATGCGGAGACGACGACTGCGGGTGCAACAGCCGGCATGAACACGGCTGCGGGCACTGCCACTGACACCGCCCCCGTCCGCTTTCCAATGAAAGTATATCACATAACATCACGGTAATCATGAGCAATACATTTGGCAACCTTTTCCGTCTCACCTCTTTTGGGGAAAGCCACGGGCCGGCTATCGGTGGCATCGTGGACGGTATGCCGGCGGGCATTGACATCGACACGGACTTCATACAGCACGAACTGGACCGGCGGCGGCCGGGACAGAGCAGCATCACAACTCCCCGCAAGGAGGCAGACCGGGTAGAATTCCTGTCGGGCGTGTTCGAAGGTAAGTCCACCGGTTGCCCCATCGGGTTTCTGGTGCGCAATACCAACCAGCATTCTTCCGACTATGACAACATCCGCGACCTCTACCGTCCGTCTCATGCCGATTTCACCTACACTCAGAAATACGGGTTGCGCGACCACAACGGAGGCGGACGTTCATCCGCCCGTGAGACCATCGCACGATGTGTGGGCGGTGCTTTGGCCAAACTGGCCTTGCGCCGGATTGGGGTGGAGATACAAGCCTATACGTCACAAGTAGGCAACATCGTATTGGACAAAGACTATAACGGCTATGACCTGTCGTTGACGGAAACCAACAATGTGCGCTGCCCGGACACAGAAAAGGCGAAACAGATGGAAAAACTGATTGAGGAAGTCAAAGCACAAGGGGATACCATCGGAGGCGTCATCACAGGGGTGATAAGGCACTGCCCCATCGGGTTGGGAGAACCCGTATTTGGTAAACTTCATGCCGCCTTGGGAGGAGCCATGCTGGGCATCAATGCCGTGAAAGGATTTGAATACGGACAGGGATTTGCCGGTGTCAGCCAGAGGGGCAGCGAACAAAACGACATCTTCGTCTGTGACAACGGCCACATCACCACACGGACCAATAACAGCGGAGGCATACAGGGAGGAATCAGCAACGGGCAGGATATCTATTTCAGGGTAGCCTTCAAACCCGTGGCCACCATCCTGATGGAACAAGACACCGTTACTGCAGACGGCATACCCGCCCGGCTGAAAGCACGCGGCAGGCATGACGCCTGTGTATTGCCAAGGGCCGTTCCCGTGGTGGAGGCCATGGCTGCCATGACCGTTCTTGACTACTATCTGCTGAACAGGTCCACACGTTTATGAATTCAGGGAAAAGTCCTCTTTCAGATATTGCGTTTTGTAGAAGAAAGTTGGCTTTTGGTAGATTATATTTGCAAACTTCCCGAAAAACTTCTACCTTTGGAACGTAAAAATAAAGTTGTGAAACTTTAAGAAGATAGCTTAGTTAAAAGTTTAGTTTAGTTTTTGTGTTTAGAATACCCTGCTTCAAGCGTAGAGGCAGGGTATTTTTTATATGCCGCCCGTCTGTCAATGGCACGGCGTATAATAAGATGGGGGAGGGCGGATTCCCAAATGGCCATGATCTCATTTTCGGGAAGCCGTTCTTTCCGGTTCCGGACGGGCTGGCGGGATTCAGCAAGAAGCGACCCGTTTTTGCGCAAGGCCGGAGCCGTTTTTGCGCAAAAACGGGTTTTGAAAAGGCCTATCCTTTTTTGGGGGCAGTAGATTCCAAGGAGGGCTTTCCTTTCAATATAATAAATGTAATGAGAGAAAGTCCGCCCGGACGGTGAGAAAGTCCGGCCGGGCGGTAGCTGTCTAAATTAGGGGGAAATTTAGACATCGTTATTTTTTGGGCGTTTATCTCTGCCTTACGATAGTCTGTGCCCGGTCCGGCCCTACGGAAAGGATTGTGATGGGCGTTTCCAGTTCGGTTTCCAGGAAACGGATGTAGTCCTTGAACGCTTGCGGGAACTGGCTCTCGTCCGTCATGGACGACAGATCCTCTTTCCATCCCGGCAGTTCCTTGTAAACCGCTTCGCAGCCTTCCGTTTCAAACGGCATGTCATCCATCACCACACCGTCTTTGCGGTAGGCCACGCAGGCCTTGATGGTGTCGAACCCGTCGAGCACATCGCTTTTCATCATGATGAGCTGCGTCACGCCATTGATCATGATGGCATATTTCAGGGCCACGAGATCCACCCAGCCGCAACGGCGGTCGCGTCCCGTCACGGCACCGTATTCATGTCCCACTTCGCGCAACGTGTCACCCGTCTGGTCGAACAGCTCCACGGGGAACGGGCCGGAGCCTACGCGCGTGCTGTAGGCCTTGAAGATGCCGAACACCTCGCCGATGTCCGTCGGGCCTATGCCCAGCCCGGTGCATACGCCTCCGCTGGTGGTGTTGGAGGAACTGACGAAGGGATAGGTGCCGTGGTCGATGTCGAGCATCGTGCCCTGTGCCCCTTCGGCCAGCACGTTCTTGCCTTCTTTCAGGTAGCGGTTGATTTCTATTTCCGTATCCGTCAGGTGGAAACTGCGGAGGTAGTCAATGCCTTTCAGCCACTGCCGTTCCTCTTCCGATATGTCGTAGTCTGTGTAGTGCAGGTCTTTCAGGATCTGTTCGTGGCGTGCCTTCAGTGCGTTGTATTTCTCTTCGAAACGGTCGAGTATGTCACCCACGCGCAACCCGATGCGGGCGGCCTTGTCGCTGTAGGTGGGGCCGATGCCCTTGCCCGTCGTCCCCACCTTGGCCTTGCCCTTGGCGGCTTCGTATGCGCGGTCGAGCACACGGTGGGTGGGCAGTATCAGGTGGGCCCGTTTGCTGATGTGCAACCGGCTTTTCAGGTCATAGCCCGCCGCCTCCAGCTCGCCGGCTTCGGCCATGAACAGGTCCGGGGCGATGACACACCCGTTGCCGATGATGTTCACTTTGTCTTCTGCGAAGATGCCGGAGGGGATGGAACGGAGTATGAACTTCTTGCCACCGAAGATGATGGTGTGTCCGGCATTGGGGCCGCCCGCGAAACGGGCCACGACATCATATTGCGGTGTGAACACGTCCACCACTTTCCCTTTGCCTTCGTCTCCAAAAACTATACCTAACAAGGCATCTACTTTTCCTCTTTTCATATTCTCAATAAAAACTGTTGCTTTTTCGAACCGTACACAAAGTTAAGTGTTTTTTGTATATAAGCAGAAAGATACGGCCTCTATTTTTTTGTTTTTTTCAGTAACCGCTTGTTTGCAGCACCTTTTCGCCCTGCCGGAAAGCTGTTTCGTCCAGCATCTGGTATTTTTGCAGGGCTGCCATGGCGGCCCGCCGCACGGCCGACGTATCCCGCAACGCCACGGCGGCCTGGTCGAGAAATTCATGGGCTGAGCGTTCGTTGGGGTGGAGCCCCTGCATGAACAGGCGGGCAAGGATGAGGAAACCGCAGACGCACGGCATTTCTTTTTCACCGGCTATCCACTCGAAAGCCTTCTGCGAGGCATAGGGCAGGCGGCAGAACAGGTTTTGCACCGTGTGCTGGGCAATCTCCGTGTTGGGGATGGATTCCACCCAGATGTCGGCGATTTCGGGACAGAACGTATCTGTGGGTTGCAGCATGGCGGCCAGCAGTTTGCATTCGCGGATGTCCTCTTTCCACAAGGCTTGCGCCAACTGGTGGTCCACCGGGAACTCCGCGGCAATCTCCCGCAGGCGGGGAAGCTCCACGCCGAAGTTCACCTTATAGTGCATGCCGCTCTCGCGCATGTAGGCCGCGGCTACGCCGTTCATGGAAAGGCGCAGTGCCGTCTTTATCTTCTGGAGGCTGTCTTGCAGGTCCATGGGTCAATCGTTTACGTATGGCAGGGTGGCATAGTCGCGGCTGTAGCGCAGCATCTGCTCGTCATACGCCTCGTCGTAACTCACCTGCACGTCTGTGATGTTGTGCTGTTTGTCGTACACGGGGGTGTACACCGGGTTGATGAACCCCTTGTAGGGGGCAAGGTGCAGGGCGCGGTAGCGCTCCAGGATTTCCTCGTGCAGCCGGTGGTCGAGCCGTATGGCGTAATGTTCCACCAGGCTGCGCGCGGCCTCATAGTCGCCTTCGCTCTTGATGCGCTGTATTTCTCCCAACAGTTGTCCGAACAGCCGGCGGAGCTTTCCGTAGTCGTTGATGCGCACGTAGGTCTTTCCGTCCCTCCTGACGAGTTCCGTCACCCGTTCCGGTGCGCCCTGCGCGAAAGCCCAGCGGGCGATGAGTGCCCGGTTGCGCATGTGGGCCTCTTCGATGTCCTTGCCCGGTTCTATGCGTACCATTTGTGTGAGCAGCCCGTTCATCATATAGCCGTAATACTGTGCCTTGTAGGCTTCCGCGTCGGGCGTCAGTCCCAGCTCCGTCAGTTTGGGGTCGGGCAGATAGTACAGGCCGAACAGGTCGGCGCGTGCTTCCTCAATGGTGGCACCGTAGGCTTTCAGGGCATCGGGATCCACGCCGGGCAGCAGGCGGCCGCTGCCGTGCCCAAGGCATTCATGCAGGTCGGTGTGCAGGTCGTCGCAGGCATCTTGGTAGCGGTCCAGCATCCGGCGGGTTTCATCATCGATGACGAATTCCTGCTGGAACCCGTTGCCGCGTGCAGCCTTGTTGTAGGCCTCGGTCAGGTTGCCGATGGTGACGCTCTTGCTGCCGTACTCGGCGCGTATCCAGTTGGAGTTGGGCAGGTTGATGCCGATGGCGGAGGCCGGATAGAGGTCGCCGCCTAACATGGCTGCCTTGATGACCTTGGCCGACACCCCTTTGCATACCGGTTTCTTGAAACGCGGGTCCACCGGCGAATGGTCTTCAAACCATTGCGCGTTGGCACTGAGCTTTTCTGTCCGTGCGGTGGCTTCGTGGTCTTTGAAGTTGACATATCCCTCCCAGCTGGCCTTCAGTCCCAGCGGGTCGCCGTAAGTTTCCGTGAACCCGTTGGTGAAGTCTATCGTGGCTTCGGTCTCCTGCACCCACAGGATGTTGTATTCATCGAATTTTTCAAGGTCGCCGGTGCGGTAGAATTCGATGAGCTTGCGGATGACCTCGGCTTGCTTCCGGTTTTCGGCCACACCTTCGGCCTGTTCCAGCCAGAACAGGATGCGGTCGATGGCCGCGCCGTAAAGCCCCCCTTTCTTCCAGACCCTTTCTTCCAGTTGCTCTCCGTTCTTCACCAGGCGGCTGTTCATGCCGTGCATCACGGGGTGTGGGCCGCTGCCTTGTTTGCGGGCGTTGTAGAAGGCTTCTGCTTCGGCCTGGGTCACGTCCTCGCCGTAGTAGTTGCAGGCCGAGGTCTGCACGAGGTCTTCCCCGTCGGTCTGGTTCACCCTTTTGGGCAGGACGTCCGGACGGAAGATAATGGGGACGAGCAGGTCGCAGAGGTCGTCTGCCGTCTGGCCTTTGTCAAGCGGCAGTTCGTCGTGCGGCATCCGCTTCACCGCTTCGCGGAAAAACTGCGCGGTGAATTCCGGCTTGAACTTTTCGCAACCGTAATGATGGTGGATGCCGTTGGAGAACCACACCCGCTTCAGATAGGTGCAGAGGGCTTTGAACTGCGGTTCCTCGCGGTTGCCCGTGTAGCGGGTGTAGAGGGTTTCCAGCGTTTTGCGGATGCGCAGGTTGTATTTGCCGTTTTGGTCCCACAGGATATCCCGTCCGGACAGTGCGGCTTCTGCCAGATAATAGACCAGTTTTTTTTGTTGCAGTGTCAGTTGTTCAAAACCGTCCACGCGGTAGCGGAGCAACTGCAGGTCGGCGAATTGCTCATCGGTATAGGAGAAAGGTGTTGTCTGCATTATTGATGTCGGATGAAAAAAGGGATATATCACATGGATGTATCCCTTTATGTCGGTTTCATGTGGTGATTATCCTTTCAGGGCTTCTTTCTCTTTGGCGAGATGCTCCATGCGGTAACCACGCGGGGTCACCCCCAGGATTTTATAGAATGCGGCGTAAAACGACTGGCGGTTGGCAAAGCCCACCATGGCCGAAATCTCTTCCATGGTCTTGTCCAGATACCGTTTGTCCGTGAGGAGATATTGTGCGTCCTTGATACGGTATTCGTTGACCAGGCTGGAATAATTTTGATGGAAGCGGATATTCACCACGGCACTGATGTAGCGTGTGTTGGTGTTGAGTTCTTCTGCCAGCTTTTTGGCGGAATAGTTCGGGTCGCGGTATTTCTTGTCCACAACGAAAACCTTTAAAATTTTTTCATACAGTTCATCTACCAGCTCGGCTCTGACCAGCGAACGGTAGGTTGCATTTTTCTCTTTTTTCTCAGTTAAATTATACTTTCCCATACTTCTAAGAATTTATTCAAAACATATAATCATTTCCCGTTAATCTTTCCCCAAGGATATGATTACCCCCTTGTCTGATTCTTTCATATGCAAAATTCGTGCTTTTTTTTCGCCTATACAACCTTGTCCAACTTAAAAAAGCAAAAAAGACGTATCTTTGTATGTTTTCGACAAAAAGGTGACACTGAATAATTATGCAGAGTATATTGAAACGTTATTTTGGCTTTTCCGCTTTCCGTCCCTTGCAGAAGGAGATTATCGATAAAATACTGGCGGGAAGCGATGTGTTGGTGTTGATGCCCACCGGGGGCGGGAAGAGTTTGTGTTATCAGGTGCCTGCCCTGATGATGCCGGGTACGGCAGTGGTGGTCTCTCCGCTGATTTCCCTGATGAGAGACCAGGTGGAGGGACTGTTGTCCAATGGCATTCCGGCCGCAGCCCTGAACAGCATGAATGACGAGGCGGAAAACATGCGCGTGCGTTCGGCTTGCCTGCGGGGAGAACTGAAATTGCTTTATATCTCGCCGGAACGGCTGATGCTGGAGATACCTTATCTAATAAGGGACATGAAAGTGTCCTTGTTTGCCGTGGACGAGGCGCACTGCATTTCACAATGGGGGCACGACTTCCGTCCGGAGTATGCCCAGTTGGGATTGTTGCGCGAGACCTTTCCGGGTGTCCCTGTCGTGGCTTTGACCGCAACGGCCGACCGCCTGACCCGTGAGGATATCCAGAAGCAGTTGCACTTGACCGATGCCGTGGTGTTCGTTTCTTCTTTCGACCGCCCCAATCTCAGCTTGGAAGTGAAACGCGGTTACCAGAAGCGGGAGAAAGACCGTGCTATCCTAGATTTGCTGGCCCGCCGTCCGGACGACTGCGGCATTATCTACTGCACCAGTAAGAAAACCACAGAAGCCGTGGCGGAGATGCTTTGCGGGCATGGCATCGTGGCGGCCCCTTATCATGCCGGATTGCCGCCGGAAGAGCGCGAACAGACGCAGGACGGTTTCATCCACGACCGCATTCAGGTGGTTTGTGCCACGGTGGCTTTCGGCATGGGGATAGACAAGTCGAATGTGCGTTTTGTCATCCATTACAACCTGCCCAAGAGCATCGAGAGCTTTTATCAGGAGATCGGCCGTGCCGGGCGGGATGGCTTGCCTTCGGATACCGTCTTGTTTTATTCGCTCTCCGATTTGGTACAATTGTCCAAGTTTGCCCAAGAGAGCGGGCAAAAAGAAATCAATATGGAGAAGTTGCACCGGATGCAGGAATATGCCGAGTCGGACGTGTGCAGGCGGCGCATCCTGTTGAATTATTTTGGAGAATCGGTCGAACATGATTGCGGCAATTGTGATGTGTGCCGCAATCCGCCGCAGCGTTTCGATGGCACGGTGCTGGCGCAAAAAGTCCTGAGTGCCGTTGTGCGCACTGACCAGCAGGCAAGTGCGAGGACGGTGACAGACATCTTGCGCGGCAATTTCAGTCCGGAGGTGGTAAAAAACAATTATGGGAACCTGAAGACTTTCGGTGTGGGGCGTGACGTGCCGGGGCGCGACTGGCAGGACTATTTGATGCAAATGTTGCAGAACGGCCTGTTCGAGATCGCCTACGACGAAGGAAACCATCTGAAACTGACCGATTGCGGACGCAAGGTGCTTTATCAGGGCCGGAAGGTGGAACTGGCCGTGATCCGCCGTGAGGAGAAACCGCAACGTCGTGGCCGTAAAACCGTCCGTGCCGTTGCATCGCTGCCTTTTGCCGCACCGCAGGTGCCGGCAACCGGAGCGGATGGCGGTGACGGTCTGTTCGAGGCCTTACGTGCCTTGCGCAAACGGTTGGCCGATGCGCAAGGCTTCCCGTCCTATATTGTCATGTCCGACAAGGTGTTGCAGGCGCTTTGCGAGATTCGTCCCACTACGGTGGAAGCGTTCGGCCAGGTAAGCGGCATCGGTGAGTTCAAAAAGAACAAATACGGGAAGGACTTTGTAGAGCTTATCCGGAAGTTCCGTTGACGGCCCTGCTTCCAAGGTGAAAGGCTTCTTGCCCGTTCCGGGCTTCATCCCTTTTCATATACCTGGCAGAATGTGACGGTGGAGATGATTCCGATGGCAACGAATGCGGCACCCACCAGTGCCGGGTAGTTGTAGTCCAGGCCGTGGGTGACAGGCAATCCGCCGCAATAAGCCCCCATGGCGTTGCCCAGGTTGAAGGCCACCTGCACCAATGCCGCGCCCATCATCTCACCACCCTTGGAGTGGCGCAGCAGGAGCAGTTGTTGCGGCGACGACACAGCAAACAGGCAGGCGGTGCAAATGCACATTGCCAGCATGGCGATGCCGGGATAGGAAGCGAAGAAAAAGGTCGTCAGCAAGCCGAATACCATGACCAACTGCACGCCGAGGATGGTCCGGCCGGGCGTATAACGGTCGGCCAGCCGGCCTCCAACGATGTTGCCCACGCACATGCTCCCGCCGGCCATGACCATCAGCAGTGTGATTTCCTGTGGACTGAAGCCGGCCACCTTGCTCATCAACGGACTGATGTAGCTGTACCAGCAGAAGATGCCGCCGTTGCCGAACATCGTGGTGGCCGTGATGAGCCAGGGAGCCGCGCCCTTCAGGAAGCGGAACTGTCCTTTCAGCCCGGTGTCGGGCAGCGGCTCCATGTGCGGAATCAGACGGTAGAGCAAAACGAAAGTCAGCATGCCCCACAGTCCGTTGAACAGGAAGATGGCGCGCCAGGACAGCACATCGCTCAGCCACGTGCCGACAGGGATGCCGATGAGGTTGGCCACGGTCATGCCCGAACACATCACGGCAATGGCCAATGAGCTTTTGCCGCGGGGCGCCAGACGGTCGGCCACGATGGAACCCACCCCGAAGTAAGCCCCGTGCGGCAGTCCGGAGAGGAAGCGGAAGAGCACGCCGAGGTGCAAGTCGGAGCAGAAAACCATCAGAAGGTTTCCCGTGAGATAGATGACGACAAGGCCGAGCAGGATACGGTGGAGCGGTTGTTTGCGGGCCATAAAGACCACGGCCGGGGCGCCCACGCAGACCCCGATGGCGTAAGCGGAGATAAGATGGCCGGCTTCGGGAATGCTGCATTGCATGGAATGGGCCACATAGGGCAGGATGCTCATCATGACAAATTCGGCCATGCCGAGGGCAAAAGTGCCGAATGCCAAGGCAATCAGACTTTTCTTCATGTTGCTTTGAATCTTTTTACCTTAATATTGATGTGGAATGTGCGCAAGGTCAGTGTCGGTGGCGGTAGCGTATGAAAGCATCGCAGATGCACTGCGCCAGCCGTTTCTGTCCTTTGCGTGAATTTATGAATCGTTCTTCTTCCTTATTGGAGATGAAGCCTATTTCCGTCAACACGGCAGGCATGTGCGTCTGCCGCAGCACGGCGAAGTTGGCCGTTTTCACCCCGCGGCTTTTTCGTCCTCCTTGTACGGCATATTCCTGTTCGATGTAGCGGGCCATCTGTTCGCTTTGCTCCCCGCGGGCCGAGGGATGGATGAAGGTTTCCGTGCCTTCGGCCCACTCACGTGCAGAATTGGAGTGGATGGAGATGAACAGGTCGGCCCGGTAGAAGTTGGCCATGCCGGCCCGGTCGTCCAGCGTGACGAACTCGTCATCGGGGCGGGTCTGTATCACCAGTACGTCGCGGCATTTCTTGCGGATGAGTTTACAAGTGCGTTGGGCCACTTTCAGGTTGATGTCTTTTTCCATGGAACGGCGTCCGGCCGCCCCTTGGTCGTTGCCTCCGTGCCCGGCGTCCACCACCAGCACGAACGGTTTGCGCTGCAGGGAACGCGATGAACGGCATCCGGCCAGCAACGGCAACAGGCAACACAGCAGGATGACGATGGTTGTGCAACGTCCCTTCTCACGCATCTTGTGTCGGGTTTGTGTCGGGTGCGCCGGCCGCGTGTCCACCGTCGGCCAACTTTTGCAGTCCCGTTTCGTGCGCCTCCAGCTGTGCCATGCAACCGGCTATTTTCACCAGGATGTTCTTCTGTTCGCTTTCCAGCCGTGCGATTTCAGCGTTCAGCGCGGCGGTGCGTTCCTCTTTGTCTTGTCCTTGCGAGAGGGCGTTCACCTGGTGTGCGGCCACGGCCACGCGGGCTTCTTCCACCCGTGCTTCCGCCAGCATGTTGTCCAGCGTGAGTTGCCGCAGTTCCTTACGCAGCGCGTTCCAATCCGTCGGGCTGTCGAACGTTTGTTCCAGTTCGGTGTATTGCACCGGCGAGTGTTGCGCATTGTATTTCCTGATCCAGAGGTCCAGGTCGGAACGTTCTTTTGCGATACGTTCTTCTATGCCATGCATCGTGTCGGTCGCGCTGAGGTTGTAGCCTTGCTGCCTTTCGGCCTGTGCGTGCACCGCAGCCGCTTTCCTTTCCGCGTTCTCCCTTTCTTCATCCAGACGGAACAGGTTGGCAAACAAAGTTTTGCAGAAGGTGTCCACGTCCTTGTCGTGGAACAGCTTTCCGAGCTGTTCATCGGCTTGTCCGCGATATTCGGACATTTGCTCGATTTTGGCTGTGATGCGGTCGATCTGCTGGTGCAGTATCTGTATGCTTTTCCCAGCCATTTCCTGTCTGGTCTGTAGCCGGATGTACTCTTTCTGCGTGGCTTCCATCTCCTTTTTCAGTCCGGTCCACCGTTCCATCTGCTGTTGTATGTAAACGCGCAGGGTTTCGGGATTTTCCGTCCACACTTTATACCAGTTGGAGATGGTCATCATGCCGTCTATCTCCTCATACATTTCGCTGAAATTGTCGTTGCTGCGCGAGAGCGAGCGTTGCAGTTGCTCCACGCGGTAGGCCAGCACCTGGCATCCTGTGTTCACTTCGTTCAACCGGATGGCGAGGTCATTCTTTTCCTGTTCTTTCTGCGAAATCTTTTTGTTCAGGCTGTTGATGCACGTCTGGTGGTAGTTGAACTTGTCCAGCTCTCTTTGTGCCTCTTCTGCGTCCAGCCCCGTTTTTTCCGACAACTGTTGCAGTATGATGCGCCGTGCCTCGAAGTTCGTGCTGGCCGAACAGTCTTTGAGCGACCGGTCCAAGGGGATGAACGTGTTCCAGTGTGCCACGTTGTCTTGAAGGATTTGCTTGTAAGTTTCCAGGGCTTGGTATCCCATTTCGATGCGTCCTTCTTCCGTGGCCTGTTCCTGTCGCAGTTCGTCCAGCTGCGCCTGTTTGTGTTTCAGCTCGGTGGCGGCCTGTTCGGATTCTCTCTTGATGCTGCTGATCAGTTTGCTCTGTTCCAGCAACGTGTCGGAATGGTAGGGATGGTGTGTGGCACCGCATACGCTGCAAGTCACCCCCTCTTGCAAGTCCTTGCGCAGTTGCATGACGTCCTGGCTTTTGCTCAGGGTGTAGGCATATTTCAGTTCTTCGCATTGGGTACGCAACCCGTTGGTTTCGGTCTCCAACTGCGTGATTTGCGTTTTCAGGGCATCGTTGTGATGCCTCATCCGCATGATTTCCTGGCTTTTCTCGTCCACCCGTGCATATCCTTCGGCGATTTGTTTCCAGAGTTGTGCGGCGTGCGTGAGCATTTCGCGCCGGCTCTTCAGGTCCATGGCGCGTTGTTGCAGATTGTAGCTGTTCAGGCCCAAGATGCTTTTCAGGTGTACTTGCAGTTCACTTTGCAGGCTGTCGATTTGCGCGTCCGTGTCCTGCGACGAGGCGAAGAGCCGGTTCAGAGTTTCGTCCTGCTCGTGTTGTTGTTTCAGTGTCCGGTCCAGTGCGGCCTGCACCTGCTCTTTCCTTTTTTTCAGGGGCAGCAGGAAAGCCAGCTTGGCCAGTATGACGTCCCCGGCCTCCAGCATCCTTTGTTGCGACTCCAGGTTTTGCAGGGCCAGTTGCTGTTCGGAGGCCTGGTCGGCAGTCTGTTTCAGGGCCTCGGCCACTTCCGTATCCGTGTTTTGCAGTGTGGCCAGCAGTTGGGTGGTTTGTTCCTTGTAGTCGTTCAGTTCGTCTATGTCGGCGTTGTAGGCTTGCAGGAAAGCCTGCAGCCGGTAGCCTTCCGCCAGCGCGGGCAGCATCTGTTGCAGGTTATTCCTGCCCTCCAGCAGCCTTTTACCTGCGGCATCGGCTTGCCTGCGCGCCTCTTTGGCTGCCTCCGCCGTCTCGCCCTGGCGGGCAACCTGTCCGGACAGCCCTTCGCGCAGCGATTGCAGCAAGGCTTCCTGGGCTTTGATGCTTTCGTAGTTGCCCCTCACCGTTTCAAACGCCTCGAAGCGTTCCAGTTCGCGCAGCCTTTTCAGCTGTGCGTTGTATCTCTTGTTGCTTTCAAAGAAAGCCTGCTTGAACTTCTCCAGCGTGCTTTGCAGTTGCTGGGACTTGTGCAGCCATTCTTTCTGTGCCTGCAGGCCTTCCAGCGTCTGGTTGACGTTGGCCAGTTTGGTCTTGTAGAGCCGTATGCTTTCCTGTATGCGTTTCAGTTCGCTGGCATCCAGGATTTGCTCGCCGGCTTTCTGCCTTTTGGCTTCCGTCTGGGCCATCTGCCGGAACAGGCGTGCCACCTCTTCCGGCATCTCCGTGCCAAAGCGGGCGGCGAACCACTGCCGGGCTTCCTCCTCGGCAGCCATCCGGCTGTTGCGGGGCGGGACCGCGGCGGCCGGTGTGGCCGGAACGGCACCGCTGTCCTGCCGTTCTTTCTCCCCGGATGTGGATTTGCGGAAAAACTTCATGAGTCCGAATGTTTCTGAAATATAAATATGGTGCAAAGTTAGGAATAAAAACCGTTTCAGGCCGCATTCGGCGCGCATTATTCTCCCTGCGTTGTGGCCGGTGTATGAAAAAAAACTGTAATTTTGCGGCCAGAAACATTAAAAGGACAAATGATATGGCAACGAAACCCGGCATTCCGAAAGGTACGCGCGACTTCTCGCCCCTGGAGATGGCGAAGCGCAATTACATATTCGACACCATCAGGAGCGTCTTTGCCCTGTATGGTTTCCAGCAGATAGAGACCCCCGCGATGGAGAACCTCTCCACGCTGATGGGCAAGTATGGCGAGGAGGGCGACAAACTGCTGTTCAAAATACTGAACTCCGGCAACTTCCTTTCCGGCGTGGAAGCGGGCGATCTGGCCGAGGGGGGCACGAACCGGCTGGCGGCACGCCTGTGCGAGAAAGGGTTGCGCTACGACCTGACCGTCCCCTTTGCCCGCTACGTGGTGCAGCACCGCGAGGAGCTGGCCCTGCCTTTCAGGCGCTATCAAATACAACCCGTGTGGCGGGCCGACCGTCCGCAGAAAGGCCGCTACCGCGAGTTCTACCAGTGTGACGCCGATGTGGTGGGCAGCGATTCGCTGCTCAACGAAGTGGAACTGGTGCAGATTGTGGACACCGTGTTCACGCGCTTCGGCATACGGGTGTGCATCAAACTCAACAACCGCAAAATACTGACGGGCATTGCCGAGATGATCGGTGCGGCCGACAAGATTGTGGACATCACCGTGGCCATCGACAAGCTGGACAAGATAGGGCTGGACAACGTGAACGCCGAACTGCTGGCCTGCGGGCTCAGCCCGGAGGCGGTGGAACGCCTGCAGCCTGTCATCAGCCTGGGCGGGACGAACGGCGAGAAACTGGCCGTAATGAAAGAGGTGCTTGCCGGCAGCGAGGCCGGACAGGCGGGCATTGCGGAATGCGGATTCGTGCTCGCCACGCTCGCCACGCTGGGACTGCGGAACGAAGTGGAGCTGGACCTCACCCTGGCCCGTGGGCTGAACTATTACACCGGTTGCATTTTCGAGGTGAAGGCGCTGGACGTGGAAATCGGCAGCATCACCGGCGGCGGGCGCTACGACAACCTGACGGGCATTTTCGGCATGCCGGGCCTGAGCGGCGTGGGCATCTCGTTTGGAGCCGACCGCATCTTTGACGTGCTGAACCACCTGGAGCTTTATCCGCGCGAGACCGTGGCCGGCACGCAGTTGCTCTTCGTCAACTTCGGTGCGGCCGAGGCGGCCTACTGCCTGCCCTTGATGGCCGAAGCGCGGCAGGCCGGCGTGCGTTGCGAAATCTATCCCGACAGCGCGAAGATGAAGAAACAGATGGGCTATGCCAACGCCAAGGCCATTCCTTTCGTGGCGATTGCCGGAGAAAACGAAATGGCCGCGGGGAAGATTACCCTGAAAGACATGGCCACGGGCGAACAGTGCCTTGTCACGGTGGAGGAAATGATAAATATCATTAAAAAATAGCGGCTCCCACACCGCTGGACGGCCTTTGTCGCTATCTTTACGAGAGGCGGCAAAGGCCGTTTTTTGTAACCGTTAAACCCGTTGGAACGATGAAAGAAAAGTTGTTGATGTTGTGGGGTGTCCTGCTGTCTGCACCCCCTGCAGCTTCCGCCCAGGAAGCCGCGGTGTTCGATGCCGCCCGTTTCAATGTGTCGGTCGTGTACATGATGCCGGTGTCCTATCCCTCGCGCACGTTGTCCTACGGTTATTTCCTTGCCTTGCGCAACGACTCTGCCTTTGTCTGTCTGCCCTACGTGGGGCGCGTCTATCAGCCGGTCCTGAACGATGAGGGGCTGCGTTTCTCCCTTCCGGCCAAGGATATGGAAGTGCGGGCGGGCGATTCGTCCACGCGGGTGAAGTTTTCCGTGCGCAAGCCGCCTGTGACCTACAAGTTCACGGTCACGGCCTATCCCAATGGGCAGGCGGACATTATCCTGATTCCCGGTAACGCGCAAAGCATCAGTTATTCCGGCGACTGGGAATGAACGGCGGCCGTGCCCGTCCGGTGTGCAGCCGCCGTTTCGTCTTTCAGCCGTTTTTTTTGCGCAAGGGCGGCTGCCTCCTTGCGCAAAAACGCGCGTGCCTTTGCGCAAGGTTTTCCCCTTGCAGGCGGCATACCGCGCCGGTCAGCGCATCATGAGCGTGCCCGACACGCGGAACCCGCGCAGGAAGTCTGCGATGTCCATCCGTTTCTTGCCCGTGAGCTGTATGTTTTTCAGCTGGAGGTAGCCGCCCTTTGCGGCCACTTTCAGGAACGTCTTGCCATCGGTGACGGCCGTTCCGGCGGCTTCGCCGTGCGCGCACGGCTCCTGGGCGGTTTCGTATAGCTTGAGTGTGTAAGTCTTCCCGCTGCCGTCTGTCATTTCCGTCCATGCGGCAGGGTAGGGGGAGAGGCCGCGCACGAAGTCGTGCAGTTGCTTGAGCGTTTTGCCCTGCCAGTCCATCCGGCAGGTTTCCTTGAAGATTTTCGGGGCAGGACGGAGCGGGCCGCAGTCCGGCATGTCTTCTTGCGGGATGGGGCGCACGTTGCCTTCCAGGATGCGGTCAACGGTCTCCACCACCAGCCGGCCTCCCAACAGCATCAGGCGGTCGTGCACGGTGCCGGCATTGTCGGTGGCGGCGATGGGGATGCGCACCTGTTGTATGATTTCGCCCGTGTCGATTTCGTGGCGCAGGAAAAAGGTGGTGATGCCCGTTTCCGTCTCGCCGTTGATCACCGCCCAGTTGATGGGGGCCGCCCCGCGGTATTGCGGGAGCAGCGAGGCATGCAGGTTGAACGTGCCCAGGCGGGGCATGGCCCAGACCACTTCGGGCAGCATGCGGAAGGCCACCACAATCTGCAGGTCGGCCTCCAGCGAGCGCAACTCTTCCACGAACGCCTCGTCTTTCAGCCTGGCGGGTTGCAGGACGCGCAGGCCGTGTGCCACGGCATACTGTTTCACGGGGCTGGCCTGCAGCACGTCCTGGTGCCGCCCCATGGGCTTGTCGGGCATGGTGACCACGCCCACGATGTTGTATCCGCCCTCCACGAGGCACTTCAGGCTCTCCACCGCAAATTCCGGTGTGCCCATATATACGATTCTCAAGTCTTCTTTCTTCATTGTATGTCGTGTGTTTAGTCGTCAGACAGGTCGGCCATGGTCTTGCGGTAGATGGTCAGCACGTGCGACTTGCGCACGAAGCCCATGAAAGTGCCCTCCGCATCTACCACCGGAAGAATCCATGCACCGGTCTTGTCGAAGGTGAGCAGCACCACGTCCATCGAGTCGTTGATGTTGAGGCGGGCCACCGGTTCGCTCATCAGTTGGCCGATTTGGAAGCGGTGGTACAGTTCCTGGCGGAACATGATGGGGCGCACGTTGTCCAGATAGACGATGGCCACCAGTTTGCCCTGCCGGTCGATGACGGGGAACACATCGCGCCGCGAGGCGGATATGCACTTGACCAGTTCGCCCAGGTCCATGTCCGGGTACAGGTATTCGTTGTACTTCTCCACTACCGAATCCAGGCTCATCAGGGTGAGCACGGCGTGGTCCTTGTGATGGGTGAGCAGCTGCCCTTTTTTGGCCAGCCGCATGGAATAGATGCTGTGCGGCTCGAACGAGATGATGGTCAGGTAGGCGCATACGGAAACAATCATCAGCGGCATGAACAGCTGGTAGCCTCCCGTGAGTTCGGCGATGAGGAAGATGCCCGTCAGCGGGGCGTGCATCACGCCGCTCATCAGCCCGGCCATGCCGATCATGGCGAAATTGCGTTCGGGCAGGTGGATGTCCAGCCATTGGTTCTGGTTCCATATCCGGGCAAAGATGAAACCGGAGATGCAGCCCAGGAAAAGGCTGGGGGCGAAGATACCCCCGCATCCGCCGCCGCCGTTGGTGGCCGTTGAGGCGAACACCTTGAAGATGAGCACGAGCCCCAGATAGAGCAGCAGCAGGTTGCTGTGCCCGTAGAACAGCGAACTGGCCATCGATGTATCCCAGTCGGCCGGGCCGTTGCCGTTCAGCAACAGGTTAATCAGGTCGTATCCCTCGCCGTAGAGCGAGGGGAAGAGGTAAATCAGGATGCTCAGTGTGGCTCCGCCCATCAGCAGTTTGGCATAGGGGTTCCTGTATTTACGGAAAATGTCTTCGAGCGAGTTCATGGTGCGGGTGAAATAGAGCGAGACGAGCCCGCAGAAGATGCCCAGCAGGATGTAGGCCGGAATCTTGTTCACGGCAAACCCGTCCTGCAGGTGGAACTCGAAGATGGTGTTCGTTCCCGATATGGCGAAAGTCACCCCGGCGGCCGTCACGCAGGAAACGAGCAACGGCAGCAGGGCACCCATGGTCAGGTCTATCATGAGCACCTCCAGCGTGAACACCAGTCCGGCAATCGGGGCCTTGAAGATGCCCGCCACGGCCCCGGCGGCCCCGCAGCCCACAAGCAGCATCAGCGTCTTGCTGTTGATGCGGAACAGGCGCCCCAGGTTGGAGCCGATGGCGGAGCCGGTCAGCACGATGGGGGCCTCGGCGCCCACGGAACCGCCGAACCCGATGGTGATGGCACTGGCGATGAGGCTCGACCACGTGTTGTGCGCCTTGATCCTGCTTTGCTTGCGCGCAATGGCAAAGAGGATTTTGGTCACGCCGTGGCCGATGTCGTCTTTCACCACATGGCGCACGAACAGCCCCGTGAGGAAAATGCCGATGACGGGATAGACCAGGAAGAGCGGGTTGGACTCCGTTTCATCGAAACGGTAGGTCAGGATGTGGTGTATCTGGTTGATGAGCCATTTCAGGAACAGTCCGGCAAAGGCCGTCAGCACCCCCACGAGGAAGCTGATGATAAGGATGAACCGCTGTTCGCTGAAGTTCATCCGCCGCCAGATGAACAGGCGTTCGAAAAACGTGAATTTGTTTTTTATCGTCCGCATGGCTGTCCCCCGGTTTATTTCCTGATGATGCAGAGTTCGCCTCCGGCTCCGAGCCTGATGATGCTGCTCGGTGCGGCCTTGGCCTGTTCGTGCCTCCGGCTCTGCACCACATAGTCCACCGCATCCCTGATTTCGGCACTGATGTCGCTGAAGCAGGCCGGCGACGGTTCGCCGCTGACGTTGGCCGAAGTGGAGACCACGGCCTTTTGGAAACGGTAGCAGAGCTGCCGGCTGAACGCTTCGCGGGTGACGCGGATGCCCACACTGCCGTCTGCGGCCAGCAGGTTGGGAGCCAGGTTTTTCCCCCGGTCGAAAATGATGGTCAGGGGCTTTACGGCACATTCAATCAGGTCCCAGCCCACGTCGGGCACGTCCGCCACGTAGCGTTGCAGGCGGTCGGCCGAATCGACCAGGCAGATGAGCGCCTTGCTGTCATCGCGCCGCTTGATGTCGAACACCCGGCGGACGGCCTCGGCGTTTGTGGCGTCGCATCCGATGCCCCAGATGGTGTCGGTGGGGTAGAGGATGATGCCTCCGCGGCGCATCGTTTCCACTGCCTGTCTGATGTCTTCTTCCATGTCCATGATGTTTCCTCCCTTGTTGGTTTATGGGTCAAAATTCGCTGGTGAAGTGGAATTTTATGTGTTCAAAATCGTTCTGTGCCATCTGCAGCACATAGTTGCTGTCGGCCAGGAACACGTCGCGTCCCTCGCGGTCCTTGGCCATGAACTGGTACTTGCGCTTCTTGAAGGCTTCCAGCTGCGCCTCGTCGTCGCTTTCGATCCAGCAGGCCTTGTAGAGGCTCAGCGGTTCCCAGCGGCATTTGGCGTTGTATTCGTTTTCCAGACGGTACTGTATGACTTCAAACTGCAACTGCCCCACGGTGCCGATAATCTTCCGGCCGTTGAACTGGTTGACGAAAAGCTGGGCCACCCCTTCGTCCATCAGCTGTTCGATGCCTTTGTTGAGCTGTTTGGTCTTCATGGGGTCGGCGTTTTCGATGTACTTGAACATTTCGGGCGAGAAGCTGGGCAGCCCGCGGAAATGCAGTTGTTCCCCTTCGGTCAGGGTGTCGCCGATCTTGAACGTGCCGTTGTCCGGCAGGCCCACGATGTCGCCCGGCCATGCCTCGTCGATGGTGCTCTTGCGCTGCGCCATGAACTGCGTGGGCGAGGAGAAACGTATCGTCTTGCCCTGCCGCACATGCAGATAAGGCGCGTTGCGCACGAACTTGCCGGAGCACACCTTGCAGAAAGCCACGCAGGAACGGTGGTTGGGGTCGATGTTGGCCGTGATTTTGAAGATGAAGCCCGTGAAATGCGCTTCTTCCGGATTCACCGTGCGCTCCTCTGCCTGCGTGGGACGGGGGCTGGGGGCTATCTCGACAAAGCAGTCCAGCAGTTCCTTCACCCCGAAATTGTTCAGCGCCGAGCCGAAAAACACGGGGGCGGTCTCGGCTTCCAGATAGGTTCCGGTGTCGAAAGCCGGATAAACGCCGTCTATAAGCTCCAGGTCGGCGCGCAACTTTTCCGCGTCTTCCTCGCCCACGTGTGCCTCCAGCTGGCTGCTGTGGATATCCACTTCCACCTTTTCCGTCACTTTCTGCTTGTCGGGCGTGAACAGGTCGAGCCGTTCCTCATAGATGTTGTACACGCCCTTGAAGCGCTGGCCCTGGTTAATGGGCCATGACAGCGGGCGCACCTTGATCTGCAATTCCTGTTCCAGCTCGTCCAGCAGGTCGAAAGGGTCGCGTCCCTCGCGGTCCATTTTGTTGACGAACACGATGACGGGCGTCTTGCGCATGCGGCATACGGCCATCAGCTTGCGCGTCTGCGCCTCCACGCCCTTGGCACCGTCCACGACAATGATGGCACTGTCCACGGCCGTCAGCGTGCGGAACGTGTCTTCGGCGAAATCCTGGTGTCCGGGCGTGTCGAGGATGTTCACCTTGTAGTCCTTGTAGTCGAATTCCATCACCGAGGTGGTTACGGAGATGCCGCGCTGCTTCTCTATTTCCATCCAGTCGCTGGTGGCGGTTTTCTTTATCTTGTTGCTCTTTACAGCCCCCGCCACTTGGATTTGTCCGCCGAAGAGAAGCAGTTTCTCTGTCAGGGTCGTCTTTCCGGCATCGGGGTGCGATATGATGGCAAAAGTCCTTCTTCTTTCTGTTTCGTTCATGTGCTTGTGGATCTCTGCAGTATGTGTGGGTGTGTGCGTTATGCCTGTTCCATGGCCTGTATGCATTCGGCCAGTGAATCCTCCCAGTAGGGGATTTCGATGTGGTAGGTCTCTTTGATTTTTGTCTTGTCCAGCACGGAGTAGTGCGGCCGTGCGGCCGGTGTGGGGTATTCTTCCGTGTGCAGGGGCTTCACGCGGCAGCCCTTGATGCCGGCGATGCGGTGGATGGCTTTCGTGAAGTCGTACCACGAGATGGCACCTTCGTTGCTGAAGTGGTACACACCCGGCACCACCCCCTGCGCCAGCATGGCAAAGATGGCGGCGGCCAGGTCGCGTGCGTAGGTCGGTGTGCCAATCTGGTCGAAGATGACGCCGAGTTGTTCACGCTCGCGCCCCAAGCGCAACATGGTCTTTACGAAATTGTTCCCGAAGGTGGAGTAGAGCCATGCGGTGCGGATGACGGCCGCATCGGGGCATCCTTGCATCACAGCCTGTTCGCCGGCCAGTTTCGTACGGCCATAGACGGTGGCCGGGCAGGTGGGGATGTCTTCCGTGTAGGGGCGGCAGGCCGTGCCGTCGAACACATAGTCGGTCGATACCTGTATCATGCAGCCTCCCCGGCGGTGTATGGCCTGTGCCAGGTAGCCGGGTGCGGTGTTGTTCAGCAGGTCGCAGAGCTGTTCATCGCTTTCCGCACGGTCCACGGCCGTATAGGCCGCACAGTTGACAATGCAGTCCACTTGGTGTTCCTCCACGAACATCTCCACGGCTCCGGCATCGGTGATGTCCAGTTCCTTCACGTCGGTGAAGAAATACTCGAATTCGGGGTGTGAGGCAGCCAACCGCTGCATTTCGTTGCCCAGCTGTCCGTTGCAGCCGGTAATCAGAATCTTTTTCATATATCCAAAGGTTTTTAATCCAGTTTCAAGGTTCCCGCCCGCTCCTGATTGTGGTAGCCGGACAGCATCCGCAGCAGTTGGGAGATGTCCGCCACAGCCCGTTGCGTCTCTTCGCCCACGGGCTTGTTCTGCAGGCGCAACAGCATCACGCCGTAGAGCGCGTTGAAGCAGTTTTCCAGTTCGGGTAGGTCTTTGTGGCCGCCTTTGTGGCGGATGCCCACGATGTGGGGCAAGGCCTTGTCGTAGGCCATGTTGTAATAGGGGAACTTCCCGCTGTGGAGCAGCCGCAGGTGCAGGTCGGTCAGCGTCAGGATGACGTTTTTGTTGATTTGCAGGTGGCCTGCTGTCTGCACGCCCTCTTCCCGCATCATGCGGATGAGGTGGGCGTACCACTCTTCCAGTTCTTTTTTCTGTTCATCTGAGGCCTGGAAGCGGTCGATGTAGTTCTTTCTCAGCTCGTCGGTGTCCAAGTGGTTGGCCCTGATCAGGTCTTCCGTTTGCCACATGTAGAGCAAGTATTCGGCGATGTTTTCCTTTTTCAGTCTTTGTGCGATGTACATGTCTGTTCCTGTTTTATATCGACAGTCCGGTCAGGGTGATGGCCACGCCCACGACGGAAGCCACGATGACAATGGAGCCGATGATGCGGTTGAACAGCCCGATGCCCCTCACGTCGAACCGCGTGCGCACCTTGTCGATGCCATAGGTGAGCACGAACCACCATATCATGGCCCCCAGCAGGATGGCCAGATAGCCTGCCGACTGCTGTATGACGTGGTCAGGCACGACGAATGTGAAGCGGGCGAAGAGGGCCATGAAAAGGAAAATGATGAGCGGGTTGGAGAAAGTGACCAGGAAGCCCGTCACCATGTTGTGCACAAGTGTACCCTTGCGGGGAGAGGCCGGCCGGATGGACCGCGGCGGACGGCTGCGCAGGGTGTACCATCCGAAAAAGAACAGCAGTATGCTTCCCGCCAGCTGCAGGTAGAACATGGTTTCCTTGTTCTTGATGAATTCCACCACGAAACTCATGCCGAACCCTGTCACCAAGGCATATACGATGTCGCTGAAAGCAGCCCCGATACCGGTGACAAATCCGTACCATCGTCCTTTGTTCAGGGTGCGTTGTATGCAGAGAACCCCCACCGGCCCCATCGGGGCGGAAGCCACTACGCCGATGAGCAGTCCCTTTATGATCAAATCTAATGTATTAACCGGTTCAAACCACATAATAGTTGCAAAATTGGCATTTTTTTGTGAGACTATGAAGAAAAGGCTGTTCTTTTTTTGTTTTTCGTAAAAAAGCTGTCCTTTGCTTTTCTGTTCAGACGGATTTGTTTATCTTTGTGAAACTTGTATTTAAAATTGTTCTAATGGCTTTGAAACTATGGAAAATAAACCTTATGTAATAGGACTTGATTTGGGCGGCACGAATTCGGTGTTCGGCATCGTGGACGCTGAAGCCAATGTGGTTGCCTCTACCAGCATCCGCACGACAGGGCAGAACGATGTGGATGTTTATGTTGACAACTGTTGCAAGGCCTTGCAGCCATTGATTGAAAAGGTGGGCGGCATCCAAAACATCAAGGGAATGGGTATCGGTGCCCCGAACGGCAATTTCTATACCGGCAACATCGAGTTTGCCCCTAACCTGCCTTGGAAAGGTGTTGTTCCTCTTTCCAAAATGTTCGGCGATAAACTGGGCATCCCCGTGGTGCTGACCAACGATGCCAATGCGGCGGCCATCGGTGAGATGACCTACGGTGTAGCCAAGGGCATGAAAAACTTTATCATGATAACCTTGGGTACGGGTGTGGGGAGCGGCATTGTGGTCAACGGTGAGTTGGTCTATGGCTGCGACGGATTTGCCGGAGAACTGGGGCATGTGATTGTGGACACTACGCCGGAGGCACGCTTGTGCGGTTGCGGCCGCAGGGGATGCCTGGAAACCTTTTGTTCGGCAACGGGGGTGGCGCGTACGGCCAGGGATTTTCTGGCCAAACGTACGGACGACACGGAGTTGCGCAAAATCCCGTTGGAGGAGATTACATCGAAAGACGTGTCCATCGCAGCCGAACACGGCGATCAGCTGGCCAAGGATATTTATAAGTTTACCGGTGAGTTGTTGGGGCGTTCGTGTGCCAACTTTACGGCTTTCTGCAGTCCGGAGGCCTATGTGTTCTTCGGCGGACTGACAAAGGCCGGCAATTTGATTATGGATCCGATTAAAGAGGCATACGACGCCAATGTGCAGAACGTTTTCAAGGGGAAAGCCAAGATATTGGTTTCCCAGCTGAATGATGCACAGGCGGCTATCGTAGGTGCGGCTGCCTTGGCCTGGAAGATTTAACCATCATTGAGGCATTAGGGCCTGTTTCATGCTTCAGGTTAAACAGGCTCTAATGCCCGGCAACCGGATAAAAACTTGGGGGCTGCAGCGTTCATTACGATACAGCCCCAAGTTGGTCGGGACAAACCTTTATGCTTCAGGATTAGCGGCCGGAGCGTCCGGCTGCCCGCCGGAGTTCCCGTTTGCAGGATGTCCTTTCTTGCGGGGGCGTCTGTGGGAGTGTTTATGCCGCTTGTTGTTGGTGGCCGCTGCATCGTTCCCCTTCGCGGCCGGAGCCGTTGCCGTTGCTGCTACCGGGACATCAGCCGGTGAAGCCGGCGATGCACTCTTTCGTGGACGTGCTGCTTTCTTCCGGTCTTTCCGGCGTGGGGCGCGTCCCTCTTTCTTGTCGTCACGGCCTTGGTTGCGGTTTCTGCCGCGGTCACGGCCGCCGTTCTTTTTCGGGCGGTAGGCCGGGGCATCGCCCAAGTCTTCAGGCAACGGGCGTTTTTCTATTTCCGTACCCAGAAAATGTTCGATGGAAGAGAACTTTGTTTGGTCCTTTTCATTTACCAGCGTGATGGCCTCACCATCGTTGTTGGCCCGTGCCGTACGGCCGATACGGTGCACATAGTCCTCCGCATCGTGCGGCACATCAAAGTTCACCACCAGTTGGATGTCATCAATGTCGATGCCACGCGCCACGATGTCCGTGGCCACCAACACATCAATCTGCTGCGCCTTGAAACGGTACATCACATCGTCGCGCTCCTGCTGTTCCAAGTCGGAATGCATGGCTCCCACGTTGAACCCGGCGCGTTTGAGCACCACGGCCATGTCTTTCACTTTCTGTTTGGAAGAAGCAAACACGATGACCCGGTGGGGCGGCTGCAGGGTAAAAAGTTTCTTGATGAGAGGTATCTTTTGCGCTTCATGGCAGATGTAGGCCGACTGTACGATTTTGTCGGCCGGACGCGACACGGCCAGTTTAACTTCCACGGGGTTGTCCAGAATCGTGCGGGCCAAGTCCTGTATCTTCTTGGGCATCGTGGCTGAAAACATGATGGTCTGCCGTTTCTTGGGCAGGTGCTTGACAATCTGCATGATGTCATCGCTGAATCCCATGTCGAGCATGCGGTCGGCCTCGTCCAGCACGAAAAAGGACACCTGCGACAAATCCACGTTGCCGATGTTCAGATGGCTGATGAGCCGTCCCGGCGTGGCGATGATCACATCGGCACCCATGGCCAGCCCGCGTTTCTCCTGTTCGTAGCGTATGCCATCGTTGCCGCCGTAAACGGCCACACTCGACACGGACATATAATATGAAAAACCCTCCATAGCCTGGTCTATTTGCTGCGCCAGTTCGCGGGTGGGCGACATGATGACGCAGTTGATGGCCTTGTCGGGATAGCCTCCATCACTCAATTTGCTCAGGATAGGGAGCAGGAAAGCCGCCGTCTTGCCCGTCCCAGTCTGGGCCACGCCGATCAGGTCGCGTCCTTCAAGGATCACCGGAATGGCATGTTCCTGAATAGGGGTACACTCCGTAAAATTCATGTCATCCAAGGCATCCAGTACCTGGTCGTTTAAGTCCAAATCGTAAAAATCCACTGTTCTAATGTATTTAAGTCTGACATAAGCCTGTCATTGCGGTGCTTTCTTGTACAGGAAAAAAGCAATGAAGGCAAACAATATGTTGGGCATCCAGGCCGCCAAGGCCGGAGGCCAGTCTGCATTGATGGCAAAGGTGGAAGACACCGTCTGGAAAAGGATGTACGATGCGCTCAGGGCCAACCCGATGCCCAAATAAAGCCCCATACCGCCTTTCCGCTTGCGTGCGGAAAGCGACAGCCCGATGACGGTGAGGATGAACGAGGCGAAAGGCGTGGCCAGCCGCTTCTGGTATTCCACCTCGAAAGGTTTCACGTTGCCCGACCCGCGTGCGCGTTGTTTGACAATGTATTCTTTCAGTTCGGGGTTGGTGAGTGTTTCCTGTTGGTTGCGCGTCAGGAGAAAGTCCGAAGGTTCCATTGCAATGATGGAATCCACCTTGGTGCCGTGCGTGATATACTCGCGCATGCCTTTCATTTCGCGCAGGGTATAGTTGCGGATGGTCCAATGGTAGCGTTCGTCCGACAGCGTGTCGTAGGAAACGGAGGCCGCCGTGAGGTGAGACACCAGTTTCTTGTTCACGAACTTGTCCAGCGAGAAGTGGTGGCCGGTCTTGGTTCGTCCGTCGAAATGTTCGATGAAGGCTATCACGCCGGTGTCCACTTGCAGTTGCACGTTCTGTGCGAATTCAGTTTTCTTTTTCTTTTTATAGATATTCTCGAAGTTCAGCCGCGTGACGCTGCCCCGCGGAATCACGTAGGCTCCCAACACAAAAGTCATCACCGCGATGATGGCGGCCGAAATCATGTAGGGCCGCATCAGTCGCCTGAAGCTCATGCCCGCCGCCATCATGGCAATGATTTCCGAGTTCTCGGCCAGTTTGGAGGTGAAGAATATCACCGATATGAAGACGAACAACGGGCTGAACAGGTTGGAGAAATAGGGCACGAAGTTGACATAATATTCAAAGATAATCCCTTTCCATGGCGCATTGTTGATGGTGAACTTGTCGATGTTCTCGTTGAAGTCGAACACCACGGCAATGGAGATAATCAACGCAATGGAAAAGAAGTATGTACCCAGGAACTTTTTGATGAGATAACGATCCAGGCGTGTGATGAGAGACTTATACCACTTCATAGCCAACGTTTTAATCAGAGCCTGGCGGCCAAATTCCTTGTCATGGCGGTTTTCCACGAAGCAAAATCGCCCGCCAGAATGTGACAGCGGGCTTCGCGCGTCAGCCACAGATAGAAAGCAAGATTGTGGATGGAAGCGATTTGCAGGGCCAGCAGCTCTTGTGCCTTGAAAAGATGGTGCAGGTAGGCCTTGGTGTAGGCCGTGTCCACATACGATGTGCCGTCAGGGTCAACGGGGGAGAAATCGTCTTCCCACTTCTTGTTGCGCAGGTTCATGACGCCGTTGCGAGTGAAGAGCATGGCATTGCGCCCGTTACGTGTGGGCATCACGCAATCGAACATGTCCACGCCGCGCTCGATGCCTTCCAGGATGTTCACCGGTGTGCCCACGCCCATCAGATAGCGGGGGCGATCTTTGGGCAGGATGCCGTTGACCACCTCTATCATCTCATACATCACTTCGGCAGGTTCTCCCACGGCCAGTCCGCCGATGGCATTGCCATCAGCCTCTTTCGAAGCCACAAATTCAGCCGACTGAATACGCAGGTCTTTATAAGTGCATCCCTGCACGATGGGAAACAGCGACTGGCGGTAGCCATACTTCGGCTCGGTCTCGTTGAAGCGGCGGATGCAACGGTCCAGCCAACGGTGGGTCAGCCCCATACTTTTCCGTGCATATTCGTAATCCGCCGTACCGGAAGGACATTCATCGAAAGCCATCATGATGTCTGCACCTATGGAACGCTCTATATCCATCACCTTTTCTGGCGTGAAAAAATGTTTGGAACCGTCGATGTGCGAACGGAACTCACAGCCATCCTCGCGCAACTTGCGTATGCCCGAAAGCGAAAAAACCTGGAACCCGCCGCTGTCTGTCAGGATAGGGCGGTTGAATCCGTTGAAACGGTGCAGACCGCCGGCTTTTTCCAAGATTCCTGTCCCCGGCCGCAAGTAGAGATGATAAGTGTTGCCCAGAATAATCTGCGCCTTGATGTCATCCGTCAGTTCGCGCAGTTGCACGGCCTTGACCGTCCCCACCGTCCCCACGGGCATGAACACCGGCGTCTCTATTATGCCGTGGTCCGTGGTGATCTTTCCGGCACGGGCGGCCGTCAGCCTGTCTGTATGTTGAAGTTCAAACTTCATTTCGTTTCGGCCTTAACGTTGTCAAAAGTGAACGTGATGGCATCTTTCACCTTTTCTTCCAGCAAGGCGAACTCCAATACTTCAGACACATCTTTCACGTAATGGAATGACAAGCCCTTGAGATACAGGTCGGGGATTTCCTCAATGTTCTTGCGGTTCTCCTCACACATCACGATGTCCTTGATACCGGCGCGTTTAGCCGCCAATATTTTTTCCTTTATGCCTCCTACGGGGAGCACCTTGCCCCGTAGGGTGATTTCGCCGGTCATGGCCAGGTTGGGACGCACCTTGCGTTGCGTGAGGGCCGAGGCCAACGACGTAGCCATGGTGATGCCTGCCGAAGGGCCATCCTTGGGCACGGCACCCTCCGGTACGTGCAAATGGATGTTCCATTGCTCGAAGATACGTGTGTCAATGCCCAGTTTGTCGGCATGCGCCTTAATGTACTCCAAGGCGAGCACGGCCGACTCTTTCATCACGTCGCCCAAGTTGCCGGTGAGCGTCAACTTGCAACCTTTGCCTTTGCTCAGGCTGGTCTCGATAAAAAGGATTTCACCGCCCACAGACGTCCATGCCAGTCCTGTCACCACTCCGGCGTACTCGTTCCCTTGGTATTTGTCGCGCGTGTATTCCGGTTTTCCCAACAGGCGTTCCACATCGGCATTTTTTACGTCCGTACACGAGAAACTGCCGTTGCGGGCAAATTCCAGTGCCATCCGGCGGAAAATCCTGTTGATTTGCTTTTCCAGTCCGCGCACGCCGGACTCACGGGTGTAGTTCTCTATGATATATTCCAATGCCGGACGGCTGATTTTGATTTCCGGATGGTCGGACAGGCCATTGTTTACTTTCTCTTTCGGTATCAAATGCCGTTTGGCTATTTCCGTCTTTTCCTCGGTGATGTAGCCACTCACTTCAATCAGTTCCATGCGGTCGAGTAGGGGACGTGGAATGGTACTGATGTTGTTGGCCGTGGCGATGAACATCACCTTCGACAGGTCGTAGTCCACGTCCAGAAAGTTGTCGTGGAAAGCATTGTTCTGCTCCGGGTCCAATACTTCGAGCAGGGCGGAAGCAGGGTCGCCGTTGACCGTGTTTTGGGTCACCTTGTCGATTTCGTCCAATATGAACACAGGGTTAGACGAACCGGCTTTTATCATGCTTTTGATGATGCGTCCCGGCATGGCTCCGATATATGTGCGCCGATGCCCGCGGATTTCGGCTTCATCGTGCAGGCCGCCCAGCGACATGCGGATGTATTTCCGTTTCAGTGCCGACGCAATGCTTTTTCCCAACGAAGTCTTTCCCACTCCCGGAGGGCCATACAGACAGATGATGGGCGACTTGAGATCGCCCCGCAACTGTAACACGGCCAGATGTTCCAAGATGCGCTCTTTCACCTTTTCCAAACCGTAATGGTCCTTGTTGAGCACCCGTTCTGCGTTTTTCAGGTTCTGGTTGTCCACGGTATAAGTTTCCCAAGGCAGGCTCAGCATGGTTTGCAAGTAGTTGAGCTGCACATTATAATCCGGGCTTTGCGGGTTAATGCGCTCCAGTTTCTCCATTTCCCGCTCGAAAGTCTTGGCAATCTCTTCCGGCCATTTCTTCTTCGATGCGGCTACACGCAAGTCGTGCAGGTCATGGTCCTGCGGCGTTCCGCCCAATTCGTCCTGGATATTCTTGATTTGTTGTTGCAGGAAATATTCGCGCTGCTGGGAATCAAGGTCTTCCCGTGTCTTGCGTTGTATCTCGGCACGCAACTCGGAGTACTGTATTTCCTTGTTGAGCAGTTTGAGCAGACGCTCGGTGCGCGCGCCCAAGCTGCTTTCCTCCAATAATTCCATCTTGCGCGCTATGGGAAAAGGGAAGTTGGCACAGATGAAGTTCACCAGAAACATGCTGTTGTTCACGTTCTTCACGGCGAACATGGATTCCTTGGGCATCTGGTCGCTCAGTTGGATGTACTGTATGGTGCGATCGCGGCAGGCTTCCACCAAAAGGTCGAATTTCTTGTCGCCTTTCTGTGGCAAGGTATCTTCCAGTTTGTCCGCAACGCCGGTGAGGTAGGGCTTTTTGGCCACGATGTCTTTCAATTCAAAGCGGCTCAAACCCTGCAATATGACAGTCGTGGAATGGTCTGGCAGTTCAAGGATGCGGATAATCTTGGCCATCGTACCGATGTGGTACAAGTCATTCATGTCCGGACTTTCCGTTTCCGGATTCATTTGGCATACGACTCCTATGTTCTTCTTGTTCCGGTCTGCCGTCTTGGCCAAACGGAGTGAGGACTTCCGCCCCACGGATACGGGCATCACTACGCCCGGAAACAACACCATGTTACGTAAGGGCAGAATGGGCAACGTGGCATCCATTTCCACTTCAAACACGCTCGACTCGTCTCCTTCGAAATCAGCCACCAAGGAAAATGGATTTTGATTATCGTTAATCTGCATATTAAAAGTCCTAATTTTTGATTTAGTGAACCAAACGTCTTCACAAAAACGTGGCAAAGATACAAAAAAATAATGTATGCAAGCAGGATGCACGATAGAAATAACAAATATTTGCTACTTTTGTTGCCGCATTCCGATGAGGGCTTTCCTGCAGTTCCCTGCCGGCGTTTTCAGCCCCATGGAAAGAGAGAAAGCAAACGGACAAATATGGGTAAGGCTTATTTTGAATTCAAACAATTTACCATCCGGCACGACCGGTGCGCCATGAAGGTTGGCACGGACGGAGTGTTGTTGGGGGCATGGACGGAAATCGGGCCGGAAGTTCGCCATGTGGTGGATATCGGAACCGGTTCCGGGTTGATAGCCATCATGTTAGCCCAGAGAAGCACGGCAAGCGTCATAGGGTTGGAAATAGAACCGGATGCGGCGGAACAGGCTGCGGATAATGCCCGGATGAGCCCGTGGGGCGAAAGGTTACGGATAGTGCGGGGAGATGCCATGGCTTTTGTGCCGGCATACAAGTTTGACATCGCGGTATGTAATCCCCCGTTTTTCGACGATGCCTTGCTGTGTCCGGACCAGAAGCGTAACAATGCACGGCATAATTCCGTAATGCCGTTTGGTGCGCTCATCCGCACGGTGGCCGGTTGGCTGGCCGAAGACGGGTTGTTCAATGTCATTCTTCCGGTGCAGGCTGCAGACGACTTTGCACAGGCCGCATGGGAAAATGGGTTGAACCTGCAGCGTAAATGCGTGGTCTATGGCCGGAGCGGACAGCCTCCCAAGCGGGTGCTCCAGAGTTTCAGGAAAGGACATACATCCTATCCTTCCTCTGAAACCCTTTGCATCCGCGATGAAGCAGGACAGTACACTCCCGAATACAAGCGGCTGACGGCGGACTATTACCTGCACTTCTGAACAAGGCTCAGCGCTTCAGGCTTTTTATCACTTCTTTGTTGAGGGCATCTATGCGGCGGAGATTGCGCTCGCGCATGATGATGCCAAAGGCGGTCAGTTCGTCATACAACTCGGAAAACATACGCCCAAAAGGTGTTCCGGCCTGTTGCTTGTTCGTTATTACATTCAGGCCGTTCCTTATCATCTGCACGTCAATGTCCGTACCGGCCGTCATCGGATCGCCGTCGAAGTGCACCACTCCCGGCCGTTCACGGTGGATGTGGAGGTTCTTGCAGCGGAATGTCTTGATCCGGCTGTTGTGGTTCAGGGTCTTGTTGAACAGTTGGATGGCAATCTGCGGAGCCTCCAACATGGTGAACGGCTCCATGATGGTCACGTCCATCAAACCGTCCGACGTGGAGGCATGGGGAGCTATGTAGGCGTTGTTTCCATATTGCGAGGCATTGGCACAGGTGATAAGGAATGCCTTGTATTTGGAAATCTCCCCTTCGATTTCTATTTCATACGTGTCCGGTTGGTATTTCAGGCCCTCGCGCAAGGTATTCTCCAGATAAGAAAGCATGCCGCGCTTCTCCGACAGGGCAAATTTGGAACTGACGAAGGCATCGAATCCCACGCCGCACGTGCAGAAAAACGGCACATCGTTGATTTTCCCATAGTCGAGACATTCCACGGCGAATTGGTTCAATACCCTGATAGCCCCGATAGGTTCCACCGGGATATACAGGTGCCGGGCCAGCCCATTGCCTGACCCGCAAGGCACAATCCCCAATGCAACAGGAGTTTGCACTAACGAACGCGCTATTTCGTTGACCGTTCCGTCTCCTCCTACGGCGACCACGGCATCAAAACCTTTCTCCACATAACGCCGTGTCAATTCTGCGGCGTGGCCGGCGAACTTTGTCCATTCCGTATGACTTTCAAATTTGCCATGGTCCAATTTCTGGCCGATGAGGTCGAGAACTGCCTCTTTTTCTTGTACTCCGGAGATAGGGTTTATGATGAAAACAATTCTTTTTTTTGCCATGATGCTCCTTAAAACACAGGACAAATATACGGATAAAAAATGGAAAAGCCGTATTCCGATGTACGCATGGGCAAACAATAAAAAGTTTTTTTAGGATGTTAGCCCGTCCGAAAGGATGTTTTTTATTACCTTTGCAGAGTTTTTCAATTATAACTGATTAAAATGGGGTTATTACAAGACAAATTAGCGAAATATAAAGAACCGCAAAAATACATGGCGGCGGGCATCTATCCTTATTTCCGTGAAATCGAGGGAAAGCAAGGAACTGAGGTGCTTATGGGCGGGCATCGGGTGCTCATGTTCGGATCCAATGCCTATACGGGCCTGACTGGTGATGACCGGGTGATCGAGGCCGGCGTGGCAGCCATGCGCAAATACGGTTCCGGTTGTGCAGGGTCGCGGTTCCTGAACGGTACTTTGGACCTGCATGTGCAGTTGGAAAAGGAACTGGCTGCTTTTGTCGGTAAAGAGAGTGCCCTTTGCTTTTCAACAGGGTTTACGGTGAATTCCGGTGTCATTGCCTGCCTGACGGGGCGGAATGATTATATTATATGTGATGACCGCGACCATGCCTCCATTGTAGATGGTAAACGTCTTTCATTCTCGCAGGGGCTGAAGTACAAGCATAATGATATGGACGACTTGGAGAAACAACTCCAGAAGTGCCACCCGGATGCCATCAAGCTGATTGTCGTGGACGGCGTGTTCTCCATGGAAGGTGACTTGGCCAATCTGCCGGAAATCGTACGCCTCAAACACAAGTACAATGCCTCCATCATGGTGGACGAGGCACATGGTATCGGTGTATTCGGCAAGCAGGGAAGGGGAGTGTGCGACCACTTCGGGCTGACCGATGAAGTGGATGTGATTATGGGCACGTTCAGCAAGTCGCTGGCTTCTATCGGCGGTTTTGTGGCTGCCGATGATAGTATCATCAACTGGTTGAAGCATAATGCCCGCACCTATATATTCAGTGCTTCGGCCACACCGGCGGCCACGGCTTCAGCCTTGGAAGCATTGCATATCATACAGAACGAGCCGGAGCGTTTGGAACATTTGTGGAATGTGACCCATTATGCCCTGAAACGTTTCCGCGAAGCCGGTTTCGAGATCGGGGCCACGGAGTCGCCCATTATCCCGCTATACGTCCGTGACACGGAAAAGACCTTTATGGTCACCAAGTTGGCTTTCGATGAAGGCGTGTTCATCAATCCGGTCATCCCGCCGGCTTGTGCTCCACAGGACACATTGGTGCGCTTTGCGCTGATGGCAAACCACACCAACGACCAGGTAGATGAAGCCATTGAAAAACTGACAAAGGTGTTTAGAAGTCTGGAACTGTTGTAAGTCCTGCCTTTGCAGTAAAGCCGGAAAGAATACATATAAGAGGCATACGAAGCCGCCGAACAGTTTTTTTTTGCAGCCGGTTATGCCCGTGTTCATGAAAGGGGAGCATTCAAATGATGCTCCTTTTTTCTTTTTCTGTTTTTAATGAACACTATTAAACATAATACCGGTTAGGTAAAAAAGACTGTTGGTCTATAATATCAGTACCGTAATACTTTTTTATCCGGTCGTTAAGAACTTGGAACGACAATTCACAAGCATGGCCGTCCGCATCTTCACCAGAAACAACACAACGAGCCATAGGAATAGCTTCAGGGGCATACGTCAGGGTAACAAAAAAGACGTACTTATGTTTCAAAGCCTCAATCTTACAAAGGTTCGTATAATTGAAACTCTTATGATTGATACAAGCATAACAAGAACCGCACGGTACATCCATATACTCACCGTGTTTGTTCTTTATTTGCTTTGGGTGCAAACATGCCATAAACGATACAATTTTAAGTTCAGACACAAATATATTACATTCCTGTCACTTTTCCAATGGTAGGACGAGATTTTAACGTTTCAGGAGTGAGAGACCTGAAATCCTTCGGAGAAAAGTGGTGGTTTCACATCCTAAACACAGGGGCAACGATGCCGCAACGTTTCCTGCAAAGCAGGCAGAATAGATAAACGGAAAACAATACTAAGTTCATACCACAACAGAAACAAACTTATTCTTCTCTTCTTCTCTGGGGCGCGCGACCAGCTCGCAACGCTACATAATTCGCTACGCTGTTATTTCGCTCGCTCACGGTCGCGCGCCTTTACCATGCGGGCGGCGCATCCTATGAAGTGGATGAAGTGGATGAATACAAAATTACACCATGCGGGACGGAACATTTTTTTCCATTTTAATTTGATAATGCAAAGAAAGGTATGAAGTACAAAACGCCAATAGGCATTACCAAAATTTAACATGCGCTACGCTTATATTAAATTTTGCCAATTGATTGTCATTTTATACTTCATGCCTGATAAAAGCATTAACAAACAAAAACGAAAAAAAATATAAGGCTATGCAGAATGCTACGTACTACAAAACAAAAGAGTAAGGGGAAAACCCTCACTCTGTGAAAACAAATCATAAAGACAAAAACCAACACAACACAACAAAAGAACGGTAATAACTACCAACCAAATAGCTATACACCAAAGTATAATTTTTTTAGCCATACACAAAAATACTACTTTTTAAGCAAAGAAGTACCTGCACCACTAAAAATATTACCTAAAGAACCAGTTAACGAACCGATATAAGACATCCAAGCTTTCCAAGTAGGATGCAAATCATTACGCGAATAAGTTGTATCATATTCAGCCATAATAGTAGTAGCAATCTTCTTAGCTTGTTCCGGTGTAAATTTAGGCATATTATTATACTCCTGATTCTTTACCAAAGTATTCGCAACAGCTTCACGAGCTTTCATATAATCCAAATACCTACCAGACTTATCACGTTCCGCACGTGCCAAAGTCGCCTGAACATCTGCATAAGCCTGTTGGGAAACATACGGCAACTTAGCATCAGCCAACTGACGGTTAATCTGATTAAGGTCAATCCGACTCTGCATTTCATTCATCTGATACTGCATAAAGTGCGGATTCATCTTAGCCGACAAAACACGAGAGTTCAACGATTCACCAGAAAACACATTATCAAGAACCTGACCACGCGTCTTAGCATCCAAATTCCGAGTATTAGCGATAATATTAGCCAATTCAGCTGCATTCCTCTGGCGGAGATACTGATTATTAATATTAATGGATTCAACTTCTGCGGCTGACTTCTGCACCTGATTTATAGAACCAACAGCTTGAGCAATCGACATCAAATCCTGTGCAGGATTCGAGTTCGGATAATAATACGGCTCCATCTTAGCGGCCTGCATAGGTAATTGGTTCGGCTGGTTATGTGTCGGGGAGGATTCAGAAGAACCAGTACCGGCACTTCCTCCGTCCATCATCAAATAAGGATTCAAACCAGCTTCACGCAATCGCTCAACCTGCGATGCAGCACTATTATACTCATTTGTGGCATTCCACATTTCCCAATTATACGCTACTTCTGATTCCCATGCTTCACGAGCATAATCAATATTAGCTTGATTAATCGCCTGATTAGCGGCATTAGTCTCTTGAGCAATCTGTAAATTAGTCGCATTAGTCTGTTCAGCTATTTGTTTATTAGTCTTATTTGTTCTAATTCCCATAACTTCAAAAATAAAAAGGCCAGAACATATCTGGCCTAATTGAACTTAAAATTAATCATCACCAGCAGAACCATCAGCTCCATCAGCGCGACCGTCTGCGGCAGCAGCAGCGGCAGCGGCTTCCTCTTCTGCTTTCTTCTTTGCTACGGCATCAGCCACAACAGTATCTATTTCATTCTGCAAATAACGAGACCACGAAAGGACATCCGCAGGGGACTGAACATAACGCGATTTCATATACTTAATTAAATCATCATCCGAAAGGTTAGACGTATCAACAGACGATTTACGAGCAACACCTAACCACTTTTGCAAAAGCATAGGATTCAACTGCATCAAACGCTGCTGATTGAACAAAATACCAATATCATTCACAATAAAAGTAGTTTTCACACCTGGCTTACGTTCTACTTCCTCAATCAAAAATGAATCAACAGGCGAAGCAGTACGGGCTATAAATACTTTAGCATCCTTAGAAACAGGCTGCGGGATAGGGTGAACCGTATCAAATACTTTTAACTCTCTCATATCAGTCACTAATTTTTAATTTAATATTCGTAGAATCAACACTTGAAACCGTTTCTACACTATTTGTCTGGGTTGAATTCGTATTACCTTTCTGCACCTGCATAGTAAGGGAACAAGCACAAGCAACAACAAACACCAAACCAAACATAAGCACAAACTTAGAAAATTCAACCATAATCAATAAGGCAAACCATCACGGGACAAATTACGAACTACTTTAGCATCAAAATACGCAGTACAATAGAACTGGTCCGTATCAGTATTCTCATCAGCATTAACACCGAACATGTTATCTAACACATCATACCAAACTTTAAACGCTTTAAACGTTAAAGAAGTCAATCCAGAACCAGACAAAGAATGTGGAATAACCCAAGGTGCCAACGAATTCTGAAATTCTCCATTAATACGGTCATAACTCGTCTTATACTCAATATAACGGGGAGCATAACCAATTGGCTGCGTCAAATCCGAACTGCTATAATTTAATAAAAACTCAAAAGCCTGAACGGACTGCATACCTATATTATCAAACTCTGGGATAGCGTAATCAGTAGCTTTAGTTTTCGTTAACAAACGAGGAAAACAAGATTCCGCTTTCCACTCTATCAAAGGTTTAGCATGATAAACACACATTATCAAACCATACTGATGCGACTTAAAATTGATATGACCATTTGAAGCAGAAACACCCTTTCCAGCAATATCTGCCTTTGCATCAGTAGAATCAAGGTTATTATTGATAACTTCCGAAATATCCAAATTGGAAGCAATACCGCCAAGATACTGACACATATAACTATTATCACGCGATATATTTACATTCCAATGCTTTTGCAACTGGGTACGGAAATCCGTATCACCTGAAATAGTAATTTCTTTCCACTTCTGCAAACATTCAGCCTGACGAAGCAACAACACAGAAAGACCAGAATACTGACCAAAACCAGAGTAACCAGTATCAACCACACCTTGTATCTGTGCATTCTGAATCGACAACGTATAAGCATTTTCAGCACCAAGAGCACCAGTAGTATCAGCAGCATAAACAGGACGCACTGTAGAAGTAGCCGCAGCAGACCAAGTAATATTAGCTTGTCTAAATTGCAACGTACTGGAATAATCATCCGGCAAAGAACCAGACAACGGGCCAGCTATAGCAGTATCACCATACTGTGGAGACGGCAACAAACCATTGAAATAATCCTTATCCAAATTACACGAACGCAAAGTAAACATAGTAGGAGTATCCGGAATAGAATTCCACAAAGGCGACAAATCCAATTCCAAATCATCCTCATTCAAAATATAATCCAGATTATACGTCCACGGAGCGGCATCTTCCCACTGAGAAAAACGAAAATAATCCTGATAAATCTTTTGATAAGCCAACAACGGAAAAGGGTTAACGGCAAGACCATCCGGCAAATGGTCAGATAAATAAACAGGATAACCAAGATAATTCAACAACTTCCGAGCATTATAGCCAGGTGCATTCCCATTATCACTATAATAATTATCCGGATAAGCAATCATATTAGCAACCAAACGAACATAACTATTCGTACCTGTAGCATCCTTCAACATATACGGATGGCTGGTAAAATCATCAGCAGCACCAAGAATACTCTTTGCATGAAACGCGTTCTTTGTCTGCATAATCCACGCGTCAAACTTATCCCATAAAAGATTATAAGGGACAAAATAAAAGTCATAATACTGACGGACACGACCAAAAGAAGCAGTCTGGACAGGCGCAGTACGCATGAACTCACGCATGTTAATAGACCACTTATCACCTGGCAAAACTTCCTCACACATTACGGGAAGAATCTCACCTACCTTTGCTGTAAAACAATTCCTTTGCGACTTATCGAAGCCGCTACGATGGACATTATTCTTAATGTCCTTCATGTTCATAATATTCGCCATAACTCAAAAATTAAAAGGGTTAATCTTCATCTACTGGAAACAAACTACGAAAACGCCTATCAAAGTCACGGACTTCACAAGAACGCTGGTCAACAATAGACACACGCTTGGACAAATCCACACTCAAAGGCGTTTCAATAACTTCACGCAAAAACACTTTAAACTTGCGATGCTGGCGCACAAGATTGATAATCTTGTTTTCCAAGCTCCAGCGATGCTGGTAATAAAACACTTCACCATTTTCAGTAATTAACATATAACTTTCCTTACGTGTTATCTTCTTATCGTCAATCGTGACGAAAATAAAACGCTTTGTTTCTCTCTTCATAATCAATAATTATATAAAACATTATTCAACTCATTCAATTCCTTATGCTTCAAATTCTCGTTATACATACGGGAATTTCGCATATAATCAGCCAGCCAAACAGGCGAATCATCATAATGTACATTAATCCACGCCAGAATATCAGGGCGGACACCAATAGAACGGGCATACACTTTCAAACGGCGCATTGCATCACGGAGGTCTTGACCATAAGTCGTAAACTCTCCATAACGCTGCATATCACGAACCATATCATTCCACTCAAAACGCGGTACATTGGAATAGTGGTTCATCATGTAAATAGGCAACACGTCACCTGTCTCAACCTCTTCCATCATCAAACGCAAGGAATCATTCAGGCAAGACAATTCCTTATCCTGATAAAAGGGTTTTATAATCCTATGGTAATAATACCACGGGGAACACCTGAACCTATTGCAAAGACGCAAGAACCGAACAGAAGTATAAAAAGCAGCCTTAACCGTACTTTCTGGCGTATCAGTATCAGGAAATAAGGCTTCCACTGACAAACCATTGATAAGCGGGCGTTTTTTCAAGTAGTCTTTTGCGATTTCTTCCGCTGTGCTTCCGCATATCTCTCGCGGTAGGAGTTCATAGAATCTATACCGTACAAGATTGAGTAAATCACTTGAAACGCCATATCGGTAACATTTGGGGAATAGAGCAGATTGAAGCGAAACCGAGGGAGCAAATTGCTTAAAACATCCGTCAATTTCAAAGACTCTTCCGCTAACTGTGTCATAGTTGAGCGACTCAATATTTTGGTAATACGCTTCATCCGGTGACGCTCCAAAATGCGAGGAATGTAACGTGAACGCTTTTGTCCATGGAAGTTTAAGAACCTCTGGGCAGAAACTAAAGCTATTAACGTATCCTGCGCAATAGTGAGCGGACTTGCCTGACGCGGACAATTGGACATCACAAATACCATATTGCCAACTCTTAGATACATAGTCTGGGATTTTAGACGCAACCTCTTCCGAATCGATGAAGAGGAGAGCATGGTAATGCGGACGGAGCTTCTTGGGTCCATATTCTCCAACAAGGAAATACCGCAACAAGGGAAATTCTTTTTGTCCATATTTATTAATTTTAGAATGATTAGACGAAATATAATAACGTAAACGCTTCATGAATAAAATGACATCACGACGCCACAAAAAACCGAACGTATAATTATCATAGCCAGATAGTTTGTGTTTACGTAAGGTGAACATTTTCAATAACTTAGATAAAACATAATACCGGTTAGGATTTCGAAAGGCGATATTCATGATGCAATAGCCCGC
>CAZGSE010000005.1:0-77857 GCA_964528135.1 uncultured Paraprevotella sp. | reverse complement strand
ATTTCTCACTGCCTTACAACACTGTGAAATCCTAATGACCGATTTGGGATAAAAGTATGTGAGAAAACACGGTAAAATAGCAATAAAAATGGCATATGAAGTGATTATGGTCTATCATCTTCATATGCCATCTTATTTTTTGGGACATTTACTGAATATCCCTAGGTACTAATGCGTATAATTCCCCGAACTTGTAAGGCAAGCCTTTGCTGTCTCACGCATGGAAAACCCTATATCGATGGATTCAAATCCGCGAAGCCTTAAAAAATCATCTGCGGAGGGAGCTCCATACGGCAAAGTAAAGAACAACTCTCTTATCTTACAAATTTATCCCCATTGTTTTTCTACTGATTCACAAAAACGGATAAAGTCTTACCGTATAACCATCGGTATTCTGACCTCATCCGTTGACGTTGTTTCAGTTCGAATTCGCTTCCTGCAAAGCTGCCGCAATCAGATGCTCTATTTCATCGCATAACTCCGGATTATCTTTCAGCATACCCTTGACAGCATCACGTCCTTGACCAATTTTCGTGTCATTGTAACTATACCATGAACCACTCTTTTTCAGAATGCCCAACTCTGTTCCCAAATCTACGATTTCGCCTATTTTGGAAATACCTTCTCCAAAAGTAATTTCGAATTCAGCCTTACGGAAAGGGGGCGCTACTTTGTTTTTCACCACTTTTACACGCACCTGGTTACCGACTACTTCGTCACCATCCTTGATGCTCGTTACCCGGCGAATATCCAGCCGCACACTGGCATAGAACTTCAAGGCATTACCACCCGTGGTAGTTTCCGGATTTCCGAACATCACGCCTATTTTCTCGCGCAACTGATTGATGAAGATACAAGTAGTGTTGGTCTTATTGATAGTGGATGTCAACTTTCGCAGGGCTTGGCTCATCAAACGTGCCTGCAATCCCACCTTATTGTCGCCCATATCACCTTCTATCTCAGCCTTTGGTGTCAGAGCCGCCACAGAGTCTATCACGATGATATCTATCGCCGATGAACGGATAAGTTGATCTGCAATCTCAAGAGCCTGCTCCCCATTATCGGGTTGCGAAATCCACAAATTGTCCACATCCACACCCAGTTTGGCCGCATAAAAGCGGTCAAAGGCATGTTCCGCATCAATAAAAGCAGCTATTCCCCCAGCTTTTTGAGCCTCGGCAATAGCATGGATGGCCAGAGTTGTTTTTCCGGAACTTTCCGGACCATATATTTCTATGATACGCCCACGGGGATAACCACCTACCCCCAAAGCCGCATTCAGTGCGATAGAACCGGTAGGAATCACATCAACTTGTTCCACATGATCATCCCCCAGTTTCATGATTGAACCTTTACCAAAATTCTTTTCTATCTTATCCATGGCCGCCTGCAACGCTTTCAATTTTTCAGCGTTCGGCCCAACAAACAGCCCGGCGTCTTCTTCTTTCTTTGCCATATCTCAATGTGTTTACTAATAATTCACTGTTACAATTCCAAATCACCGTCAAATACTTCATGCCAAGGCAATCCGTTCTTGTTTAATTCCTCCATGAACGGGTCGGGATCAAACTCCTCCACGTTCCACACACCCGGCTTCTTCCAAATACCCTTCAAGAACATCATGCTCCCGATCATGGCCGGAACACCTGTCGTATAACTTACGCCTTGCATACCCGTCTCCAGATAGGCTGCACGATGGCTGCAATTGTTGTATATATAATAGGTATGCTCCTTACCGTCCTTCATACCCCGGATACGGCAACCGATGCTCGTTTCACCATCATAGTTCTCGCCCAAGTCCTGGGGATTGGGCAGTACGGCCTTGAGGAATTGTAACGGAACGATTTTCATCCCGTTATAGTCCACTTCATCAATCCGTGCCATACCGATATTCTGGATCACACGCAAATGGGTCAAGTATTCCTGTCCGAACGTCATCCAGAAACGGGCACGCTTGATGGTCGGGAAATTTTTCACCAATGATTCCAGTTCCTCATGATACAGCAGATAGGAATCCCGTGCGCCGATGTTTGGGTAAGTCAGGCTCTTGTGTATTTCCATGGGTTTTGTCTCTACCCACTGTCCGTTTTCGTAATAACGTCCGTTTTGCGTTATTTCGCGAATGTTTATTTCCGGGTTGAAGTTTGTGGCAAAAGCCTTGTGATGGTTGCCGGCATTGCAGTCCACAATATCCAGATAGTATATCTCGTCAAAATGGTGTTTGGCAGCATAGGCCGTGTAAACACCGGACACGCCGGGATCGAAGCCGCATCCCAGGATTGCAGTCAGTCCCGCTTCTTCAAAACGCTGTTTATAGGCCCACTGCCAACTGTATTCAAAGTGTGCCACATCCTTTGGTTCGTAGTTGGCCGTATCCAGATAGTTGCATCCGGTCTGCAAACAGGCTTCCATGATAGCCAGGTCCTGATAGGGCAAAGCCAAATTCATTACCATATCCGGCCGGTAGCTCTCCAACAGCTTCACCAGTTCTTCCACATTGTCGGCATCGACCTGGGCTGTTTTTATGTCAGGATTGCCAATGGCCTTTTTAATAGCATCGCATTTGGACTTTGTCCGGCTGGCAATTATAAGCTCTTCGAACACTTCTGGGTGTTGAGCCACTTTGTGTGCCGCAACTGTGGCCACACCTCCGGCTCCGATGATTAAAACTTTTCCCATCTCTCGAATTCGGTATTTACTTTATTACAAATGATATTGATTGCAAAGTTAATGACTTTTTCCAAGAAGTAAAGAAAAAGCCTGTTTTTTATTATTCAGCTTAATTCTTCGCTCCTGATGCCTAAGGCATTCATCAGCGAATAGCCCAACAGTTCTTGTCTGGCACCCTGTCCGTCCTGTGGTTCCATGGCTAAGAGTGTTACGTTCTTTCCCTCCATCTGCTCCAGTGCCGGACGTACCCGTGCTCCGATCTTATCCATGTCTGGCACGACAATCAAATTCTTTATTTCCGTCGCCTTTGCAAGCACTTCTATGGATTGCATAAAGAAGTCTTCTTCCGAAACGATGTTCTCCATACAAACCGATGACAATCGGAACTCACCCAGGTTTTCGTCGGTAAAAGCCTTCCCGTCCAGTTCCGCAGAAAAGACAGAGGGAACAAAATTCTCCATTTCTTTTTTATCCCGCCCGTGCACCAACACGACCTGCACCTCATTCCGTCCCGGATGTATGCCTCCGTCCAACGCCACGCAAACCAACCACTGTGCCATATCGGCTTTCGGTATGCGCCGCCCCAGCATTCCCTCAAAATAGACTTTCAAACGGGATGTCACGATATCCACATAATCCGCATCCGCCAAAATGACATTCTCTGTCCACTTCATCTGTTCCATACTTCTTACCCTTGTTTTCGGTGAACAAAAGTACGAATAAAAAGCGATAAACAGAAACAGGATTTGGGACAGTTTATCATTACAGCCCTGATGAAAAGCAGAGAACCCTATATCTATAATGCCTCTGTCGCTTCCATGCTGCCGTCAGGTTCCGGTATAACCAGCCGCATCAGTTCTTCCATGCTGCCGTTAAAAATATTGCAGTCCACATTTCCCTTTATGCCTTTCACCCTCCCGCAGTCGGTGTGTTGCCAGAAACTCCAGGTTCCCTTATAAGCCAGTTCTTTCACATAATAGTGGGCTATCCAATAAGGATAAGCGTCAAAGGTCCGGGTGTTCAGGTGTTGTAACTTGAATTTGTAACCGGTATAGATAATCGGCTTGACGCCGTATGCTTGTTCCACAATGTCCAGCCATTTCTTAACCGCCCGCTGCAGCTGTTCGGTTGAAAGGTTCCCGGCTTTTTCCACATCCAGCACCGGGGGCAGGTCACCGGGTTCCAGATGCACCTGTTTAAGGAAGAAACGGGCTTGCTGTGCTGCATCCACATTCGGAAGGAAGAAGTGATAAGCTCCTCTTATCAGATGATTCCGCTTGGCTTCGTAGAAATTCAAGTTGAAGTTTTCATCCAGCAATGTCATCCCTTCCGTAGCCTTGATGAAAACAAAACTGACAGGAGCCGTGTCCAAACTGGCGTTACGCAACTGTTCCCAGTCGATTTCTTCCTGATAATGGGAGATGTCTATCCCGTGCACGTCAAATCCTGCGGGAAACACTGGGTCACCATAGATTGCCTTCCAGCGGAAAGAAGAGTCGTCCACCACAAAATGATAAAAAAACGCAAGGTACACTACCCCCAACAGGACTGCCCCCGACAGTACGGCCCATAGCGGCCAGCGATTGAAAAGCAACCGTCCTCTGGCTGTTTTCTTCCGCGTAGAGCGCGTTTTCCGGCCTTTTTTCGCAGTCCGCACGGTTGGACGTGCGTCTTTTTTTACCGGCTTTTGCACCGGATGCGGTGTCGTATCGTTCCTGCGTTTCTTTTGTTGCGTCTGGGCGCACATAAAAATATTAGGGCTTCTGTGTCGTATTGGAATGATAAAGTCCCCCCATTCAAAGGAATGGAGGGACTATGATGCTGTCTGTCATTACAGGGATTGTTCCAGTTTAAGCGTCTTGGTCGGCTGGTCGCAGACTTCGGACGGCCCGAAATACTGGATAGGACCAGGATAGACAAAGCAAGTCTCACGGGCCCATTTGTCACGCTTGGCGGCAAACTCCTTGAACGGGGCACCGTCCAGGCGTACCAAGGCTTTCTTGATCACGGGTTTCATTTCTCCGTTGCGTTTCTCCATGTTCATCATCATTGTGATGGGCACACCACCGGCCACCCACTCTTCAGCCGGAGCGGTCGTGTTCTTCACGATGGCCATATAACCGGTCTTTCCGTTTGCAATCAGCATGGCCGCGCTCGTACCCAAGGCATAGCAGTAGTCGGCATCATAGTTGGACGGGGCGGCACAACGGCCTTCATAACCGAAGAAATGGTGCAGGGCGGCGAACTTGCCATTGTATTTGCCTTCTTTCTTCCAAGCAGCCAGTTTGTTGGCCACCATCTCCGACAACAACTTTTCCGTCTCAATCAAAGACACTTGTACGTTTCCGTGCGGGTCGCGTTCCATGGTCAACTGTGCGGCGACACCCAGAGGCAAGGATTCGTAAACGGCCTTGTTGTCTGCCGAGAGTTTGCCCAGAATCCACGCGCGCTGCTCGTCCTTAGCCAATGCCGCACCTTCCGGAGTGGCCAACAGGTCGTTCAGTTCGGCGATAAGTTTCTTCATGGCCGGGATGAACTCGATCAAACCTTCCGGAACCAGCACTGTCCCGAAATAGTTGCCGTCAGCGGCGCGGTCGGCCACCACTTGGGCAATATAGGTCACGATGTCATCCAAGGTTTGGTTCTTGGCTTCCACCTCTTCCGAAACGAGGCAGATGTTCGGCTGGCACTGCAGGGCGCATTCCAATGCGATGTGCGATGCCGAGCGACCCATCAGTTTGATGAAGTGCCAGTACTTGCGGGCTGAATTGGCATCGCGCTGGATGTTGCCGATAACTTCAGAATAGGTCTTGCAGGCCGTGTCGAAACCGAAAGAGGTTTCTATCTGCTCGTTCTTCAAATCCCCGTCAATGGTCTTCGGGCAACCGATGACCTGCACGCCGCACTGCTTGGCGGCATAGTATTCGGCCAATACACAGGCATTCGTGTTGGAGTCGTCTCCTCCGATGATGACAAGGGCTTTGATGTCCAGTTGCTTGACAATCTCAAGCCCTTTCTCGAACTGGTCTTCCTTTTCCAGTTTCGTACGGCCGGAACCAATCATGTCAAAACCGCCTGTATTCCGGTATTCGTCGATAATGTCTGCGGTGAGTTCCTTGTAATTATGGTCAACCAATCCGCCGGGACCCAGGATGAACCCATAGAGTTTGCTCTCCGGATTCAGCCGTTTGATGCCGTCGAACAGGCCGCAAATCACATTGTGGCCGCCAGGAGCCTGGCCACCGGAAAGGATTACACCCACATTGAACGGGGCAAACGCCTGTGCCTCACCCGGAACAAACTCGATAAGGGGCATTCCGTAAGTGTTGGGGAACAGTTTTTTGATTTCTTCCTGGTCGGCGACAGACTGCGTGGGTGCGCCTTCCTTTACGGAAACACATCCCTGCAAACCTTTGGGTAACTTGGGCTGGTAGGCCGCTCTTGCAATTTGCAATGCACTTTTTTCCATACTTATTATATCTCTTTTAATAAACAAAAACTCTTTTCAGCACACAAAAATAATACTTTTTGCCCGAACAGAGAAACTTATCCTGTCAAAAACATCTTAAAGCAGGCATAAAAACAAGGGGAACAAATGCAGCTTCCCGCCACACTTGCATCCCCTTGGATTTTCCGCCGCCCCGTTTGCGGGCGTGAACATGGGATTCAGCCGTTCCCCATGTCCGTTGCATACCGGATGCAGCCTGAAGATGAAGGGCCGCCCACGGAAACAGGCTTGCAATCGTCTTTTGTCTTTTCTGAGTTCAGGTTACCCGGACTATTCCTCCAGCGACAGGTTGGGGAGTACACCGTTGCCGGGGAAGTGCATGCCGGCCACTATCAGTTCGGTGTCCGATGCCTTGACGTATTCCACCACCTTTTTCCGTGTCGCAATCGCCTGCCCGCAATCCATGTCATAGGCTGGACAGATGTTGAGGTCCTGCAACTGCAGTGCCACGCCGTGCATCAGGTCTCCCACCACCAGCAGCCTTCCCATCCGGTAGGCCGTATGTCCCGGCGTATGTCCGGGAGCCGCCATCGGCTGTATGCCCAGAGGCAGGCTGTCGGTCCAGGCAAAGCGGTGTAACCGGTCGGCGTATGCGTGCATGGTACGCGCCGCATTGCCGGCAGAATCTCCGCGGGTCACCCAGAAGTCGTATTCGGGTTCGGGCACATAGACTTCGGCCCGGCTAAAGACGGGAGTATCCCCGGAAAGCATGCCGTTGATGTGGTCGTTGTGGAAGTGCGTCAGCATCAGATAGTCTATCTCGTCCGGTGAAATGTCCAGCGAATCTAACCTCGCCAGCAGGCAGCCGCCGTTCTTCGTGCCGTTGCCGGTGTCGAAAAGGACTTTCTTACCCTGCGTTTCCACCAGGAAGCAACTGATGGACGAAGGCACGCTTCCCGTGGGCGAGAGTTGCTCCACGCGGGCTGAATCTTCCTTCCCGTAGAACAGTTTGTTGGGCATTTGGCTCTCGTCGGCATTGTCCTGCAGCGTAATCAGTGTGAGTGAATCGACAGTCATCACCGTGATGCCATACGGAAAAGCCTTTTCCTCGGCAAAAGCCGTTTCTTTTTTCACATTCCCGCAGGATGCTGCAAGCAATACCGCAACCGTTCCTGCAAACCATTTCATCGTTTTCATCGTTCCGTTTTTTGTTTTTTGATTAGACTTCAAAGGCTGATAAAGCAGCAAGTGCAATATTACGAAATATTTTTGAAGAAGTCCCTTGCGGGTATCATAAAATTCTGTTTTCCCGCCGGCTTGCCCCAACCCGGAAACGACATGAGGGAGCACAGCCGGCAGACTCAGACAAACGTATGCTACCCAAAGAGCCGTGCATCAATGTGCAAAAGACATTCGATACACGGCTCACCTTATTCTGAAATCATCGGACTTGCTTACAAAGGCCTTATTTCATCACAAACGTATTGTAAGAGTGCGCAGCCAGTTCGGCGCTCAGGTTCTTTTCTCCAATCTTTACCACCAGCCGGCAGGCCTCGTCTTTGAAGTTTCCGGCAATGGCCACGTATTTACCCTCTGCGGTGCGGCAGACCAGTACGGGCATCCTGTCATCGCCCAAGGGCTTGTAGCCTACCACCTTGGCTCCGGCATCGACGAAATTACAGTAATGCCTGACGGCAAAATATTCCGGGGTGTAGGTGAACGTGCGTGTTTGGGAGTCCACGCGGATCAAAGCGTTCTGCCTCCATCCCCATGTGCTCTCACCGTTGTCGGCCAGGATGACGTTCCAGAAGGTGTATTCGTTGCAACCGTTGCCCAAATAGTGGTTTATCAGTTCAAACGTATGTTCGCCGGCTCCCCAGTCGAAAGTGCCCCTGCCGCATTCGCTTTCGGAGCAGATGTAGTTCCAGTGGGGATATTCTTTCCGTAACACGGGCAGCGACTCGCGTCCCTCCCATTGGAAACCCATGCCGCTGACGTATTCCTGTAACTTCTTGTCCGAGGCTATTTTCTGTACGTGATCCACGCGGTTGGTGTTGAACGTACCCAGATAAAGTTGCACTTCGGGGTGCTCGCGCTTGAGTGTGGGGCCAAGGTAGTCGCGGTTGAAGCGCACCGTTCCCTCCGCCGTCCAAGCACAACCCGGATATGGCGTGTAACTGTATGCCTCGTTCTGGTAAATCACCATGTCGATGTTGATGCCCTGTTCCTTATAGGCATCGATGAATTTGCAGAAATAGTTGGCATAAGCCTGCAGATAGCGGGGGTCTTGTATCATATAGTCGGTAGTGGCCAGCTGGCGGGGGAACTTGCCCGCGCGTTCGCCGATCAGTTTCATTTCATCCGGGTCAACTTCTCCACCCACCTGTCCGTAGAGGATATAGTTCATTTCCTCCGGCATGTCGTTGAACCTGCTGCTCAGCACGGGGTAGTCCCCGTTGATCTTCATCCAGCTGGGCGGGCTCCAAGGAGAGATCCAGAACGTAAGGTCGGGGTTGTATTTTTGTGCGGCACGGATGAAGGGGATGACGGCCTGCTTGTCGCGGTTGATGTTGAAGTAACGCAACTCCAGGTCGCCTTCCATCTCGTCGCAGCTGTACCACGAGCGCGAGTAGTCGTTGGCATTCATGGATATGCGTCCGCGTGACAGGCGCAAATCGCCTTCCGGCGAGAAAACCTTGTGCAGGATTTCGTCTTGCTCGTTGCGGGTGAGCAGGCACAAGGCATCCCAGTCCAGTTCGTTGAACGTGGCATCCCAGGACTTGAACGGGGGGTAATCGGCATCGTCATCTACCACCACATGGGCCTCGGCCGCTTTTTTGTCCATCTTCACGGTCGAGGTTTTCCAAAGATCTCCTTCCGTACTGGCGTACCACGTGAACGACTGCGCGCACAGGTGGGCGCTTCCCGCCGCCATGCAGGCACAGGCCAAAAACATTTTCATCTTCGTTTTCATATTGACTATCTTTTTTTAATGACATCGCAAAATTACACACTACGGCGCGGCATGGCATGCAACCATGTAACAAAACGCCCCAACAAATGTAACAACCGGCTGTTTTTCACCCGTACCCCCGCAGAAAGGACGGCAGAGGGGGGTCACGGGTTGTACTGCGTGGGCAGTACGCCGAACATCTCCTTGAAGCACTTGCTGAAGTAGCCGGCGGTGGAGAATCCCACCAGATCGGCCACCTCCGACACCGGCAACCGGTGGCTGGAAAGTATTTGCGCAGCCCTTTTCAGCCGTATGCCGCGGATGAACTCGCTGGGGCTTTGTCCTGTGAGCGACTGCAACTTGCGGTAGAGGTTCATGCGGCTCATGCACATGTCGGCGCTGAACTGTTCCACGGTGTAGCCGGTGTTGTCGAGGTTCCGCTCCACGCAGGCCACGGCTTTCTGCAGGAAATCCTCGTCCACCTTGGTCGTGGCCACCTCTTCCGCCCGGAATTCCACGCCGGACAGGAATATCAGTTTGCGGCGGTCCTGCAATGCCATGAAATGACGGATGCGGTTGTCCAGAATCTCCATGCTGAAAGGTTTGGCCAGATAGCAGTCCGCCCCTGCCTTGTACCCCTGCAGGGCATGCGCATCGCCGGAATAGGCCGTAAGCAGGATGACGAAGATGTGCGATGTGCGCACGTCTGACTTCACCATCCGGCACAGTTCCAGACCGTCCATGCCGGGCATCATTATGTCGCTGACCACGATGTCCACTTCATGGTGTTCCAACAGTTCGAGTGCTTCATGCCCGTCGGCGGCCTGGTGTATGTTGTATTCGGCCGAGAGGTGTTGCACCAGCATCGTGCGCAGTTCCCCGTTGTCCTCCACTACCATTACGCTGTGCCGTTTCTTCGGCGGGTGCATATCCGGTTCCCGATGCTCCGCCCCTGTTTCGGATGGAGCCTGTTGCAGGGGCAAGTACACGCGGAACTCCGTCCCCTGTCCCGGTTTGCTGTCCACTTCCACCCGTCCGCCCTGCATCTGCATGTAGGTTTTCACCAGATGCAGCCCGATGCCGCTTCCCGTATGCCCGGCGGCCCGGCTCCCCTGATAATAGCGGTCGAAGGCGTGTGCCGCTTCCTCTGCCGTCATGCCGCAGCCGTTGTCACGCACGGTGATGACCGCCTCACCGGAGGAGGCCATTGCCAGGCTCACCGCCACCATCCCGCCTTCCGGCGTGAACTTGAAAGCATTGCCCAGCAGGTTATACAGCACGCGGTGCATCTTTTCCTTGTCGAAACGCATATAGACGCCGTTTTCCGGCACACTGACCCTGAAATCAACCTGGCGGTTTTCTGCCAGCGGTTCGAAGGCGTGGCAGGCGGAACGCACGAAATCCCCCATGCTCCCCTCATGCAGGTGTACTTTCACCTCCCCCGTCTCCAGCTTACGGAAATCCAGCAGATGGTTGATCAGTTCCAGCAACTCGCAGGCGTGGCGGTGGATGGCCTGCAACTGGCGGCGCAACGCACTGTCGGCCACTGTGTCCAGCAAGTTGCCCAGCGGGGTGATGATCAGCGTGAGCGGGGTGCGCAGTTCATGGCTCACGTTCGTAAAAAAACGGAACTTCATCCGGGTCAACCGCTCCTCGGCCTTTTGTTGTTGTTTGTGGCGCATTTGCCTGAGGTAGGCATACAGCCCGCCTCCCAGCAGCGATGCCAGTGCCGTTATATATAAGGTGTAAGCCCACCATGTGGCATACCAGGGCGGGAGTTTCCGCAGGGAAAGGCATTCCTGCGGTGCTCCCCAGCTGCCGTGCATGTCCGTGGCCTTCACTTCCAGCGTGTAGTCGCCGGCCGACAGGTTGTAGAATGTCACCGTATTGGTGCCTTGAGGCAGATAGGTCCAGTCGTCCCCCCGGCCTTCCAGGCGGCAGGCGTAACTGACCTGCCGGGCGTGCAGATGGTCCAGCGAAGAGAAAGAGAAGGATATGTTGTCCTGTCCCGCCGTGAACTCCACCCTCTTCCGGCCGGGGGAGACAAAATGCCTCACGCCGTCCACCTCGTAGGCAGAGACCACGGGGCGGACAGGCTGTGCGGGACGGTCCAGGGCGGCAGACGGTGCAACCTTGCAGAACGCGCCGATTCCCCCGATGCAGATGCTGTCTCCCATACGCCGGAGCGTATGGAAATAGTCCATGCGCACCTCGCGGTCGTCGTTGTGCAGCAGGCGGAAAGAACGGGTGGCGGGGCTGTATTCTTTCACATATTGGTCTGCCAGCATCCAGACGTGCCCGTGGGGGTCGGTCTCCACGGCCTTGATGGCGTCCCCGTTGCGGTTGCCCGCGTTCGGTTCCGGGAGGAATGTCCTGTCGCCGGGTGAACCGGTATAGACTTCGCCCTGCGAAGTTGCCACCCATATCTTGCCGTCATGTCCGGTTGCAATGGCGGTACACGCTTTGTCCTCGTCCAGGACCACGGCCGTTTTGCCCCCGCGGATAAAGGCCAGCCCTCCCGTGCCATACACACAGCAGATTTCGCCGCCGGGCAACAGGACAAAGTCGCGCACTCCTCCCTCCTGTGCGGCATAAGTATCCAGCAACCGGCCATCGGGCGTATAACAGTGGAGTCCGGCTTCGGTGGCCACCCACAAGTTCCCGCTTTTGTCCTCGCGCATTTTGCTGACCGTGCCATAACCTTCCGGCAGCCTGGCGGCCTCTTGCAGGCCGAAGCCCTTGCCGTCATGCCACAGGCGCACTATGCGGTCGCCGTGGCAGGCCCAGATGCCTGCCGCATTCCCGCACTTCTCCAGGGCTTTGCCATAGGACAATCCGTCACCTCCGCCCGGCAGGCCGTCGCCCATGACAAAATGGCCGCCCTGCCGGGGACGGTAGTAAGACAGCCCCGTGCGTCCCTGCCAGATCCAATATCCTGCCCCGTCCTCCACAATCCGGTCCACCATCACCGGATAACCCGTGGCCTCCGTCATCGGGCGCACGGCATCACGCGATATGTGGCGTTGCACACCAGACAGGATGAACGTATGCGGGGAGTAACCCGGCACCCAGATGTTCCCCCAGCGGTCTGCCGTGGGCAAATCCAGTATCTTCTTCCCGCCGGGCAGGAACGCCGACAAATCGACGGCACGCAGTTCCCGTCCCTGCATCCTGTAAGCATACAGGCCGTCCATGGCCACAGTCCATAAAATGTGCCGGCTCTCGTCCCAATGGAAACCTAAGATGAGCGACCTCTCCATCCCGCTGCAAGTGGCCGGATGAACCTCCAGCCGCCCTTGTGCCGCTTCGGGGCGGTAAGATACGATACCCTGCCCCCATGTGCCCACCCAGAACCGTCCTGTCTGCCCGTCTTCCACCATCATGGTGGGCGCAACATCGCAGGGCCAGGGCGCGGCCGTCAGGTGCCGCCCGCCGGGTTCATGACACAGCAGTCCGCCCCGTTGTTGCATCACCCACACCCTGCTCCGGCTGTCTTCATAGAATCCGGCCACAGGCCTCACCTGCCCGTTGTATTCCGAAGAAAATTCCTCCAGCAGTTCATCGCGGTCGGAATAGTGGTAGATGCGCCCTCCGGCCGCCGCCCACACCGTCCCGTCCGAAGCGGCCATCACGGCTTCCGTCCGTTGCTGTTCCAGCAGCGTACCCTCTCCCACCGGTACAATCCCGTAGTCCGCCTTGTCCAGCCGGCAGGCTCCCTTGTCCGTCCCGATCCAGATGCGCCCGCGCCCGTCCTCTGCCAGACAGGTGAGGGTGTTGCTGCCCAACAGGCGGGGGGTGCGTGCGTCAGAGCGGAACACGTCGATTTCATACCCGTCGTCGCGGCACAGCCCTCCGCCCTCCGTGGCATACCACATATAGCCCTCGCTGTCCTGCAACGCCCTGTGTATGTGAGCCACCGGCAACTGCTTCTGCGTAGGCAATTCCGTATAAACCATTTCTTGCGCCGGGCTGCCTGCCCACACGGAGCAACAGCACACCACGGCAGAAATGTATCTCATGGCGTTCATTTCCCTTTTTTTGCCGTAAAGATACGATTTTATGGGCTTAAAATTTCACCTTCTCGCCAACTTTGTTTACCTTTGTTCACGTTAGTCACTCGAATAAAAACCGCGACTTATGCCAAAAAGAAGAATCTTGAAAAAAAATATCAACTGCATTTGCAGCGAACTGTTTGCGGAATGCGTGGCCCTGACCCACTACAAAACGACCGTGAGGCAGGCCGATGTAGATAATGTCATGGGCAGGATCCTGCTCATGCACGATGATTTCATCAGCCGGATCAGCCACACGGAGCCGGGCCGGGCGAAACAGTATTATGCAAAGTTGCGCAGTGATTTCAATGCGCAGATAGCAGACATCGCCGACATTCTCACCCAACTCAGTTAGATGGTCCGGTGGTTGTGCAACACCATCCTGTTCAGGCTGATGGGATGGAAAGTCGTGGTGACGGTGCCCATGGGCAACAAGTATGTGATTGCCTTGGCGCCACATACGAGCAATTTTGATTTCCTGCTGGGGTTGCTTTACAGCCGTGCCGAGGGGTTCCGCTGCAATTTCCTGATGAAAAAGGAATGGTTTTTCTGGCCGCTGGGCAGACTGATGCGGCGGCTGGGCGGCATTCCCGTATATAGGGACAAGAATACGAGCCTGACCGACCGGCTGGCGCAGTTGGCCAGGGCGAAGCAGGAGTTCCATCTGTGCGTGACGCCGGAAGGCACGCGCTCACGCACGGAAGAATGGAAAAAAGGTTTTTATTATATAGCCCGGAAAGCCGGCATCCCCATCCTGCTTTTCGGGGTGGACTACCCCACACGGACCATCCGGTGCACGCAGATGATTCATCCCGACGGGGACATAGACCGCCAGATGGCCGACATCAAGACGTATTTCAAGGACTTCACCGGGCGGCACGCCGAAAAGTTCACCACCGGACCAATATGATGCAAAAATGAAAAGCGGATGGCTGTGGCTGGCCGGCCTGTCCCTGTGGTGCCTTGCCGGTTATGCCCAGAACAGGGAAAGCCAGGTCAAGGCGCGTGTGGGGAGCTATTTCCTCAATTATCAGACATCTTATACCACCGACAAGGACAAGTGCCGGCTGGAACGGGTCTGCGTGGACACAAGGCGGAAGCGGGTGGACCTGTACACCAACGAGCTTTTTGCCGGGCAGCCGTTCACGACAGACAAGGTGAACGACATCTATCGGCAGGTCAAGCAACTGTTGCCCTCCCCATACAATACCTACCGGCTCACCATCTACGGCAACGGCACGCCCATAGAACAACTGGTGACCGACATTCTCACCAGCGATTCCTCCTCCCCCAAACGATGGGGAAAGGCGCTGTACAACGGGGCACCGTGGGTGGAAAGGCTACACCGCCCCTATCCCGTCACCCGCGGACTGCAAAAGCGCCATCTGGCCCTGTGGGCCAGCCACGGGCGTTACTACAAGAACGACAAGAAAGCCTGGAGCTGGCAACGCCCCTACCTGTACTGCACCACCGAAGACCTCTTCACCCAAACCATTGTCGTGCCGTTTCTCATACCGATGCTGGAGAATGCCGGTGCTTACGTGTTTACGCCGCGTGAGCGCGACTGGCAGCCGTGCGAGGCCATCGTGGACAACGATACGCCACGCCAGGGCGGGAGTTACACGGAACAGAACGGGAAAATGGAATGGGAAGAGGGCGGCAGAGGCTTTGCCCACATCCGGCAAACGTACCTCGACGGCGAAAACCCCTTTACCGACGGGACGTACCGGCGTGTGCATGCCGTGGACAAGAAAAGCCAGGCCTCGCAGGTGCGCTGGACGCCCGACATCCCGGTTTCCGGCCGCTATGCCGTGTATGTATCCTACGCCACCCTGCCCACCAGCGTGCCCGACGCGCAATATGTGGTACGCCACCGCGGCATCACCACCACGTTCCGGGTCAACCAGCAGATGGGGGGCGGCACGTGGGTCTATCTGGGCACTTTCGACTTTGAACAGGGACGGCCGGAAGCGAACTATGTGTCCCTCAGCAATCTCAGCAACCACCGGGGAGACATTACCGCCGACGGTGTGCGTTTCGGGGGCGGCATGGGGAACATCGCCCGCGGCGATGCCCGGCAGGAATGCGTGAGCGGCATGCCGCGGTATCTGGAGGGGGCGCGCTACAACGCCCAATGGAGCGGCATGCCCTATGCCGTGTACAGCAGCAAGAACGGTGCGAACGACTATGGTGACGACATCAACGTGCGCGCATTCATGGCCAACTACCTGGCCGGAGGCTCATCCTACCTGCCGGCCGACAGCGGCCTGCACGTCCCCCTGGAACTGTCCATCGCGTTGCACAGCGACGCGGGTATCGCTTCGGACGACACCTATATCGGCACGTTGGGCATCTACACCACGGGGTTCAACGACGGGCTGCTGGCCGCCGGCCTCTCGCGCCGGACGTCGCGCGACCTCTGCGACCTGGTCATGTCGCAAGTGGAAACCGACCTCTCGCACCTTTATGGGGCGTGGAAACGGCGGCAGATGTTCGACCGCAACTACAGTGAGACCCGCGAGCCGCAAGTCCCGTCCATGATACTGGAAATGTTCTCCCACCAGAATTTCAACGACATGGTGATGGGGCACGACCCGGCCTTCAAATTCAGCCTGGCCCGTGCCATATACAAAGGTATCCTGAAATACAGTTCCGCGCAGCATGGGACGGACTGCGTGGTGCAGCCCCTTCCCGTCACGGCTTTCCGGACACAGGTCAACGAGGAGGGGAAAGAGATACTGCTGGCTTGGCAGCCGCAGCAAGACCCGCTGGAGCCGTCCGCCTCCCCCAAGGGGTATATCGTCTATACCCGGAAGGGGGACAACGGGTTCGACAACGGCACGTTGGTGCGCGAACCCTATTTCAGGCTACAGGCCGAGGAGGATGTCATCTACTCGTTCCGCGTATGTGCCGTGAACGACGGCGGCGAGAGTTTCCCGTCGGAGGAACTTTCGGCCATGATAGCCAAAGGGAGCAAGGCCAGCGTGCTCATCATCGACGGGTTCCAGCGCGTGGCCGGGCCGCAGGTGGTGCAGACCGCTTCCTTGCGCGGGTTCGACCTGACGGCGGACGAGGGAGTGCCATACGTCTGTTCGCCGGCCCTCAGCGGCAGCCAGCTCGTGTTCGACGTGCAGAACACCCCGAAAGCCGACTGGGGCTTCAGCGGCAACGAACTGGAGGGACGGCTCATCGCAGGCAACACTTTCGACCACAGCCGGCTGCACGGCGAGTCCATCGCCACGGTGCCCCGCTGTTCGTTCGCTTCCGCCTCGCGGGCGGCCGTGGAGCAACAGCTGGTGGACCTGAACGTTTACAACGTGGTAGATCTGATTCTGGGATTGCAGAAAGACGATGGCTACAGTTCGCGCCCTTACCCGACGCTGACACCCGCGCTCTGCAACGCCCTGCATGAGTTCACCCGCATGCGGGGCAGCCTGCTGGTGAGCGGTGCCTACGTGGGCAGGGACCAGAAGAGCCGTGAGACGCTCGACTTCATCCGCAACACGCTGAAGATAGACGCCTATGCCCCGGTCGAGCTGGACAACCTGTCACAGATGTACGGCATGAACACGAACCTCCACCTGTTCTCGACCCTGAACGACGCGCACTATGCCGTCACCCATGCCGACTGCCTGATGCCCGTGGCCCCGGCCTTTTCCACCCTGCTCTACACGCCTGCCAACCTGTCGGCTGCCATCGCCTACAAGGGCGACAACTACCGCACCATAACGCTGGGATTCCCCTTTGAGTGTATCAAGTATGCCGCCGACCGCGACAAAATCATGAAAGCCTTTCTGGTATTCCTGCTGGAGCGGTAGGGACGCCCCGGCAGCAACTGCGGGGCGCAGGATTCCTTGCGCAAGGACGCCCCTGCCCTTGCGCAAGGCGGCGGACGTTCATGCGCAAGGTGCCACCGGGCTTTGCGCACACCGCCGGAACGGGACATTTTCTGCCCGGCCACGCCAACTATACAAATGCTTTTCATCCGGAGTTTCCATCTTTTTTCATAACTTTGCAGCAGTAACACCTTTAAACTTATCAGAGACATGCACGAGATACAGACGAATGCCAAGGGCACGCGCCGGATGGACATCACCGACGCACAGCTGGAAACCCTGAAGAAATATGCGCTTTTTGAACAACTGGTGGACAGTAACGGCATCATCGATGAAATGGTGCTGGAAAAGCTGCGGCTTAACGCCCGTGCGCTCATCGAGGCTTGTCCCGAAGGACGTGCCGACCTGGTGGACCTGTGCTGCAACGTGCTGTTCCACGACAACATGAAGGCTTTCGGACTGGAACAGCTGGTGCGGCTCTACGTGGAATGGGCTGCGGCACGGCAGGACGAGGAAGCGGCCGGAGGCCGTGAAGAATAACAGGTCGGGGCACTGCCGGATGAAGACCTACCGTTTGACCGACTGGCTTCCCACGACCCGCAAGGAGATGGAACTGCGGGGATGGGATGAGGCCGACATCATCCTGTTCAGCGGCGATGCCTACGTGGACCACCCCTCGTTCGGGGCGGCCGTCATCGGGCGTGTGCTCGAAGCGGCGGGCTACCGCGTGGCCATTGTGCCGCAACCCGACTGGCACGGCGACTTCCGCGACTTCCGCAAACTGGGGCGCCCGCGCCTTTGGTTCGGCGTGGCGCCGGGCTGCATGGACTCCATGGTGAACAAATACACGGCCAACCGCCGCCTGCGCAGCGAGGATGCTTACTCGCCGGACGGGCGGCACGACCTGCGGCCGGAATATCCCACCATTGTGTACAGCCGCATCCTGAAACAGCTCTACCCGGACGTGCCGGTGGTGCTGGGGGGCATCGAGGCTTCCCTGCGGCGGCTCACCCATTACGACTACTGGAAAGGGGCGTTCATGCCGTGCATCCTGTGCGACAGCGGGGCCGACATGATTGTTTACGGCATGGGCGAAAAGGCGGTGGTGGAGCTGTCCGACCGCCTGAACGAAGCCATTGAGACGCACAGCGAACACCTGGACTATGACGACGGGGGACGGGCGCGCATCGGCATGCGGGCGTTCCGCGAGGCGGTTGTCCGCAACGGCAGCCTGCCGCAAACCGTGGCCCTGTATGGCAGGGAGGAAATTCCGGGCGGCATTGCCGAGGGGGAAGACGTCCTGCTGCATGCCCACGAAGTCTGCCTGAAAGACATGAAGGCGCAGGCCGAAAACTTCCGCCGCATCGAGGAGGAGAGCAACAAATGGCAGCCCCGGCGCATCATACAGCCCACGGGCGGACGTTACGTGGTGGTCAATCCGCCCTACCCGCCCATGACGCAGGAGGAAATAGACCATTCCTTCGACCTGCCCTACACGCGGCGGCCGCACCCGAAATACAAAGACAAGCGCATCCCGGCCTACGAGATGATCAAATTCTCCGTCAACCTGCACCGCGGTTGCTTCGGGGGCTGTGCCTTCTGCACCATATCGGCCCATCAGGGCAAGTTCATCGTGAACCGCAGCAAGGGGAGCATCCTCCGCGAGGTGCGGCAGATTGCGGAGATGCCGGATTTCAAGGGCACACTGTCCGACCTGGGCGGGCCATCGGCCAACATGTATGGCATGAAGGGGAAAAACCTCCAACTCTGCCGGAAATGCAAGAGGCCGTCGTGCATACACCCCGGAATCTGCCCCAACCTGGACACGGACCACTCCGCCCTGCTGGACATCTACCGGGCGGTGGACGCCCTGCCGGGCATCAGGCACAGCTACATCGGGAGCGGTGTGCGCTACGACTTGCTGCTGCACGAAACCCAGGACGAACGCACCGACCGGGCCAACCGGGAATACACGCGCGAGCTTATCACGCGCCACGTGGGCGGCCGGCTGAAAGTGGCGCCGGAACATACGTCCGACCACGTGCTCCAGTTGATGCGGAAACCGCCGTTCAGGCTCTTCGGCCGCTTCAAGGAGGTGTTCGACCGCATCAACCGCGAGGCCGGCCTGCGGCAACAGGTCATCCCCTACTTTATCAGCAGCCATCCGGGCTGCACGGAAGAGGACATGGCGGAACTGGCCGTACTGACCAAGGACATGGACTTCCATCTGGAACAGGTGCAGGACTTCACGCCCACCCCCATGACGGTCAGCACCGAAACATGGGCCACGGGCTACCATCCCTATACCCTCGAAACGGTGTATAGCGCACGGACGCCACAGGAAAAGCTGGCGCAGCGGATGTTCTTTTTCTGGTATAAACCGGAAGAGCAGCAGAAAATACGCGCCGAACTTCGCCGCATCGGGCGTGCCGACCTGGTTCACGCCCTTTTCGGCAGAGGACACACGGGAGGCAACAAACCTGAAAACCATACCCGGCATGAAAGTAACCACACGTTTCCTATGCGGAAAAAGCACGGCGGACGCTTGCGAGGACGGTATCGTGGTGACCAATGACTTTGCCGCCGTGGTGGATGGCTCCACGGGCAAAGGCACACTCCGCATCCGGGGCAAGACAACGGGGCGCATGGCTATGGAACTGGTCTGCAACGCCTTGTGCGGCCTGCCGGCCGAGAGCACCGCAGAACAGGCCGTGGCGGTCCTGACGGAACGCATCAGGCGGTGCCACGAGGAGAACGGCCTGTGCGAAGAGGCGGCACGCCACGGCGAGAACCGCCTGACCGCCAGTGCGGTCATCTATTCCGCCCTGCGGCGCGAAGTGTGGATGGTGGGCGACTGCCAGTGCCGTTTCAACGGGAAAACCCACGGGAATCCAAAGGCCGTGGACAGCCTGTTGGCCGGCATCCGCGCCGATGTGTTGCATTATCTGCTCCGCAAAGGCCATTCCATCGCCGCCTTGCAGGAACACGACCTGGGGAGGGAATGGATTTTCCCTTACCTGAAAGACCAGTGTTCATTCCAAAACGCCGGAAACACCGGGCCGTGGGGATATGCTGTCCTGGACGGCTTCCCCGTAAACATGTCCCGCGTCAGGATATTGCCCGTACCGATGGATTCGGAGTTTCTGGTGCTGGCATCCGACGGCTATCCCTTTCTGGCCGACACGCTGGAAGCCTCCGAAGCCCGGCTGGCCCGCCAGTTGGCCTGCGACCCGCTGTGCATCGGGACGTTCCGGGCCACCAAGGGACTGATGCGCGGCAATGCGTCATTCGATGACCGAAGCTACCTGCGCATCAAGTTGTCATGAAACGGAATATAACCAAAAACATAGATATGTGCGACATAAGAACCAATTCCATGCGGGCCTGGCTGTTGGCCGCCCGCCCCAAGACGTTGGCGGGTGCGGCCGTGCCGGTCATGATCGGCCTTGCGGCGGCCGGCTCCGACGGCCATTTCCGCGGCCTGCCCGCCGTGCTCTGTTTCCTTTTTGCCTTTCTGATGCAGATGGATGCCAACTTCATCAACGACTATTACGACTTCAAGAAAGGGTTGGATGACGACAGGCGGCTGGGGCCGAAACGCGCCTGCGCTGAAGGGTGGATTACTTTGCCGGCCATGCGGAGGGGCATCGCCGCCACCACCGTCCTGTCGTGTCTTGCCGGCCTGCCGCTGGTGCTTTACGGCGGATGGGGCATGGTGGGCATAGGATTGTGCTGTGTGGTGTTTTGTTTCCTCTACACCACTTGCATGGCGCGCCTCGGCTTGGGCGATGTCCTGGTCCTGGTGTTCTTCGGACTGGTGCCCGTGTGTGCCACATACTACTTGCAGGCACAGACGGTTACCCCCGCCGTGGTGGCGCTTTCCGTGGCTTGCGGGCTGGTCACGGACTGCCTGCTCATCGTGAACAACTACCGCGACCGCGAAAACGATGAAATGGGCGGGAAAATCACTTTAGTGGTGAGAATCGGCGGAAAAGCCGCAGAAAATCTTTATCTTTGGCTCGGCATTGCGGCCGTGGCACTCTGCCAGGTGTTGTGGAGTGCACACCGGGGGGCGGCCGCCCTGCTGGCGGTGCTTTACCTTTTCCCCCATTTCACCGCATACCGGCAGATGAAGCGCATCCATAAGGGCAAGGCCCTGAACGGCGTGTTGGGAACAACCGCACGGAACATTCTGATATTCGGCGTGCTGCTCTCCATCGGACTATTCATTTAACCCCATAAAACCAACGAAAACTTATGGCAACAGTGGACGACAAAAAGATTATCTTTTCCATGGTCGGCGTGAGCAAAACCATCCGCCAGACCAACAAACAAGTGCTGAAAGACATCTACCTGAGCTTCTTCTACGGGGCTAAGATCGGCATCATCGGCCTGAACGGTGCCGGAAAATCCACCCTGATGAAAATCATTGCCGGGCTGGACAATGATTTCCAGGGCAATGTGGTGTTCTCGCCCGGCTATAGCGTGGGCTATCTGCCGCAGGACCCGCAGTTGGACAACACCAAGACCGTAAAGGAAGTGGTCATGGAAGGCGTGCAGGACACCGTGGACGTTTTGGCCGAATATGAGGAAATCAACCAAAAGTTCGGCCTGCCGGAATATTATGAGCATGAGGACAAGATGAATGCCCTCTTTGCCCGTCAGGGCGAACTTCAGGACATTATCGATGCCACGGATGCCTGGAACCTGGACAGCAAACTGGAAAGGGCCATGGCCGCCCTGCGTTGCCCGCCGGCCGACCGGACGGTGGAAAACCTGTCGGGGGGTGAACGGCGCCGTGTGGCGCTCTGCCGCCTGCTGCTGCAAAAGCCGGACGTGCTGCTGCTGGACGAGCCGACCAACCACCTGGATGCCGAAAGCATAGACTGGCTGGAGCAACATCTGAACCAGTATGAAGGTACGGTCATCGCCGTGACGCACGACCGCTATTTCCTTGACGACGTGGCCGGATGGATTTTGGAACTCGACCGCGGTGAAGGCATTCCCTGGAAAGGCAACTACTCTTCATGGCTGGAACAGAAGACCAAACGCATGGAACAGGAGGAGAAAACCGCCAGCAAGCGGCGCAAGACGCTGGAGCGTGAGCTGGAATGGGTGCGCATGGCTCCCAAAGCCCGCCAGGCCAAGGGCAAGGCCCGCCTGAACTCTTACGACAAGCTGCTCAACGAAGACCAGAAGGAAAAAGAAGAGAAGCTGGAAATCTTCATCCCGAACGGGCCGCGGTTGGGCAACAAGGTCATCGAAGCACAGCACGTGCGGAAAGCATTCGGCGACAAGGTGCTCTTCAACGACCTCAACTTCATGTTGCCTCCCAACGGCATTGTGGGGGTCATCGGCCCCAACGGCGCAGGGAAAACCACCCTTTTCCGGCTGATTATGGGGCTGGAACAGGCCGACAGCGGTACGTTCGAAGTGGGCGAAACCGTGAAACTGGCCTATGTGGACCAGACGCACAAGGACATCTCGCCCGAAAAGACCGTCTATGAGGTGATGAGCGGCGGCAACGAACTGATGCGTCTGGGCAACCGGGATGTCAACGTGCGCGCCTACCTGAGCCGCTTCAACTTCTCCGGGGCAGACCAGGAAAAGAAGTGCGGCGTGCTCTCCGGGGGTGAGCGCAACCGTCTCCATCTGGCCATGGCCTTAAAAGAGGAAGGCAACGTGCTGTTGCTGGACGAACCGACCAACGACATCGATGTCAACACGCTCCGTGCCTTGGAGGAGGGATTGGAGGCATTTGCGGGCTGTGCCGTGGTCATCAGCCACGACCGTTGGTTCCTGGACCGCATTTGTACGCACATCCTTGCCTTTGAGGGCGACGGCAATGTGTTCTGTTTCGAAGGCAGCTATTCGGAATATGAGAGCAACAAGATGAAGCGGCTTGGGCAAGAGGAACCCAAACGTATCCGTTACCGCAAACTGATGGAGGACTGAACCGTGAAGCCGAAGGACAACGATTGGAAGTCGCGGCTGGGCATGGTCTATTCCACCAATCCGGACTTCACTTTCGAGACCGGCAGCACCGTTGACGAAGTGGAAACGTTGCCGAAGGGACAACAGGAACTGCGCGTGGGCGTGGAACGGAAGAACCGCGGCGGCAAAGTGGTCACCGTGGTTGCAGGGTTCCAAGGCCGTGAGGACGACCTGAAAGAACTGGGCAAACTGCTGAAGACGAAATGCGGGGTGGGCGGAGCCGTGAAAGACGGCGAAATCCTCATCCAAGGTGAATGGAAAGCCCGCATCATCGAACTCTTGCATACGGAAGGCTACACCGCCACCAAATGACCGCAAGCCGGCGCATCGGTGCAATGGGGAAAAAACTGCCGCCCCGCTTTTCATGTGAATCCGTTTCTTGAAAAGTGGGGCGGCAGATATTGTACGTTCGTCAACAGGAACCGGAGCGTGCCTCTGGGAACGGTCAGCAGTACACCTCCAAACCGTCGTAGGCCATATAGACACCTTCCGGCAGACGGGCTTCCTCTACGGCATGCACGTCGATGTGATGCCCCATATGTACCAGATAAGTAAGCGGCACATCCAGTTGCCGCGCAAAGCCGCAGGCCTCTTCTATGGTCTGGTGCGAATAATGCTCTTCATGGCGCAGCCCGTTGACGATGAGCAGATCCAATCCGTGTAAATAGTCCAATTCATGCAGAGGGATGGTTTTCATATCCGTGATGTAAGCCATGTTGTTGAGCCTGTAGCCCAATATTGGCAGACGGGCGTGCATGACTTCCACCGGAGTGATGCGCAGGTCTTTCACTTGCAGTGTTTCGTGAGGACGGATGTCGTGGAGGCAAAGCCGGGGAACTCCCGGATACTTGTGTTCAGCGAAGCAATAAGGCAGGCTCTGCCGGAGTTGCCGCGCAGTGCGTCCGGAAGCATAAAGCTGCACATCACCGAAAACGCTGAATGGACGCAAGTCGTCGATGCCGCTTACATGGTCGTAGTGTTCGTGCGTGAGCAGCACCGCGTCTATGGCTCGAAAGTCGAGCGGAAGCATCTGCTGACGGAAATCCGGACCGCAGTCCAACAGCACACGCGCCTGCTCTGTTTCCACCAACACAGAGGTACGCAGACGTTTGTCGCGGGCATCGCGACTGGTGCACACCTTGCACGTGCAGCCAATCTGGGGCACTCCCGTACTGGTGCCCGTCCCCAGGAAAGTAACCTTCAGCATGACTCCCCTCCTATGAAATTGACTTCAGGCTGGAGGTAGATGCCGAACGCGCGGTACACATCACCGCGCACGGCTTCGCATAGTGCCAAGATGTCCTGCCCCGTGGCACCGCCCAGGTTCACCAACACCAGTGCCTGACGGTTGTGCACCCCTGCGCGCCCCAGCGAACGGCCTTTCCAACCACAGCGTTCGATGAGCCATCCGGCCGAAAGTTTCACCCGTCCCGCGTCTGCCTCGTAGTGGGGGGCATCCGGATAATCCGCCCTGATACGTTCATACACGCTGCGCTCCACCACGGGATTTTTGAAGAAACTGCCCGCATTGCCCGACACTTGCGGATCGGGCAGTTTGGTGTGGCGGATGTCGGCAATCACCCGCCGCACATCTTCTGCCGTGGCCTTTTCGGGTGCGATGCCTGCCCGGCGCAAGGCTTCCCTCACCCCGCCGTAATCCAGATTGGGACGGAAAGACGGAGAAAGAAGCAAGTGTACGTAGGTCACGGCATAGCGTCCGCACAATGAGGTTTTGAAAACACTATGGCGATAGGCATATCCGCAATCGGCTGCCTCAAAAAACCTTTCCGTCCCGTCCGTCAGGTCTATAGTCTCCACGCCGGTAACCACATCTTTGATTTCCGCACCATAGGCACCGATATTCTGCACTGCGGCAGCCCCGACTTCCCCTGGCACCGATGTGAGGTTCTCTATGCCGTAATATCCGTGTTCCACGCAATAAGACACCAAGTCGTCCCACACCACACCGGCACCAACCCTGAGACGGATCATCCCCTCCTTCCGCTCTACATCAATACTGCGGATGGAAGAATGCAGTACAATACCCTTGAAGTTGGAAAGAAACAACAAATTACTGCCGCCACCGATGTGCAGGACGGGCATATCCGGATAGGACGAACAGATGTGTGCTACCGTTGCTTTCAGGTCGTCCACGCTGTCATAAGTGATAAAACGTTCCGCAAAGGCCTCTATGCCGAATGTATTGTGGCGCAACAAAGAATAGTTTTCTTCTTCTGTCATACGGTTAACTCCCTTCAGTTTTCGTAAGAAACCAATCGCCAGCCCGAACTACTTTTCCGGAATGTTAGTATGTCCATCAGCCCGTTGGAAACGCCTTGCTTGACCAGAATCATGCGTCCGGGGTAAGTATAGGTCTGTCCATAACGGATGTTCGTGAGGAATTTTTGGGGCAGTTGGGGCTTGAATGCTTCCCATTGGTCATGGTTCAAGGTACCTTCTATTACGCCGAAGTCATCTTCCGGGTCGGTGGTGATGTAACGTAAGGGGTCTGAAACGGACTGCAATTGGTAGTCCGTGTCTATGGAAAACCGTTCGTAGAACACCAGGAAATCGGCCAGCGGCGACTCCCTGAAAGGATGCAGGCTTTCCTCCGTCAGCATCCAGCAGCCTTCCAACCGCCTGAAACGGAACATCTTTAACTGTTTGCTCTCCAGATATATCCATTCCAAGTCCACACTGTCAAGGTCTGTCCGCTTTTCCAACTCCATCTGCTCCTCATCGTTGAACAGCACCGTATAGTAATCTTGGTTACGGAAAGGGAATTCAAAGTTCCAATCTTCCGCCGACAGCCATGTCGTATCCCCATGGATAATCCGGGGTAAGGGAAAAGCTATCCTCGTCAGCCGCAGGTGGCGCAGGCGGGCAAACTCGAAGATGAAATCGGCGAACTGTTCGTCTGCCGTCACGGACAGTCCCTCCTCTGATGCCGTTTCGGGGAAAAGAAGCAGTGAATCCGCAAAACCGGATAACGGGCCGGCCGCCGAATCATCCGGACAATCCTCCGCGGGCACACCCCTGTTATGATTGCAGGAGGCCAGCAAGGCTCCCCACAACATACACCACACAAATTTCTTCCTCATACTAACACAGGATACAATCCTACTTAAAATCATGCAAAAGTACACTTTTATTTTCAAAACGGACAAGTTTTTGTGGATAAATGATTACCTTTGCAAGGTTTTTCATAAAGGACTTCATTATCAAAGATTATGCTGAACAGAATACAGGAACTTCTGGAAGAGATTGAAGGGCTGGTTGCATCCAGCACCGAAGAGGCGGAGGCATTGCGCATCAAATATCTGGGCAAGAAAGGGGCGGTGAATGCCCTTATGGCCGACTTCAGGAACGTGCCCGCAGAACAGAAAAAGGAAGTGGGCATGAAACTGAACGACTTAAAGAACAAGGCACAGGAAAAAATAACGGCATTGAAAGAGGCGGCAGGAACCCATGATGCCCAGGCTGACGAACTGGATCTTACCCGCACGGCCTATCCGGTGCCCTTGGGTACCCGCCACCCGCTGACCATCGTCAAAAATGAAATCGTAGATATATTCTCACGTTTGGGGTTCACGCTGGCCGAAGGCCCCGAAATCGAGGATGACTGGCACGTCTATTCGTCCATGAACTTTGCTGATGACCATCCGGCACGCGACATGCAGGACACTTTCTTTGTGGAAGCCCGTCCCGACATTGTGCTCCGCTCGCACACCTCGTCCGTACAGGCGCGGGTGATGGAAAGCCAACAGCCGCCTATCCGCGTGATTTGCCCCGGACGCGTTTACCGCAACGAAGCCATCTCGGCACGCGCCCATTGCTTCTTCCACCAGGTGGAGGGATTGTATGTGGACAAGAATGTGTCGTTCACCGACCTGAAGCAGGTGTTGCTGCTTTTCGCACAGGAAATGTTCGGCAAGGAGACACAAATCCGCCTCCGCCCCTCCTACTTCCCGTTCACGGAACCGTCGGCGGAGATGGACATCAGCTGCGACATCTGCGGCGGCAAGGGATGCTCCTTCTGCAAACATACCGGATGGGTGGAGATTCTGGGCTGCGGCATGGTGGATCCCGCCGTGTTGGATGCCAACGGCATAGACAGCAAGACATATACGGGCTACGCTTTCGGTATGGGCATCGAGCGCATAGCCAACCTGAAATATAAGGTGAAAGACCTGCGTATGTTCTCGGAAAACGATACCCGTTTCCTTGAAGAGTTTGTTTCGGCCAACTGACGACGTGATGGAAGACCGGCTGATTACACGCAGTTTCATTTGCATACTGGCAGCCAATTTCCTGCTTTATTTCGGATTTTGGCTGCTGGTTCCCGTTTTGCCGTTCTACCTGAAAGAGAATTTCTCCTGTAACGAAGCCGCCATCGGGACTATCCTGAGCTGCTATACGGTGTCGGGACTGTGCACACGGCCGTTCATGGGCTATCTGTACGATGGTTTCCCGCGAAAGCCCATCTACATCGCGGCTTTCACCTTGTTTGCCAGTATCTTCCTAGGTTACATCTTTTCGGCTTTCCTCTCCCTGTTCATCCTGTTGCGCATCGTGCACGGCATTGCTTTCGGAACGGTGACCGTGGGGGGCAACACGCTGGTAATCGACATCACCCCTTCCGCCCGCAGGGGGGAAGCGCTGGGGTATTACGGCCTGACCAACAACATTGCCATGAGCATCGGCCCCATGACCGGATTGTTCCTCCACGACTCCCGGATGGACTACAATAACATTTTTTACATCAGCCTGCTCTCGTGCGTGCTTGGGCTTCTGGCCGCCCTGGCCGTCAAGGCGCCCCGCAAGGCACCGGTCAGGCGGCCGCCGCTTTCGCTCGACCGCTTCATCCTGCTGAAAGGTATTCCGGCGGGCATCTCCCTGTTGCTGCTCTCCATCCCCTTTGGCGCCACGACGAACTATGTGGCCGTCTATGCCCGCGAAATCGGCCTGGACGTGCCTTCCGGCTTTTTCTTCACCCTCTTGGCCGTGGGGATGGGAGTGAGCCGTATTTTTGCCGGAAAGTTCGTGGACCGCGGCTACATCACCCAAATCATCTCATACGGCTTTTATGTGGTCATTGTGGCCTTTTTCCTGTTGTCCTGCTGTTCCCACATCATCAGCTACAGCGTGCAGTGGTGCGTGTCCGTGTTCTATCTGGTCCCGTTCATGCTCGGCATCGGCTTCGGTGTGATGTTTCCCGCCTACAACACGCTATACATCAACCTGGCACCCAACAACCAGCGGGGAACAGCCACCAGCACATACCTGACTTCCTGGGACGTGGGCATAGGGCTGGGCATCTCCACGGGCGGCTACATTGCGCAGCATTACGCGTTCGATGCGGTGTATCTCTTCGGCAGCCTGCTTTGCATCATCTCCATGCTGTTCTTCAATTTCTACGTCAGTCCGCACTTCCACCGCAACAAGGTGCGCTGACCGGCTGCCATGTGCCATTTTGGCACACGATGCACTTGAAATGGCAGACACGGGTAACCAAAATGCAACATTCTACCCCTGTTTTCTTGATTTGCGTCAATTTTTCCGGCCCGAACCGCATTCTCAGCTCGGAAAACCTTGACAGCGGATGCTTTTGGCTTTAACTTTGCAACGTGTTTGATAGAAATTGATTAATATAAAAGTACGTGAGTTTGACAGGTAGAGGTTGAGATTAAGGTAAAAAAGATTGTTTCATTTAAAGGGTAAAAAAGATGATGACGGTATTACATGTGATGGTGTTTGCCATCGTATTGACGGTAGCAGTGTTAGCGGTGCTTTTCGCCGTGGTGGTGTTGGCCGCTCTGCATGGTGAATCACGTCTGAACAAGGATTTCTTTATGTCCAGCACATCGATGTGGTTCGACAGGAGCGACTATCACGCAAGCGCAGCATGCTGACGTTAAAAGTTAAAACGAAACAGGAACAATGGAAACAGGATTGACGCATACCAGTACGCTGGTCGTGGGACAAGAACATTTGGCCGTCAGCGCAGGCAGTGGCGACTTGGAGGTGCTGGCCACCCCCGCCATGCTGGCCCTGATGGAAAATGCCGCCATGCTGGCGGTGAAGGACAGCCTGCCGGAAGGCAGCACCACTGTGGGAGGGCACATCAGTTCCTCCCATCTGAAACCGACGGGCAAGGGCAAGACCGTGACCGCTACGGCCGTACTTACGGGCATAGAGGGGCGGAAACTGACGTTCAAGATTACGGCCCATGACAGTGAGGGCACCATCGGCGAAGGAGAACACCTGAGGTTTATCGTGGACAGGAAGAAGTTCATGGAAAAGGTGCGGAACGCATGAGCCGCACAGGTATTGCGGACGGAAATCCCGTTTCCGCACGGACGGGCAAGCCCGCCAGCCGCTTGAAAGAGCAGGTCTGGCGGGCTTGCTTGTTTCCTCTCATGCAGAAAGCGGGAGATGCCCCCGCCGCTTCATCCGGCCGGGGGACGGCAGGCCGCAACACATATCCCCAAAACGGCATGCCACCAATGGGAAATCCCTACCGGCCGCACAAGGAAAGATTCATTTATAAGAGGGAAGTCAGCACTCCAGCGCACCGATAATTTCGTGCACGCTGCGACGACCCTGCCGCTCCAGGTATTCCTCGATGCCGCGCACTACCTTTACCGTGACAGCCGGATCGATGAAGTTCGCCGTACCGATTTCGATGGCCGAGGCTCCGGCCAACAGGAACTCCACGGCGTCGCGCGCATTCATGATGCCGCCCAGCCCCACCACCGGAATCTTCACCGCACGGGCCACCTGCCACACCATGCGCAGGGCCACGGGCTTCACGGCCGGCCCGCTCAGGCCACCCGTGGCAATCGACAGCACGGGGCGTCGCCGTTCGATGTCGATGGCCATTCCCATCAGGGTGTTGATGAGGCTCACGGCATCGGCTCCGGCGTCCTCCACGCTGCGGGCAATGGCGGCAATGTCCGTCACGTTGGGCGACAGCTTCACTATCAGCGTCTTGCCATAGGCCTCCCGCACGGCACGCACCACCGCTGCGGCTCCTTCGGCCGTCACGCCGAAAGCCATGCCCCCCTGCTTCACGTTGGGGCAGGAGATGTTAAGTTCGATGGCCGGAATCCGCTCCAGTTCACCGATACGCGCCGCGCACTCGGCGTAATCTTCCGGGCACGAACCGGAGACGTTGACAATCATATTCGTACGTATGTCCTTGATTTCAGGATAAATCCGTTCACAGAAATAGTCCACGCCCTTGTTCTGCAGCCCCACGCAGTTCAGCATCCCCTGCGGGGTCTCCGCCATGCGCGGATAGGGGTTCCCCTCGCGGGGATGCAGGGTCGTGCCTTTCACGATAATCCCGCCCAGGTCTTCCAGACGGATGAAGTCTGCAAATTCCACTCCGTAACCGAACGTTCCGGAAGCGGTCATCACCGGGTTTTTCAGGGACAAGCCGCCAATCTCTACGCTCAAATCTACCATAACAACCGATTTATGTTAAACACAGGTCCTTCCTTGCACACACACACATGGCCGTCCGTGGTATTCTCCACACAGCACAGGCAGGCCCCCACGCCGCAGGCCATCATGTTCTCCAGCGACACCTCGCAGTCTGTCCCCCGTTCGCGGGCATAGGCGGCCACGGCCTGCATCATGGGCTTCGGGCCGCAAACGGCTATGCGGTCGAACCGTCCAGAAGACAATACGGAATGAGCCGTCACGAAACCGCGCTCGCCTGCCGAACCGTCCTCCGTCGTAAGGCACACCTCGCCTAAAGTGCGGAACAAGTCCAGCTGCATCAAGTCGGCGGCCGAACGCCCTCCGAGCAGGAAGGTGGGACGGCATCCGGCCTCCGCCATCTTCTTTCCCAGATAGAGCAACGGGGCTGTCCCCACGCCGCCGCCCACCAGCAGGCAGCGTTCGTCCGCCGATGCCGGCATCGTGAATCCGCGCCCCAGGGGCATCACCACGTTCAGGCGGTCGCCCGCCGCCAGCCGTCCCAAACGGCGCGTGCCGTCGCCCACTTCATGAATCAAGAACCATACTTCGTTGTCCTGTTCGCTGACATAGTTGATGGAAATGGGACGGCGCAGGAACGTGGTTTCCGAACCGTCCACCTTCAGCTCGGCAAACTGTCCGGGCAGCATGGGAGGCAGGGGATTCCCGTCCGTCAATTTCAAAAGTGTGTACCCTTCGCGCAGGCGTTCGTTCGCCTTTACGGTCAGGTCCAAGATATATTTCTTCATACAATAGGTAAAAAAGGATTCCAATCAGACACAAAGGTACGAAATGCCCTCCAATAACAAGGCGGCTTCCGGTAGAAAAAAACAAGAATACCTTTCATTCCGCACGCGGGGCAGGATGCCTTTGCGCAAAAAGCCTTTCCGTCTTGCGCAAGAACGCGGATGTCCTTGCGCAAAGTATTTCGCCCCGTTGCACAGCTCCTTTTTTCGCCCTGCGGGACATTCCGGGAGGATGGAGCAGCAGGGAGGCTGCTTGTGGCCGTAAACCGCATCTCTTGTCGGCTTTTTCTCACTTCATTTGCTGAATACCTCGAACGTCCCGTCATCAAAAAATATCCTGATTTCCGTGATTCTCCTTTGCGGTTTGTCTATATATTTCACAATTTCACGCACCACCGGCGTTGCAGCCGTATCGGCCTGCATTTCGCCGTTTCTTGCGTTTTCCTTTACATCAGACAAAGCACCGGAAGCGTTGGTGCGCAACGTTGTGCCCCCCGTGTTTCCGCTTTCCGGAGAACTTACGGTTCTTTCTTCCAGACTTTCCCAGAGCGGGCCTACGGCTTCGTTGGTTTTGTTTGCAACAGTTGTGTACATGTCACCTTCACCAAACATCAGCCAGTTGATGCTGATATTGGGGAACCGGCGGTGGATGGCATTGACATGGTTGTTGGTCGGGTTGGTCTTACCGTTGAAAATATTAGACAACGATGCCGGAGAAACTTCTATGGCCTTGGCAAAATCCTGTTGGGTCATGTTTTCTTTGCGCATGATTTGCAAGATACGTTCTTTCATCATTTTTGTATGTTCCTCTTGTTTGACATGATATAATATGGATACGATGTCCGTTTACAAAGATAAAAAATAAATGAATTCAAAACAATAAAATTGAATTAAGAAGTGTGATTTATTATATTAAACGATTGAAATCTGTGAATTTTACAGGTATGATTTATATTTCTACATGTTTTATATTTGTGAATACCTGCACATTCATCCGCATTCTTGCGGCATTGAGCATAAAATCATCAAAATGAAGCAATAATCTGGGTTCTCATACATTATTGGAATAACTGCTCGAAATAACTGCCAAAGACTGATAAAAAAGGTGAATATAGAAGCATAAAGTTTGATGAAAAGCTACACAAGCAGAAACAGACGATTGGTTTTCAATGATATAACGTCTAATTTTCAATCCCCATAAATATACATTCATATATTTGGTTTACAAGATTAAATATGAATGATTAGCTTTTATAGATTAATTTAAAACGTGAATCCTATTCATGTTTTACTAATTTAATTTACATCCTATTCATATTTCTATTCTATGATGCCGGAGAAACCTAAAACATAAATGCTAATAAAACAAAACGTAAAGCGAAAGGGAGGTCTGGAAGTAGTGCTTTTTTCATGGTTAAAAAATTCCGCCCCTGATGTCAGGCAGAGGCGGAATTTTCAAATCTCAGGCAGTCGGTTTACGGATAACTGCCTATTGTACAATGATTATAACTTACTTTTTAACGTTTCTGAAAGCGTTGGAAATAGAGCGGGAAAGGGCTTTTTTCAGTGCAAAATGAAGTAAGTAAGCTCCTTCAGGAGGTCGCCCGGAGTGGCAATAGTGTTGCCTATACCTTTGGATTTGGCGTCCGTTTCGCGTAATTTTCCAATTATCTGCATCACTTTCACACCGGAATAATTCCGCATGGCGGGGATGATGTTCCGCGCCACCTGCCAACGCGGTTGTTCCACCCAGGCCGCAATCCCCTCTTCTGTCCGTTGGGGAGCATAGTAGGCCAGCATCAGGTTTACGAAAAATCCGAACAACACGGAAAGTGTAAGCTGCAAAGAGAAATTTTTCGGATTATCGTTAAAGTATTTCACAATGCGGTTCGCTTTCAGGATGTCCTTTTCAATCAATGCAGCCAAGAACTCAAAGTTGTTAAAATCTTTGCTCATCCCGATATGCTGTTCCACAAAGTCCGCCCCTATGCGTGCCTCCCCCTTCGGCAATGCCAACAACAGTTTGTCCAACTCACCGGAAAGACGCGAAAGGTCGCTCCCCACAGATTCGCAGACCATCATCACGGCATTGGGTTCCATGGCCACTCCCTTACGCCGCATGTACGAGGTGACGAAGCCCGGAAGCTGGTTATCGTAGAGTTTTTTGGATTCAAACAGCACACCGGCCTTCTGGATGTCTGCCGCCAGCTTTTTCCGACGGTCCAGCACGCCGTGTTTATGGCAGAAGAGCAAGACTGTGGATTCTTGCGGATGCTCCAGATAAAGGGAAAGTTTTTCCTTTCCCTGCAGGTTTTGCGCCTCGCGTACCCATACCACCTGCCGGTCGGCCATCAGGGGGAAACGCTTGGCGGCGTTGATTACCTCGTCTATCGTCACGTCCGTGCCATAGCACACCGTGAGATTGAAATCGCGCTCCTCTTCTTTCAGCGCGGCCCCGACAATAAACTCGCTCACCTTGTCGATGTAATAATCTTCCTCGCCCATCAGGTAATAGACCGGGGCAAACGTGCCCGCCCTAACCGCACGGACAATCTCTTCATAGGTCATTCCCTCTTTTTTTGCTGCCATCAGCTATTCTGTCCTTAAATGTGTTTACCAATCGAATTTCAAGTGTTTCACTGTCTGCCGCCGGCCTATAATCAACCGCAGCGCGTCAATGCCTATCCTCACATGTTCCGTTGCAAAGTTGAGCGTCACTTTCTTGTCGCTCTCCGTGGTTTTCACTCCCTCCGGCGTCATCGGGTTGTCCGACACCAGCAGCAACGCACCGGTGGGGATGTGGTTGGCGAACCCGCAAGTGAAAAGCGTGGCCGTCTCCATATCCACAGCCATTGCCCTCGTTTCACGCAGGTAGGCCTTGAACTTCTCGTCATACTCCCAGATCCGGCGGTTGGTGGTGTACACCGTTCCGGTCCAATAATCACGTCCGGCGTCCCGGATGGCCGTGGAAACGGCACGTTGGAGCATGAAAGCCGGCAGTGCCGGCACCTCCGGCGGGTAATAGTCGTTCGATGTCCCCTCGCCCCGTATGCCGGCCAGCGGAAGGATCAGGTCGCCCAAAAGGGTCTTTGAGGAAATGCCCCCGCACTTGCCCAGAAACAGGCAGGCCTGGGGCATGATGGCACTGAGCAGATCCATGACGATGGCTGCATTCGGACTGCCCATCCCGAAGTTGATAATCGTGATGTTTTCGGCCGTGGCCATGCGCATGTTGGCCTCATAGTCGGGAAGCGGCAGGCCGAACAGCCTGCAAAAAATATCCACATAGTTATTGAAATTGGTCAGCAGGACATACTGCCCGAAATCCTCCAGGGCATGTTTCGTATAGCGCGGCAACCAATTTTCAACGATTTCCGCTTTCGTCTTCATCATTTTTTGCCTATTTTTGTCCCATGATAACAAAGGACTATTCCTTGCAAAGGTAGCAAATGTTCACGTTAAATCTTCCTCCATATCCCATAAAAGTGCAGAAACGCAACGGACAGGCCGTCATCTTCGATGAGCAGCGTCGGAAATTCGTGGTGCTCACCCCCGAAGAGTGGGTAAGGCAACACTTCGTGCACTACCTCACCGGACGGAAAGGCTACCCGGCCGGACTGGTGGCCAACGAGGTCTCGCTCAGTCTCAACGGAATGGCCAAACGCTGCGACACAGTGGTCTATGACAGGAAACTACAGCCGCGGGTTATCATCGAATACAAGGCTCCGCACATTGAAATCAGTAACGAAGTGTTCGCACAAATTTCGCGCTACAACATGGTGTTGCGCGTAGATTACCTCATCGTGAGCAACGGACTGCGGCACTATTGCTGCCGGATGGATTACGGTGCAGGCACCTACCGCTTCCTACCGGACATCCCGGACTACAACGCGCTGTAGCTCTGCCTGAACCGTCAAAAAACAATGCCGCACCCCAGACAACGATCCGGAATGCGGCATTATGGTTTACAACATTTCTATTTTATTCCTGGCTGGCGATTTCTTTGTCTATTGCGGCAATTTTTTCGCTCAACAGGTTCAGTTCATCTTTCAGTTTCTCCATTTTTTTGTTCATCTCATTGAGCAGGCTGCTGCCTTTCTTTGAACTGCACGTCAGGAATCCCATATTGTTCTCATAGGTTTTGATTTCATTGCGTTTGGTTTCATAGGCACGCAACAGCCGTTCGCGTTCTTTGCCCAGTCCCTGCGCACCGCTTTCCCGGCTCTCTTTCAGGTTATTTCTGAAGTTATCCAGATGCCGTCGTGCCGCCGACATGTCCAGCGTCTTGAACAACTGATCCACCGTTTCACGGTAAGCATCATAGATCCTGTCTTTGTCCTTGAAAGGGACGAAACCAACGGCATTCCACTCTTTCATGAGTTCTTTCACCTTTTCCTGCTTGTTTTCTTCTTCCTCGTTGTCCAGCAACGCTTTTAGCTGCCCGATGATGGATTCTTTTTTCTGCAGGTTTTCTTTTTCCTCTCCCCGTTGTGAAACATTGTTCTTGTTCCGTTGTTCAAAAAAATAGTCACAAGCACTGATAAAGCGTTGCCACAAAGGTTCAGAATGTTTCTTGGGCACGGAGCCGATGGTTTTCCATTCTTTCTGGAGCTGCATAAGTTTATTGGCCGTGTTTTTCCAGTCCGTACTGTCTTTCAAGGCCTCAGCTTGCTCGCAAAGGGCGGTTTTCCGTGCCAGGTTACCGGCTTGCACCTCCTTCAGGTTCTTGAAGAAAGCGGCTTTTTCTTTAAAGAAACGGTCGCAAGCACCACGGAAACGCTCAAAAATCTTCACGTTCATCTTTTGCGGGGCAAACCCTATCGTACGCCATTCCTGTTGCAGGGCGATGATCTTTTGCGTATTGGCCTCCCATTCGGCCGCCGTTTTCAGGCAAGCGGGGTCTATGGTTTCTATGGCTTCGCAAAGGGCGGTCTTCTTTACCAGGTTCTCTTCCTCCTTATGCTTCAGCTCTTCAAAATGCTGTTGGTGGCGTTTGTTGACGGCAGTAGAGGCGGCCTTGAAGCGTGCCCAGATTTCCTCACGCAATTCCTTGGCCACAGGACCGGTCTCCTTGAACTCCTGATGCAGGGCCTGCAACTGTTGAAATGCGGAAAGCACGTCCGGCTCGTCGTTCAGTTTCTCGGCCATTTCACACAAGCGGGTTTTGATTTCCAAGTTCTTCTTAAAGTCGTATTCACGGAACTCGTTGTTCAGTTTCAGCTGGTCATAATACTGCTCTACATAGAGTTGGTAGGTTTTCCACAGTTCGTTGGCCTTTTCCGCCGGCACCAATTTAATCTCTTTCCATTGGTTTTGCAGTTCTTTCACTTCCTTATAGGCCCGGTTTGCTTCTTCAGGCGTAGCATTCACAGCCTTGATGCGTTCCAAGATTTCCTGCTTGCGTTGCAGGTTTTCCTCTTTTTGACGTTCCAATTCAGCCTGCTGTCTGGCTCTTTTTTCCCGGATGATGTCCATGGCAGCCTTGAAATCATCTTCAAGCAGATTGGGACTGGGCAGAAAATCTTCCGCATTGCCGCCTCCCTCGATAAAATCGGCGCGTTCAGCCGCCACTTTTGCCTTATGTAGTTTGTAGAATGTCTGTTTTAGCATGTCCAACTCCTGCCGTTCGGGAATGGTGTCACCCGCGGCCAGTTCTTTCATGTGCGCCACGACTTCTTCCTGTGTGCGCGGAACGTCCGGTTCCGTTTTGTCCGTCTCGTTCACTTCGGGAGTTGCCATCTCTGTTACGTTTTCTTCCATTTGGAGGTTTTCTTGAGAATCCATCATGTTACTTGTTTTAGTATCTGATTCGGTTTGCAAATCTCTTTATTGGGCGCAAATTAAGCACAAAAAACTTTTGTTTCCTAAAAAAACACCGTATTTTTTGCAATACATTCCATTTATATCCATGTTTTCCGCCTAAAATACCACACAAAAGCAATGGTAATGCCCACCGTGATGACCATTGCAATCGGGAAGCCCCACGACCAATCTTCCATGCCGTTGATAAGGTTCATGCCCAGCAAACTGGCCACCAGTGTGGGAAACATGAGGATAATGGATATGGAAGTGAGCATCTTCATCACGCCGCTGGTGTTGTTATTGATGATGTTGGCGTAAGTGTCCATCGTAGAATCAAGGATGTTGGCATAAATGGAGGTAGTCTCCCGCGCCTGGCTCATCTCGATGTTCACATCTTCAATAAGGTCGGCATCCAGCTCGTCCACAGGAAGTTTGAATTTCAACTTCGACAGCAGGGTCTCGTTTCCCCTGATGGAAGTGATGAAATACGTCAGACTGTCTTGCAGGCGCGACAGGTTGATGAGGTCCGCATTGTCCACATTACGGTCCAAATGCTCTTTGGCTTTCTCTATGAGCAGGTTGATTTGCTTCAGCCGCTTCAGGTACCACACGGCAGACGAAAGGAACAGGCGGAACACCATATCTACCGAATCCGTGAAACCGACACCGCGTTTCTGTTGATAGCTGACGAAATCTATCATCATGTTAGTTTCAAAATAGCACACGGTGATACATACCTCCTTGTTCAGGATGATACCCAACGGGATGGTGGTATAAGGCGTGCGCGAACGCACCTCTTTCACATAAGGGATACGAAGAATGATGAGTATCCAACCATCGTCAAACTCATATCGTGCCCGCTCATCGGTATCGGCGATGTCCATGAGGAAATAGTCGGGGATATGGAGTTTGTTCTCCAGATAGTCGATGTCATCTTGTGTGGGGCAAGTTACCTGAACCCAGCAGTTGGGTTCCCAATTTTCAAGGGTGCGCAGTCCGCGGTTGGTGTTCCAGTATGTTCGCATGAATAAAATCCTCCATAATTATAATAGGACGGAGGCTGTCCTCGGCAAACCCCTGTCCGACTCAATTCATATATTCCGCGTGATAATCGTCCATTTTAAATAAATACCATGTTGATTTGCGTTGCAAAGATAGTGCAAACCGCTTGAAGAAACAAATAAAAATGAGATTCTGTGCGCACTTTTTCCCGTTTTGCGCTCCCGTCATGCCCCCCCGCCCCTTTCGGGCCGGGTTTCCCGTGCCACGGCATCGGTCAAACGGATAAATTCGGCCACCGACAGCTGTTCCGGCCGGCGCATGAATACGCTGTCCTCCAAAAAGGCACTGTGGTCCTTGGGACAAAAGCCCGTTTGCCGAAGACGGTTGTCGGCATCGGCCAGCACCGGACGGATGGAATTGCGAAGCACTTTACGCCGTTGGTTGAACGTGGTTTTCACCACCTGCCTGAAGAGCTGCTCATCGCACCCCAAACCGGTGGTGGCATTACGGGTCATGCGGATGACGGCGCTCTTCACCTTAGGAGGTGGATTGAACACATCTTCATGCACGGTGAACAGATATTCCACATCGTACCAAGCCTGGATGAGCACGCTCAATATGCCGTAGGTCTTGCTGCCCGGCCCGGCGGCGATGCGTTCAGCCACCTCTTTCTGCACCATGCCCGTGCAACAGGGGATAAGGTCCTTATAGTCCAGCATCTTGAAGAATATTTGGCTGGAAATGTTATAAGGATAGTTGCCCGTGAGCACAAAAGGCTGCCCGCCGAACGTCCGTTCCAAGTGCATCTTCAGGAAATCGTCCTCTATGATGCCCTCTTCCAACAAGGGGAAGTTGCGGCGCAGGTAGGCCACGGACTCAAAATCAATTTCCACAACCTTCAGCGGACGACCCTTCTGCGCGAGAAACCGGGTCATGACTCCCATCCCCGGCCCCACTTCGAGCACCGGCAGTCCGGGACAAGCATCCACAGTGTCGGCAATGGCACGGGCTATACGCTGATCAGTCAAAAAGTGTTGCCCTAAGAATTTTTTGGGTCGTACTGTCTTCATTGTAGTTTTTTTGTTCTATTTTTGTGGGACAAAGATAAACAAAATAAGACAAAGACCATATTGGAAGTTTACAAGATCATTCGTAAGGGACTGAAAATCGTATTCCCGTTGCTGCTGGGGGGGCTGATTCTGTGGTGGATGTACCGTGACTTTGATTGGGCGGGCTTGTGGCAGGCATTAGAGGGAGGAATGGACTGGCGGTGGATGTGGCTGTCCATACCTTTCGGGGTGCTGGCTCAAGTGTTACGTGCCGCACGGTGGCGCCAGGCCCTGCAGCCGCTGGGCGAGCGCGCCCGCTTTTCATCGTGCCTGCATGCGGTGTTCCTGTCCTATGCCTCCAGCCTCGTAGTGCCCCGCGTGGGCGAAGTGCTGCGTTGCGGGGTGCTGAAAAAATATGAGGGTATCCTGTTCACAAAAGCATTGGGGACGGTGGTCACCGAGCGCATGATAGATGCGTTGGTCATGCTGGTGCTGTCGGCCGTCACAGTGTTCCTGCAACTCCGCGTGTTTAACGTATTCCTGGCAGAGACGGAGATGGGATTCGACGAACTGGTCCACCGGTTTTCCGTCACCGGCTATTGGATAACGGCCGCCTGCCTGCTGGTGCTGCTGGTTTTCATGGCGATGCTGGCGCGCCGCCTGTCCTGGTGGGGCTACACGCGGGGGGTGCTGCAAAACGTGGCCGCCGGAATCATGTCGCTGAGAGGCGTCCGCCACAAGCCTTTGTACATCCTTTATTCTTTCGGGATATGGGTGGCCTATTTCATGCACTTCTATCTGACGTTCTACAGTTTCTCCTATACGTCAGCCCTTGGGCTGACATCCGCCCTGATTGCTTTCGTTGTGGGGTCGTTCGCCGTGTTAGTGCCCACCCCCAACGGGGCGGGGCCTTGGCATTTTGCAGTGAAAACAGTGCTGGTGCTTTATGGTGTAGGGGAAAAGGACGGCGTGATGTTCGTCCTCATCGTGCACACGCTGCAGACGTTGCTGGTCATCCTGCTGGGCATTTACGCCGCCCTGGCACTGGCCCTTACCCGCCGCCGGCTGCAACCCGTGCCCTGCGGGACTGTTGTCTGACAAGTTGAACCCTAATAAAATATAGATTGCCATGAGTGAAATAAAGAATCTCGAACCGCAGGCCGTATGGAGAAACTTCTATGCGCTGACCCGCATCCCGCGCCCGTCGGGACATTTGGAAAAAGTACAGCAGTTCCTGCTGAACTGGGCGAAAGAACACCACGTGGAGGCCTTTATGGATGGAGGCGGAAACATCGTGATGCGCCAGCCGGCCACCCCCGGCCTGGAAAACCTCCAGACGGTGGTGATGCAGGCACACATGGACATGGTGCCGCAGAAGGAAGCCGACAGCACGCACGATTTCGAGAATGACCCCATAGAGGCATACGCAGACGGCGAATGGGTGAAAGCCCGTAAAACCACCCTGGGGGCAGACGACGGCATGGGCGTTGCCGCCATCCTGGCCGTGCTGGAGGACAAGACTGTGGAGCACGGCCCGATAGAAGCACTGATCACGTCCGATGAAGAGACCTGCATGTATGGCGTGAACCACCTTGCGCCCGACACCCTGTCCGGCAACATCCTGCTCAACCTGGACAACGAGACGATGGGCGAGTTTGTCGTAGGCAGCGCGGGCGGCGTGAACGTGACGGCCACCATTGCCTACAATCCGGCGGAAACGGAAGCTGGCTGCACGGCTGTAAAGGTATCGCTGAAAGGGCTGAAGGGCGGCCACTCCGGACTGGAGATCTGTGAAAACAGGGCCAATGCCAACAAACTGATGGCACGCTTCCTCTATATGGCCATACGCGGGAACGAGGCACGGCTGTGCTCCTGGACAGGCGGAAACATGCGCAACGCCATCCCGCGCGAAAGCGAGGCGGTGGTGACGGTGCCGGCCGATGCCGTGGACGACCTGATGGAACTGGTGGAAGATTGCCGCGAGATGTTCGCCAACGAGTTCCGCGGTGTGGAAGACAACATCCTGTTCACGGCCGAACAGACCGGCCTGCCCGACCGGCAAGTGCCGGAGGACATACAGGACAATGTGCTGGATGCCATCCTGGCCTGCCACGACGGGGTGCTGCGCAACATCCCCTCCATGCCTTTCATTGTGGAAACGTCGTCCAACCTGGCCATTGTCAACGTGACGCCAGAGCAGGCCGGAATACAAATCTTAGCCCGCAGCTCGAACGAAAGCATGACGGACTACGTTACCACCATGCTGGAAAGCTGTTTCAACATGGCGGGAATGAAAGTGGAATTCAGCGGGCGTTACGGTGCCTGGCAACCCAACTTCAATTCCCCCATCACAACGCGCATGGTGGAGGTTTACAAACAGCTTTTCAACGAAGACGCCGTGGTGCAGGTGGTCCATGCCGGACTGGAATGCAGCCTGATCGGCGAGGTCTATCCCCGGATGGACATGGTCAGCTTCGGCCCGACGCTCCGTTCGCCCCACACGCCCAACGAGCGTTGCCACATCCCTTCCGTGGCCAAGTTCTGGACTTTCCTGCGTGAACTGCTCCGCCGGATTCCGGAGAAAGCATAATACGGGGACGCCCCGGCCGCCAGTTTCGGCCGGGGCGTTTGCTATGTTTATGGCAAGTCAAGCGGTTACGTTCCCCGCTCAAAGGTTCTTGAGGAACTCAATCTCGACAATTTTCAATGAGTAATTGCCTTTCACGGCCTCATCATCGTTGCGGGCGTCAAGTTCCCTGACGGCACCGAAAGCATCCTTTGTGGTACTTTCGCCGAGCGAGCGGATGGTGATTTTGTCCGTCTTGGGCGCATCCTTCAACGGCAGGTGTACGTAGCTGAGTGCCTTCGGCGTCCAACCCTGCCACACGAGCGAGTCGCCGGCATAGACGGCTATGGGATATGTGGTGGCGCGGAAACCTTTCATCTTCACGCAGACATCATCTATCCGGGTGTTCTCGGCCAGCGTGTAGGTTATCCACGCCTCTTCCTTGGTGTCGCCGCTCTCCCATGACGTGTTTTCGTATTGGTCATAACTGAGCCGCGGGTCATTGCCGCCGCCGGCTTCGGCCGACACAATCTGCACCCCGCGGCGCCACTGGCGGAACGACGGCCCGGCGGGCGTTTCGCCACGGTCGAGCACGGGCATCAGGCCGTCGGACGGCAGCCATGCGGACAACCCGCCTTCCGTTTCCACAGGATTCGTGGTGAGCGTTATCGTGGCATCGGCCATGCCTGCGGTGCTGGCGGTCAGCTTGACGGTGCCGGCCTTGGTGAGCGAGCGCAACATGACGCGGTTCACGCCGCACTCCACGGGCAAGGTGTCGCACAAGACGTGGTTGTCCCTCCCCTTGGCCACGCCCCCACGCCATTCGGCAGGGCCGTCGAGGGTAAATCTGATGAGACGGTTGTCGAGCGGGCAGCGGCGCCCTTGCCGGTCAACCACCTCCACTTGCACAAGCGCAAGGTCGGCCCCGTCGGCCTTCCAGCCCGTGGGGTTCTGGATGGCCGTAAGTTCCAGACGGTCTGCGGGGCCGGCAGTCTCAAGCGAATGGGCCGACACCTCGCGTCCCGACTGGTCCATGCCGATGGCCGTGAGCTTGCCGGCAGTGTATTCCAAATCGTTGAACACGTAAAGGAAACGGTATTTATGCTCCGTGGGGACAATGCGCCGGCCGCCCTGCTCAAGCACCACGCTGTCTGCGTTGGACACGACATATACCGTAGGTATGACCTCGCCCTGCGCATAGTTCCAGTGCCCCACGATGTGGGTCCGGGGCTTCAGGTCGTCCACCCAACCGTCCCACATCACCCGGTGGGCGAAGAAAGCGTCTTTGGGTATGCGCATGGGGTCAACGACCCCGCTCACACGGTAGTTGTCGGCCGAGCGTCCGTGGGTCTGGGTGTCGCTGAAGATAATCTTCGCACCGCCGGAATTCACCTTCGTACCCGAACCGGGGCGTTCAAGCCAGTATTCATACCAACGTGCCACGAGTTCGCGGGCAAACTCGTCATTGTTGTGGTTGTAGGCACCGGCAGGCGCGTTGCGGTAAAGCGGCCCGTCACCCTCCTCGTGGAACGGGTATGACCACGAGTTCCAGTACCAGCGCAGGGCCTCGTCGCGGCAGTATTCCATCATCCACATCGGCTTGGTGTCGCTCTTGTTCACGTAGAGCATCTCGCCGCCGTATTCAGCTTCAGGGCGGTCCAGCATCTCGCGGCTGCCGATGGCGCGGCCGCCGTGGGGGTCGTATGTGTCGCGTATGGCCTTCATCGCAAGCATGTGTTCCCCGGATATCCTCTGGTTGCCACACTCGTAGAAAAGGATGCTGGGGTTGTTGCGGTTGTAGATGATGGCATCGCGCATCAGCTCCTCGCGGTGCTCCCAGCGGCGGCCTTCCACGTCTCTTTCGGCGTCGCCGGCAGGCATGGCCTGTATCAGCCCCACGCGGTCGCACGACTCCACATCCTGTTTCCACGGCGTGACATGCATCCAGCGCACCACGTTGGCCCCGCTCTTCACCATGAGGTCGTTGGAGTAGTCGCTGAGCCATGCCGGCACGGACATGCCCACGCCCGGCCATTCGTTGCTGGAACGCTGGGCGTAGCCGTGGAGCATTATGACGCGGTCGTTGAGATATACCATGCCGTTCCTGAATGCCGTCTTGCGGAATCCCGTGCGGGTGGTCACCTCGTCATCCCCCACGGTGGTCGTCACGTCATACAGGTAGCCGTAGCCCCAGCTCCAGAAGTGCAGGCCGTAGGCACGGCATTGGGCTTTCAGTATGGCCGTACCGCCGGCGGGGATGGTGACCTCCTCGCTGCTGAAGCCGCACACTTCCGTGCCGTCTGTTTCACGGACGGCCACCCGGAGGCGGCGCTTCACGGGTTGCCCGCCCTCATTCTTCACCTCGCTCTCCACGCAGACCGTGGCCTGACGGTTTGGAATATCGTAATCCTTGGCGTAGATATAAACGCCGGTGGTCTTCAGGTTGCTGTAGAGGGGCAGCGTCTGATAGACGTCACCCATGATGTGCAGACGCACATTCTTCACAAGCCCACCGTAGTTCGCGTTGAAATTGTTATTGTTCCACTGATATTGGGAGTCGGAAGACCGCTCGCGGTATTTCCAGTCGTTGTCGGTGCGCACCTCTATCTTGTTCTCCCCCTTCCTGACGTATGGCGTGAGGTCGAAGCCAAAAGCCATGACACCATTTTCATGCAATCCCACGCGCTCGCCGTTGACGAACACTTCGGCTGCCTGGCGCGCCCCCTCGAACTCGATGAAAACGCGCTTGCCCTCGGCCTTTTCGGGCAGGACGAACGTCTTGCGGTACCATATCACGGAGTCGCTCATCCGGTTGATATAAACCTTGAAGGCTTCATCCTCATTCCAGGCATGCGGCAAGGTCACCAGGTCCTTGTGTTGGTCTATCCTCCAGCCGGAGTTGAAGTTGTACGTGTCGCGCGCCCCTGCGTCCATGGCAAACGCAAGCCCTCCGGCAACTATCATATTTTTTAAGAAGATGTTCATGATATTAAACAAGGTACTACCCTATCCCCATATTTTGTTTCAATAGTGAATAATTTTCGGAATCATGTTATTATTCCTGGTTATAAAAACAAGCTTGCAAGAACGAACTGCCTGTAGTTCCCGTTAGTCATGGCAGACTCTATTTCTTTGTATTTCACTGTCTGAATACCTTTCCCTTTATAATACTTGTCGTACATGGCTTTGGATATGACATAATTTGCATAGTTCATCTTCCCGTCACCCAGACTATATACGCGGACGGCATTTATCTTGAACTGGTGCAAGAGTGTATCATAAAAATTCTTGTCCACCGGCAAGCCCAGTCTCTCCCTGTCTTCCAGCAACCTGTCTGTTATATATATTGTATCCAATATTTTAGGTCTGCCCTTACTTGTAAAGCTTATGCTGTTTCTGTTTATTCTCCATTCATACACGACATCCTTTATTGAAGCGGATTTCTTTGCCATATCATGTATGACAAAGGCATTTATCGTATCTTCAAACCAATATTTTTCAGGGAAGCGGACGTTACGCCACAAGTGCGATTTATAAACTTTCCCCCATGGGAATCCGAACAGAGTCCCTTGTCCAGGAATTGTCGCATGCAGCCGTTTGTCCTCTTCAAATCTGACATAACCTCCTCCCACAATGTCGTAATCGCCTTCTACGGCTGCCGACATCAATGCTTCTATTGCATTTTCCGGCAACCTGTCATCAGAATCAACGAAAGTGACATACCGCCCCCTCATTTGTTCCAGCCCTGTGTTGCGTGCACCGGAAAATCCCTTGTTTTCCTGGTCTATTATTGTGACGTGCCTCACGTTCTCATATCTTTTCAGGATGCTGCGGCTGCCGTCCGTGGATCCGTCATTGATTATTGTGACGTGGTAACTGAACCTTGTATTCTGTACCAGAACGGAATCAATGCATTCCTGCACAAACCTTTCGACATTGTAAACCGGTATTATCACTTCCACGTCGTAGGGCACTTCTCTGTCCTCCATCATCGGCTCGCAGATGCACGATGTTCCTTTATCCGGATAAATAGAGTGACAGGCCTTTAATGCCTCTGATTTGTTAATAATATTAACATTATGGGGGGGGGTAAAATGCCCAATGAGTTCAGCACGCCATAAGTGGCGGAATTGAGTCCAAGCCGTCTTGAGACTTTGGACAGAAAGGTTAATAAAGCCATGATATTTCGCTAATTATTCCGTTCTTTTCTTTGATTTACTTCTATTTTGTTTTATCAAGGAGAAGGGAGAGGTCAAGCCTCTCCCTGGTTTATCTTGAACGGTGCCACGGTGCGCGGGCGGTCGCCGTTGTGCATGTCAATCTCCCCGAAAGAAAGTTCATACTTGTTGATGTTGTCCTGCAGGGCATAAAGCAAACGCTTGGCATGCTCCGGCGCCATCACAACGCGCGACTTCACCGAAGCCTTGGGCAGGCCCGGCATCATGCAGACAAAGTCTATTATCACTTCGGACGTGGAATGCGTAATCATGGCCAGATTGGCATACGTCCCCTGCGCCGTTTCGGGGCTGATCTCTATTTGCAGCATGTTGTCCTGCTGCGGATTTTCTTCATTGCTCATAAGTCTTTCGTTTTTAATGTATGTTTTGTCTTAAATATCCATAGGGCAAAAATACGTATTTTATTCCACAACCGCAACGGATGCACCGGAAATCTTGCGCAAAGACGTCCACGGCCTTGCGCAAGGACGGTGGAGGCTTTGCGCAAGACCGTCCACGCCCTGCCGCCTCACCGCCCTGCCACCCCGAAGCCTGCGGCGGGGCACAATCCGTAAATCCGTTAAAACTGCCCGTAAAAAAGGTATTGCCGTTTTCTGTTTTATGGGTTATCTTTGTAATTGGATTAGTAGTTCCAAACAATAAAACAAGCCTTATGGAAACGAACAGCAATTATGACATGTACATTCCCACCCGCGTGATGTTCGGGCCCGGAATGCTGGACAAACTGAGTGAACAACCGATGCCGGGCAAACGCGCCCTCATCATCATCTCCAACGGCAAGTCAACCCGCGCCAACGGCTACCTTGCCCGCACGGAAGAACAGCTGCACAAGGCCGGGGTGGACACCTGCATCTTCGATGGCGTGGCCCCCAACCCCACGGTGGACAATGTCAACGCCGGAGCCAAGGCCGCACGCGACAACCGGTGCGACTTCCTCGTGGCCCTCGGCGGCGGAAGCGTGATGGACTGCGCCAAGGCCATCGCCGTGATGGCCACCAACGACGGCCAGCTGTGGGACTATGTTACCGTAGGCTCCGGCAAAGGAAAGCCCATCGCCGTGAAACCGCTGCCCATCGTTGCCGTCACCACCACGGCCGGCACGGGGTCTGAAACGGACAGCTCCGGTGTCATCACGAAAGAAGACACGTTCGAGAAGGCTTTCGTGGACGACGCCTCGCTGTTCCCCGTACTCTCCATCGTGGATGCGGAGCTGATGAAAAGCGTGCCGCCCGCGTTCACGGCCTACCAGGGGTTCGACGCCTTGTTCCACAGCACGGAGGGCTACATCGCCCGCGGCGCAAACCTGATGAGCGACATGTGCGCCCTCGAAGCCATCCGCAACATCGCCGAATACCTGCCCCGCGCCATCAGGGACGGGAACGACCTTGAGGCACGCACCCGCGTGGCCTTCGGCAACACCTTGTCCGGCGATGTGATGTGCCTGACCCTCATCACCAGCGAGCATGCCCTCGAACACGCCCTTTCCGCCTACCACCCTGCCCTGCCCCACGGCGCCGGCCTGATCATGGTGAGCATGGCATACTACAGATATTTCATCGAGCGGCACGCCTGCGATGAGCGTTTCGTCCGCATGGCGCAGGCCATGGGGATGCCGGAGGCCACGAAGCCCGAAGACTTCCTCACCGCACTGGCACGGTTGCAAGAGGCCTGCGGCGTGGCCGACCTGAAGATGTCCGACTATGGCATCACGCCCGATGAGTTTGAAACACTGATGCGCAACTCCCGCGAGGTGATGGGCGTAATGTTCACCAGCGACCGCGTGCAAATGTCGGACGAGGACATCGTGGAGATATACCGGCAGTCGTACAAATAAAAAACACGCACAACAGTGGGAAGAAGCACTGTCCGGGAAAGGCGGGCAATGCTTCTTCCTTAATGCCCCGTCCGTGACGTATCCCCTGCCGGGAACGTTTTTGCGACGGATAAGAAAACTGCGGACCAAGATGATAAAAACAGGCTTTTTAATCCCGTTGATGTTGCTGGCAATGTCCTCGGCGGGAGCACAGAACCATAATTCCGATGAAAACATGAGAAAGGACACCATCCGCCTGAAAGTAGGCAACCAGACCCTTACGGCCACGTTGGCAGACAACAGTTCCGCCAAGGCCTTGAAAGAACTGCTCGACCGGGGGGACATCACCCTGCGCATGGAAGACTATGCCGGCATGGAAAAGGTGGGGCCGTTGGGTACGACCCTGCCGCGCAACGACAGGCACATTTCGACTTCCGCCGGCGACCTGATTCTCTACCAGGGCAACCAGTTTGTCATTTACTACGGCCCGAACAGTTGGTCGCTCACCTATCTGGGGAAGATTGAAAACATAACGCGCAGTGAATTGCTTTCCGTCTTGGGGCAGGGCGATGTGACGGTAACGCTTTCTGCAAAATAAAAACGGCTTTCCGGCAGGCGGAGGAAGGCACATGGACCGCTCTCCCCCGGCCTTTCCGGGAGCCTCCTTGCCGCTCCCGGCTTTCCGCCCGCATCTGGTTGCGCACTGCCTGCCTGGGGCTTCCGCGCCATAAAGACGGGCGTGATTTTGACTTTTTCTTATCATACCGGCAGATAAATCGCGATTTATATCTAAATTTGTCTCCAATATGATGAGTACAGGACAGGAAGCAAAAGACGGCAAAGCCCACAAGGACGGGACTGCGGACAATGAAACACCCATCTACAACCACATCGTGAAATACACGGGGTTCATGGGTGTCATCCAGCTTTTAGCCATATTGGCCAGCGTGGTGCGCAACAAGTTGGCCACCGTGTTGCTCAACACGGCGGGTGTGGGTCTGTCTTCCTTGTATTTCACGGTCATCAACTTCCTGCACAACACCTCTGGGCTGGGCATCTCATTCAGTTCCATCCGCGAGATTTCCGAAAGCTACGGGCGGGGGGAAACCGCCAGGGTGAAGTGGCGGGTGGAGGTGGTACGCACATGGGCCGTATGGACCGGCGTGGCCGGCATGCTGATGTGCCTGCTGTTTTCGCCGCTTCTCAGCCTCTGTGCCTTTGCCGACCTCTCGCACGTCGCGCCCCTGTGCCAGCTGGCTCCCGTCATCGGTTTCATGGCGGTCGCGGCCGGCGAGCTGGCCGTGCTGAAGGCCGTGCGGCGGCTCAAGCGGGTGGCACTGGTGTCGGTGCTGGGCGCGGTCGTAACCTTACTCCTCACCATACCTTTTTATTATGTGTGGGGCATACGCGGGGTGGTTCCTGCCCTGCTGGCCAGCACACTGGGGGTGATGGTGGTCCACCTGTCCCTGTCGCGTTCCGTGCTGCCCTGGAAAGTAGCCCTGTTGAGCCGCAAGCATTTCCGGGCGGGATGGAGGATGGTGCGCCTGGGAGTGCCCTATATCTTGGCCACGATAGTGCGGATGCTGGCGGGCATGGGGCTGGCCCTTTTCATCGCCCGTTTTGGTTCGCTTTCCGAAGTGGGATTGTACAATATGGGCTACAATCTGGTGGTTATCTACGCCGGCATCATCTTTACGGCGGTGGAGGCCGACTATTTCCCGCGCCTGTCGGCCGTGAACAACGACCGCGAACAGATGAACCGGACGGTCAACAGCCAGGCCAAGGTCTGCGTACTGCTGATGTCTCCGTTCCTGGTGCTGTTCATGCTGGCCATGCCGTTGGTCATCCGCATCCTCTATTCCCCAGGATTCCTGCCCATGACGGGCATGGCCGTGTGCGCTTCGCTCCACATGTTCTTCAAGTCCATGACCCTCCCCGCGGCCTACATTTCGCTGGCCAAGGGGGATTCCATGATGTTCCTGGCCATGGAAACGGCCTATGAATTCTTTGCGTCGCTGTGCATCATTTCCGGTTTTCTCCTGTGGGGTATTCTGGGTACGGGCATCGCCTTGGCGGTGGCCGGCGTGTTCGATTGGTGGATGATCCATTACGTGTATGCCCGCCGCTACGGGTTCCGCCCCGACCGTTCGTCCGGTCCCTTCATCACCGGGCAGTTCCTGTGTGTGGCAGCCGCCCTCGCATTGGGATTGCAAGGCGACATGTGGCTCAAGGCTTTGGCAGGATGCGCGGTGCTGGCCGCCAGCGTGGGGCTTTCCATACGGGTGCTCCGGCAGGAGATAACACTTTTCACCGAACTGCGCCGTCGCTGGGGCAAACATTTCCCTTGCCGGAAGAAGTGAGCGGGGCAATCTTGCTTTTCAGGCCTTCATCAAAACAACATCATGGACTAAAAAGAGGATGAGCCAACAACTATCTTTTGAAATTCCTGGTTTCTCAGGTGCGTTTGCCGTATGAACAACCCAGACGGGATCGCTTCGGAGAATAAGCCCGCCTAAACACGGAAGTGAAAACAGATTACCGCCATACCTTTTATCTTTAGGGGATGGCACTTAATTCCTTAATATACAGAAGAGGCCATCTCTGCCTCATTTTTAAGATTTGAGATGGCCTCTTTCCTTTTTTGTATTTGCCAGACAGCTTCAGCTTTTTGATGGGAATATGCCCACCGGAGCGAATTGGCTTCATCCTTTCCCGTATGGATGTTCCCCAACCGGGATGGGTTTGGCATCATGTCCTTGCCTTTCTGTCCGGACTCTCCGAAGCAAGTAAAGTCATTCCACGAAAAAAGCCTTTCCCGCATCCCGTGGCTTGGCGGCAGGTGATTCGTCCGGATAACCAACTGCTATCGCATAAAGCAAGGTATAGTCATCGGGGAACTGCAAGCGTTCCACATAAGACGCAGCCTCCGGGTTATCCAGCATGAAACGCACCGGACCGCCCAAGAAACAAGTGCCCAATCCCATGGAATGAGCCGCCAACACAATGTTTTCACCCAACAATCCGCAATCGAACTGACCGCTACCGTTTTTAGGAGAACCGATAAAAATAACCGCCGGGGCATTGCGGAACATATTCTTGAATCCTTCTTCTTCCGCGGCCCTCGGATTGGCCTTCTTGTAAATTTCGCTCACTCCGTTGATGTAATCCGCATTGTCCACCACACGCACTTGCCAAGGCTGTTGGTTCATCCCGCTGGGGGCATTGATGCCACACTCCAGCAAAGTTTGCAGTTTTTCGCGTTCAACCGGCTGGTCCTTGTATTTACGGATGCTTCGACGCGCCATAATCGCCTCCACCACCATGTTCTTACTCTGCACTTGCGCACTGTCAGCCGCCTGAGAAGAGGCTTTTTGTCCCGATGGGGCGCAAGCCGCAAACGACAATCCCGTTGCCATCGTGCTGTACACACACAAACCAAAAACAAAATGCTTCAATGTCTTCATATAATATATCATTTATAAGTATTCCCCGCAAATCTAATAAAAAACTCCATAAGCGCCAAACAATCAATTTATAATCTGCAAACAAAAAGATGAAAGGAATGCCTGGTCCTGAATAACCGTTACAGCTATTCAAGACCAGGCATTCCTCAAAAGACGCGGAAATAAACTCAAGAATGCAGACTGTCCGGACGGGTCACCAGCACTTTGTCTATGCGCGCTCCGTCCATATCCATTACCTCGAATACGAAGCCATTCCATTCCAAAGTATCGCCGCTGCGCGGAATACGTTGGAGATGGTGCAGTATCAACCCACCCAACGTATGATAAACTGTAGTTTCATACAAGTCGCTGCAATCAAAATAGCACAGCAGGTCATACAAAGAACACTGGCCGTCCACCAGCCATCCGTTACCGTTTCCTCTCTTGATAATCACCGGTTCATCTTCCCCGTTGTCCATGTTCCCCACAAGTCCCTCGAAAATATCTTTCAAGGTGACCATTCCAACAAAGTCGCCGAACTCATCGCAAATCAACGCCCGGCTGATTTTTTTTTTCTTCAACTGTTCCAAAGCCTTGTAAATACTCATGCCTTCATGGAAATAGACAGCTTCCCGCGTAAAATCAGCTACATTGAATCCGTCCTCATGCAAGTGCATAACCAAGTCTTTCAGCCAAATCATACCTTTCACATGGTCCAAATCACCCTCAACCACAGGATAAGATTCATACAGGTTGTCTTTCAGCACAGCCTTAACCTCATCTGCTGTCATTGCGGCATCCAGCCACACCACATCGTTCTTATGGGTCATGATTGAGCCTATCTTCAAATCACCCAACAGGAATACACGTTGCACGATGCTCTGTTCCACAGGTTCCACGGTACCTTCTTCTGCTCCCTCCTTTATAATGGACTTTATCTCTTCCTCCGTCACCTTGTTGCTTCCCTCCTGGATGTTTAACAGATTAAATATCAATTCTGTGCTCTTTGAGAGCAACCATACGAAAGGAGAAGCTATAATGGCTATGACATTCATGGGTCGGGCCATGAATTTTGCTACGTTCTCTGCTACGCTCATACCGATGCGCTTGGGGACAAGTTCTCCGAAAATGATAGTCAAATAGGTGACTACCACGACTATAACCCCTTGGGCCAACACTCCGGCATAAACCTGTGGGATACCCCAAGAAAGCAAAAGTTCCGCGAATCCGGAAGCAATCTTGCTTCCGGAATAAATACCGGTCAGGATTCCGATAAGCGTAATTCCTATTTGTATAGTGGACAGGAAACGGTCTGGGTTACCGGCCAATGCCAAAGCCTTCTGCGCGGCCTTGCTTCCTTTCTTCGCTTCTGTGGCCAAACGAGATTTACGGGCCGAAATCAGTGCCACCTCCGACATGGAAAAAACACCGTTCAACAAAATCAATCCTATGATAATAAAAATTTCATTCATATACTAATTTTATACTTCTATCTGCTTGAAATCAACGTATGGAAGATACCAACCACCGGGAACCGTGAAAAACATCCTTGCCTTTTCCGAGGATGAAAAAGCAATGTTGTAAAAACCGATAGTTTAGTCCGCTTGAAGGTATCCATAACAAATGTACGATGCAAATTTAGATATAAATCACGAATTATATGTCGGTGTGATAAGAAAAAAGTCAGTCGCGCAGAATCACCCATGGAAACAAGTACATCCGGAAAATAATAAATGCTCAACGCCGTATGGCGCCTTCACCCGTTAGACAATACTCATGCCGGACATACAAAAAGTGAAGCCATCTCAAATACATTTTGAAACAGCCTCACTTATTAAACTTTACTTTGCTATCCACAGACGGTTATACGTCTGTTTCATTCTTTTAAAGACCGCTATTATGCTTCCGCGTAAGCCTCTATCGAAACTACGCTTCTGTCCTGGCGCCCTCTGTATTTACACTTCTTGAATTTTACTACGCCGTTAACCAATGCGTAAAGCGTGTGGTCTTTTCCCATACCTACGTTCTGGCCGGGATAATGGACTGTTCCGCGCTGGCGCACGACGATGTTACCAGCTACACACTTCTGTCCGCCGAATATCTTTACGCCTAATCTCTTTGATTCTGATTCGCGGCCGTTCTTAGAACTACCTACACCTTTTTTATGTGCCATTTCTTCTTGTTTTTAAAGGATTAAGCAATAACTTGTTTGATTGTCACTTCCGTAAACTGCTGGCGATGGCCGTTCAACTTGCGATGGCCTTTTCTCCTTTTTTTGTGGAAAACCAAAACCTTGTCGCCTTTCACCAGCGGGGATATCACCTCGCAGACTACCTTTGCACCTTCTATTGCAGGGGCACCAACTGTAATGTTACCATCGTTGTCAACCAACAACACTTTCTCAAACTCGACAGTCTGGTGCGGCTCGGCATTCTGGATGTGGTCGATGAACATCTTCTTGCCTTCTGTCACTTTGAACTGACGACCGTTAATATCTACAATTGCGTACATTTTTAATGAATTAAACGGTTTTTCCACGAGGCGGATACCATTATGGCCTCACTTGTCTGAGCCTCCATGGACTAAAATCGGCTGCAAAATTACAAATTATGGCGCACCCATCCAAATCTTTCAGGCTTTTTTTCTTTATCTTTTGTGAATATTCAAGATAAGCCGCAACGATAATCCCAAGGCCACCGTTGTTGCCTGCGATGTACCTCGCCTCATGCCTCCGGCTGCCCTTCGTCTTTTCCCTTTTTCGCCTCCTCGGACAAATGGGAAGCCCGCACCCTGCTCAACGTCTCCGGCGACATCTGCAGGTAGGAAGCCACATGGAGCATGGGGGCACGCAGAAGAATCTCCGGCTTGGTGTTCAGCAGACGCAGGTAACGCTCCATGGCATTCTCGAAGCGTTGGCTGTCGGCATACACTTGCGAACTGATAAGCGCATGTTCCATGATCTTACGGAACAGCAGTTCTATCTCTTTATTCTCATCGGCCAGTTCGTGCAGGGCATCGTATGGGATGCCATACAGCCTACTGTTTTCCAACGCCTCCACAATCAGCCGTGAAGGTTCCTGCTTGAGAAAACTTTCGATGCAAATCACAATGCGCCCTTCGTAAGAAAAGTGTTCGGTCACGTCACGCCCACCTTTATAATAATACTGCCTCACCATCCCATGTTCCACAAAATACATATACCTGCATGTCTCCCCCTCCGGAAGCACCACGTCGCTTTTCGCAAATTTGAAAGGGACGAGTATCCCAGACAATGCCTCTATTCCTGCCGGAGAAAGGCGGCAATAGATACGGGCAATCTCACGAGCCACATCACGTCTCAAATCCATAAGCCAATAAAGTTTATTGTTCGGTTTAATCCAGTTTCAGGACAGCAAGGAAGGCTTTCTGCGGCACCTCCACATTGCCAATCTGCTTCATCCGCTTCTTGCCTTTCTTCTGCTTCTCCAGCAATTTGCGTTTACGGCTGACATCACCTCCATAACATTTGGCCGTCACATCCTTACGCAACTGCTTCACCGTCTCGCGGGCTATGATCTTGGCTCCGATGGCGGCCTGGATAGCAATGTCGAACTGCTGGCGGGGCAACAGGTCTTTCAGCTTCTCACACATCCGCCGGCCGAAATCCACGGCATTGTCCATGTGGGTCAGGGTGGAGAGCGCATCCACCGGTTCGCCGTTCAGCAATATGTCCAGTTTCACCAGCCTGGACGGCCGGAAGCCGTCCTGATGATAGTCGAACGAGGCATAGCCCTTTGAAATGCTTTTCAACTTGTCGTAGAAATCGATGACAATCTCCCCCAAAGGCATGTTGTAGTGCAGCTCCACCCGGTTGCCACTGATATATTCTTGCTTTACCAGTTCGCCCCGCTTGCCCAGACACAATGTCATGATGGGGCCGATGAAGTTGGATGTTGTAATGACAGAAGCCTTGATATAAGGTTCCTCTATATGGTCTATCAGCGTCACTTCAGGCATCCCCGCCGGATTGTGCACCTCTTTCACCCCACCCTGCTTGTCATACACCATATAGGAGACATTGGGCACTGTGGTGATTACATCCATGTTGAACTCACGGTCCAGCCGTTCCTGCACGATTTCCATGTGGAGCAACCCCAGGAAACCACAACGGAAACCGAACCCCAAAGCCACGGACGACTCCGGCTGGAACGTCAGCGAGGCGTCATTCAGCTGCAGTTTCTCCAATGAGGCACGCAAGTTTTCAAAATCTTCCGTTTCCACAGGGTACAAGCCGGCAAACACCATGGGCTTCACCTCCTCGAACCCGCTGATGGCCTTGTCGCACGGACGGGCCACACGGGTTATCGTGTCGCCCACTTTCACTTCCGTGGCCGTTTTGATGCCCGAAACGATATAGCCCACATCCCCGCAGTGCAACTCCTCGCGGGGCGACATTTCCATTTTTAGCACCCCTATCTCGTCTGCCGTATATTCCTTTCCCGTATTGATGAACGCCACGCGGTCGCCCGACCTGACGCTCCCGTTCACAATCTTGAAGTAGGCGATGATGCCGCGAAACGAATTGAACACGGAGTCAAATATCAAGGCCTGCAACGGTGCATCCTCATCCCCCCCCGGATGGGGAATACGTTCCACCACGGCCCTCAGGATTTCTTCCACCCCCTGCCCCGTGCGGCCGGACGCCCGGATGATTTCCTCACGCTTGCATCCCAGCAGTTCGACAATCTCGTCCTCCACTTCCTCCGGCATGGCATTCACCATGTCACATTTGTTGATGACCGGTATGATTTCCAAATCATGGTCTATCGCCATATAGAGGTTTGAGATGGTCTGTGCCTGTACCCCCTGTGTGGCATCCACCACCAGCAAGGCACCCTCGCACGCCGCAATGGAACGCGACACCTCATAAGAGAAGTCCACGTGCCCCGGCGTGTCAATCAGGTTCAGGATATACTTTTCGCCCTCATACATGTATTCCATCTGTATGGCATGGCTCTTGATGGTGATTCCGCGCTCGCGTTCCAAGTCCATGTCGTCGAGCATCTGCCCCTCGGTTATTTTTATCGTATGAGTATATTCCAACAAACGGTCAGCCAATGTGGACTTCCCGTGATCGATATGCGCTATAATACAGAAATTCCGGATGTTCTTCATCTTTAAATCAAAAAAAACACAATACAAAGATACGGCAAACTAAAGGAAATACAAAATCCGCGGACACAAAAATGTGGCACGGTCAGTCATTCCCGCCGTCATTCCCACCGCCGGCCTTGCCTTCCGCCGTTTTGCGGGCGGCATACTGCGAAGGCGTCATGCCGAACATTTCCTTGAAGTAGGCCGAGAAGTAGCGCGGGGTGTTGAACCCCACCATCCACGAGATTTCCTGCACGGTGTATTCCCCTTTTTCCAGCAGGCGGGCGGCCCTTTTCAGCCTTACGCTGCGGATGAATTCCGTGGGTGTCTGTCCGACAATGGCCTGCATCTTCCGGTAGAAAGCGGTGCGTTCCGTGTTCATGTCCGCGCTCAACGATTCCACGTTATACTCCGGGTTGCCCATGTTCTTCTCCACATAGCCGATGGCTTCGCGGATGAACCGTTCGTCCGGCCCGGCTATGGTGCCGTTTTTGGGCGGCAGCTGCATCTCTTCCCAGAACGCGGCCTGCCTGCGTTCGCGCTGCTCCAGCAACTGGTTTATGCGGCTGGTCAGCACGTCGATGTCAAACGGTTTGGCAATGAAGGAGTCGGCTCCGGCATCGTATGCCCCGCTCCGGCTTTCAGCCGAATCCCTGGCCGTGAGCAGGATGACGGGAATGTGGTGGCATTTCGGGTCGTCCTTTATGGCGCGGCAGAATGCGTAGCCGTCCATGTTCGGCATCATGACGTCGCTGATAATCAGGTCGGGGTAGCACTCCTGCGCCTTTTCGAGTCCTTTTTCGCCGTCTTTGGCCGTCAGGATGTTGAACTCGGCTTTCAGCAGGTCTTTCAGGAACGTGCGGAATTGTGCGTTGTCTTCCACCACCAGCAGGGTGATGTCCTTCTTCTTCCCCTCGCCGGTTTCAGGGTTTGCCGTTTCCTGTTCCGCGGGGGCTGCCGCAGTCGTGTCCGGTGCGGCTGACTGGCTGTCCGCAGCAGGCAGGGTGACGGTGAAGGTGCTTCCTTTGCCCGGCGTGCTTTCCACCGTGATGGTCCCCTTGTGCAGCTTGACGTATCCCTGGGTCAGGTGCAGGCCGATGCCGCTTCCGGTGTTCATCCCGGAGGGTTGCGGCTGGCTGCCCTGGAAGAACCGTTCGAAGATGTTGTCCAAATCCTCCGGACGGATGCCGATGCCCGTGTCGCTCACGCGGAGGTATATGCCGTCCGCCGGCCCCGTTCCGTTCCATCCGGCCTGCACGCTCACGGTGCCGCCATCCGGCGTGAACTTGACGGCGTTGGACACCAAGTTGTTCAGCACCCGTTTTATTTTCTCCGCATCCAGCGTGAAAGTGTCCTTGGGGGTGAACCGGCATTCGCAGGACAACGTGATGCGGTACTCCTGCGCCAGTTCGTTGAAATGGCTCACACTCTCCTCGATGAACCTTTTTATCTGTACGACCGACACTTTCAGCTGTTCGCCTTTCTGTTCCAGCCGCCGGAAGTCCAGCAGCTGGTTGACGAGCCGCAACAGGTCCCTGGCATTGCCCAGTATCTTTTCCAGCCGGGTTTTCAGCCCGCTGTCGGCGGTCTCCCTGACCAGCAGTTCCAGCGGGGTGATGATCAGGGCAAGCGGTGTGCGGAACTCGTGGCTGATGTTGGTGAAGAACCTGAATTTCAGTTCGTCGAGATATTGTTCCTTCTGGCGTTTCAGCAGTTCCTGTTCGGCCAGCAGCTGCGAACGCTTGTAAGCGAGGTAAAACCCTACGGCGTAACAGATAAGCCCCGCGGCCGCAAGGGCATACAAGGCATAAGCCCACCACGTCTTCCATAGCGGCGGCGCGATGACGATTTGCCATTTGGCCGTTTCGCCCCATTCGGCATATTCCATGGCGGCCTGCACCTGCAGGGTATAGGTGCCGGGCGACAGCGAGGTGTAGGTGGCCGTGCAGATGCCCGTGTGGGCAGCCGTGTGGTTCCACGCCTGGTCCACACCGTCCAGGCGGTAGCGGTAGCGCATGTGGCCGGGGCTGTCGTAGTCCAGGGCGGAAAACTGCATCTCCAGGAAGTTTTCGTTATGTTCCAGTTCCAGGGTCTTGGTGAACGACATCCCCTCCGGCAGCAACAGCCGTCCGTCGAGCAGCCCCTTGTTGTCCACCACATGGTCCATGACGCGCAGCCCCACCAGCGAGGGAACTAGGCGGCGGTTGCCATAGTCGGTGCAGCGGGGCGGCAGTTCGGTGATGCCGTTGATTCCGCCGATGTAAACACGCCCGTCGGGCATGACGGCCATGGACTGTTCCATCATCTCGCCGTCCTGTATGCCGTCGTCTTTTTCCATCCGGGCGATGGAGAAGTGCCCCCTGTCGTCCGTCCTCAGGTGGCCGATGCCGTTGGAGGTGGACACCCACAGGCTGCCGTCCGGCGCGGCCGCGATGCTTTGGATGCAATTGTTGGGCAACCCGTCATCCGTGTCGAAACGCCGACCCCGGCCGTTGCGGAGGTCGTAGCAGACCAGACCGTCCTGCGTGCCGAGCCACACGGTGTCCCCGGCGGTGTACACACAGTTGTATTTGATGCTGTATTTCTCAAACGGGGCAACGAATTCCGCCCTTGTCGCCTTGTCTTGCCTGAGGTCGTAGCAGAACAGGCCGTTCTGGCTGCCGATGAGCAGGCTGCCGGGCCGGATTTCCGCGGCGAAACTCATGGCGCGGATGCGCCCCGCGTGGAGTTCCCGGTCGTTGAGCCTCCGTGCCGTTCCGTCCTCCGGATTGTACAGGTAGAGGTCTTTCAGCTCCACGCAGGCCAGGATGTTGCCGTCCTGCAGCGGCAGGCTGAACCTTACGGTGCTGGAGATGGCACCCGGTATGGAGATTTTCCGGTAGCGGGCCGAGGCACTGTCGGGCAGGCAGTACAGCCCGTTGCGTGTGCTCAGCCAGAACCGTCCCCGGCTGTCGCGCTTGACATCGGTGCAGCAGAGGTCCGAAAAACCGGGCAGGAAGGGGCGGAACCGCTTTTCGGCGGTGTTGAACAGGAATACGCCCTGCATGCTGCCGGCCAGCAGGTGGTCGCGGTCGTAGCGGCAGAGGGAGCGTATCATGCGGCCTTCGTTGTGCGTGGCCTCTGTGTTGACGTAATATTCCGCATGCTTTTCTTTGCGGATAGCTTTCAGTATGCCGCAGCTTCCCATGCCCAGCCACAGCCCTTGCCGGCTGTCTATCAGGAGAGACATGACGAAGTCTTTTACCTCCCTGTTGTCCGCCAGCCTGAATGTGTTGGTCTCCTGCAGCACCTTGAAGTCTGCCGACAGGTGTATGAGCGTGTAGTTGCCGCCCAGCCAGAAGCTGCCGTCGGCGCATTTGCGGATGTCGTTAATGGCCCGTCCGCGCAGGATTTCCTTCCACTCGCGCGTGTAGTAGTTGTAGGAATAGAGGTAACCTTCCGTATGGCTGACGGAAATCAGCAGGTGCTGTTCGTCGGCCTGTATCCACGCCGTGCGGAAATATTCCGAGGGGTACGGGGTGGCCACGGTGTAGTCCTCGCCCACCATGCGCTGCGTCTTTCCTTCCCAGCAGAGCATTTTCCCGGTGTTCAGGAATATGAGGTGGAAGGGGCCGGCCTGCATGACGTCTTTCACCCGTATGGTGTCGGCCCTCTCTTCGCGGGTGGGGCTATACACCAGTTGCGCCGGGTGCTTCCAGTCGTAGCAGTAGAGTTTCCCGCTCTCGGTGATGATCCAGGCGTTCTTGTCCTGGTCCAGGATGAAGTCGTTCATGGGTTCTTGCATGCCGGAGACCTCGAAGCGGGCCTTGATGTCCTGGCAGAAACGCTGCGTGCGGGTGTCGAAAAGGTAGAGCCGGAAGTAGTCCTTGGCCCACAGCAGCCCGTCTCCCCCGTCGTATGCGGTGCAGATGTTGTGCATGCCGAGGGGCAGGGTGTGGTCGAGGTCGCAGGCCAGCGGCTTGAAGCGGTATCCGTCATACAGGTTGAACATCCCTTCCGTGTAGGCCAGTATCTTGCCGTCCTGCAACTGCACCAGGAAACGCACCTGGTTATTGTACAGCCCGCTCCCGGTGTCCAGCAAGCGGAACCGTTCGGACTGCGGATACAGGTGCTGCGCCGACAGGAGCAGGCAGATGAAGGACAGTATTTCCCAGAATCGTCTCATGGTTGTATCAGGGTGTTTCCCACGCCACGCAAAGATACGAAAAAAAGGAAACGTAACCGGCTGTTTCCTCCATTTGTTTTATGGAGGATGCAGGGAAAGACATGTATGAAATGTTGTTCGCTGATGTATGATTTGTTGCAAAAAGGCAAAATCGGGCCTTTCCGTGCACAATCCTGCAACAAATTGTGCAGTGCGTTTCCCGGCAGGCCCCTTACTTTTGTGAAGTCTTGAAAATAAAACCGTGAGAACATGGAGCAGAAATACGACTTGGCCGGCTTTTATAAAAAGTACTACCCGCAGGGACTGCATTACATCAGGTTGTTCATCTACGATGAAGAAGATGCCCGCGATGCGGTGAGCGCCGTGTTTCTGGCCCTGCTGGAGATGGACGGCAGCCGTTGGGAGGGGAAGAGCCTTGAGGCCTTGTTCTTCGCCATGGTGCGCAACAAGGGGGTGGACTATGTGCGGCGGCGGAAGCGCCTGCACAAGGTGGAAGAGCGGATGAAACAGACCGCCGACCGCTATTCGGACGATGAGTTCGCGGCCTTGTGCCAACGGGAGACGTTCCGCCTCATCGGGCAGGCCATGGGCAAGATGAACCGCACGCAGGAGCGGGTGTTCCGCGAAATCCGCCTGGAGGGCCGGAGTTACAAGGACGTGGGAAAGGAGTTGTGCCTGAGCTGCCGCAGCGTGGAATACCAGTTGCGGAGGGCTACGGAGAAGGTGCGCGAACGGCTCCGGCTGATGTACGGCTAATTTAAAGAAGGCACTTTTTAATAGGTTTTTTCATATACTTAAAAAGGCGGGGGCTGGACAGTGATGTCCGGCCCCCGCCGCTTTTCCCCGCGGCCTGCGGCTCCCGCGTTGCGGTCACCTGATGCCCCTTTTGTTGAGGGCGGCTGCATATTTGGCAGCGTTGGCCCGGTGTTCCCTATAAGTGCGTGCGAAGTTGTGCGTCCCGGAAAAGTCCTCTTTGGCGCACATGTACAGGTAGTCGTGCCGCACGTGGTCCAGCACGGCATCAATGCCTGCCACGGAGGGGATGCGGATGGGACCCGGCGGCAGCCCCGCATGGAGGTAGGTGTTGTAGGGGCTGTCCGTTTCCAAGTGGCTATGGTAAATACGCCGCAGGGAGAAGTCCTGCAGGGCGAACTTCACGGTGGGGTCGGCCTGCAGGGGGATGCCCCGGCGCAGGCGGTTGATGTACAGCCCGGCCACCATGGGTTTCTCCGCGTTGACGGCCGTTTCCTCGTCCACGATGGAGGCCAGCGTGGACACTTCGACGGGCGTCAGGCCGGCGGCCTCGGCCTTGCCGAGCCGTTCGGGGGTCCAGAAGGCCGCGTTTTCTTTCTGCATGCGTTTCATGAAGTGCTCCAGCGTCGTGTTCCAGTAGATTTCGTAGGTGTTGGGGATGAACAGGCAGGCCAGCGTGGCCGTGTCGTAGCCGTAGCGCCGGCAGAAAGCGGAGTCGGCAAACTGCCGTGCCACGGTGGCGGAATCCAGCATCAGCTTGCGGCCAAGCATGCCGGCCAGGCGGTCCAGCGTGCGCACGCCGGGCAGCACCAGCCTGACGGGCGTTTGCGCTCCCTGCCGCAACTTGCGGAACACCGCGAGCATGTTGTCGTCCGGCTCCACGGCGTAGCGTCCGCTCTTCACGCTGTAGCCGCCCAGGGCGGACAGCAGGCCGAAGCCGCCGCAGGCACCGGGATGCGCCGTCTGCTTCAGCTTCGTCCGCACGGAGTCCGGCGTGTCGTCGCCGTCCACATACAGATAAACCGTTTCGTCAATGGCGAACGTGGGCGCGAAGCACATCCACCCCGCCGACAGCAGCAACAGCACCAACACGGCCGCCCCCGCCGGCAGTCCCCACTTCCGGAGCATCTTCCTGATATCCATTTCCTTGCCTTTTTTTGAATAAACGCGTGCAAAGTTAAACAAAAAAGGATGTGGTTTCAAGAAAGATAATTATATTTGCGTTAAATTAATCTCTTATATATTATGGTAAAAAAGAATTTGTTGTTAGGGGCGGCCTTGGCGGCCGCATTGCCGCTTGCGGCACAGAGGGAATCGCAGGTGCGCCTGCTGTCCGGACAGGAAGAACGGACCATACCCAAGGAAATCTACGGGCAGTTTGCCGAACATCTGGGCACGTGCATCTACGGCGGGCTGTGGGTGGGCGAAAACTCCTCCATCCCCAACACGGACGGTTACCGCAACGACGTGCTCCAGGCCCTGAAGGACCTGAAAGTGCCCGTCCTGCGCTGGCCGGGCGGTTGCTTTGCCGACGAATACCATTGGAAGGACGGCATCGGCCCGCGCGAGGAACGGCCGCGCATGGTGAACAACAACTGGGGCGGAACGGTGGAAGACAACAGTTTCGGCACCCATGAGTTCCTCAACCTTTGCGAACTGCTGGAGTGCGAGCCTTACGTGTCCATGAACGTGGGCAGCGGGACGGTGCAGGAGACGGCGCAATGGGTGGAATACATGACAGCCGAGGACGGCCCGATGGCCCAGCTGCGCAAGCAGAACGGGCGGGAGAATCCCTGGAAAGTGAAATACGTGGGCGTGGGCAACGAGAGCTGGGGCTGCGGCGGAAGCATGCGGGCGGAATATTATGCCGACCTCTACCGCCGCTACCAGACCTACTGCCGGAACTACAACGGCAACCGCCTGTTCAAGATAGCCAGCGGGTCGGGTGAATATGACCTGCAATGGACGGAGACGATGATGAAGCAAGCCGGGAACTACATGCACGGCCTGTCGCTGCACTACTACACCGTGGCCGGGTGGTCGGGCAGGAAAGGGTCGGCCACGGAATTTTCCGACGAGGACTTCTATTGGACGATGGGCAAGTGCCTGGACATCGAGAATTGCATCCGCGAGCATACGCGCATCATGGACCAGTATGACCCCCGCAAGCGGGTGGCCCTGATGGTGGACGAATGGGGCACGTGGTGGGACGAGGAGCCGGGCACCGTGCGCGGCCACCTCTTCCAGCAGAACACGATGCGCGATGCCTTTGTGGCAGCCCTCACGCTGAACGTGTTCCACAAATACACCGACCGCATCAAGATGGCCAACATCGCGCAGGTGGCCAACGTGCTGCAGAGCATGATTCTGACGAACGACGAACGGATGGTGCTCACGCCCACCTATTACGTGTTCCAGATGTACAACGTGCACCAGGATGCCACTTGGCTGCCGCTGGAGGTGCAGTGCGACAACCGCCAGGTAAGGGCCCAGATGGGGCGCGACGGCGAGGAACGCACCCTGCCCCTGCTGGGGGCGACGGCCTCGAAGGCACAGGACGGCACGGTGCACATCTCCCTCGCCAACGTGGACCTGAAGGAGACCGACGAGGTGACGGTGGATCTGGCCGGGCTGGACGTGAAGTCCGTGAGCGGCCGGATACTGACGGCCGGGAGCATCTCCGACCGCAACACGTTTGAGCAACCGGAGGCCGTGAAGCCGGAGGCGTTCAAGGGCGCACGGCTGTCGGGCGGAAAACTGGTGGTGAAGATGCCGGCCATGAGCATCGTGGCGTTGGAACTGAAGTAAACGTTACGGGTCTGGCGACCCGTACCCCTGGGAATAAGGTTGTCCCCGCCGGAAGCGGATATTCCGGCGGGGACAACTGTTTCCGGCCGCCCCGGCCTCCTGCCGTTCCGCGGGCCGGCGCAGGGCAAGACGCCGGCACGCCCTGCCGCAGGACAGCCCGCGGCTACGCTTTGCGCAAGGCGCGCCGGCGCCTTGCGCAAGTTTTCCCCGGAGAATGCGGAAAAAGCCCCCTTGCGGGCGGCAGTGCGGAAAGGGCTGCGGGAGCGGCTATTCGTGGTGGTAAGGCTCGTTGCTGATGATGGTCATGGCGCGGTAGAGCTGTTCTACGAAAAAGAGACGTATCATCTGGTGGGAAAACGTCATGCGCGAGAGGGAGATTTTCTCATGCGCCGCCTGATAGACACGCGGCGAGAACCCGTAAGGCCCTCCCACCACGAACACCAGCCGTTTGGGGCCGGCAGCCATCTTCTTCTCCATCCATGCGGCGAACTCCACGGAGCGGTACTCGCTCCCGCGCTCGTCGAGCAGCACGATGTAGTCGCCCGGCTGGAAGGCATTCAGCAGCCGGTCGGCCTCTCTTTCTTTCTGTTGCTCTTCCGACAGGTTTTTGGTGTTCCGCAGCACCGGCACCGTTTCCGTGTCGAAAGACAGGTAGTGCCGGATGCGCTTCACATAGTCCACGATGGCGGCACCGAAATGCGGGTTGTCGGTCTTGCCGACCACAAGCAGGTTTATTTTCATACGTCAGTTGTTTTCAGTTCGGGATGCCCGGAGGCGTGTACGTGGCGGGCGGCACGTTTTTTGCCGGCGCAGGACCGTTGTCCTTGTGATGGGATAACGCATGCCGGAAAGTTTACAAATGCGGTTCATTGCCGGTGAGTTTTTATGTCTATGGATTTCCAAATGTACGAAAAAAGTAGCCGGACAGCGATGTATCCCCCGATGAATTGGATTTTTTTTGCACACCGGGCGCAGGTGGTTGAATAATGTTAAAGCCGCTGCGCCCCCCGCGGAAAAACGGGCAGGAAGGAGACCGCTTGCCACACCGTCCCGCAGGCCGTGGAGAGCCGGCACCGGCGGTTCTAAAAGATATGATGAAACGCAAAAAAGACTTTTCATGATGTTTTTTCCGGGAAATGCTGTCTGCAAGAACGATTTATTTCGTAAATTTGCAACGGCTTATTAAGAGAGTGTGTTGAAAATTAAATCCAGATAAGAATGAATTTTACTAAAGTTTTAACAGTCTTTGGCTTGTCTGTGGCCTGCATCCCGGCAATGGCCCAGTATGAAGGGACAAGAGTGTATGACCGTATCGGTCACGGTGAAGACAGTATTACTACCTTGGGTAACATCGTGGCATATAAGGACTGCTACAGGGCGCAGGATTACATCGGTGCCTACACCCCGTGGAAAGAGGTGTTGCTGAAGGCCCCTTGTGCGGAAGTCAGCACTTATGCCTACGGGGCCGCCATCCTGGCCAACGTGCTGGTGCAGGAAGCGGATATAAACAAAAAGAAAGAATATTTCAACGAACTGATGTCGCTCTATGACACACGCCTTTCCAACATGGATGCGCTGAACTCTTTCACGAACCCCGAAAACCGTGCCACGAAGGGAGACATCCTGGCGCGGAAGGCTTTTGATTATGCCTATTACGGTGCAGGCGTGGTAGATGACTATTCGTTGGATACGGCCTACAAGATGTTCCGTGAAGGCATAGACCTTATCAACAAGGACGGGGCCAAGGAGGTGCCGGGGTTTGTGCTCGACAAATTCTTCGAGATTTCATACCAGAAGTTCGTGGCCGACTCCACGGGATTCCGCGAGCAGTTCCTGACGGACTACATGGAGAGCCGCGAGGCCTGCCAGAAGATGCTGGGACTGGCCAACGAGGCCGTGGATTCGGTGGCTGCACAGAAAATCGTCGCGCAGTATGACCCCACGCTCAACCATATCGAAACGCTTTTCGCACACTCCAAGGCGGCCGAACGCGAACAGCTGATCGCCATCTTCGGCCCGAAAATAGAGGAGAACAAGGATAACCTGGCTTATCTGAAATCGACCCTGACCCTGCTGGCCATGAACGATTGCGATGATACGGACATTTACTTCAAGGCTGCGGAATATGCCTATACCATAGAGCCGAGTTTTGAGTCCGCCATCGGCACGGCGCAGAAATATTATAAGGACGGACAGGTGGCGGAATCCGTACAGTATTACGACAAGGCCCTGGAACTCTGCTCGACAGACCAGACTAAGGCCGCCATCGCCCTGCGGATTGCCAACGCGCTGGCCAAGAGCGAAGATGCTGAAAAAGCGTACACTTACCTGGACAAGGCCATTTCCTACAGCCCGGCCATTTCCGGAAAGGCGCATCTGGTGCGGGCGCAGATCCTGGCTTCTTCCAGGAACTTCTCCGAAGCCATCTCCTACTGCACGATGGCCGCCGAGGAGGATGTCAGCATATCCGGCTCTGCCAACCGCCTGAAAGAGAGAATTATCGAAGCGCAGCGCAAGACGGCTGAATATGAGCGTGCAAACGCCGAATATCAGGCCAGAAAGGCTGCACAGGAGCAGGAAGAAAACTTCTGGAAAGCCGGCGCAAGCGAGTGACAGGCCTTTTGCTTGATTGACTGACGGCAAAAAGCACCTTCATGCGGGAACGCCCGCAAGAAGTGCTTTTTGCCGTTAGCCTTTTTTAACCTCCCGGCTTATCATATCCGATATGATAAAGCCCGTGCGGCCGGCGCTCCTTGCACCGTTGCCGGCAGGGCTTGGGGGCGAAAACGGGTGTTTACATGTATATCCTTGGTTCTCTGGTGGTAACAAACTTGCAAGGTGGCGGTTCGTGGACTTCTGCCACACCGGTTTCTGGAGGAACGGTTGAGGGTTTCTTATCATATTTCATAAGAGAAGTTTTGTCCGCCCCGTCGCACCAATGTGTTCTAAAACATATAGAAGAGTGTCTTTTCCCTTTGGCCAGCATGTAACTTTGTTAACAAAAACAAGAACGACAGGATGGAAAAGCCCGTACAGGCCGGTGCAACGGTCAATCCCCACGTCTCTGTGGACTGTGTGGTATTGGGATTCGACGGCGGACATATCAAGGTCCTTCTGGTGAGGCAGACGGGTTGCGCGGAAGGAGGCGACAGCCATAACCTGAAACTTCCGGGCAGCCTGATTTATGATGACGAGGACCTGGACGAGGCAGCCCGGCGCGTCTTACGGGAACTGACCGGTGTGGAAAACCTGCGCCTGATACAGTTCAAGGCTTTTGGTTCGAAGGACAGGACGAAGAATCCGAAAGACACGATGTGGCTGGAGCGCTTTCACCAACTGCACCAGAAAGTGGAACGGATTGTCACAATCACCTACTTCACGCTGGTGAAGATTGACCGTAAACTGACCCGCCTGTCCGACCGCCATGAAGCCTGCTGGGCGAATGTGGAAGAGTTGGACACACTGGCGTTCGACCACAACCTGATTATCCGCGAGGCCATACTGTTTGTCCGCCAATACGTGCAGGCCCATCCGGCCTTGCTGTTCGACCTGCTGCCCAGGAAGTTTACTGCCGCCGAACTCCGTTCGCTGTATGAAAAGGTTTACAACCGGAAATACGAGGTGAAGAACTTCCATAAAAAGATTGACCGGATGAAGTATATCCTTCCGCTGGAAGAGTTCCAGACGGGGGTGGCCCACAGGGCGGCACGGTTCTACAAGTTCGACAGGAAAGCCTATAACAGAATCCGCGGGATGGGGAAATCCTATCTTCCGGAAGAGGAAAACGGGAATTATTAATTAAAATATCATAGCTTTATCATGGAACTGACACAAGAAGGTAACAGACTTTATTTGTATTCGATTACCACGGTGGCCATCATCGGCGGGCTGCTTTTCGGTTACGACACGGCCGTAATATCGGGAGCTGAAAAAGGACTTGAGGGCTTTTTCCTCACGGCCACGGATTTTGAGTATAACAAGGTGATGCACGGCATCACTTCATCCAGTGCGCTGATTGGTTGTGTCATCGGGGGAGCCATCTCCGGCTGGCTGGCCTCGCGCCTGGGGCGCCGCAACTCCCTGCGGCTGGCTTCCGTGCTGTTCTTCCTGTCTGCCTTGGGGTCCTACTATCCGGAATTCCTCTTTTTCGAGTACGGCAAGGCCGATTGGAGCTTGCTGCTGGCGTTCAACTTCTACCGTATCCTGGGCGGCGTGGGCGTAGGGTTGGCTTCTGCCGTCTGCCCGATGTATATTGCGGAGATTGCCCCGTCCAATATCCGCGGGACGCTGGTGTCGTGCAACCAGTTCGCCATTATATTCGGCATGCTGGTGGTCTATTTTGTGAACTACGTGATTATGGGCGACCACCAGAACCCCATATTGGTGGCGGATGCGGCAACCGGCACATTGGCGGTAAGCCCGGAGTCCGACATGTGGACGGTGTATGAGGGATGGCGCTACATGTTCGTGTCCGAAGCCTATCCGGCGGCCCTCTTCGGCCTGTTGCTGTTCTGTGTTCCCAAAACACCGCGTTATCTGATGCTGTGCGGGGAAGAGGAACGTGCCTATTCCATCCTGGAGAAAATCAACGGCAGCACGACGGCACGGAAAATCCTGGAAGAAATCAAGCAGACCTCGCAGGAAAAGACAGAAAAACTGTTCACGTATGGCGTGGCGGTCATTGTGATTGGCATTATGTTGTCTGTGTTCCAGCAGGCCATCGGCATCAATGCCGTGCTGTACTATGCGCCCCGCATATTCGAAGGGGCCGGTGCCGAAGGGGGCGGCATGATGCAGACCGTCGTCATGGGAGTGGTGAACATCGTTTTCACGCTGGTTGCCATTTTTACCGTGGACCGTTTCGGCCGCAAGCCCCTGCTGATCATAGGTTCGGTGGGTATGGCGGCCGGTGCGTTTGCCGTGGCGCTTTGCGACCAGATGGGCATCAAGGGGATTGTCCCGGTGCTGTCCGTTATCGTATATGCTGCATTCTTCATGATGTCGTGGGGGCCGATTTGTTGGGTACTTATTTCGGAAATCTTCCCCAACACGATACGTGGCAAGGCAGTGGCCATAGCCGTGGCTTTCCAGTGGGTGTTCAATTATCTGGTGTCGTCCACGTTCCCGGCACTGTACGATTTCAGTCCGATGTTTGCCTATAGCCTGTATGGCATTATCTGTTTGCTGGCCGCCCTCTTCGTGTGGCGCTGTGTGCCGGAAACCAAGGGTAAGACGTTGGAGGACATGACCGCCTTGTGGAGAAAGCGTAGCGTCAAGGCGTGAGGTCGCCCGTAAGGGGCAGGTTCTGCAAAACAAAGTGCAGGCATCCGGTTGTTGGTTTTCACCTTCCCGGATGCCTGCACTTTGTTTTTTCCCCGTTTCTTGCGGATTCCCAGAAGAAAAAGGCGGTTCTTTCCGGCTGCCGGCCTGTCTTCGCCGGTCTGGCCTTCTCCCCGCCAATCCCCTTACATATCTTTCTTCACATCCACGATGAGATGCAATTCGTCCAACTGTTTCCGGTCCAGACGCGACGGGGCATCAAGCATCACATCGCGGCCACTATTGTTTTTCGGGAAAGCGATGCAGTCGCGGATGCTGTCGAGGCCGGCAAAAAGGCTCACCCAGCGGTCCAGGCCGTAGGCCAAGCCGCCATGAGGGGGAGCGCCGTATTTGAAGGCATTCATCAAGAAACCGAACTGCTCCTGCGCACGCTCTTCCGTGAAGCCCAGAATCTGGAACATCTTGTTCTGAAGGTTGGGGTCGTGGATACGGATGGAACCGCCGCCCACTTCCACGCCGTTGCACACCATGTCGTAGGCATCGGCACGCACGGCAGCCGGATTTGTGTCCAGCAAAGGGATATCCTCTTCCTTGGGATGCGTGAACGGGTGGTGCATGGCCATCAGACGTCCCTCCTCCTCGCTCCATTCAAACATCGGGAAGTCCACCACCCAGAGCAGCGAAAACTTATTCTTGTCGCGCAGCCCCAGGCGAGTACCCATTTCCAGACGCAGTTCACACAGTTGTTTGCGCGTTTTCTGCGTGTCATCGCCACTCATGACCAGTATCAAGTCGCCGACATTGGCCTGCATGGCCTGACGGAGACGCTGGAGCACTTCCTGTGTGTAGAATTTATCCACGCTGGACTTCACGCTGCCGTCTTCCTGTACACGGGCGTAAACCAGCCCTTTGGCCCCGATTTGGCTGCGCTTTACGAAGTCGGTCAACTGGTCCAACTGCTTGCGCGTATAAGAAGCACAGCCCGGCGCACAGATGCCCCCGATGTAACGGGCGTCGTTGAAAACCGCAAAGTCGCCCGTGCCCTTCAGCACATCCATCAGTTCCACGAACTCCATGCCAAAGCGGGTGTCGGGCTTGTCGCTGCCGTACAGGCGCATGGCCTCGCTCCAAGGCATGCGGGGGAACGGTTCCTCAAGCTCCACGCCGCGCAATGTACGGAACAAGTGTTTGGTCATCCCCTCGAAGAGGGTAATCACATCCTCCTGTTCCACAAAACTCATCTCACAGTCTATCTGTGTAAACTCTGGCTGACGGTCGGCACGCAGGTCCTCATCGCGAAAGCATTTCACAATCTGGAAGTAGCGATCCATGCCGGCCACCATGAGCAGCTGCTTCAGCGTCTGCGGGCTTTGGGGCAAAGCGTAGAACTGGCCGGGGTTCATGCGCGAAGGGACTACAAAGTCACGCGCGCCCTCCGGCGTGGAACCAATCAGCATCGGCGTCTCTATCTCCAGGAAACCCTGGCTGTCCAGATAGCGGCGCACCTCCATGGTCATCCGGTGACGCAGCTCCAGGTTTTTGCGCACACAGCCGCGGCGCAAATCCAGATAGCGGTATTTCATCCGTATGTCATCGCCGCCATCCGTATTGTCCTCGATCGTAAACGGAGGGATGGCCGAAACGTTGAGCACATTCAGTTCCGTAACCGTAATCTCTATGTCGCCGGTGGGCAGGTTGGCGTTCTTGTTCTCGCGCTCGCTGACAATGCCTTTTACCTGTATCACATCCTCACGCCCCAGCCTGTTGGCCTGCGCGCACAAATCCGCATCCTTTTCTTCATTGAACACCAGTTGCGTGATGCCATATCTGTCACGCAAATCGATGAAAGTCATGCCGCCCATTTTCCGCACGCGCTGCACCCAGCCGGCCAAGGTCACGGCCTTGCCCGCATCGGTAAACTTCAATTCACCACAAGTATTTGTCCTGAACATATATACCGCTTGATTAATTTAAAGATTCAACGTGCAAAGTTATTCTTTTTTTATGAAGTCTTCTATGTCAAACCGTAGTTTTCATCTTTATTTCTTCCTTTTTATTCAAAAACTTGCATATCCCAAATAAGTGTCGTACCTTTGACCGAAACAAGTATGGTAAAGAATCGTGATTAATTAACTGATTTTTATGATGAATCTGAACAAAACAATTCACAACGCATTCAGAGTGTCCCTGTTTGCCGCAGGCCTGCTCTTGTTTGCCCCCACGGAAAGCCGGGCCCAGACAGACACCTTCGAAACAGGCGAAAAGACATTCTTGCTCAACGGCAAGCCTTTCATCATCAAGGCGGCAGAAGTACATTATCCCCGCATTCCACGTCCTTATTGGGAGCACCGCATCAAGATGTGCAAGGCGTTGGGGATGAACACCCTATGCCTGTACGTATTCTGGAATATCCATGAACAGGAAGAGGGCAAGATTGACTTCACGGGCAACAACGACGTAGCCGAGTTTATCCGTCTGGCCCAAAAGCACGGTATGTATGTTATCGTGCGTCCGGGTCCCTACGTGTGCGCGGAATGGGAAATGGGTGGCCTGCCTTGGTGGTTGCTGAAGAAAAAAGATATCCGTTTACGGGAACAGGATCCATATTTCATGGAGCGCTATCGCATCTTTGCCCAGAAGCTCGGAGAGCAGATCGGCGACCTGACCATTGACAAGGGTGGTCCCATCATCATGGTGCAGGTGGAGAACGAATACGGTTCGTATGGAGAAGACAAGCCTTACGTGTCAGCCATACGTGACATCATCCGGGAGTCCGGTTTCGACAAGGTGACCCTGTTCCAATGTGACTGGAGTTCAAACTTCACAAAGAACGGACTGGACGACTTGGTATGGACCATGAACTTCGGGACGGGAGCCAACATAGAGAACGAATTCAGGAGGCTGGGAGAATTGCGTCCCGATGCACCACAGATGTGTTCGGAATTCTGGAGCGGATGGTTCGACAAATGGGGCGGACGGCATGAAACGCGCGACAGCAAGGAAATGGTCAGCGGCTTGAAGGAAATGCTGGACAAGGGTATCTCCTTTTCGCTTTACATGACCCACGGCGGTACCAGTTGGGGGCATTGGGCCGGTGCCAACAGTCCCGGCTTCTCGCCTGATGTAACCTCCTACGACTACGATGCGCCGATCAACGAGGCGGGACAGGTTACGCCCAAATACAGGGAGTTGCGCGAGATGCTGGCACAGTACAGCGACAAGAAATTGCCCTCCATCCCTGACGCATATCCTGTTATCACCATTCCCAAAGTCGCTTTCACCGAAGTGGCTCCGCTGTTTGACAACCTGCCCGAACCCAAGGTTTCGTCAGACATCCAGACCATGGAAGCACTGGATCAGGGATGGGGTTCCATTCTCTACCGCACAACGACGCCCTCCGTTCCGGTGCAAAGCTTGCTGACGGTCACGGACGGTCATGATTATGTACAGGTGTTTGTCAATAACGAGTTCATCGGTTCCCTCGATCGCCGCAACCATGAGAAAACCATGTTGCTTCCGCCGCTAAAGGAAGGCGACCAACTGGATATCCTGGTAGAAGCCATGGGACGTATCAACTTTGGCCGTGCAATCAAGGACTTCAAAGGCATTACGGAAAAAGTGGAACTGCAGTACAATATGGAGGGCAGCGGCAGCCAAGTGACCATCAACTTGAAGAACTGGCAGATTTACAACCTGCCGGACAGTTACGAAGCACAAAAGGCCATGAAGTATGTGGCATTGGACGGCCAGAAAGTGCGTGGCTGCTACCGGGCTACGTTTAACCTGAAGAAAACCGGCGACACGTTTATCAATATGGAGACGTGGGGAAAAGGACAGGTGTACGTCAACGGACACGCCATCGGACGTTTCTGGAAAATCGGCCCGCAGCAGACGCTCTACATGCCGGGATGCTGGCTGAAAAAAGGTGAGAACGAGATTATCGTGCAGGACGTAATCGGCCCACAGGAAACGATTGTGGAAGGACTGGCAAAGCCTATCATTGACAAATTGAACATTGATGCACCGAACCTTCACCGCAAGGACGGCCAACAGTTGGATCTGGCAGGCGAAACACCTTGCAAGGTCGGGGAGTTTGCCGCAGGAAACGGTTGGCAGGAAGTACGGTTCGACCAGCCTGTCATCGGACGCTATGTCTGCATTGAAGCCCAGAACTCACACAACAACCGGGAGTATGCGTGCATCGCCGAATGGTACATGCTCGATGAGAAAGGGCAACGCATCAGCCGCGAACCGTGGACTGTAGCCTATGCTGATGATGAAGACATTTCATCGGGCAACAAGACAGCCGACAAAATCTTCGACCTGCAGGAATCCACCTACTGGAGTACAAACCAAGGTGTACAGTTCCCCCACTATATCGTGCTGGATCTGGGAGCAGAACAGACATTGGGCGGTTTCCAATATCTGCCCCGTGTAGAGGAAGGTGCTCCGGAAAGCATCAAGTCTTATAAGATATATGTAAAGAACGCTCCTTTCAAAATGTAATCCGTTTAACCGGAGATTACGAAACCTTTTCTGATACATGTGGAGGCTGTCTCAAAATGATTTTGAGATGGCCTCTTACTCAATTTTAATAAGAAAGACATATTATTTGTAATTTCTCAATATTTGAGCAAAATAAAAACAAAATGAAAAGATTGCTTTTGTTCATAGGAATAATTATTTCATGTAATATAATGGCACAAAATGTCATAGATACATCAGCATTTTCTATTGTATATGATTTTAAAGTGAAAACATTTGATGATCAAGGCGTTCCTATTACTGACTCAATGGGAGTAGTAACACTGGTAGGAACAAAAGTAACAAGTTCTATGCCATATAGTAATTATGCAAAATTAAAAAATAGTAATCCTGAGTTAGATGATTTGTATTATGAATCCATCATGCATTATCCAACAATATGGATTAATTACCCTTCCAATTTCATGACAATACGAGAAACTATCATCCCAAATATGTTTGAAGCAAAGGAAAAGAAAGAAACATTAAACTGGCTCTTGAATGAAGAGGATACAATAACGCTTCACGGTTTATTATGTAAAAAAGCCACTATAATATATGCGCAAAAGGAATGATATTACACAGAAGAGATTCCATCATCGGTCGGGCCTTGGAAATTATATGATTTACCAGGCATGATAGTAAAAGCCTTTGATAAAGATAATGTCCATTCATTTGAAGTCAGAGAGTTACATCAAGAATCCTTACCAATAAAATACGAAAAGAATTCTATTAGTAAGAAAGTGAAAAATAAGAAGTTAATAAAATATAGGAACAAAATATACTGCAATAAAAAATATGCAAAGAAACCATTGTATTACACTAATTACGGTCCTTCAACAGCAAAATCAGTAACTGTAATACAATCAAAGAACCAGATTTGGCTTGATGGAAATTTGATGCTTGAGAAATCCCATGTTTTTCAACCATTAGAGTATTAATATGTGAAGAGTCAGATTTGTTTTGGAGAAGTAATTAAAAAACAAGAACTATTAAATAATCGCACAATAAAATGAGCCAGAATGTATTAAATTCCTTTTTAAAGGCGATAGGTGCAAAATATACAAAAGAGTATCTTTCAACAACTTCATTGCTAATTCATTGTCGGCTATCGCGGCATACTGTTTCTTTGAAAAGAAGCCCGCCATTGATGTAAATTTTATCAATGACGGACAACTGACATTGTTTTGACTTTATATCGAACTCACGTTAATTAGTTGTTATATTGTGACCAGAAATGAACCCCTTCTGTATGATAACAGTGTAGGGCAAGTTGGACTTTATAGTTGTTGGGTAATGAAAAGAAGTTTAGGCATATTTATCTTATTGTTAATTCATGCTATTTCATATGCGCAGGTTAGCATAAATGGCAGAGTCCTTGATACTGACGGAAAGCCCATAACAAATGTAATTGTTAAAGTTATTTATGAAGGAAAAACATTGGCTTTTACTACAACAAAGGCCGATGGAAGCTTTTCAATGGAGGTGAAAGATTCAAAACAGAAAAATGTAAGTGCAACTTTTTCTCATATTAGTTATGAAACAGACTCAAAGAACTTGATATTGCCAACTAAAAAGGGGAATGTTGAATTAAATATGGTACTTATTGGCAAGAATGTTTCATTGAAAGAGGTGAAAGTTAAAGCATCAAGAGTTAGGCAGTCAGGTGATACCCTAAGTTTTAGCTTGGCATCATTTCTTGGCAAAAATGATGTCACTCTTGAGGATGGAATCAAACGTTTACCAGGAGTAAACGTAAATGAGAATGGACAGATAAGCTATATGGGTAGACCCATAAGCCAGTTTAATATAGAAGACCTAGATCTTCTTAATGGGAAATACAATCTTGCAACCCGAAATATTACTGCAGATAATGTAAAAACAGTGCAATTGATTAGAAATTTTCATTCAAGAAAGGTTGATGGAGGAAAACCAAGCGATAATGTGGCCATGAACATAAAACTTGCAGATAAAGCGAAACTTAAGCCGTTTGGAAGTGAGGAAGTAGGTGTCGGATATATGGAAGAAGGAAGGGATGAATTACAGATGATATTAGGTTTGACTGGAATGCTGTTTACGGATAAATTTCAGGTATTAGGGACTGTAAAAACAGGAAACTATAAGAATTATGCCCTCTCAGATTTAAATGACCACTTCGGCAATTCAAATATTTCATCAATAGTAACTTCATTATTCGGTAGATTTTCTGCAGGCCGACCTCCCATGGGAGATTACGAATATCAAAGAAATGCGATTATATCTTTCAATGGAATTCAAAAAATTGATTCCTTTACAACGATAAGGGTTAATTCTGATTATGCTTATAGTAATATTACAAATGATGTTAGTCAGAGTACCACATATTATAATGGTTCTGATTATATTGTGATATCGGAAAACACCACACCTTTTACTATGTATCACAAACCCAACATTATGTTGGATTATGAAACAAACAAGAAAAATTTGTACTTAAAAAACACGTTGACAATCAATGCTTTGTTTGACAAAAACAACGGAGACATTTTGTTTAATTCATCTACCGTGTCAGGTACGGATCATAATGTAGAACAAAGAAGAAAATCTACAACAATAGTGATAAGTAATCAATTTAATTATTACAGAAAGACGGAAGGAAAATGGCTAGGGGAAATCGTGTCGGATATTTCTTTCAATACAACTCCTAAGCTGAATTTGTTTTTTAATAAGGCAGGTGAAACATATGGCCAAACGGCTCAATCCACATCTTTCACCTCAAATGCCTCAACTACTGTTGGATATACTTTTGATTCTTCCTTGGAATTATCAGTTTCATTAAGGCTATTTGCCGGTTATGACTTTGTGGAGACTAATCGTAGTATGACAGATGATATCAACAAAATTGATGGATGGAAAATTATTCCTAGTTTAGCTCCTATGGCCTTTTTTAAGAGTAAAAACAAAAAAATCAATTCTTTTTTGGGGGTACCATTGGAATGGAAGAATTTATTATATAGGGATTACAATTATTCAAAAGTTACAATAAACCCGTGGATAAAACTTGAGTATATCCAAAATACAAATAATAAGTTCTCTCTTAACAGTTCATATGGAACAAATATAGGGGATATGACATCGTTATTGACAGATAGTATGCAGACGAATTATCGTTCTGTTTATGCTGCTTCAGGAGTAATTGGAGAATCAACGACTTTTCAGTCTTCACTAAGTTGGGATTTATCTTTTCCATTCCAATACATTTCTTTCTATACAGAAATCTCTCATTATGTGAGCAGAAAGAATACATTGCCTTCTCAAAATATAAATGGAATAGATATATCAAATTCTTCCCTTTTGATTAATAACAAAGCAACAGGCTCAGGGGCCAAATTATCTGTAAGTAAAATATTCCCGTTTTAGTTTCAAAATTCGCATTTGACGCTTCATATGGATTTGGTGAGGTTGTACAAGCAGTAAAAGAGAAACAGATAGAGGTGAAAAACAATGATTACAGTATTGGTGGAAAAATGGATATTACACCATTAGAGTGGGTAGAATTAAATTATGGAATAAGTTTCTCGAAAAACAAGACTCGTTATGACGGATACAATAGTGCAATAGAATCTCTTTCTCATTCAGGAGCAATACATTTGTTTCCTATAAGTCAGCTGGATATAACTCTAAATTATAACAATATTAGACAACAGATATCAGAAGACAGATATAAAAACATGTTACTATTTAATATATTCGCACAGTATAAGTTAAAGAAATGCATACTTAATCTGGATATATCAAATATCTTTAATCAACGTAGTTATTCATATTCGTTTTTTGATGGCATCAATACATATAGTTATGATTATAGACTTTGCGGACGTACTGCAATGCTGAAAATCAAATTTAATTTCTAATTTAAGAGCCTGTTTAAATTTTAAGCTTTAATACTTGAAGAGTATTTCTTCTTTCCACGAAAATGATTATTTTTAAGTTACCACACTTGAAATAATTATGTATTCGACGGATTTAGAAGAAACACAGTGGTAAGTTATCAAGAAAATACGATTACTGTCAAGTTAGAAGTGCAACCTCACACCGCCTTCCTCCGTTCTTGGAGC
>CAZGSE010000004.1:0-81963 GCA_964528135.1 uncultured Paraprevotella sp. | reverse complement strand
TCGCGACCCCGACCTTGGCAAGGTCGTGCTCTACCAACTGAGCTATTTCCGCATCAAATGTTTGTTCTCAATAAATCTTTCTTTCGGCATCCCGCTGAATGTGGGTGCAAAGATACGGCTCTTTTTTGAGAAGTACAAAAAAAAACGCAAAAAAAACTTTGGGCGGCTATATACTTTAAGGGTTCCGCCCTGGCCCTACCGGCCAAAACCTTTACCGCATTCTTCCGTGTTTCATTTTTTATGCGTAAATTTGCAACCGAAGAGTAAGAATGGATTTGGCCTTTTAGACCTCAAGAAAATAGAACATGCTGGAAAGATTTTTAGACCAAACGGTCTTCACGTCACAAGAAGACTTCGTACGAAACTTCCACGTAAAGGTACCGGAAAACTTCAACTTCGGATATGATGTAGTAGATGCCTGGGCTGCGGAGGCTCCGGATAAGATAGCCTTGTGTTGGACCAACGACCGCGGCGTGCACCATGACTTCACGTTTGCCGAACTGAAAGACTACACCGACCGCACGGCGTCCTATTTCCAATCGTTGGGAATCGGTCATGGCGACCGTGTCATGCTCATCCTCAAGCGCCGCTATGAGTTCTGGTTCGCCATCATAGCCCTGCACAAGCTGGGGGCCATCGCCATACCGGCCACCCATCTGCTGACAGGCAAGGACATCGTTTACCGCAACAATGCCGCCGACATCAAGATGATTGTCTGTGCGGGGGAGGAAATGATATTGAACCATGTGCGTGAAGCCCTGCCATATTCGCCGTCCGTGGCGCACTATGTGTCCACCGGCCCCATCGTCCCCGGCGGGTTTGATGATTTCCAGCAGGGCGTCTTGCAGGCGGCACCGTTCCGCAAGCCCAAGCACCCGAACGCCAACGACGACATATCCCTGATGTATTTCACCTCCGGCACAACCGGCGAGCCCAAGATGGTGGCGCACGATTTCACCTACCCGCTCGGCCACATCGTTACCGGGTGCTACTGGCACAACCTGGACGAGGACAGCCTGCACCTGACCATTGCCGACACGGGGTGGGGGAAGGCCGTATGGGGGAAGCTGTACGGGCAGTGGATTGCCGGTGCGACGGTCTTTGTCTATGACCACGAGAAGTTCCATCCGGCAGATATCCTGCAGATGATACAGGACTACCACATCACGTCGCTTTGTGCCCCGCCGACCGTATTCCGCTTCCTCATCCGCGAGGACCTGGCAAAATACGACCTGTCTTCCCTGCAATACACCACGATTGCGGGCGAGGCGTTGAACCCCGCCGTGTATGAAACCTTCCGTGAGCTGACCGGCATCAAGCTGATGGAAGGGTTCGGGCAGACGGAGACCACCCTCACCATTGCCACGTTCCCGTGGATGAAACCGAAGCCCGGCTCGATGGGAGTGCCGAACCCGGAATATGATGTGGACTTGCTGAAGGCCGACGGGACGCCGGCTGCCCCCAACGAACAGGGGCAGATTGTCATCCGCACGTCTAAAGGCAAGCCGCTGGGTCTGTTCAAGGAGTATTACCGCAACCCGGAACTGACAAAAGAAGCGTGGCACGATGACATCTATTACACGGGCGATGTGGCATGGAAAGACGAGGATGGCTACTATTGGTTCGTGGGCAGGGTGGATGACGTGATCAAAAGTTCGGGTTACCGCATCGGCCCGTTCGAGGTGGAGAGTGCCTTGATGACCCACCCGGCCGTGGTGGAATGTGCCATCACCGGAGTGCCGGATGACATCCGGGGACAAATAGTGAAGGCCACCATCGTGCTGGCCAAGGACTACCGGGACGTGGACAAGGAGAATCTGGTCAAGACCTTGCAGAACCACGTGAAGCGGGTCACTGCCCCCTACAAGTATCCACGGGTGATTGAATTTGTGGACGAACTGCCCAAAACCATCAGTGGGAAAATCCGCAGGGTGGAGATCCGCGACAAGGACAACCAGAAAACAGACCAACAGTAAAGACACCGGAACCATCCTATATTCTAAACAATACAATGAAACGGAAGATATTATCACTGGCTTTGCTGCTTCTCTGCATGCTAAGCCATGCGCAATCCATCGACTGGGACAAGAGGCTGCCGGCAGACCCGCACGTCGTGACGGGGAAACTGCCGAACGGCATCACCTATTATCTCCGCCACAATGAGGAGCCGAAAGATCGCGTCAGCTTTTTCATCGTCCGCAATGCCGGAGCGTTGCTTGAGAATGACGACCAGGACGGTTTGGCCCATTTCCTGGAACACATGGCTTTCAACGGAAGTAAGAACTTTCCGGGCAACAGCATGATTTCCACGTTGGAGCGGCACGGTGTGTCGTTCGGCAATAACCTGAACGCTTATACCACGCAGAATGAAACGGTGTACAACATCAGCGATGTGCCTTCGACAGACGAGAGCCTGACTGACACCTGCCTGCTTATCCTGCATGACTGGTCTTACTACCTGACGCTCGATGCCAAGGATATTGATGAAGAACGCGGGGTCATCACGGAAGAATGGCGGAGCCGTAACACCAGTGCCCGGCGTCTTCTGAAGCAAAAAATGCCCGTGCTCTACAAAGGCTCTAAATATGCGGAGCGGGATATCATCGGGAATATGGATGTCGTCCGCACGTTCAAACCGGAGACACTTCGTGACTTCTACCATCAATGGTATCGGACGGATCTGGAGGCCATAGTCATCGTGGGGGATTTTGATGTCCCCGCGATGGAGAGGAAAGTCAGGGATGTGTTTTCCGGCATCCCGGCCGTGGAAGCCCCTGCGCCGCGTCCTTTCTTCGACATTCCCCCGCATGATGAGACTTATTTCTGCCTGGCTACAGACCGGGAAGCCACTTCGTCCAGCGTGCAGGTCATTCGCATTTTCCGCGAAAAGGAATATGACGGCAAGGGGTATGCCACCTATCAAGACATTAAGAACAGCCTGATGATCAGTTTCTATAACAGCATGATGAGCAACCGGATCTATGAAGTGATACAGAGTGGAGAGGCTCCTTATCTCGGAGCTTCGGTCGGCCTCTATGGTATGATGAGGGGATATTACGGTTACTCCATCAACGCCACAGCCAAGCCAAATGAGGAGAAAGAGGCTCTGGCGGGCGTGCTGGAAGAACATGAGAGGGTCTATCAGCACGGGTTCACCGAAGCGGAACTGGAACGGGTGAAAGCGAATTTCATGACCCGGCTGGAATCCATGCTCAAGGACAAGGATAAAACTACCAATGACACCTATGCGGAAGAAATGCAACTGCATTTCCTGGAGAATGAGGCTATCATTTATATTGACGACTATGTGGAGGCCGTCAGGGAGATTCTGCCGGCCATCACGGCACAGGAGGTGTCCGAACAGGCGCGAAGGTGGTGGAAGGCGGACAACCGTTCCATTGTCGTCAGCGGGCCGGACGAGGGGGTTACGCATCTGACGGAAAGTGAGGCGCGCGCCATCGTAGGTGAGGTGGAGGGCCGTGAGGTGGCGGCCTATGAGGATGACGGCATCGACGGTTCGTTGATAGAACAAGAGCCGCAGGCGGGCACTGTGGTGCGCACCAGGCCGTTGCCCCGTTTCGATGCCGAGGAATGGACCATGGGCAACGGGGCCAAGGTGATTTTCCGCAGGGCGGATTTCGAGAAAGACAAGGTGGCTCTGACGGCTTATAGTCCCGGTGGCTCTTCGCTTTATACGGATCTCGACATGTTGCCGGCCACGAGCAACGCCGGAAGGTTTGCGGCCAAATATGGCCTTGGCAGCCACAACGACATCGCGCTGGACAAACTGCTCACGGGCAAGAAAGCCGAATGCAAGGTGTCTGTGGGCAGCCTGTATGAGAACGTTGAGGGGAGTTCCACCCCGAAGGATTTCCAGACCCTGATGCAGCTTTTGTATTTGCGTTTCACCGCACCGCGCTTTGACACGCTTGCCCATAAGGTCATCGTTGAGCAGAACCATATATATGCCAGGCAGATTGCCGGACAGCCGCAGACCATCATCCGCGATTCCATCTCGCGGATTACGACGGACTACAATCCGCGGGTGCAGTTGTTCAATGACGAATATGTGGACAAACTGACCATCGACCGCATTGAAAAAGTCTATCGCGACCGTATCTGCGATGCCAGCGACTTCACATTCTTTATCGTGGGGAATATAGATAAGGATACGGCACGGGCAATGGCGGAACGCTATATCGGTTCCATCCCTTCGCTCTACCGTCAGGAGAAATGGGTGGACCGGAAAGTCCGTGGCCCGAAAGGCAAAGTGGAGAAGGTGATTGATGTGGCGATGGAAACACCGAAGTCCACCGTTATGGTCACTTTTGACAAAGAGATGAAGTATGACCTCAAGGATTCCTACATAGTCTCCCTGCTGGGAGATATCCTCAGCATCCGTTATCTCAAGACCATCCGTGAGGAACAGGGAGGCACGTATGGGGTATATGCCGACGGTTCGGCCGCCCGCGAGCCGTATAACCACTACAGCATGTATATGACCTTTGAATGCGATCCCGAAAAGGCTGCCGGACTGAAGCCCCTGCTTTATAAGGAAGTGGATAACATCATTCATGAAGGGGTGACGGAGGAGGAACTGGGCAAGGTGGTGAAAAACACCTTGAAAGAGGCAGAACAGCGGAAGCATCATAACAGTTATTGGATGTCTGTCCTGGTGTCTTACTACAAGACGGGCATTAATCTGGACGACCCGGAGAACATGGAGGAACTCATATCGTCCATCACAACCAAGGATGTTCAGAAGTTTGCCCGCAAGTTCTTTAAGGATGCCGATGTGATAGACTTGATTTTCGCAGGGAAACCACAGCAATAAGTCTTTCACCGGAACGGTAAAAAACCGGGGGAGGGGGTGCACAATCCGGCATGTTCTCCCCCGTTTTTCTAAAAAGGCAACATGAGGGGGCGGCGGGCGTATATGTATTTCGTAACGCCGCCCGTGCCGGTTGTCCCTGTCATGTAAAAACTATTTGGGCAAGCATCTGGCATTTTCTTCGTATTTTGGTTGGCGGTTTCCAAAGAAAAGTCTATCTTTGTCGGGAATAAGAAAAGACATGAGATATTTTGCTGCCATACATCATCATCATCCTAACGGTTTGTAATCGGTAGGCGGTGCTGCATGCCAGCAGGAAGGGAATAAACAGGAGAGGCTTGCCGATATGCGGTGGGTCTCTTTTTATTTTTACGATAACCAATAAAAACAAAAGGAATATATGCTTAGAATTGCAGTGCAGTCCAAGGGACGGCTTTATGACGACACGATGGCGCTTCTGGCGGAAGCCGGCATCAAAGTGAGTTCTTCCAAACGCACCTTGCTGGTGCAGGCTTCCAACTTTCCCGTCGAGGTGCTCTACCTGCGCGATGACGACATCCCGGAGTCTGTGGCCGGAGGGGTGGCCGACTTGGGCATCGTGGGTGAGAACGAGTTTGTGGAGAAGGGCGAGGACGCCGTGATTGTGCGCAGGTTGGGCTTCAGCAAGTGCCGCCTGTCGCTGGCCGTGCCCAAGGCGGCGGACTACACCGGTTTGTCATGGTTCGAGGGGCGCAAGGTGGCCACTTCTTATCCCAACATCCTGCGGAAATACATGGAAGCCAACGGGGTGCATACGGACATCCATGTGATTACCGGTTCGGTGGAGATTGCCCCTGGGATAGGGCTGGCCGATGCCATCTTCGACATCGTAAGTTCCGGCTCCACGCTGGTGAGCAACAATCTGCAGGAGGTGGCTGTGGTGATGAAGAGCGAGGCGTTGCTCATCGGCCGCCGTGACCTGGATGCCTCCAAACAGGCCGTGCTGGATGAGTTGCTCTTCCGCATCGAGGCGGTGAAGAGCGCGGAAGACAAAAAGTATGTGCTCATGAATGTGCCTTCGGACAAGGTGAAGGACGTGGTGTCCGTGCTGCCCGGTGCGAAAAGCCCCACAGTGATGCCGCTGGCACAGGAAGGCTGGAGCAGCGTGCACACGGTGATAGACGAAGGACGCTTCTGGGAAATCATCTCCAAGCTGAAAGAACTGGGCGCGCAGGGCATATTGGTGGTGCCTGTGGAGAAGATGATTCTCTGAGCCTGCGGCCATCGTGGGCTTATGTATATATAAATAAGGAAAGGAGAAACAGACATGAAGGTAATCAGATATCCCCGCAAGGAAGAGTGGGGGCCATTGTTGCAGCGTCCGGTGATGGACGTGGCTGCCTTGCGCGAAACGGTGTGCCGGGTGTTGGACGACGTGAGGCGCAACGGCGACCGTGCCGTGAAAGTATATGAAAAGCAGTTCGACAAAGTGGAACTGGAGTCGCTGGCCGTGACGGAGGCCGAGATGGCGGAAGCCGGGCGGCTGGTGGACCCCGCCCTGAAGTCGGCTTTGGAGCTGGCGCACGACAACATCCGTAAGTTCCATGCCGCCCAGCGTTTCGAGTCCCGGCAGGTGGAAGTCTGCCCCGGCGTCACTTGCTGGCAGAAGGCCATCCCCATAGAGAAGGTGGGATTGTACATTCCGGGCGGGACGGCTCCGCTCTTCTCCACCGTGCTCATGCTGGCCACGCCGGCCCGCATCGCCGGATGCCGCGAGATTGTGCTCTGCACTCCGCCCGACCGTGAGGGGAAGGTGCATCCTGCCATCCTCTGCGCCGCCCGCGTGGCCGGAGTGGATCGCATCTTCAAGGCGGGAGGCGTGCAGGCCATCGGAGCCATGGCCTACGGTACGGAGAGTGTCCCCAAGGTCTATAAGATTTTCGGGCCGGGCAACCAGTATGTCATGGCCGCCAAGCAACAGGTGTCGCTCGGCGACGTGGCCATCGACATGCCGGCCGGCCCGTCGGAGGTGGAGGTGCTGGCCGACCGCACGGCCTCTCCCGCTTTCGTGGCGGCGGATTTGCTGTCGCAGGCCGAACACGGGCCGGACAGCCAGGTGCTGCTGGTGACCACCGACGAAAGCCTCATCGGGAGCGTGCAGGACGAGGTGGCGCGCCAGCTGGCGGCACTGCCGCGTCGGGAGATTGCCGAAAAGTCGCTGGCATCCAGCAAACTGGTGCTGGTGCGCGACATGGACGAGGCCATGGAACTGACCAACCGCTATGCGCCTGAGCATCTGATTATCGAGACGGAAAATTGCCGCGAACTGGCCGGACGGGTGGTCAATGCCGGCAGTGTGTTCATCGGCCACTATACGCCGGAGAGCGCGGGTGACTATGCTTCTGGAACGAACCACACCCTGCCCACCAACGGCTATGCCATGGCCTACAGCGGGGTGAACCTGGACAGCTACCACCGCAAGGTGACCTTCCAGGAACTGACACCGCAGGGTGTGCGTGCCATTGGGCCGGCCGTGGAACTCATGGCGGCGGGCGAGCGGTTGGATGCCCACCGCAACGCCATGGCCCTGAGACTGCAACAAATCAAAACGGAGAACACATGAATATGAAACCTTTGCAACAACTGGTGCGGCCGAACGTGTGGGCACTGAAGCCCTACAGTTCCGCCCGCGACGAATACAGCGGGGCGGAGGCTTCCGTTTTTCTGGACGCCAACGAGAGTCCTTACAACTCTCCTTACAACCGTTACCCCGACCCCCTGCAGGCGGAACTGAAAGCGCAGCTGGCCGAGGTGAAGGGCGTGAAGCCCGGACAGATTTTCCTGGGCAACGGCAGTGACGAGGCCATCGACCTGCTGTTCCGCGTCTTTTGCGAACCCAAGACGGACAACGTGGTAGCCATCGCGCCCACTTACGGGATGTACAGGGTGTGTGCCGACATCAATGATGTGGCCTACCGTTCCGTGCTGCTGGACAAGGACTTTGCCCTGAATGCCGACAAACTGCTGGATGCGGCCGACGACCGCACGAAGCTCATCTTCCTGTGCACGCCGAACAACCCGTCGGGCAACTGCCTGGAGCGCAAGGAAGTGGTCCGCGTCATCGAGAACTTCTCCGGTCTGGTGGTCATCGATGAGGCCTACTCCGACTTTTCGGGGGAGCGGACTTTCCGCGAGGAGCTGCGGCGCTATCCGAACATCGTGGTGCTGAACACGTTTTCCAAAGCCTGGGGATGTGCGGCCATCCGGCTGGGCATGGCTTTTGCCCGTGAGGACATCATCGCCCTGTTTAACAAGGTGAAGTATCCTTATAACGTCAACCTGCTGACGCAGGAACAGGCGCTGGAGATGCTCAAGCGGCGTTTCGACGTGGAACGCTGGGTGAACCTGCTGCTGCGCGAGCGCGGGCAGGTGATGTCCGCCTTTGCCGAGCTGGACATTTGCGAGAAAGTGTTCCCCACGGATGCCAATTTCTTCCTGGCCAAGGTGCGTGGGGCAGACGAGATTTATAACTATCTGGTGGGCAAGGGCATCATCGTGCGCAATCGTTCCAAGGTGGAGCTGTGCGGCGATTGCCTGCGCATCACGGTGGGTACGCCGCAGGAAAACGACCGGCTGCTGGCGGCCCTGCGTACCTACGGAAAGGAGGGAAGATGAAGAAGAGGGCTTTGTTCATCGACCGCGACGGCACCCTGATCCGGGAGCCGGCGGACGAACAGGTGGACGACTTCGCCAAGCTGGAGTTCGTGCCGGGCGTGATGCGCAACCTGGGTTTCATCCGCCGCCGGCTGGACTATGAGCTGGTGATGGTGACCAACCAGGACGGGTTGGGCACGGAGGCTTTCCCGGAAGAAACCTTCTGGCCGGTGCATAACCTGATGATGCGCACGCTGGAAGGCGAGGGCGTGACGTTCGACGATGTGCTCATCGACCGCAGTTTCCCGTCTGACGGCCTGCCCACCCGCAAGCCGGGGACGGGGATGCTGGGTCACTACCTGTCGGGAGACTATGACCTGCCGGCCTGCTGGGTCATCGGCGACCGCGAGACGGATGCGCAGTTGGCGTTGAACCTGGGTTGCCGTGCCCTGATCCTGAAGCCGGGCGGCGGGCAGGCTTCAGGCGACGGACGCATCCGCTACGTGGACAGCTGGGACCGCATAGCCGAATTCGTATTTGCCGGGGAGCGGCGGGCCGAAGTGCGCCGCACCACGAAAGAGACTGACATCGAGGTGCGTGTGGACCTGGACGGCAGCGGGCAATGCGACATCCGCACGGGGCTGGGGTTCTTCGACCACATGCTGGAGCAGATTGGCAAGCATGGCGGCATGGACCTTTTCATCCATACGGCGGGCGACCTGCAGGTGGACGAACACCACACGGTGGAGGACACGGCGTTGGCCTTGGGCGAATGCCTGCTCCGCGCGCTGGGCGACAAGCGCGGCATCGGGCGTTACGGTTTCTGTCTGCCCATGGATGACTGCTTGTGCAGCGTGGCCCTCGACTTCGGCGGGCGGCCGTGGCTGGTGTGGGATGCCGAGTTCCGGCGCGAGCGGGTGGGCGACGTGCCCACGGAGCTGTTCTTCCATTTCTTCAAGAGCCTGAGCGATGCGGCGCGGATGAACCTGAACATCAAGGCCGAGGGCACCAACGAACACCACAAGATAGAAGGCATATTCAAGGCACTGGCCCGCAGCCTGCGGATGGCCGTGCAGCGCGACATCCATCATTTTGAACTGCCGTCGAGCAAGGGTGTGCTCTGACGGTGCGGCAGTTTTTTTTCCTACTATGGCGGGAGGCTTTGCGCAGGATCCGGAGCGGTCTTGCGCAAAGCCTCCCGCCGTTTTGTGCAAGGTGGCGGACGTTCTTGCGCAAGAAAAATGGCAGTTTCCTTTCCTGTTGGTCCACAGTGTGTTGCAATGCCGGTTGCAGGGCGGTGCGGGCGTGAACCGGCCGTGCAGCCCGTAGTGCCGGATGGGCGGTTGGGGCGTGCTGTCCTGTGCCGTGGCGTAAGGGGGCAGCGGGAAGATATGATTCCTTTTTTACTCTTTTATATCTTTTTTAACGCGACATTAAGGTTTTTAATTTGTAATGATTACAATAATGGAAAAATTATTCCTATCTTTGCATTGTCCGGAAGGACATGATATTTAAGTTCAAAACAGTTTTAAAACGAATGATTATGGAAAAGAGTATTAAGGGAACACGTACGGAGAAGAACCTCATGGTGTCTTTCGCCGGTGAGTCGCAAGCACGGATGAGATATACTTATTTTGCCAGTGTGGCGAAGAAAGAGGGTTACGAACAGGTGGCCGCCATTTTCATGGAGACAGCCGAGCAGGAGAAAGAGCATGCCAAGAGGATGTTCAAATGGCTGGAAGGCGGAATGGTGGAAATCACTGCCAGCTATCCCGCGGGCGTCATCGGCACTACGCTTGAAAACCTGCAGGCGGCTGCTGCCGGCGAGCATGAGGAGTGGGAATCGGACTATCCCAAGTTTGCCGACATTGCCGACGAGGAAGGTTTCCCGGCCATTGCCGCCATGTATCGCATGATTGCCGTGGCCGAAAAAGGGCACGAGGAAAGGTATCTGGCCTTGTGGAACAACCTGAAGGACTATAAGGTGTTTGTAAAGGACGGCGAGACGGTATGGCAGTGCCGCAACTGCGGTTACATCCATGTGGGCAAGGAAGCGCCCAAGGTGTGCCCGGCCTGCTTGCACCCGCAGGCTTATTTTGAGGTGAAGAAGGAGAACTACTGATTCCCGCATCCGGTTGGCGGGCGGCCTTGCCATGGGGCGGGCTGCCTGTCGGCCGTTTTCCTGCAAGGCGGGGGATATGTCCCGGCGGCCCGTTGTGGAGGGCTGCCGGGTATTTTTTTTGCCGGTGCCGGAAGGAAAGGGTACAGGGCCGGACGCAGCACACCGGGAGGACGTTCCGCCTGCCGGGAGCAAAACGCCCCCGTTTTTACTGAAAAAAGGGTAAAAAAGGGGACGTTAATGTGAAACGGCTGTACGCCGCCACGATGATATTTGTTTAATTTGCCATGGATAAAAACGGAAGACTATGTTACCAGACAAGAGTATCATCCAATCCCGCAGTATGAATGTGTATAAGGCCATCTCCCGTGTATTGCGGTGCACGTTCAGGGAGTTGCAGGCCCAGTGTAAGTTAAGCACGACAGAACTTTGCCTGAGCATCATCCTGTTGTTGCAGGAAAAGAAAATCAGGCAGGAACGCTGTGCCGACGGCATTTATTACTGCCTGTATGCGTGACATCTTCCCGCGGGGTTTTTCCCCGTAGAAAGCCAACTCCGGCCCTGTTCAGGGGCGGAGTTGTTTTATGGCATCCCACGACGGTGGTTCCGTGCCCATGAGGTTTTTTACGAAAAAGTCGAAACGCTTGTGCTCGCCGTAGCGTTCGCCCATGGTGTGCTTCACGCCCGGCAGCATAACCAGTTCAAAGTCCTTGTCGGCGCGGATCAGGGCATCGACCACCTGCAGGGTGGATGCCGGATCTACGTTGTCATCCAGTTCGCCCACCACGAGCATGAGGGGACGCGTCAGCTTGTGGGCGTTCGCCACGTTGGACGAGGCCACGTAGCTGCTGTCCACGGGGTAGCCCATCCATTGCTCGTTCCACCAAATCTTGTCCATGCGGTTGTCATGGCAGCCGCAGCTGGAGTAGGCCGCTTTGTAGAACTCCGGATGGAACAGCACGGCGGCCATGGATTCCTGCCCGCCGGCCGAGGCTCCGAAGATGCCCACGCGCGTGCTGTCCATGTAGGGATAGCGTTCGGCGGCAGCTTTTATCCAGGCCATGCGGTCGGGGAAGCCGGCGTCTTTCAGGTTCTTGTAGCACACGTCTTCAAATGCCTTGCCGCGGTAGGACGTGCCCATGCCATCCAGCTGCACGACGATGAAGCCCAGTTCGGCCAGTGCCGTCATGTTCCCGTTGTAGGGTATGAAGCTCTTGGGGGTATAGGCATCGCCGGGGCCGGAATAGATGTATTCAATCACGGGATACGTCTTTTGCGGGTCGAAGTTCGTGGGTCGTTGTATGATGCCCCACATGAGGGTCTCGCCGTCCCGTCCGGGGGCAGTGAACACCTCCGGTGCGGTCCAGCCCGCTTTCAGGAGGTTGCCGATGTCGGCGCGGGCCAGTTCTTGGCTTTCCGTTACGGGGTCGGACGTGCTGCGAAGGACGGTCACCGGTGCCAGGTCAGGCTTGGAATACTTGTCGATCATCAGTGTATAGTCCTTGTTGAACACGGCCGAGTGCTGCCCGTCTTCCGGCGTGAGGCAGGTCAGGTGCTTCCCGTCGAACCCAATCTTGTAGTAGTGCACCTGGTAAGGGTCTTCATCGGGAACCATGCCGCTGGCCGTGAAGAAGATGGTCTGCCGTTCCTCGTCCACCCGCAGTACGCGGCGCACCACCCATTCGCCTTTTGTAATCTGGCGTTCCACCGCACCCTTCTTCAGGTCAATCATGTACAGGTGCGTCCAGTTGTCGCGTTCGCTCATCCAGATCATCCGTTGCCCGTCCTTCAGCTTGTGGCGGAACGTGCGGTTGTAGTTGACAAACGTGGGGCTGCTTTCTTCCACCAGCGTGCGCACCTGTCCCGTTGCGGCGTCCAGCTCCAGCATGCGGTAAATCTTGTGCCCGCGTTCGTTGTACTCGAAAGTCAGCGTCCGGCCATCGTCATTCCACTCCGGGCCGTAGAGGTCGTATTGGTTGGCGAACAATTCGGTGGAAGGAATCGTGGCCTGTCCCGTCTCCACGTTGAACGCGCAGGGCACCTTGAACCGCAGTTCATCGCCCGGCTTGGCGTATTCCTGTTGGTGCAGGATGGGTTGCAGCTGGCTTTTTGGGGAACTTTCCACGTAATAGACATATCTTTTTTGTGCCGGACGGATTTTGTTGGTGCTCACCCACTTGCCGTCCGGGCTCCATTTGAGCCAGCTGGAGTAGTAATTGCCTGCCGTGCCGTCGCAACTGAGTGCGCGCTCGTTGCGGCCGTCGCGGTCGCTGACATACACATTGTCGTTCTTGATGTAGGCTTGCAGCTGCCCGTCCGGCGAGGGCACGGGTGCGGCGCCTTTCTCGTCATCCACTTCCATCCAGTGGCGTTGCGGCGTTTGCTGTCTCCTGGGCGGCAGCGGCGTTTTGGCTTTGAGTTGCAGGGCCGGGCCGCAGGCGTTGTCCACTTGCCATCTGAAACCGCCGTAGCGGAACGATATGGTGTATGGGTTCAGGCTGTCTGTGCCGAACTGCTCCAGCTGCAGCGCGCCGCGCTTCACCTCGGTGCCGGTCTCGTGTTCCAACAAGGCCGCCAGTGCGTCCATGTCCACGGCGCGCACCTCTGCGTCTGTCTGGCTGCCGCGGAGCTGCCCGATGTGGTAATTTAGGCCCTCCGCGGTGTAGGTGGAGTAATGAAACGTGCTGTCGCTTGCCCAACGTATGTCAGCAGGGTCATGATAGACCTGCGTGGCGTTGAACTTGTCGTAGAGGGAGTAAGCCCTCTGGTAATCTTCCAATGTACCTTGCGCCATTCCTTGGGTTGCAAGGAAAAACAGGGCAGGGGCGGTCAGTCTGCCGAAGATGTTGTATCTCATAATGAAAAGTTTTGTGTGTTCAGTTCTTCTGTCGTGCCGGGGCGGCTTCCGTGTCTTTGATGAAGGAAGCGAACGTCTGCGGCGATATTTCAACCGGGCCGGTCATGAACTCCGGAATGTTGTAGCTGCGCATGAAGCGGCGGTGCATGTCGGGCACCTCTTGTGGCAGTTCAAACGGTTTGCGTCCCCGCCCGTTGCGGTCGAAGTAGGCGATGTAGGGGCGGGTGTAGTTGCCATCATAACGGCGGCTGCTGAATACGAGCCATCGTCCGTTGCTGCTCCACGAATGGTAGCTTTCCACATCGTTGGAGTTGATTTCGCGCATGGGGCGCACTTGCCGTGTCTGCAAGTCCATCAGGTAGAGGTCGGCATCCTTGTGCCAGATGTGGAACACGCCGAACTTGCCCATGGTGAACATCAGGTAGCGTCCGTCGGGAGAGATGCGCGGCAGGGTGGCGCTCCGGTTGCGTGCCACGGCATCGAACACCAGTTCCGGCGCACCCAGGTCGTGGCGTGCCGCATCGTATTTCCGCCGGTAGAGGTTGTACTTGATTTCCTCATAGCGCAATATGGTTTCGTTATCCAGGTTCTTGCTGGTGTCTTTGCGCTCGAAATGTGCAGAGGCATAGTAGAGGTACTGTCCGTCCGGACTCCACCAAGGGAATACCTCCAGTTCGTTGTCATCGCCTTTGATGCGGGTCACCTCGTTGCGTTCCACGTCGTAGAGAATCAGGTCGCTGGCCATATCCTGCACTTCCACTTTCTGCAGGTCGAGCGTGTGGAACGTTTGCCCGGTGTTGTTCACGGAATAGGCTATGAGGGGTTCGGTGGGATGCCAGGAGGGATATACTCCGCTCGAAATCAACGAGTCCGTCTTGAGGTTGGCTTTGGTGAGCCGTCCGTCGTAGGCAATCACCGTCCCGCTGTAGTTTTCGCGTATGTGGAACTGCATGCGGGCCGGATTGTAGTTCTGGTATGAGTGGCAGTTGATGCAGTGGGCCTTGTTCACGTCCGTGTTGATCATGTTGCTGTATATGATGTTCTCCTCGAAATTCGTCAGGTTACGCTGGTTGAGGGTCAGGTCCTTGTAGGTGACGTAGGACGGGCTGATGAGGCGGTAGGACAGGTAGGGGTCTATTTCCTCGTTCGCCACGTGGATCCGGAACGGTTTGCGGCGGTACCACGTCCCCTCCTTTCGCACGAATACCTCCACACCGAGGGCTTTGTCCTGCGCCTCGGACAGCATGCCGCGCCAGCGGGAGACGCCCGGTTTCACTTCTTTCTTGTCCGTGACCCATTCGCCCCCTGGGTAGCTGATACGCGTGATGTAGGCTTCGGCCTCTTCGTCTATGACAAAGTGCAGTGGGGCGATGTTGGGAGGTATGGTGACATCGGTATAGTCGGGGTAGATGTCTGCCGCGTCTCCGCTCTCGCTGTAGGTGTCGGGCACACGTGCCGTGCAGGCGAAGCAGCAGGCGGCCAGCAGGCAACAGGCCATGAGGTTCAGTGTATTGCTCTTCATGTTTTCAATAAGTTTGTAATCCGTTGACCAGGAAATAGAAATAATAGAACGTGTGGCCGAACTGTGGACGGAAGGCCTCCGCCATCTGTTCTTCCGTCATGCCCGCGCACTGCCGCGTGAAATCCATGAAGCGTTGGTAGCTTTCCTTTACGCCGGCATCGAACGGCATGTGGCTGATGTCCACTTTACGCTCCAAGTGTCCGTACAGGTAGGCCGCCTCCTGGTAGTGGAGGGGCATGTGTTCGCCCTGGTGCAGCGTGGCATACTTGAAGAAGCGCGGCCAGAACAGGTCGATGTCCTTCATCTGCAGGGCGGCAATCAGGCACTGCTCTTGGCGATAGGGGTTGTTGCTGTTGTCGTTGGCGAACGTCCTGAGCAGGAACATCTCAATGACGTTCATGTCGGAGTTCAGGCTGTTCTTTTCGGGCATCATACTGATGATGGGCTGGAATTCGGCATCTTTCTGTATGTTTTCGGGATGGTCGAGCAGGGCTTCGTACTTCTCTGCCCATGCTTTGTGAAACAGTGTCCGCTTGAGTATGTTGATGTATTTCCGTGCCACCCTGTGGTCGCCGTTGGCGATGGAGGTCTTGGCCATGTACTTCAGGTATTCCGTGCGCCAGCCATACGTCACCCCGTCTTCCATGCACCAGCGGTAGCAATAGTTTTCTTGTCCGTAGTGGTAGTACAAGGCCTTGCCGCCTACGTGGGTGAGCCGCACGAGGAAGGGGGCGTTGGGTCGCGCACCTCCCTCGCGGAACTGGAACATTTCGTTGCCTGCCCGTCCCAGGCGGAACAGGGCCAGGTTTTTGTTCATCACCATCAGCCGCGTGGGCTCGGCTGTCCCGCCCAAGAAGATGGCCGGCACCTTGTCCCACTCCAGGTTCTCGATGGCGCGGGCCATGAGCAGTTCCTTGCGGAAATTTTCGTCTGTGTACCACGTATTCCCCAGCCATGTTCCAACGGCTGCCAGCAACAGCACATGGGCGGCGGGCATTATCCCCCGTCGTGTCGCAGGGGCGTAGTCATAACATGCCGCACCCAGCAGTGGCGTGGCGAATAATATATAATAAGGTATGCGGTATTGCGCATATACCTTTTCCACGGCATCGAAACTCGGCAGTGCGGCTGTGTAGATCTCGCTCACGGAAGTCTGCACATAAAATTGGTAGGCCAGCAGGGGCACTCCGATGATGAGCAGCAAGCCCAGTGCCGTGGGGATGACGCGCGCGGACTGGAGCGGCCCGTGCATCCGCCAGCACAGCACAAGCATGCAGGCCGCGCCTGCCAAGGCGTATGCCCCCAGCAACGGGTAGCCCGCGGCTGTCCACACCGCGAGCCACGTGCAACCCGCCCACGTCCGCCATGCCATGGCGAGGCGGAACACCCAAGCTGCCAAAAGGATGCACAGGATGCCAACGGAGGGCACGAAGAAATAGCCTTGCAGCTTGATGTAATAAATGAAATAGCCCATCTGCACGATGCCGGCCAGCAGGGCGGCAGGGAGCAGGACCACGAGGGTGCTTGTCCCGGCCGACAACCGGAAAGCCGACCGCATGGCAAGGCCGGCGGCCACCCACAGGATGGCCAGCAACGCGGCTCCAAGGGCGGGATGATAGAAGAATTGGGTCAGGAAGCAGGCCGCCCACTGCAATGTCCCGCCGGGATAGCCGGCTAGGCCGCGGTAGAAAAGCCCATCGGGCAGGAACAGGCTGAGTTCCTGTATTTGGAACAAGGTCTCTTTTTCGTATGCGTAGAGGCAGATGGCCATGACCACGGGCACGGCGATGCAGTAGCCCCACGGTGCCAACCGCGCCAGGCCTTGCGCCAGCGGGTGTCGGTCCGTTCGGTCTTTTGCGTGGTCTGCCGGGTCGAAAGGGCGTGAGAAGTCCGTATTCATATCGGTGGAGGTCTTTATTCTGCAGTTCTTTTGTTTTCTTCTCCAAAGTTAATCAATCTTGTGCCGAATTCACAATATTTCGCAGAAAATTTTATTTCAGGGCTGAAAAACAAATAAAACTCGTATATTTGCAGGCATTATTAATTTCATTTTTGAACCGCGTCACGGACGCAAAAAACTAAAAATTATCATGCTAAAACAACTATTGTTCTCGTGCGCTTGTATGGCCGTCGTGTCAGTCGGCGCACAGAAGACCACTCCGTGGTGGCTCGACCCGGAGGTGAATGAAGTGAACACCCTGCCTCCGCGTGCGGCGTTCTTTGCCTATGAGACGGAGGAACTGGCGCAGGAAGGGTGCAAGGCCAGTTCGGAGCGTTACCTCTCGCTGGAAGGCAAATGGAAATTCAACTTCGCACGCGACCACGACAAGGCCCCGAAAGGTTTCTATGCTGTGGACTATGACGACACGCAGTGGGTGGATTTCCCCGTGCCGGGTTTGTTGGAACTGAACGGCTACGGCGATGCCACGTACTGCAACAGCGGTTATGCCTGGCGCACGCAGTTTGAGAGCAATCCGCCTTTCGTGGAGGAGCGCAACAACTACACGGGCTCTTACCGCAAACAGGTGCTCATACCTGCCGGCTGGAAGGGCGAGCGCATCTGCCTGCACGTGGGTTCGGCCACTTCTAACCTGATGGTGTGGGTGAACGGCAAGTTCGTGGGCTACAGCGAGGACAGCAAGGTGGCCGCCGAGTTTGACCTGACAAAATACCTGAAGCCGGGGCAGGAGAACCTGATTGCCATGCAGGTGATGCGCTGGTGCGACGGGTCGTATCTGGAGGACCAGGACTTCTGGCGGCTGACGGGCATCGCCCGCGAGGTGTACCTCTATGCGCGCCCGCAGGCCCGCATCGAAGACCTGTTCATTACGCCCGACCTGGTGAACGATTACCAGGACGGCCGTCTGGACGTCAGGCTGACCACTGTATCGGCCAAAGGCAAGACGGTGGTGCTTACGCTGAAGGACGCCGAGGGCAACGAAGTGCAGTCGCAACGGGTGACGGCAGGCCGCGACGGGGAGACGCAGGTGGTGTTCGAGGTGGAGAACCCGCTGAAATGGACGGCCGAGACCCCCAATCTCTACCGCCTGTATGCCACGCTGACAGACGGCGGGAAGGTGGTGGAATCCATTGCGCAGAACGTAGGTTTCCGCAAGGTGGAAATCAAGGACGCGCAGGTGCTGGTGAACGGCCAGCCGGTGCTGTTCAAAGGTGTCAACCGGCACGAGATAGATCCGGTGACGGGCTACGTGGTGACGGAGGAACGCATGCTGCAAGACATACGGGTGATGAAACAAATGAACATCAACGCCGTGCGCACCTGCCACTATCCCGATGACCCGCGCTGGTATGAGCTGTGCGATGAATACGGGTTCTACATGGTGGCTGAAGCCAACATCGAGAGCCACGGCATGGGCTACGGAGACAAGACACTGGCCAAGGAACCCGCGTATGCCAAAGCCCATCTGGAGCGGAACGAGAGCAACATTAAGATTTACAAGAACCATCCGTCCATCATCTTCTGGAGCCTGGGCAACGAAGCCGGCTACGGCCCGAACTTCGAGAAGGCCTACGACCTGGTGAAGGCTTACGACCCCAGCCGCCCCTGCCAGTATGAGCAGGCCCACCAAGAAGGCAAGACGGACGTGTTCTGCCCGATGTATTACGACTACGACGGCTGCGAGAGGTACGCCCAAGGCTCCAACCCCCGCCCGCTCATCCAGTGTGAGTATGCACATGCCATGGGTAACTCCATCGGGGGATTCAAGGAATATTGGGACTTGGTGCGCAAGTATCCCAAGTATCAGGGCGGTTTCATCTGGGACTTTGTGGACCAGGGACTGCGGGTGAAGAACGCACAGGGCAAGACCATTTATGCCTATGGCGGCGATTTCGGCCGTTATGCCACCAGCGACCATAACTTCAACTGCAACGGGCTGATCAGCCCCGACCGCAACCCGAATCCGCATGCCAATGAGGTGCGCTATTTCTACCAGAATATCTGGGCGACGGCCAAGGACCTGTCCGGCGGCGTGATTGAGGTGTACAATGAGAATTTCTTCCGTTCGCTCGACAACGTGGAGCTGCACTGGACGCTGGAGGAAGAGGGCAAGGTGGTGGCCAACGGGCGCAACAGCCTGGACGTGCCCGCACAGCAGAGCCGCACCCTGACGCTGGACGGCTATAGCCTGCCGCAGGATTGCGGGAAAGAATTGTTGCTGAACCTGGATTTCGTGCTGAAACAGGGCACCCCGATGCTGGAGGCCGGCTATGCCGTGGCCCGCGAACAGTTTGTGGTGAACGCCTATGAGTTCCCGACCGTGGAGGGCATCATGGCGGCAGACGGCCGCGCGGGCGGCACACAAACGGTTGAAAAGGAAGAGATGGTGGCCTGCGTGACGCTCACGGCCGGGAACACTGCCGTGACCTTCAACCGTTATACGGGATGGATTGAATACTTCGACGTGGACGGTCAGCCGATGCTGGAGAAGGGTTATGCCATCATGCCGGACTTCTGGAGGGCGCCGACGGATAACGACTACGGTGCCAACGTGCAGAGGGAACTCCGGGCCTGGCGGAACCCTGAGATGAGGCTGACCTCGTTTGAGGTGGAAACCGTCGATGGCGGGAAGGCACAGCAGGTGAAGGCCGTCTATGAGATGCCCACGGTGGAGGCCGGGCTGACCATGACCTACACCCTGACGTCCGCCGGCGAACTGGTGGTGAATGAGGCCCTGGAGGTGAATCCCGATGCCAGACGCAAGAGGGAACTGATGCGGTATGGCATGCAGGTGGTGATGCCGGAAGAGTACAACCTGCTGACTTACTATGGTAAAGGACCCGGTGAGAACTACTGCGACCGCAACCATGGCGACCGCATCGGGCGCTATGATGCCTGTGTGTCCGACCAGTATTGGCCTTACATCCGTCCGCAGGAAAGCGGCAACAAGACGGAGGTGCGCTACTGGCAGGTGAAGAACGCTTCCGGGAAGGGGCTGGAATTCTATTCCACGATTCCGATGGAGTGCAGCACGCTGAACTTCCTGGCCTCAGACCTGGACGACGGTGACAGCAAAGATGCCCACCAGAGCCATTCCGGCGACCTGGAGCCTCGGCCGTTCAGCGTGGTGAAGGTGGCTGCCCGCCAGCGCGGACTGGCCTGCGTGAACAGTTGGGGAGCCATACCCCTTTCGTCCTACCGTATGCCTTATCAGGATTATGACTTCACTTACGTGATCCGCCCCTTGTAAAGCGGGTCGTTGTCCATAGTTTTCTTTTATGACGGTTTCCCCTTTGGGCGGGAAACCGTTTTTTATTGCCGGAGGGACGGGTGGCCTGCTGAAGGGGGCGTTTTGTGCGCAAGCCGTCTCTTCGCCTTGCGCACAAACGTCACCGTCCTTGCGCAAGGCGGGTGGCGTTTCCCCGCCTGTGGGGGGATGTGCGGGGGCGCGGACGGAGAAAGGAATAAGCGGGCGGAATGGGCATAAAAAAAGTCCTTGTGCGGGTATTCCATGTTTGGAATGTGCACAAGGAGAATAGTGTGATGCAGGTCCTCTCTCCTTACGGGACGAGAACTTTCACGGCCTGGTCGGCGGTCCTTACGATATAGACGCCTTTGGACAGGCGGGCGTTTTTGTCCATTTGCATGCCGTTGAGGGCATAGACGCTGTAGCTGTCAGTGCCTTTCACGATGATGTGCCCGTCGCTGACCTCCACTTGCAGCGAGGAGGTTGCAGAAGATGACACGCCGGCCACGCTCACCTCCTCGTTCGGGTTGGGGTTGTCGCTGACAACCAGCCAGCCCATGTAGTCGCCATTGCGGTTGGCATTGTCTGTCCCGCCGCTGCTGTTCGTGTCGTCTTTCTGGCGGATGATTTTCAAGCCGGTGACGGCTTCCCCGTCTTCAGTTTCCTCTGTTATGAGGGAAGAGATGCGATATACCCCGGCCGGCTCGTAATTGCTGGTCTGCGGGCCGCACAGGATGTAGGGGTTCAGCAGGCTCACGGTGTTTGAATCGGAGTCGATGAAGTTCACATCGCGTGCACGGCGGCCGTCCACCGGATCCGTCATGTTCCGTCCTACGGTCAGGATCTTGTTGTTGTCTATTTCCTCTTGTCCGGGGGTGGCAGCCACGTAGAAAATGTTTTGTGAAACGAAAGAACTGCCGCTTTCATCCGCTTCCGCCTGGCGCACCATTTTTACGGCGAAACCCTCGTTGGTGATGTCCAGCATCTTTACCATATACGGATAAACGCTGTTGCGGGATTGGACGGTGGTGATGACAACCGGCGTGACACCTTCGGGGAACGGCGTGTCGAAAGCAATCCATGTGCTGTCGTTGCCGATGGAGGACGAGCTTTCGCCCACCAGCATGGTGATGTCGCCATACTGGTGTGTACCTTCGCTGATTACCATGAAGTCCGTGGTTTCGGGCACGTCATACGTTTGGCTGTAGTCGCCACAGTTCCAAGGGAATCCCCAGCTGGTGAAGCGTTCGTTCGCCGCGGAGACGCGATATACGATGTTGACCGGGACGGTGTTCGTGTTGTTGTAGGTGGGTAGGCCGAGGAACACGGCGGGAGTATTGTCGCCGTCCGCGTCGAATGAGGTGTTGAACTGTTCGGCGTCGCTGATTTCCAGCGAACCATACTGGAATCCGGGCGTGCCTTCCGCACCGACGAGCGAGATGGTTATTTCCTTGCTTATGCGTTCCTCACCGTCAACGTCGTAGTTGTGCACGCGGTAGGTGTATGTGCCTTTCTCGAAGTCTTCGTCAAAGGTCTCGTTGTAGCTGTATGACGACAGTTCAGACGATGCGTATTTCTGCAATGTGGTCCATTCCCCGCCGTTGAAGCTAAGCTCCAGCAGGGTGGAGTCGGTCAGCTCCATGTTCTGGTTGGTCCACGTGATGGACAGTCTGCGGCTACTTTCGGTGTAGGTCACGGTGAAGTCGCTCGGATACTTGCAGACCACGAGCGGGACAAATTCATAGTCCTTGTTGTAGCCTATGCCGGAATTCATGTTGGCATAAAATTCGCCCAGGAGGGTGAGTTCGCCGTCTATGTAAATCTTGGAGCAGTCTAACTCGCTGTTCCAATAAGCATAGCGTTCCACATAGCCGTATCCGTTCCATGCGGTGAGCACCCCGCTCATCGTGTCGTAGTTCTTCTGCTGGTTTGCGATGGAGGCCGTGCCGTCTGTGCCTTGGAAAATCCCGTTGCTGTTCCACGATGCCCCCCAGAGGAATTCGGAAATCCAAAGCGGACGCCCGTAGCTGGTGTACCATCCCTCCAGCTGGTTGAGCAGGTTCCATTCGGGCCAGTAGCAGTGCAGGTCGATAAGGTCGCAGCGCCAGCCGCGTGCGTCGATGGAGTCCATGAACTCATACAGCCAGCTGAGGCTTCCGTCGTGCGAGGAGGGAGAACACAGGCGCATGCCCGTGGCCATGAGCGATTCCCAGTTGGCCAGCACTTCGGCCACCGTGGCGGGGCTGTCGTCAGACGAGTTGCCCGGTTCGTTGTTGGTTTTCATGTGCGGCGAATAGGTCACCTTGCCTATGTCCGCTATGGCCGGCCAAGACTCGTGGATGTGGTGCGGTACGCACTCGCAGTCTATGCCGCGGTCCTCACCCAGGCCGAAGCTGTAGCACCACGACACGTTGAGTGCCTGCGTGGCTGCCTCGGTCGTGTTGTTGGCCAGACCTTTCTTTTCGGCATCGTTCCACTTGAAGATGCGGTAGGAGGAGATGCGGCTGTCGAGTGCGGCCGGCAGGGTGGCCATTTCAAGGTCCTCGGTGTCGGCAATGAAGCAACGGTTGTAGCCGCGCCCGTTGGAGTTGTTGGCGAAAGTGACCATGTAGCCGCGCTTGAGCTTGAAGCTGCGGATGCTGTTGTTGAGTTTGGCTGTGGTGAGCGGGTTCATGTAGCCGCTGGAGTTCTCCAGCCCGAAGTCGTTGACCGAGTCGCCCTGGAAGTTCTGTTCGGAATAGACGGTGAGGGGCTTGATGTCGCTGCTGTAAGGCATAATGATACTCCCCGAAGCATACATCTTGACCTGGCAGTTTTCATCGTTCACCGCCGAGTCGCCGTTCACGGTGATGAAACTCAGGTAGGAAAGGGCTTCGCTTGGGCGCAGTCCCTCAAAAATGACCACGGCATGGTCCGTGTTGGTGATGTCGATGCTGCCGGTCACGCTGAAAGGCGTGTCACTCGTGATCACATAGTCCACGTCTTCGTCCAGCGTGACGGCCGTGGTGACTTGCTCCACTTTCGTGGTAGTGTTTTTGGCGGAAGCCGCATGGCTGAGCGACACGGCCAGCGCCAAGGTTAAGATTTTGGTCCTCATAATTGAAATTAAGTTCGTTAATGTTTATGGTGTGTCGGATAAAGGCCGCTCCGTATGCCGGAGCGGCCTGTGTGTCATTTCGTGTTCGGGAAGGCTTTTTCCAGGCGTTTCAGTTCTTTTTTGGTGATGGCGATGACGGTGCCGTGGCGCGGGGTGAACGCGCCTTCAGTGGCCGTGTCCTGCACACGCGTGAAAGTCTTCAGGTCCTGGCTCGTGCAGAACTGGTAGTGGCCGTTGATGTAGCAGTCGTACATCAGCACCCAGTCGCCCTCGATGCGCTGGAACACGCCGGAGCCTTCCACGGCCTTGTCGGTGTCCTCGCATGTGCCGGGCAGCAGTTGCCAGGAGGCAGTGTCGTGCAGGTCGGTGGCCAGATACTGCCGTATGCCCTTTTTCTTTTCGCCTTCGGTCTTGAAGAACACGTGGTATATGCCCTCTTCGTCCTGCACGATGTCGGTGTCGATGGCCGATTTCTCATAGTCGAACAACACTTGCGGCTCGCCCTCCAGGTCGCTGAAGTCTTCGTTGGCATAGGCCCAGAACACTTTGTCGTAGGGGCACTGCCCGTCGTCCGTCAGGATGGAGAAATACACCATGTACTTTCCCGCCGCTTTGTCGTAGATGGTCTGCGGCGCCCATACGCGGGTGACGTTGGCGAACATCGTCCCGGCATACTTCTCCGGGAAGTTCACCGTGTGGTGGGTCCAATCGACCATGTCCTTGCTGCGCAACAGCACGATGCCGCGGTTGGAGGCCCAGCCTTGGCTGGAGCGCATGTCGGTGACCACCATGTAGAAGTATCCGTCCTCCCCTCTCAGGATGTGCGGGTCGCGGACGCCCTTTTTCAGTGAAATGGTGTCTGAGGCTATCACCGGCTGCCCGTCGTTGAGCGGGGTGTAGTTGTACCCGTCTTGGCTGATGGCATAGCAGATTTGTTCCTTCTCAGGGGCGTTTCCCGTGAAGTAAGTGAAAAGATATGCGACTTTTTTCTGTGCCATTACCGTTGCGGGAGTAGCAAGGATGCCGGCAGCCATCAGGCTCACGCCAATTGCTTTTTGTAGCTTTTTTCTCATGATGAATAGTAAATAGTAAAGTGATAGGTTAATATCTGTCCAAAGGTACGAAAAAGGGGGGGAGGTTTGCGAGGAAAGAAAGTTGTTTTAATTAATATTAACCTTTGTGCCGTTTCTCGCGGAGGGCTTCCGCAATGGCCCATTGAATGGCGGCCTCTTCTTCCCGTCCGGACCGCGACAGGGCATCGCCGAAGAGTTCATGTGCCTTGGCATGCTCCGGTTTCAGGGATACCGCCTTGTCGAAATCGGCCACGGCCTGTTCCAAACGCCCGCAGGACAGGTGGTTTTTCCCGCGGTTGTAGTGCACCTTGAAGTTGCCGGTGGCGGTTGCGGCGGCGCGGTTGAAGCATTGCAGGGCGCCGTCAAAGTCTTTTTCGTTCTGCAGGGTGATGCCTTTGCGGATGTAGGCATCCGTGAACTGCGGGTCGAGCGACAGGGCTTTGTCGTAATTGGCAATGGCGGCACGCGGGTTGTGGGCTTGCAGTATGGAGGCGTTGCCCAGTTCGTAATACTCTTGGGCGTACCGCTTCATGAGCTTCTGTTGTTCGGCCAGTTGGCTGCGCAGTTCTTCGTTCTGCCGCCGCAGGCGGTTGATGACGTGCAGTTTGCTGGAGATGAACCGGCGGACGGCAGGTTTTTCGATGTCGTAGCGGCTGTGGATGGCGGTGAAGAAGTGGTCCAGACACTGGCTGAAGTTGCCGCGGTCGAAAGCCTGCACGGCGGCTTGGTATTCTATGTCGGCCTTGGCTTCTTTCATGGCCTGCTCCACGGCCTGCCGGTCGTTGAACCGGCGGGAGAAATTCACGATTTCAGGCCTGACGAAGATGTCGGAAAGCACGATGGGGTGCTTCAGCGTGATGCCCTCAAGCGAGGTGCAGCGGCTCAGGGCCACGTAGGCCTGTCCGCTGGCAAAGGCACCGCCGCTGAAGTCTATGGTGACCTTTCTGAACGTCAGGCCCTGGCTCTTGTGCACCGTGATGGCCCAGGCCAGGCGCAAGGGGAATTGGCGGAATACGCCCAGCTCCTCTTCTTCTATCTTTTTTTCCTGTTCATTATAGGTATAGCGCACGTTGCTCCAGGTTTCTTGCGTGACGTCCATTTCCTGCCCGTCTTCTGTCACCACGTAGATGTGCCCGTTGTCGGCATCTATGGCCGACACGGTGCCCAGCGTGCCGTTCACCCAGCGTTTGTTCTGGTCGTTCTTGACGAATATGACCTGTGCCCCCGGCTTCAGTTCCAGTTCCATCAGGGTGGGCAGCGAACTTTCGGGAAACTCTCCCTGGATTTCGCCTTTGAGCACAGTGCTCCCCGTGTCTATCTCTTGCAGCTTCTTGTGGTTGATGAAGTCCACGTTGTCGCGCCGTGTGGCCAGGGTGATGTTCAGTCCGTGGCTCTGCTTGCCGCTTTCCTGACGGGTGTGGCGTGTGTTGAGCAGTTGCAGGTCGGCCGCTCCGGCTTGGTTGGTGCGGATATGGTCGAGCACGGCGATGAAAGCCGCGTCCTGCTGGCGGTACACTTTGCGCAGTTCGATGGAGACGAGGCGCATTTGGCGGAACACGGCGGCGGAAAAGAAGTAGGGCGTGGGGTAGTAGCGGGCCAGCAGTTCGCGTTCGTTGCCCTTCACCACCGGTTCCAGCTGGAAAATGTCGCCCACGAACAGGAGCTGCTTGCCGCCGAAAGGCATTTTGGTATTCTGCCCGTAAACTCGCAGTATCTTGTCGATGAAGTCGATGATGTCGGCCCGCACCATGGAAATCTCATCGATGATGATCAGTTCTACTTCACGAATCACCTTCTGCAAGGCGGAGTTATACTTCAGGAATCTGCGGAGCTGGCCGAAGCTGCACCGCGGGTCGTCGGGCAGCAGGGGATGGAAAGGCAACTTGAAGAAGCTGTGCAGGGTGCTGCCTCCGGCATTGATGGCCGCAATTCCCGTGGGAGCCAGTACCACGTGCTTCTTGCGGGTGTGCGCACAGATGTATCTAAGCAGTGTGGACTTGCCTGTTCCGGCCTTCCCCGTGAGGAAAACGGAATTGCGGGTGAACCGGATGAGCTTCAGGGCGGTCTGGAATTCCGGGTTCTCTTCGTCTATGGTGTTTTCTGTATTCAAGTTGCGTCTGCTTGAGGGTTAGGGAAAGATTACCCCCTCCACGGGGAGCCTTTCCGGTTCTTTCATGAGGAGTTCCGTCTGGCTTTCCGTGCTGTCGGCATGGCTGCCACCGGGCAGGGCGATGTCTCCGGGGGACATTATGTCCGGCGGGCCTGTGATTCCGGTCAGCGAATCCGTTTCCTCCGGGGGGTAATAGCCGCTGCAGGTGTAGCAGGAAGGGTCGATGTCCTCTTTCGGTTTCTTAGGGAATTTCTCGCGGTATCGGGCAAGCCGGTTGTCCAGCAGCACTTTCTGTATGAAGTTCCCGAAGATGGGGAGGGCCGTGCGGCTGCCTTGCCCCAAGGCTCCCGTGCGGAAGTGTATGCTGCGGTATTCCCCGCCGACCCATCCTCCGGCCACCAGCTTGGGGGTTACGCCGACGAACCATGCGTCGGAGTGATTGTTCGAGGTGCCGGTCTTTCCGCCGAAATCGGCGTATTTCAGTACCGGATAGATGTAGCTCCACAAGGCTGCCGAGGTTCCGCCGCGTTCGGTCAGTCCGGCACGCAGCAGTTGCTGCATGAAGAATGCCGAGCGGTAGGGGATGGCCTGCCGTTCTTCTGTTTTGGCCGTGTAGATGATGGTGCCGTCGCGGTCTGCGATGTGGGTGATCATGATGGGCATGGCGGCCCGCCCGTCGTTGATGACGGTGCAGTAGGCATTGACCAGTTCCAGCAGGTTGACGTCAGAAGAACCCAGGCTCAGCGAGGGCGTTTCGTGTAACGGCGACCTGATGCCCATGGCATGGGCTGTCTCGGCCACGTTATGGATGCCCAGTTCGTAGCCCAGTTTCACGGCAATGCTGTTGATGCTTTGTGCGAAAGCCGATTTCAAGGGGATTTCAACGTTGTAGAACGTCCCGTTGGCGTTGTGCGGCGTCCATTTGGCAGGCACGCCTTTCACCGTGTCGGGGTATTGCTGCCATTCGTCCATGCGTGTGTCACACGGTGTGAGCCCTTGGTTCATGGCTTCGGCATAGACGAAGAGTTTGAAGGTGGAGCCGGGCTGGCGCATGGCGGTCACCTTGTCGTATTTCCAGGAGTCGAAATCAATGTCGCCCACGTAGGCTTTCACGTGCCGCGTGTCCGGTTCTATGGCCACGAACCCGCAGTGCATGAACTTCACCATGTGGCGGATGGAGTCCATGGTGCTCATTTCCACCTCCACGGGGCCGTCATAGCTGAACACTTTCGTTTTATGGGGCAGATTCAGGTAGTAGGTGACGGAGTCCGGTTGCCCGGCATAGCGTTTCTCCAGATACTTGTAGGCAGTGGTCCTTTTGGCCAGGCCCTCAATGAAGTCTGGGATTTCGCGGTGGCGTTCGTCCTGCCAGGGTGGCGTGTCGCCCCAATGGATGTCGAAACGTTCCTGTATGATTTCCATTTGTTTCCGGACAGCCTCCTCGGCATAACGCTGCATGCACGTGTCCAGTGTGGTGTAGATTTTCAGGCCGTCGGCATACAGGTCCAATTTGTTCCCGGCATCTGCGCCCTTGATCAGGCCTTGCTCGCAAAGCATGTCGATATAGTCGGGCAGCATCTCGCGGAAGTAAGGGGCGATACCGTCATAACTGCTTTCCTCCCTGCGGGGGCTGACGGTCATGGGCAGGGCTTTCAGCGAATCCAGTTGTGCCGGGGTGGCGTGCTGCCCGTCCAATATGAGGTGTCCGTGGTCGTACAGGTTGGTGAGCACCACATTGCGGCGCTTCCGGCTGTTTTCCGGGTTGAGTTTCGGGTTGTAGCTCGATGTGGCTTTCAGTAGCCCCACCAGTGTGGCTGCCTGTTCATACGTCAGCCGGTCGGGAGTCGTGTTGAAGTAGGTGCGGCAGGCCGTTTTGATGCCAAAAGAGTTGCTGCCGAAGTCCACCGTATTGAAATACATGGTAAGGATTTCGGCTTTGCTGAAAATCATTTCCAGCTTTACGGCCACAATCCATTCCTTGGCCTTTATGATGAGGAGCTTCACACCCGGAATCCTGCCCAGCAGTCCGGTGGAGTATTGGGTGCGTACCCTGAAGAGGTTCTTGGCCAGTTGTTGCGTGATGGTGCTGGCACCGCGTGCGTGCCCTCCGAGCATATCCTTTGCGGCAGAGAACAAGCCTTGGAAGTCGATGCCGCGATGGCGGTAGAAGCGTTCGTCCTCCGTGTCGATAAGGGTCTGGATGATGATGGGCGAGATGTCTTCATATTTCACGGGCGTACGGTTTTCGCTGAAGAAACGTCCGATGAGTACGCTGTCGGCACTATAGATTTCCGATGCTTCGCTGTTTACCGGATTCTTGATTTCCTCGAAGCCGGGCGACCTGCCGAAGAGGTTCAGGAAGTTGCAGTCCACAGCCCCAAGCAGCAGGACGAAGGCGATGATGCAGGTCAGAAACCACGTGGCGGTTTTCTTGTACCATGGTCCGCGATACAGTCCGGCAAGTTCCTTGCCGGCTTTTTTCAGCTTCTCGGTGATGTTTCTGGTGGCCTTGTTCATTTTCCTATTGGGACAGATGCTGGTATCCTGTAGCAAAATTAGAAAAAGTTTACCGGACAGTGTCTTTTTCTATCAGTTTTTTTATTTCATCCTTTTCTTCGGGGCGGAACCAGTGTATGCTGTCATCCCTGCGGAACCATGTCATTTGCTTGCGTGAGTAGATGCGGGTGTTCTGTTTGATTTTCTCTATGGCATGCTCCAGTGTCCATGTACCGTCCAGATAGTTGAATATTTCTTTGTAACCCACGGCGTTGAGAGCGTTCGTATGGCGGTAGGCAGCCACGCGCCGCGCTTCTTCCACCAGTCCCTGTCCTATCATTTCATCCACCCGCCGGTTGATGCGTTCGTACAGTTCTTCACGCTCGCGCCGCAGTCCGATCTTGAGGATGCTGAACGGCCTGGCTTTGGGGCGGCGGGTGCAGAAAGAGGAATAGGGCTTTCCTGTCATGTAGCAAATTTCCAAAGCATGCACGACACGTTTGGGGTTTTTAAGGTCTGCCACGGCATGGTATTCCGGATCGAGCAGTTTCAGTTCCCTGGCGAGAGGTTCCAGTCCTTCCTGTGCATACCGTTCCGCCAAGAGGCACCGGGTTTCTTGATCTACGGTGGGGATGTCGTCAATTCCGCGGCACACGGCATCAATGTACATCATGCTTCCGCCGCAGAGCAAGGCATCGGGCTGCCGGGTATGAAGGCCGGCCAACAGATGCAACACGTCGGCCTCATACTGCGCCGCGCTGTAATAGTCGGTCAGTCCGAGCGTGCCCACGAAATAATGTTTTACCCTCTTCTGCTGTTCGCGTGTAGGGGCGGCGGTGCCTATGGGCAGGTCGCGGAACAGTTGGCGTGAGTCGGCATTGAGTATGGGGGAATGGAGAAACTCCGCCAGTGAAAGGCTGAGTTCTGTCTTGCCCACTCCGGTGGGGCCTAATAGTACAATCAGCCGGGGGCTCATGCCGTCATTGTTTACAGGTCGGCCTCGCTGATTTCGAAGCCTTCGGCATCGAAATCTTCGTCACTGAAGTTTTCACTGCCATAAAATTCCTCATTCATCTCCTCGGCGGGTCTGGCGGTCTCTTTGGGCAGGAGTTCTTCCATGTCCACGGATTGCCGGGGAGCGTCGCCATGGCCGCGGCTGCACACGGGTTGCTCCTGCGGTTGTCCGAAGATGATTTCCGTCAGTTCGATGAACAACATGCGGTTGCCCAGCGGGTCAAACACGTACACCATGTGTTGCTTTTCGTCTTCCAGCAACTCGTTGAGCCGTGTTTCTTTCATCAGGTAGATGTCTTCTTCGGCCGGGCTGTTGCCCATGTCTTCCAGCAATATCTCCTGTTCCTGCTCCCAATCCTCGTTGCAGGTGAAGAAACTGGTAGGTTGGTTGTCCGCGTAGCCGCACGATGACAGGATAATCTTGTGCAAGTCATGGAATGTGGCTTCGGCATCTATCTTGATTTCCCGCACGAAGTCTTCCACTTCATTGGAGATGACAGTGAAACGATACACCATAAGCGTTGCTTTTTTTAGTGGACGAATCCGCGTTTGGAGCCCTCTATGAATTGGATGATGTAGTCTATTTCCGCGCTGGCAGGCACTTCCTCGCGTATCTTCTGCAGGGCTTCGTTCAGCGCGATGCCGCTCTGGTAGATGATGCGGTAGGCATTGTGGATGTTTTCAATCAGCTCGTTGCTGAATCCTCTGCGCCGCAGTCCCACGATGTTCAGCCCGCAATAAGCGGCCGGCTCGCGCGCGCATATAATAAAAGGTGGGATGTCCTGGCTGAACCGCGTGCCGCCCCCCACCATGGTGTAACCTCCCACATGGCAGAACTGGTGCATGAGCACCCCGGCACTGATGATGGCCTTGTCGTCGATGACAATCTCTCCGGCCAGTTTCGTGCTGTTGCCGATGATGCAGTCGTCGCCCACCGTGGCATCGTGTGCCACATGTACGCCCTCCATCAGCAGGTTGCCGCTGCCCACCTGTGTGCGGCCCTTGGCTGCCGTTCCGCGGTTGATGGTCACGTTTTCACGTATTTTGTTGTTGTCCCCCACGATGGCTGTTGTTTCCTCGCCCCTGAATTTGAGGTCCTGGGGCACGGCACTGATGACGGCTCCCGGAAAGATGACGTTCCCGTTGCCGATGCGGGCACCGTACAATACGGTTACACTGTTCATCAGTACATTGTTGTCGCCGATTTCTACGTTCTTGTCGATAAAACAGAACGGGCCGATCTCACAGTTCTCCCCGATTTTCGCTTCGGGGTCGATATAGGCTAAGGGGCTTATCTTACTCATAGGTTGTTTATTTGTTTTTTACTATTTGTGCGGTAAAGGTGGCTTCTGTGACGATGCTTTCGCCCACGAACACATATCCCCGCATGGACGATATGCCGTGGCGCAAGGGTGCCAGCAATTCCACTTTGAAGATGAGCGTGTCGCCCGGAACCACTTTCTGCCGGAATTTCACATGGTCGATGCGCAGGAAGTAAGTGCTCCAGCGTTCCGGTTCGTCCACGGAATTCAGCACCAGCAGTCCGCCGGCCTGGGCCATCGCTTCGATTTGCAATACTCCCGGCATGACGGGTTCCTGCGGGAAGTGTCCCACGAAGAACGGTTCGTTGCCCGTGACATTCTTCACGGCAACTATCGTGTTCGGCCCCAGCTCGATTACTTTGTCCACCAGCTGCATGGGGTAGCGGTGCGGGAGCAATTCGCGGATGCGGTTGATGTCCATCACGGGCGGTTCGTTGCAGTCGTAGCCCGGAGCCTGGATCTCGTGTGCCCGTATTTCCTTACGGATGAGCCGTGCGAACTTGTTATTGATGGTGTGTCCGGGGCGCGTGGCGATGATGCGTCCCTTGATGGGCTTGCCAATCAGGGCCATGTCGCCGATGATGTCCAGCAACTTGTGCCGTGCCGGCTCGTTTTCCCACACCAAGGGCTTGTGGTTCAGGTAGCCTTTTTCCTTGGCATTGTGGTGGGGCACGCCGATGCTGTCGGCCAGTCGGTCCAGTTTTTCCTGCGACATCTCGTTCTCATAGATGACCACGGCGTTGTCCAGGTCGCCCCCCTTGATCAACCCGGCAGCCAGAAGCTGTTCTATTTCGCGCACGAACACGAACGTCCGGCTGGGGGCTATTTCCATTTCAAAGTTCTCCATGTTGTCCAATGTGGCGAACTGGCTGGAGAGCACTTTGGAGTTGAAGGAAATCATGGCCGTGATGCTGAACTGTTCGTCCGGAAGAATCGTGATGCACGACCCCGTTTCCTCGTCTTTCACTTCCAGTTTCTTGCGGATGATATAGTAGTCCTTGACTGCGTTCTGTTCGGCGATGCCCACGCGCTTGATGTTCTCCACATAGATTTCCGCACTGCCATCCAGGATGGGGAGTTCCGGGCCATTCACCTGTAACAGACAGTTGTCCACACCCATGGCATAAAGGGCGGCCAGTGCATGTTCCACAGTGCTGCAACGCGCATTGCCGCGTCCTAGAACGGTCCCGCGGGTGGTCTCCACCACATTTTCGGCAATTCCGTCTATGATGGGCTGTCCCTCCAAGTCTGTCCGCTGCACCTTGTATCCGTGGTTTTCGGGAGCGGGATTGAACGTGACGGTCAGGTTCAGGCCCGTATGCAGCCCTTTGCCATTCAAGGAGAAACTTCCCTGCAATGTTTTCTGTTTCAGCATAGTCCTTTCTTTATTTCTTCTCTTGTTTCAACAATTCTTTTAATTCCTCGATTTCCTTTTTCATCCGGTTCACGTCTGTGAACATTTCGGGCAGGTTCTTGAAGACAATGCTCGACCGCGCAAAGTTCTTGGCTTCAATGGCAGGGGAGCCTTGCACCGTGACATGCCCTTTGCGGAGGCTGCCGGCGATGCCGGCCTGCGCGCCGCTGCGGACTTCATCGCCGATGACGGCATGGCCCGCAATGCCCACTTGCCCGCCGAACATGCACCATTGTCCGATTTTTGTGGAACCGGCCACACCCACCTGGGCCGACATGACCGTGTTGGCACCCACGTCCACGTTGTGTGCCACCTGTACCAGATTGTCAATCTTTACGCCCTTTCGCACGTAAGTGGAGCCCATGGTGGAACGGTCCACACACGTGTTGGCACCGATTTCCACATTGTCCTCAATGGTCACGATGCCGATTTGGGGGATTTTGTCATAGCCTTCCGCCGTGGGGCTGAAACCGAAACCGTCGGCCCCGATGACGCAACCCGAATGCAGGGTGACGTTGTTGCCGATTTTACAGTCGTGGTAAACCGACACGTTGGCGTAGAGCAGGCAGTTTTCTCCTATCATCGTGTTGTCATATACCGTGGTGTGGGGGTAGATTTGTGTCCCCTTGCCTATGGTCACACGCTCGCCGATGTAGGCAAAGGGAGCGATGTAGCAATCCTCCCCGATGGTGGCCGTGGGAGCGATATAGGCCAGTGGGTCGATGCCTTTCTTCCGCGTCTTGCCGGCTTCGTAGAGCGTCAGCAGCCGGGCTATGGCTTCATAGGCGTTGTCCACGCGGATAAGGGTGGCCTGTGGTTTTTTCTCCAAGGTCATATTCTTGTCTATCAGCACGATAGTGGACTGTGTCTGATAGACATAATGTATGTATTTAGGGTTGGCCAGGAATGAAATGGCTCCGGGTATTCCTTCCTCTATCTTGGCAAACGTGTTCACCGTTGCATTTTCATCCCCTTCTATCGTTCCTTGTATGAATTCGGCTATCTGCTTGGCAGTAAAATCCATGGCTTATATTCGTTGTCATTACTAATTGTGCAAATTTCGCAAAAAAAAATGAATTACGCCATATTTTGCGGGAAGAAATTGCGTTCCGGCAGCCGCAGGGCTGTCCGGAGGGTTCATTTGTCCCTGTTTTCCGCGGGTGGCGCGTCTGTCATTTAGCCTTGCCGCAGCCTTGCCGCACGGCAGAGGGCGTTCCATGCCGCGAGGCGTATCCGGTCGGCCAGGAGGCAGGCCAGCCCTATGGCCGCAAGGCTGCTTCCCATGGCCAGGAGGCATAGAGGCCCGTTGAAAGTGTCATAGAGGTGTTTCATGGCAAGGGTGTAGTACGGGGTGGCCAGGGGATGCGCATGTATCAGGTAGATGGCGAGGCAGGAAGTTGCCAGGCGGTTGGCCGTGGGGCTGTCGATGTCCAACCGGGTGAAACCCAGAAGGAGGCATGCGGCACAGAAAACAGCGGTGGGTGAAAGGTAGGCTTGCATGCCGAGCGAGGTGTGCAGGCCGCAGAGGCGGAGGGCGAAGATGACGGCGGAGCAGGACAATGTGACGCAGAGGTAGGCCAGGAAACAGGTCGCGGGGCGGAAGCCGGTCAGGATTCGCCCGTGTTTGCGCAGGTAACGCGCAAGCACATACAGGCCGATGAAGGACAGGGCGGAATAACCTTTGGCGAACCCTCCCGAATCGACGGGCAGGCCGTAGAGCAGTTCCAGCGTGAAATAGCAGAGGCAGAACGCCCCCAGTTCTTTAGCTGTCGCTGACGCCACGAAAGCGTTCAGGGGTTTGGACAATACGTACAGCACCAGGTAGGCCGGGATGAACCAGTAGCAACTGCCCAGGTACAGGCTGTCGAATACCGCGGACAGCGGGAGGTTTTCGCCGGCCAGCACCGGATAGGCCGCGGTGATGGCGATGGAGTAGAAGCAGACCTGGAACAGGATGTTGGCCATTCCCCTCAGGGTGGGTCTGATGCCGAACCACCCGGAAATCATGACAAACACGTTCACGGCCACGATGCAAAGCTGTTCGGCCAGTATCCGTGTAAATGCGGGAAGCGGGGACCGGGCGGCCTCCTCAGGGGCAGGCTCCCCAAGGCTGGCGTAGTTGGCATGGAGCACCAGCACCATGAACATGGACAGAAGCCGCAGGACTTCTATGTTGCTGTCTCTTTTCCGCTGTCCGGGCATTCGTGTCGGCTTAGGGGTGGGCTGAAGGCCGGCTGCCCCGTTTGACGCTGTGCATGGGGCTTGCCGGCTTGGGTGTGGCTACAGCCTTTTCAGTTGTCCTGCCATTTGCAGTTGCACTTCACGGGCTTTTTCCGCCGCTGTGGCGGCGAAGTTCTCCGAGGGGTCGGCATAGATGATGGCCCGGCTGCTGTTGACAATCAGCCCGCAGGTGGAGTTCATGCCATAGCGGCAGACCTCTTCCAACGAACCTCCCTGTGCCCCGATGCCCGGAACGAGCAGGAAGTGGCCGGGCACTATTTTGCGGATGTCCTCGAACATGCGGCCCTGGGTGGCACCCACCACGTACATCATGTTCTCGTCGCTGCCCCATTCCCGGCTTTTGCGCAGCACTTTCTCGAACAGCCGTTCGCCGTCCTTGTCCTCGGCCAGCTGGAAGTCGTGCGACCCCTTGTTGCTGGTCAAGGCCAGCAGGATGACCCATTTGTCCTTGTAGGCCAGGAAGGGCGTCACGCTGTCTTCGCCCATATAAGGGGCCACGGTCAGGGCGTCCAGCTGCATTTCCTCGAAGAACGTGCGGGCATACATGGCCGACGTGTTGCCGATGTCGCCGCGTTTGGCATCGGCGATGATGAACTGGTCGGGATAATTCTGGTTCAGGTAGCGGACGGTCCGTTCAAAGGCCAGCCAGCCCTCCACGCCCATGGCTTCATAGAAAGCCAGGTTGGGCTTGTAGGCGATGCAGTAGGGGGCTGTGGCATCGATGACGGCCTTGTTGAATGCGAATATCGGGTCTTCTTCCGCCAGCAGGTGTTGCGGGATTTTCCGGATGTCCGTGTCGAGTCCTACACACAGGAAAGACTGTTTCCGGCGTATGTTTTCAAAAAGTTGTTGCTTGTTCATGCTTCTATCGTTGGTTTGATGTGTCCGGGGTTGTTTTTTGTTACAGTTCGCTTTCTTTCATCCGCTCGGCGTTTTCGGCCACGGTCAGCTGGTCGATGCAGTCCTGTATGTTGCCGTCCATGAACGACGGCAGGTTCTGCATGTTGTAGCCGATGCGGTGGTCAGTGATGCGGCTTTGCGGGTAGTTGTAGGTGCGTATCTTGGCCGAGCGGTCGCCGGTGGATACCATCGTCTTGCGTCGGCTGGCGATGTCGTCGATATACTTCTGGTGTTCCTTGTCGTAGATGAACGTGCGCAGGCGGGCCAGCGCGCGTTCCTTGTTTTTGGGCTGGTCGCGCGTTTCCGTGCATTCAATCAGTATTTCCTCCGTCTCGCCCGTGTTGGGGTTCTTCCACATGTAGCGGGCGCGCACGCCGGATTCCACCTTGTTGACGTTCTGCCCGCCCGCACCGCTGGAGCGGAAGGTGTCCCATTTGATTTCGCCTTCGTTGATTTCCACGTCGAATTCCTGGGCTTCGGGCAGCACGGCCACGGTGGCGGCCGACGTGTGCACCCGTCCCTGCGTTTCGGTGGCCGGCACGCGCTGCACGCGGTGTACGCCCGATTCATATTTCAGTGTGCCGTACACCTTTTCGCCCGTCACGCTGAAGATGATTTCCTTGAAGCCGCCCGATGCGCCTTCCGTATAGCTGGATACGGCGATTTTCCAGCCTTTCATCTCGCAGTATTTGGTGTACATGCGGAACAGGTCGCCGGCAAACAGTGCGGCCTCGTCGCCTCCGGTCCCGGCGCGTATTTCCATGATGACGTTCTTGTCGTCCTCCGGGTCGGCGGGCACGAGGAGCAGTTTGATGTGCTCTTCTATTTCCGGGATGCGTTTTTCGGCGGCACCCATCTCCTCGCGGGCCATTTCTTTCATTTCCGGGTCGTCTTCCGTGGCCAGCATGTCCTTGGCTTCCTCCAGGGCCTGCAGGCAGTCCAGATAGTCCTGCCGCGCTTTCATGATATCGCCCAGGTCCTTGTATTCTTTGGCCAGCTTCACGTAGCGTTTCCGGTCGCTGATGACGTTGGGGTCTGTGATGAGCGTGCCCACTTCCTCGTAGCGGCCCGTCAGTCCCTCCAGTTTGTCCAGTATTGAATTTTTCTCTGCCATAAATCCAGTTTTACGAGTTGCAAAGATACGCAGAAAAAATGAAAGTTGGGGAAAGATGTGCGTGCAAGTGTGCGGCGGGCGGGGCAAATCGCTTTTTTGTGCGGCGGGCGGCGGCAGGCGGCGTGGCGGCCGTGCCGGAGGTTCGCGGCCTTTGCGCCGGACAGGGTGGCAGGGCAGGGGCGGCCGTTTTCCGCAAGACGCTCCCTCTCCTTCCGCAAGGACGGAAAAGGTCTTGCGGAAAGAGAGGGAGCGGTTCCCTGCAGGGCATGCCTGGGGCGTGCCCCGCAGGGCGGTTGGTCCTGTTCCGGCATCCGTGTGCCATGCGCCGGCAGGCTCAGCCTTGCAGGCTTGCGAAAGCCTGTTCCAGGTCGGCCAGCAGGTCGTCGATGTGCTCCGTGCCCACGGAAAGGCGGATGGTGGAAGGCCTGATGTGTTGCGCTTCCAGTTCACCGGGTGTGAGTTGCGAGTGCGTGGTGGTGGCGGGATGGATGACGAGGCTCTTCGCGTCGGCCACGTTGGCCAGTTGCGAGAAGAGGCGCAATGCATCGATGAACCGCCAGGCTTCTTCCTGCCCGCCACGGATGTCGAAGGTGAAGATGCTGCCCCCGCCGTCGGGGAAGTAGCGGCGGTAGAGGCTGTGGCAGGGATGGTCCGGCAACGAGGGGTGGTTCACCTGCTCCACCAGCGGATGCCGGCTGAGGTATTCCACTACTTTCAACGCGTTGGCCACGTGGCGCTCCACGCGGAGCGAGAGCGTCTCCAGCCCTTGCAGCAACAGGAAGGCGTGGAAGGGCGAGAGCGCGGCACCCGTGTCGCGCAGCAGGACGGCGCGGATGCGGGTGACGAAAGCTGCCGCCCCGGCCACGTCGGTGAACACCGCGCCGTGATAGCAGGCTTCGGGGCGGGCCAGCGTGGGGAACTTGTCGGGATGGGCGGCCCAGGGGAACGTGCCGCCGTCCACGATGACGCCGCCCAGCGTGGTGCCGTGCCCGCCGATGAACTTCGTGGCGGAGTGCACCACGATGTCGGCCCCGTGTTCGATGGGGCGGAGCAGGAACGGCGTGGCGAAAGTGTTGTCGATGATGAGCGGCACGTGGTGGCGGTGGGCTGTGTCCGCCACGCTCCGGATGTCGGTCACTTCGGAGTTGGGGTTGCCGAACGTTTCGGCAAACACCGCCTTCGTCTCCGGGCGGATGGCGGCTTCGAGGGCATGGAGGTCGTTCACGTTGACGATGGTGTGGCCGATGCCCATGGCCGCCAGCGTGTGCACGATCAGGTTGTACGATCCGCCGTAGAGGTTGTCCGCCGCCACGATGTGGTCGCCGGGGCGGAGCAGGTTCAGCAGGGTATAGGTGATTGCCGCCGCGCCCGAAGCCACGGCCAGTGCCGCCACGCCTCCCTCCAATGCGGCCATGCGCGTCTCCAATGCGGCCTGCGTGTCGTTCGTCAGCCGGCCGTAGATGTTGCCGCTGTCGCGCAGGGCGAAGCGGTCGGCCGCCTGCTGTGCGTTGCGGAACACATACGAAGTGGTCTGGTAGATGGGCACGGCGCGGGCACCCGTCGCGGGGTCGGGCTGTTCTTGTCCGGCGTGCAGTTGCAAGGTCTCGAAATGCAGTTTTCTTGTTTCCATACGTTTGTGGTCTGTCAGTCGTTTTTTTCTTTGCAAAGGAACAGGATTTGGACGAATTGCACAAGGTTTGCCGGATATTTGGAAAAAAACACTATTTTTGCGTTGTTTATTGGAACAAACGTATGCTGCGGGCGCTTTTTCCGCCCCGCCGGCAGAATTACATTCTTCTGAGCGATGGAGACTTTAGACAAGACCGATTTGCAGATTCTCCGGATATTGCAGGAAAATGCACGGCTGACAACGAAAGAACTGGCCGCAAAGGTCAACCTTTCTTCCACTCCCGTGTTTGAACGCCTCAAGCGGCTGGAGGCCAACGGGTATATCCGGAAGTATATCGCCGTGCTCGACGCCTCGAAACTCAACCGCGGTTTCGTGGTGTTTTGCCATGTCAAGATGAGCCACCTGAACCGTGGGATAGCACAGGAGTTCGGGCGCATTGTCCGCGGCATTCCAGAAGTGACGGAGTGCTACAACATCTCCGGCCGTTACGACTACCTGCTCAAGATACATGCCCCGGACATGACGTATTATAAGGATTTTGTGCTGAATGTGTTGGGTTCCATCGAACATCTGGCCTCCCTGGAGAGCGTGTTCGTGATGGACGAAGTGAAACACGAGTATGGCGTGACGGTATAGGTGCGGCACTTTTGGCGGACGGGGGCGGCCCGGACGGCTTGCCGCAGGGACGGACGTGCACAAAAAAAGCCCTCCGGACGGCCTGACGGCGGCCTGTCCGGAGGGGAAATAAGGGTAGTAGGGTGGGCCTGTGGCGGCTCAGTAATGAAATTCACCGAACTCGCTCCGGATGGTGAGCGAACGCGGCCCTTCCTCGATGCGCCCCACCACCTGTGCGTCGATGTTGAAATTGCGGGCTATGGCGATGACCTCTTCCGCGTGTTCCGGCGCGAGGTAAACCTCAAGGCGGTGCCCCATGTTGAACACCTTGTACATTTCTGCCCAGTCCGTTCCGCTCTCCTTGGCAATGACCCTGAACAGGGGCGGCACGGGGAACAGGTTGTCCTTTATCACCCGGCAGTTGTCGCCCACGAAATGGAGCACCTTGGTCTGCGCCCCGCCCGTGCAGTGCACCATGCCGTGGATGTGCGCCCTCATCCCGTCGAGCATCTTCCTTACCACGGGGGCATAGGTGCGCGTGGGGGAGAGCACCAGTTTGCCCGCATCGAGGGGGGTGCCTTCCACCGCGTCGGTCAGCCGGTAGCTTCCGCTGTAAACCAGTTCTTCCGGCACGGCCTTGTCGAAACTCTCCGGGTATTTCTCGGCCAGGTATTTGGCGAACACATCGTGGCGCGCGCTAGTCAGGCCGTTGCTGCCCATGCCGCCGTTGTATTCCTGCTCATAGGTGGCCTGCCCGCAGCTGCTCAGCCCCACGATGACGTCGCCCGGACGGATGTTGGCGTTGTCGATGACGTCGCTGCGCTTCATGCGGCAGGTGACGGTGGAGTCAACGATGATGGTGCGCACCAAGTCGCCCACGTCGGCCGTCTCGCCGCCGGTGGCATAGATGCCGATGCCCATCCGGCGCATCCAGGCCAGCAGCTCGTCCGTGCCGTTGATGATGGTGCTGATGACTTCGCCGGGGATGAGCATCTTGTTGCGCCCGATGGTGGACGACACAAGGATGTTGTCCACCGCCCCCACGCAGAGCAGGTCGTCGGTGTTCATGATGAGTGCGTCCTGCGCTATGCCTTTCCACACGGACAGGTCGCCGGTTTCCTTCCAGTAGGTGTAGGCCAGCGACGACTTGGTTCCGGCCCCATCGGCGTGCATGATGTTGCAATATTCCGGGTCGCCGCCCAGAATGTCGGGGATAATCTTGCAGAAAGCCTGCGGGAAGATTCCTTTGTCTATGTTCCTGATGGCATTGTGCACGTCTTCTTTGGCTGCGGACACACCGCGCATCATGTAACGTTGGTTGCTCATATCCAATGTAGTTTTAGAATGGGAATGGGTTGATTTTGTCTGTTAGAACTCCACTTTCGGGGCGGCAGCGGTGCCGGGGTCGGCTTCGAACTTCTCTTTCTTGCTGAACCCGAAGGTGCCGGCGAAAATGTTGTTGGGGAACGAGCGGATCAGGATATTGTATTCCTGCACGGCCTCGTTGTAGCGTCTCCGTGCCTCCGTGATGCGGTTTTCCGTGCCTTCGAGCTGGGCCTGCAGTTCCGAGAAGTTCTCGTTGGCACGCAGTTCGGGGTAGTTCTCCGTCACGGCCAGCAGTTTGCCGAGGGCAGCGGTCACGGCACCCTGTGCCTTCTGGTACTCTGCCAGTTTCTCAGCAGTCAGGTCCGAGGGGCTTACGGTGATTTGGGTGGCTTTGCTCCGTGCCTCAACCACAGCCTCCAGCGTGCTGCTTTCGTGCTGGGCATAGCCCTTCACGGTGCTGACCAGGTTCGGAATCAGGTCGGCCCTGCGTTGGTATTGGGCTTCCACATTGCTCCATGCCGTGGACACGGCTTCATCTTTTTCCACCATCTTGTTGTATGAACAGCTGTTCAAAAATGCCATGCACATCAGGGCAATGGCGGCGGTTGTCCATTTTCTTGCCTTCATTTTCTTCTTTTTTTTGTTTTATGTGTCGGTTTGTCGTTTGCCGTTTTCCCCGTCCGCTTACCGGTCAGAACCGTCCGCCGGCCCCGCCTCCGCCGAAACTGCCCCCACCGAAGCGTCCGCCGCTGAAACGCCTGCCACCCCCGCCTCCGCCGAACCTGCGGTGGAAAGGCCCGACAACGGGCGGGAAGCCCCCAAAGCCCGTCCCGTTGTCGAAAGGCTCGTCGTGGCTGCGGCACTGGGTGTGTCCGCAATGCGGGCAGCGGTAGTATTCTTCGTGGTGTTTCACTCCGTTCACGCGGTCCGTGCGCACCTGCGAACTTATGCGTCTCAGGGGACGTTTGCCGCATTTGGGACATGTGCTGCGCTTGCGGTTGGCATACCATGACAGGAACACCATCCCGACCGGGATGAGGAAGAAGGCCCACCACAGGAGATAGCCGTCCGTGTCCTTTTCCTCCGCACCGGGATTGAGCAGGGAGGCATCGCCTTGTATGACGCCGCACACGGCAGCCACGGTCTCTGTCATCGCACGGTTCCAGTCGCCGGTTTTCAAGTAGGGCACCATCTTGCGGTTTTCTATGCGCCGGCAGATGGCATCGGGCAGGGTGCCTTCCAGGCCTTCACCTGTCAGTATCTGGTAGCAGCGGTCCTGCGTGGAGAGCAGGATGATCAGTCCCGTGTTCTGGCGGTTCCCCACGCCCAGCTTGTTGCCCAGTGTGATGGCGAACTCGTAGCAGTCGCCCCCCTCGATGCGTTCCACCACGGCTACGACAGACTGCACCCCTTTTTCTGTTTCCAGACGGTGGAGCAGGGTGTCCATCCGTTGCACGGCCTGCGGGGAGAGGATATGGTCTGGGTTGACCACATGGCGGGTCCTGTCTTGCAGATACACCATGGGCAGGTTGTCCGTGGTGTATGTCCCGGCAAGGGCTTCCGGAAGATGCCCTGCGGCGTACAGCAGGAGGGATAGGATGCAGGCGATGGTTCTCATATACAGGTCATTTGCTGGTAGCCAGGTCATTCGAATCTGTTGGGGTGTTGTATTTCCCGACGAAGTTTTTCACCTTTTCCGTGTATTCTTCAGGATATTTCATATAGGAGTTGGCATGTCCGGCCATGGGCACGCGCCAGTATTCCTTTATGCCTTTCTTGGCAGCATAAAGGCTGTCTCCCATCCATGTGGGCACGAAAGTGTCCTCCGTGCCGTGGATGAACAGCATGGGCAGGCGGCATCTTTCCACTTGTTTCCGTGGTGAGGCTTCCTTGAAATCCCAGCCGTAGCGCAGGCGGGTGGCCCAGTTGGCCAGGTAGAGCAGGGGAAAAGCCGGCAGGCCGAAGCGGTTGCGCAGTTCGCATTCATATTCGTCCCACACATCGGTGTAACTGCAATCTTCCACGAAACACCGCACGAAAGGTGGAAGTTCTTCGCCACTGACGTTCACGGCGGTGGCGGCTCCCATGGAAATGCCGTGCACCACCATGTCGGTGTGGCTGTCGGGCGGGGCGAACAGGCCGTCGGCAACGTGCATCCAGCGCAGTACGTCGAGACGGTCGTTCCAACCCATTTGTATGTGGTTGCCGCCACTCAGTCCGGCATATCGCAGGTCGGGCAGCAGCACATTGTAGCGCAGATCGTGGTTGTAGAGGTAGGCGATGTGCAGCATGCGTACGGCATTGTCCGTATAGCCGTGCACCACAACGGCGGTGTTGGCTGTTGTGGTGTCCGCATACAGGTACATGGCGTGCAGCCTTGTGCCGTCATCGGCCAGGATGAATGTGTCGCGCAGGGCCTCCGTGCGGTTCAGGCTGTCTGTCCATTGCTTCAGGAACGGATAGTGTTCGTACATGAAGTCGTAAGACGTGTCGAGGTCCTTCCCCCGTTTGTTCCCGCAGGCCTGCAGGGCGAACCACTGCAGGTAGAGTGTCGTCCCGGCCAGAATGAGACAGAGTACGCCCAGAATGAGCCAGCCTATCCGTTTGCTTTTCCTCCGGCCTCCCATTGCGGTGTCATTCCTTGCCATTCCAGAAATCCCATCCGGCGTAGGCCTGGAGGATGAGCATCTCCAACCCGTTTTTGGTTACGGCACCTTGCCGGTGTCCCTTTTGCAGGAAAACGGTCTCTTCCGGATTGTAAATCAGGTCATATAGCAAATGTCCCCTGCCGATGGCTTCATACGGCAGGTCGGGCCATTCGTTCGTATGGGGGAACATCCCCAAGGGCGTGCAGTTGACAATGACCTTGCATTCGCCGATGATGTCTGCCGTGAGCTGGTCGTACGACAGCATCCCGTTTTTGGGTGTGCGGCTGACGAAAATGGTTTTCAGCCCCATCCGTTCCAGCCCGTAGCGTACGGCTTTCGATGCCCCGCCCGTTCCCAGGATCAGGGCTTTGCGATGTTGTGGTTGCAGCAACGGGGAGATGGAGCGGGTGAATCCGATGACATCCGAATTGTAGCCCTTGAGATGGAGCCTGCCGTTCTGCTGGCCGATGCAGACCACGTTGACAGCACCGATGGCGGCAGCTTCGTCGCTCAGTTCGTCCATGTAGGAGATGATTTTCTCCTTGTAGGGGATGGTGACGTTCAGTCCGCGCAAGTCGGTGTTTTCGGCAATGATGGCCGGAAACTGTTCTATGGATGGCAGTTCAAAGTTGACATACTCGGCATCGATGTTCTCGCTCCTGAACTTTTCGTTGAAGAAGTCGCGCGAGAACGAATGTTCCAGAGGATAGCCGATTAGACCGTATTTGTTCATGTTGCAATGTTTTATTTGGTGGAAAGATACATGGTGCTGATACCGAAAGTGAAGCGTTTGAACGACACTTGGGCGAACCCTGCTTTCCGCAGGATGCCCTGCATGACTTCGCCTTGCGGAAAGGCAGCCATAGTGGCAGGCAGGTAAGTGTAGGCACTGTTGTCTTTGGAGACCAGCCGTCCGATGGCGGGCATGATGATGCGGGCATAGACGGAGAACAGCTGTTTCATGGGAAAACGGTGCGGTGAACTCAGTTCCACAATCAGCAAGTGGCCGCCGGGTTTCAGCACTCTCCGTATTTCCCGCAGCCCTTGGTCCAGGTCTTCAAAATTGCGTACGCCGTAGGCTACGGTAACGGCATCGAACGTGCCGTCCGCGAACGTGAGGGCGCAGCAATCTTCGTGCCTGAAACTGATGATGTGTTCCAGCCCTTGTTTTTTCACTTTCTGCCGCCCGACGTCCATCATGCCTTCCGAGATGTCGGCCCCGATGATGCTTTGCGGATGCAGCCTGTGCGCCGACAGGATGGCAAAATCCCCCGTCCCCGTGGCGATGTCCAGTATCTGCTGCGGGCGGAAAGCCGCCAGCGAGTCGATGGCGGCGCGGCGCCACCGCCGGTCTATTCCCCATGAAAGGGAATGGTTCAAAAGGTCATAAGAGTGGGCAATGTTGTTGAACATGCGTTCCACTTGCTCACGCTTATGGCCGTTGCCAGCATAGGGCTTTATCTTTTCCTGTTCGTACACCGGCGTGTGGGTTATCTACCGTTCAGGTAATCCGTGATGTTCTTTTCGATGCGGGCGGAAAGGTCTTCGTCTCCGCCGGCCTTGTTGAACTTCTCGCCCACGATGTGTTCGTACAATTCTATGTAGCGTTCCGATACGCTTTCCACATATTCGTCCGTCATTTCCGGCATCTGCTGGCCGGCCTGCCCCATGAACCCGTGGTCGATGAGCCATTGGCGTACAAATTCCTTGGACAACTGTTTCTGCGGTTCGCCTTTCTCGAACTTCTCCTGGTAACCGTCGGCATAGAAGTAGCGGCTGGAATCCGGTGTGTGGATTTCGTCGATCAGATACACTTTGCCGTCTTTCTTGCCGAACTCATATTTGGTGTCCACCAGGATAAGCCCTTTCTGTGCGGCCATTTCCGTACCGCGTTCAAAAAGTGCGTAGGTGTATTTCTCCATCAGTTCGTAGTCTTCCTTGTCCACCAGTCCCTGTGCGATGATTTCTTCCTTCGAGATGTTCTCGTCGTGCCCGGCCTCGGCTTTCGTGGTGGGTGTGATGATGGGCGTGGGGAATTTCTGGTTCTCCTTCATGCCTTCGGGCAATTTTACCCCGCAGAGTTCGCGGCAACCGTTTTTGTATTCGCGCCAGGCGGAACCGGTGAGGTAGCCGCGGATGATCATTTCCACGCGGAAGCCTTCACACTTCAGGCCGACGGTTACCATCGGGTCCGGGGTGGCCAGTTTCCAGTTGGGCACGATGTCGCTCGTGGCATCGAGGAATTTGGCTGCAATCTGGTTCAGCACCTGTCCCTTGAAAGGAATGCCCTTGGGCAGGATGACATCGAATGCCGAGATGCGGTCGGTGGCCACCATAACCAGCAAGTCGTTGTTGATGTCATACACATCGCGGACCTTGCCATGGTAAACGCTTTTCTGTCCCGGAAAGTTGAAGTTCGTTTGAGTCAATGCTTTCATATCGATATGAATTAAAAAAATCTAAGTCCTTGTCAGTTGCCTCCCTGTTCCATGGTGCCGGCAAAGATGGTTTCGCCGGTTGCATGCGCTTTCTGCCCGCCATTGTGGGCGGGGGGCTGCTGGCGGTTGTGCTTGTCGTAGGCTTCCACGATGCGGGTCACCAGCTTGTGGCGCACGATGTCTTTCTTGTCCATGCGGATGAAAGCGATGCCTTTCACGTCTTTCAGGATGACCACGGCGTCCAGCAGGCCGGAGCGCACCGACGGAGGCAGGTCTATCTGTGTCATGTCGCCGGTGATAATCATCTTGGTGTTCGTCCCCATGCGGGTGAGGAACATTTTGATTTGGGCGGCGGTGGTGTTCTGCGCTTCGTCCAGGATGACCACGGCATCGTTCAGTGTGCGCCCGCGCATGAAAGCCAGCGGGGCGATTTGTATCACGTTTTGCTCCATCATCTCCTGTAGCTTCTGGGTGGGGAGCATGTCTTGCAGCGCATCGTAAAGCGGTTGGAGGTACGGGTCGATCTTCTCTTTCATGTCTCCCGGCAGGAAACCCAGTTTCTCTCCGGCTTCCACGGCCGGGCGGCTCAGGATGATTCTCCTGATTTCCTTGTTCTTCAGGGACTTCACGGCCAGTGCTATGCTGGTGTAGGTCTTGCCCGAACCGGCAGGCCCGATGGCGAAAATCATGTCGTTCTCCTCGTATGCCCTGACCAGTTTCTGCTGGTTCTCGCTGCGGGCGGTGATGGGCTTTCCGTTCACACTGTACACGATAACCCCCTCCACACTGTCCTGTTGGGGCTTTTTCCCTTTTACGATGTCCAGTATGTCTTCTTCTTTCAGGCTGTTGTATTTGACGCAGTGCTTTTCAAGGGTGATGATGTTCTTTTCGAAGGCGAGCAATTCCTCTTCGTCTCCCATCACTTTGACGACATTGCCGCGAGCCACGATTCGCAGTTTGGGATAGAGTGCCTTGAGCATTTGCATGTTGGTGTTGTTCACCCCGTAGAATACGACCGGGTCCACATCTTCTAATACGATATGCTTTTCTATCATCCCTTTAATTTTCCCGCAAAATTAAGAATTAAGTTTTGAATTCGCTACGTTTTTCCTATCTTTGTGACGCTTAAAGGGGAATTTATATTGAGAAGACTGAAAAAGGAAATATTTCTGGGGCTTTCCGTGGCGGCCATCGGCGTGTTGGCGGTGGTGCGTTGCGCCAACCCTGACGTGGCGGGCGGAGGCGGTCCTTCCCCGGCGGGGCGGGAGGTGGCGCAAGCGGACACTGCGGCGACAGCGGGAGATGAGGCCCGTGAGGGCAAGGTGGGGCTGCACGTGCCGCGGGCTTTCCCGCGTTTCAAGGATGCCGGGGGGCATCCTGTGAAGCACCGGATTTACAGCGTGCCCGGATTCAGTCGCACGTTCCCGGACTTGCAGGATGTGCATATCGTGGCGGCGCGCCGCTGGGGCGTTTCCCCGGTGGAGAACCGTGCGGAGGCCGAGCTACGCAAGGATGAACTGGTGTATGTGGGCAGCAATCCTTATTATACGATGGACGGGAAAATGAATTATTCCATTCCTTATCTGGTGCCGCGGGCCAGCGACCTTTTGCAGAGAATCAGCCGCAACTTTCTGGATTCCCTGGCGATTAAGGGCATTCCCCTTCATACGCTGATTGTCACGTCTGTGCTGCGCACGGAAGAGGATGTCCGCAGGCTGCGCCGCTCCAACGCCAATGCATCGGAGGCGAGTTGCCACCGTTTCGGCACTACTTTTGACATCTGTTACAACCGCTACACCACGGTGTCGCCTCCCGCAGGGCCGGAGCGCAGGCCCGTGCGCGCCGATTCGCTGAAGTGGGTGCTCTCTGAGGTGTTGCGCGATGTGCGCGAAGAGGGGCTTTGCTATATAAAATATGAGGTGAAACAGGGCTGTTTCCACATAACCGTGCGCTAACCTTTTAAACCTTTTGCTTTCCGGATTGTCTTACTTGTGTATTCAAACCAATAAAAACTGATATACAATGAAGAAAACTGCATGTATTTTGATTTGCGCATGTGCGCTGTCGTTGCCGCTGACGGCTTCGGCACAGCAGAATGAGAACCGCAGGGAACAAATGGTAGAGCAACGGGCCGGAAACCTAGCCGACAGCTGGAAACTGGAGGGGGATGCCCGCACGGAGTTCATAGCCCTGTACAAGAGTTATCAGGAGGAACTGATGAAATACCAGAGCGCTCCTGGGAACCGCGACGGCAACGAGAACAAGAAGGCTTCCGAATATACGACGGAAGAGGCCGAGGCCCGCATCACGGCTGAGTTTGACCGCAAGGCGCAGCAAGTGGCGGATGCCTACAACCGTCTGGAAGTTGACAAGAAGTACTACGAGGAATTTGCCAAGTCTTTGTCGGCCACGCAGCTGATGGAAATTTTCGCTCCGGTGCGCCAGCAACGCGAGGGTAATGCAGGCAACCGTTCGAGGAGGCAGCAGTCCGGCAACAACATGCAGCAGGGGCAGCCCGGCGGCGGTTTCCCCGGCGGGGACTTTGGTGGAATGGATGGCGGATGGTGACATCCGCGCCTGCTTTGGCAGGGGACGGGAGGAGGAGCACGCCGGCACTTCCTCCCGTTTTTTGTTGTAATGTTATTGTTATATGAAAGCCGGAATCGTGCCTTTTCTTTGTCTTTTTTTTATTCTTTTTAACTAAAGGATTTGGCAGGAATGGAATATATTGCCTACTTTTGTGTCAAATATTTATCAACCTATCAAAAGTATAAGCGTATGGTTAATTTTACATCTTTAAAACAAGGGATGCTGCTCGCGATGCTGTTCGTTGCGGGGAGCACGGTAGCGCAGACGGAACTGCTGCAGAATGGCGGTTTCGAGGAATGGAATGATAATGGCACACCCACGCACTGGGTCACTGCTTCCACTGCCGGTAATGCCACGTTGTCACAATCTACGGATGCCCGTTCGGGCGATTATTCCGTGTTGGTGGCAGGGGCTTCCAGCAACAGACGCCTGGCTTATGAGGAGACGACCCTCCGGGCGGGTACTTACACGTTCACTGTTTATGCCAAATCCGCAGAGGATTCGGTTGCAAGCTGCCGTCTGGGGTATGCTGTACTGAATGCGGACGGTTCACTTAGCGGGAGCAACTATGTTTATACCGACTATGTGAACGGCATCACGAACTCGGAATGGGTGCAGGCCTCTTATGAGTTTACGCTGACGGACGAAGAGACGCAGCTGTGCCTGTTGGTAATGAATCCGTCAAGTGCCGGCGGGGTGGACCTGCTCGTGGATGACGCTTCGCTGACCACCACGGACGGTGGCATCGTGGAGGACAGCGGTTCGTCCGACGACACCTATACGGCCATCTTCAGCGAGACTTTCAGCGCAAGCCTCGGCGATTTCACCATCGACAACGTGATTCCGGCCGAAGGGTTGGACGGGGAAGTCTGGACGTATGATACCACTTATGTCTGTGCCAAGGCCACTTCTTACACGAACGGGGAGAACATCCCGACGGAAAGCTGGCTCATTTCTCCGGAGATTGACCTGACGGCCGTTTCTGCAGCCACACTGAGTTTCGACCACGCCTGCAACTATTTCAACGACGTGCAGACGGACGTCACCTTGTGGGTGCGTGAAGGCAGTGACAGCGTATGGGTGCAGCTTGAAGTCCCCACTTATCCCACCAGCTTCACGTTCGTGGGCAGCGGCGACATCAGCCTGGCCGATTATGTGGGCAAGACAATCCAGTTGGGCTTCAAGTATGTATGTACGGAGAAGGCCGGGACTTATGAAGTGCGCAACTTCCTCATAGAGGAAAGGGAGACTGAAACGGCGGAAGACACCGGAAACGACAGCAGCCAGGAGAATCCTTACACCGTGGCGCAGGCCATTGAAAAGTATGATGCGAACAATCCGCAGGCTGACACATGGGTGACAGGCTATATCGTGGGCTATGTGTCGGGAATCAGCCTGTCCGAGAGCAGTGCCGTGTTCGGTGTAGAAGCGGTGGAAGACAGCACGGTTTCGAATACCAACCTGCTGATTGCCGACGATGTTGACGAGACGGACTATACGAATTGCCTGGTCATTCAACTGCCGTCGGGCAGCGTGCGCGAGGCTTTGAACCTGCGGAGCCATCCGGAAAACCTGGGCGCATCCGTCATCCTGAAGGGTAGCCTTGAGAGATATTTCGGGACGTATGGCTTGAGAAGCGTTAGCGAATACGTGTTGTCCGGCGTGGCTTCCGAACCTGTCAATGAGGTGACTTTCGCAAAAACGACGGAGATTGTCAGTGGCAAGCGTTACATCATCGTGGCCTTGGCCGACGGGGTCAGCAAGGTGGCCCAGACTGTTCCATTGAATCCTCCTTACGGTTATCTTTATGTGACGGATGCCACTGCGGACAATGACGAAATCACCATTGACGAAGACTATGCTTACACGATTACGGAAAGCGCAATCGGTTACACCATCCAGGACAGCTATGGCCGTTATCTTTACATGACGGGGACTTACAACAGCTTCAATGTGAGTGAAACGCTTCCGGATAGCGGTTATCTTTGGACCATATCGTTCGATGAAGACGGGTTGGCCACGATTACGAACCAGGATATGGGCAAGTGGATCCAGTATTCGACCGGTTACACCAGTTTCGGTTCGTATGCCACGACGCAGAGCGGCGGGATACTTCCCTACCTGTATATGGAGAAGGAAAGCACGGGCGTAGCTGCCGTCAGTGCCGCCAATACGGATGCCCCTGTGGAGGTCTATACGTTGGACGGCCTCAAGGTGGGCAACAGCCTGGACGGCTTGAAGAAAGGCATCTATATTGTGAAACAGGGCGACAAGGCACGCAAGGTGTTGAAGTGATTCATCGCACCTGACACAGGCATCAGGCCATCCGCGTTGGCGCGGGTGGCCTTTTTTATGCCCGCTTCCGGAGGTGTTCTTGCGCAAGGCGCCGTTTGCCTTTGCGCAAAGCCGGGGGCGGACTTGCGCAAGAGTGTGCCTCACGGCTTCTTTGTGCCTTTCCGGCTTCCCCGTTGCGGCGGCTGTTTCCGGGAAAAATAGCGTGTTTGCCCAGCATTTGGGGCGGGATGGCGATGCCGTTTCCGTTTTTTTATGTAACTTTGGGGGCGTAAAGACAAAGGGGTGCCCGCCGGGCTGAGATCATACCCTCGAACCTGATGCAGTTTGTACTGCCGTAGGAATTGGATTGCCGTTTTCTTTCTGCTGTCGCGTGAAGGCACTTCTTTGTTGGATGTTATAGGAAACAGAAACGAAAGTGATATGAAAATCTGGTTGAATAGCAAAGAAGTGGATACCGCAGCAACTACCGTTGCCCTGTTGGTGGAAGAATTGTCGCTGCCCGCGGTGGGGGTGGCCATAGCCGTAGAGAACCGCATGGTGCCCCGTGCGCAGTGGGCGGATTATGCCTTGGCCGAGGGCATGCATGTCGTGGTTGTCAGGGCGGCCTGTGGCGGATAGCCCTCTTTGTGTCCCGGTACGTGGAAAAAACAAATCAAAGGAGATAGAAAAAATATATGGAAAAATTGGTGATTGCCGGACGGGAATTCGACTCCCGCCTGTTTTTGGGCACGGGCAAGTTCAGTTCCAACGAACTGATGGCGCGTGCCATCGAGGCTTCCGGGACAGAGATGGTAACGGTGGCCATGAAACGGATAGAATTGGAAGATAAGGCGGACGACATGCTGACGCACGTGCTCCGCCCCGGCCTGCAGTTGTTGCCCAACACGTCCGGTGTCCGCAATGCCGAGGAGGCGGTTTTTGCCGCACAGATGGCCCGCGAGGCTTTCGGCACGAATTGGTTGAAACTGGAGATTCATCCGGATCCGCGTTATCTGCTGCCCGATTCCACGGAAACGTTGAAAGCTACCGAGGAACTGGTGAAGTTGGGTTTCGTCGTGCTGCCTTATTGCCAGGCCGACCCCACGCTGTGCCGCCATCTGGAAGAGGCCGGTGCGGCCACCGTGATGCCCTTGGGCGCCCCCATCGGGACGAACAAGGGATTGCAGACCCGCGACTTCCTGCGCATCATCATCGAGCAGGCCGGCGTGCCGGTGGTGGTGGATGCCGGCATCGGTGCGCCCAGCCATGCAGCCGAGGCCATGGAAATGGGGGCTTCGGCTTGCCTGGTCAATACGGCCATAGCCGTGGCGGGCGACCCCGTGGGCATGGCGCAGGCATTCAGGCAGGCCGTCGAGGCCGGGCGCAGGGCCTACGAGGCCGGGTTGGGCGTGCAGGCGGACAGTTTTGTGGCCGAGGCCAGTTCGCCCTTGACCGCATTCCTGGATGAATAAGACAAGTTACGGGAGGAGCAAAAGAATGTTTTCAGAAGAACTGGAAAAGGTTTCGTGGGAAGAGACCACGGAACGCATCGAGGCCAAGACCGATGCCGATGTGCGCCGGGCCCTGGCGAAGGAACATTGTGATGTGGAGGATTTCATGGCACTGGTGTCGCCGGCCGCCGCGCCCTATCTGGAGACGATGGCACGCCTGAGCCGAAAATATACCGAAGAGCGTTTCGGCAAGACCATCTCCATGTTCATACCTTTATATATTACGAACTCCTGCACGAACTCCTGTGTCTATTGCGGCTTCCACGTCAGCAACCCGATGCGCCGCACGATTCTGACGGAAGAGGAGATAGAGAACGAGTACAAGGCCATTAAGAAACTGGCCCCGTTCGAGAACCTGCTGATTGTCACGGGCGAGAATCCGGCCAAGGCAGGTGTGCCATACCTGGCGCGTGCCTTAGACCTGGCCAAGCCTTACTTCAGCAACCTGAAGATAGAGGTCATGCCCCTGAAAGCCGAAGAGTATGCCGAACTGAAGCGGCATGGGATGAACGGGGTAATCTGTTTCCAGGAGACCTACCGCAAGGACCGCTATAAACTCTACCATCCGAGGGGGATGAAGTCCAATTTCGAGTGGCGGGTCAACGGGTTCGACCGCATGGGGCAGGCCGGGGTGCATTCCATCGGCATGGGGGTGCTTATCGGGCTGGAGAAGGAGTGGCGCACGGATATCACGATGATGGCCCGCCACCTGCGCTACCTGCAGAAGCATTATTGGCGGACAAAGTACAGTGTGAACTTCCCGCGGATGAGGCCTTCCGAAAACGGCGGCTTCCAGCCCAACGTGGTCATGACCGACCGCGAGCTGGCGCAGGTCACCTTCGCCATGCGCATCTTCGACCATGATGTGGACATTTCTTATTCCACACGCGAGCCTGCCGCTTTCCGCGACCACATGGCGACGCTGGGCGTGACCACCATGAGCGCGGAGAGCAAGACCGAGCCGGGCGGTTACTACACCTATCCGCAGGCATTGGAACAGTTCCACGTGAGCGATGAGCGTACGGCCGTGGAGGTGGAGGCGGCATTGAAACGCGCGGGTCGCGAACCGGTGTGGAAAGACTGGGATGCCTGTTTCGACCTGAAAACCTGTGCCGTGCGTTGAATCCAAAGGGCGGGAAATGGAAAAGGACGTTTTGGAACGCTATGGCCGCCAGATGCTCCTGCCCGAAATCGGCGACGAGGGACAGGAACGTTTGCGTGCCGCCCGTGTGCTGGTTGTGGGCGCAGGCGGCCTGGGGGCTCCGGTCGCCCTGTATTTGACGGGGGCCGGAGTGGGCTGTCTGGGGCTGGTGGACGATGACAACGTGGGGCTGACAAACCTGCACCGGCAGGTGCTTTATGCCGAAAGCGAGGTGGGCATGCCCAAGGTGCAGGCGGCAGTCCGCCGCTTGCAGGCGCTGAACCGTGAGGTGCGGCTGGACGCATTTGCATTCCGCCTGGCGCCGGACAATGCGGCGGAGCTTGTGGGGCGTTATGACATTGTGGTGGACGCGTGCGACAATTATGCCACGCGCTATCTGCTGAGTGATGTCTGTGCCGCGCAGGGCAAGCCTTATGTTTACGGGGCTGTGGAAGGTTTCCGCGGACAGGTGGCCGTGTTCTGCCGCACACCGCAGTCGCCCACCTACCGCGACCTGTTTCCCGATGAGGAACTGTTTTGCCGCATGCCTCCGCCTTTCAAGGGGATAGTGGGCATGACGCCGGCGGTGGTGGGCGGCGTACAGGCCCATGAAGTACTGAAATTGGCCTGCGGATATGGCGAGGTGCTGGACGGCCGCCTGTGGACGATAGACCTGCGCACCTTGCAGTCTTATGTGATAGACATTTGCAGGAATGGTGCTTAAATGCTTGGAATCAATAAAAAATGAGGTTATGGTAAAGAGGCTTTTCGGCTGGTTGCTGGCTTGTTTCGGCATCTTGCCCTTGCGCGCGGCGGTGGTGGACACGTTGCAGGTGAACAGTGCCCGCATGGGGCGTGCCATCCCCGTTGTGGTCGTTTCCCCGGATACAGTGAGGGGTGAAGGCGCACCTGTGGTGTATCTGTTGCATGGTTATGGTGGAGACGAGGGCACATGGCTTGCCCTGAAACCGGAAATCAGGGCCTATGCGGATCGCGACAACCTGATATTCGTTTGCCCGGACGGTGAGAATAGTTGGTATTGGGACAGTCCGTTGAATCCGGAGTCGCAGTTTGAGACTTTCGTAAGTCGCGAGTTGGTGGATTTCATAGATAGCCGTTACCTCACCGTATCCCGCCGGGACGGGCGTGCCATTACGGGGTTCAGTATGGGCGGCCACGGTGCCTTATGGTTGGCCATACGCCACAAGGATGTGTTCGGCGCGGCAGGGAGCACGAGCGGCGGGCTGGATATTCGTCCGTTTCCCGATAATTGGGAAATAAAAGACCGGATAGGCGGTCGCGACAACGGGACGTGCAATTGGGATGAATATACGGTCATCAACCAGGTGGAAACATTGCAGGACGGCGACTTGCAGATTATTTTCGACTGCGGGTATGACGATTTCTTTTGGGAAGTCAACAATGCTTTTCACCGCAAGTTGCTGGAGAGGAAGGTCATGCACGATTTCATCGTGAGGCCGGGTGCCCACACCGGTGAATACTGGAATAACGCCATCGACTACCAACTGTTGTTCTTCATTAAATATTTCGGCACCGGCCGTTCCCGTTGAGGGAAGTGGGGGAAAGGTTTGTCAGGTTTTCCTATTGCCCTTTTCCTCCTTTTGCCTTTGGTAGAATGTGCAGACGGGTTGCAGCAATAAAAGAACCGAACCCCGCCCAAGAGGAAAGAGGCAGGAGCGATACCGGCCTCTTTCCATATTTGTAGAATGTTTAACCCATTTGGCTTCTTTTGGTCATTTTAATTTTGAGGACGCCTCTTTTTTTTGGAATTAATACTATGATCTGGGATTTTTCATTAAATTTGCAACGTATAATTTAGAAAAAATGACTTATGAGTGTTGCTAATATGGATGCTCTTGACGAGCAAATTCTCAAATTGATTGCCGATGATGCGCGGATTCCCTTTCTGGAGGTGGCGCGGGCATGTCATGTATCGGGTGCCGCCATCCACCAGCGCATACAGAAACTGACGCGTATGGGGGTGCTCAAGGGGTCACAGTTTGTATTGAATCCGGAAAGAATCGGGTATGAGACCTGTGCCTTTGTCGGCCTGTTCCTGAAAGATCCTTCCGATTTCGACAAGGTGGTGGAAAAGTTGGGAATGATTCCGGAAGTGGTGGAATGCCATTATACAACGGGGGACTATGATATGTTTATCAAGATATATGCCCGGAACAACCACCACATGCTGAGCATTATTCATGACAAGTTGCAACCCCTGGGACTGCAACGCACGGAAACCATCATCTCTTTTCATGAGGCCATCAACCGCCAGATACCTATACCGGAGATAAGCGGGAAAAGGGATAATGCGGAGATCCACGACTACGAATAAAGGCAGAAAGGGAAAGAATGAGGCGCAAAAAGGAGAACTGTTCAGCGGTTCTCCTTTTTGCGTTGGTAGTCTTTGAATACGAATCTTTGCCGATGCCTTTCGTCGCTCTCGTGCGGCTCGCTGTGCAACAGTTCCCAGTCTCTTTCCTCAAAGGCGGGAAAGAATGCGTCCGCATGGGGCGGGGTGTCTTCGATGACGGTGAGATACAGCCGTCCGGCCTGGGAGAGAGCCTCCCGGTAGAGGCTTTCGCCGCCGATGATGAACACTTCTTCCGTTTCACTGCACTGGCGTAGTGCTTCTTCCAGACTGTGAAACACCTCCGTGTTTTCGTACCGGGCGGTTGGATTCTTGCTCAAAACGATGTTGCGCCGGTGGGGCAATGCCCCCTTGGGCAGTGATTCGAAGGTTTTGCGTCCCATGATGACGGTATGTCCGGTGGTGAGTGCCTTGAAGCGTTTCAGGTCATCGGGAAGCCGGTACAGGAGCTTGTTCTCAAAGCCTATGGCGTTGTTGGCCGCAATGGCCGCTATCATTGCTATCATGTTTTTGCTGCATTGTACGGGGTTATACGGCCACGGTGCCTGCGATGTGCGGCCACGGGTTGTAGTCTTCCAGCCGGAAATCCTCGTAGGTAAAGTCGAAAATGTCCCGGATGTCGGGGTTGAGGCGCATGCGGGGCAAAGGGCGCGGCGTGCGCGACAACTGCAACCGCACCTGCTCCAGATGGTTCTTGTAAATGTGCGTGTCGCCCAGCGTGTGGACGAGGTCTCCGGCCTGCAGGCCGGTCACTTGCGCCATCATCATGAGCAACAAGGCGTAGGAAGCGATGTTGAACGGCACGCCCAGGAACATGTCCGCGCTGCGCTGGTAGAACTGCAGGCTCAGCCGTCCGTCGGCCACGTAGAATTGGAAGAAGGCATGGCAGGGCGGCAGGTTCATGTTGCCCAGGTCGCCCACGTTCCATGCGCTGACGATGATGCGGCGCGAGTCCGGATGATGTTTGATGGTGTCTATGGCTTCTTGTATCTGGTCTATGTATCCTCCGCGGTAGTCCGGCCACGAGCGCCACTGATAGCCGTAGATATGCCCCAGGTTGCCGTCCGCATCGGCCCATTCGTTCCAGATTCTTACGCCGTGCTCTTGCAGGTACTTCACGTTGGTGTCGCCCCGCAGGAACCACAGCAGTTCGTAGATGATGGATTTGAGATGCAGTTTCTTGGTGGTGAGCAACGGGAAGCCCTCTTCCAGGTTGAAGCGCATCTGGTGGCCGAAGAGGCTGATGGTACCCGTTCCCGTGCGGTCCTCCTTTTCCGTCCCTTCGTCCAGCACCTTTTTCAATAGGTCGAGATATTGTTTCATTCCGGTGTTATGTTTAGTCTTTTTTCTTACGGATGAATGAAGTGAGCCAGTCTCCGGCCGCGATGCAGAGCAGTATGATGCCCGCCACGTTCAGCAGGCTGCTGATGTGGGCCACCCCTTCTATGGCAATCAGTCCCACACCCCAGCAAGCATGCCGTATGGCCGACCGTTTGAGTTGTGCTTCACGTTCTGCACTGTCGGGCGGCGTACCGGCGGGGAAAGCCTGCGCGGCATTCCTGCTTTTCTCCCGGTTGAGCCGGTATATGAGATAGACAATCAGCCCGATAGCCAGGAACGGGAACAGGAATACGACGATGGCCAGCAGGATCATCAGCCCTCCCGTCAGTTCAAAAAAGTGGGAAAAGAAGTCCGGTATGCCGCTGTCGTCCATACTGTCCGCCCAGAAGAAACCGGAGCTTGAGGGGGGGAATGCTGTCGTGCCTTGCAGGCTGTCGTCTGTCGCATCCTCCAGCACCGACAACGTGTCCGAGTAGGCCACGATACCGTTTTGCGCCCCTGCGGCCTGCAGGAGGACGGAAAGGAACAGTGCCGCGAGCACCAGCCGCAAGCCGTTGTGGGTATGAACCGGTTGTTTCATGTGTCCGTGACTTTGGGATTTCGCTGCAAAGATAGTTTTTTTGCCGCGATTGCCGACTATAAACGTGCGTTTTGTTGCCCGCTCTGTTTTTTTTGTCTAATTTTATCCTCGTAAACAATACAGGACATGCAGATGGACATTCCGGAAGCGTTTGGTGCTTATGCCCTCCGTTTGTTGGGCAAGGAGCGTTACGGGCGTCTGGCCGAGGCTTTGGCCGGGCAGCCCGTGGTGAGTGTGCGCCTGAACCCGCACAAGGCCCGCCGTGCGGGGCTGGTGCCGGAGACGGCCGTGGGCTATGACGGCCCGGTGCCTTGGTCCGGCGGGCTGGGCTTTTATCTGAAAGAGCGTCCGGCTTTTACTTTCGACCCGCTGTTGCACGCCGGTGCGTATTACGTGCAGGAAGCCTCCTCCATGTTCATGGGGCAGGTGTTCCGCCGCTACGTCACCCGCCCTTCGCTGGTGCTCGACCTCTGTGCCGCGCCCGGCGGGAAATCCACCCACATCCGTTCGTTGTTGCCCGAAGGCAGTCTGCTGGTGTGCAATGAGCCGGTCAGGGCGCGCGCCCAGGTGCTTGTGGAAAACATGACAAAATGGGGGCATCCCGATGTGGTGGCCACCAACAGCCATCCCCGCGATTTTGCGGCTCTGGAGGCGTGGTTCGATGTGGTGGTCGCCGATGTGCCTTGTTCCGGCGAAGGCATGTTCCGCAAGGAAGAAGAAGCTGTGGCCGGATGGTCGATGGGACAGGTGAAGATGTGCCGCGAGCGGCAGCGCGAAATCCTGCGCGACGTGTGGCCCGCCCTGAAGCCCGGCGGGCTGCTGGTGTACAGCACCTGTACGCTGAACGCCTATGAGGATGAGGAAAACGTGGACTGGATTGCCCGTGAACTGGGGGCAGAGCCCCTGCCCGTGGAGACAGAGGCGGCCTGGGGCGTGGAGGGGAATCTGCTGGCGGCGTCTGGCGAAGCCGCCGGTGGCATCCCGGTCTGCCGTTTCATCCAGGGGCTGGCCCGCGGCGAGGGCTTCTTCCTGGCCGTGCTGCGCAAGGACGGCGGGGGCGATGGCCTTCCCTCTCTCCGGCCTGTTGCCGCAGGGGCGGGGCAGGGCAGGGGGGCGGCGAGGAAGCCTGCCGTTTCCGGCCGTCCGCATTCGTCCCTGCCTGCCGGTTGTGCTGCATGGCTGGGGGGTAAGGATGCTTTCAGTTTCCGTGTGGAGGGGGAAAAATGCGTGGCCTTGCGCCCGGCTTTCCTGTCCTGTGTGGAACGGTTGCACCGTGCGGTGAGGGTACTGCAGGCCGGCGTTCCGCTGGCCGTGTTAAAGGGGAAAGACTGGTGCCCGCAGCAGGCCTTGGCCTTGTCCGTGGCGTTGAATTGTTCGGCCTTTCCCACGCATCCGCTCACGTATCCCGAAGCCTTGGCCTACCTGCACAAGGAGGCGCTGGTGCTCCCGCCGTCGGTGCCCCGCGGCTATGTGTTGCTCACTTACAGCGGGCTTCCGCTGGGCTTTGCGAAGAATGTAGGCGGGCGCGCCAATAACCTCTATCCCCAGGAATGGAAGATACGGACTGCGCATTTCACGGATTTTAGTTTAAGAAGCCTTAATAAACCTCTTTTATGATTTAATAAAACGAAAATATTTGGTTTTTAATCTGGGTATATTTTTTTAATTCAAATTTTTATTTTATCTTTTGGCCGTGAGAGTGGTAAACGGGCCGGCGCGGCAAAAGGCAGGTTACCGGGCAAGCCCGATTGTTTAACAATACTAAAAAGGGTAACGCTATGAAAGTTCTATTTATCGGATCCGGATGTGCCTGCAGGTTGCCTTTTGCGGAATATCTTTTCAAGAAAAAGTTGCAAGAGGCGCATGTTCCAGGGATTGAAGTGGAGTCGGCCGACATGGCAGTGTGGGGGATAACCCCGAACGGTGACGTCCCCGCAGGAGTAGATGTCCCTGAGAAAGGGAAAGAGTTGTTAAAGGAGGCGGATTTCATTGTGGTAATGGAAGGGAGGCAGCGCAACTTTCTGACACGTTTCTTGGATTACGGTTGCTGGGATAAGATTCATTTGTTCCTGGATTATTGCATGTCCAAGAAAGAACGTTTCGTGGGGGCAGCGTATGCTGACCTTGATTATCCCACACAGGAGGAAGAAGTGGGGGATGGCTGCATGAGGCTGATTGAGCACATCAAACACTTCCTGAAGGAAAAAATGAGAGAGAAAGACCTGTACCCGACCCTCATCATGCGGGTTTGATGGAAAGGGAAGAGACGGAACAGGCCCCGGATGTCGGTTTGCACATCCGGGGCCTGTCCGTTTCAGTGCGGCCTTGTCCGCAACGCTCCCGTTTTTCCTGCGCAAGGATGCGGACGGACTTGCGCAAACCTTCCGGCATCCTTGCGCAAGCCGGTGCTCAGTGTTCTTCCCCGTCGTTTTCGGGGGCTTCGGCGTTGGGTTGCGGCGGCGTGTCCCGCCCGTCCTCCGGGGGCGTGGCCGTGGATTTTGCCATCTCGTCCGGGTCGAACAGGCCGTAGGTGGTGCGCAGCACGCGGAACTCCGTGCGGCGGTTCAGTGCGTTGCAGATTTCCTGTTGCTCTTCGGGCAGTTGCCGGATGAAGGCTTCGGTCAGCGTGTCGTTTTCCTGCAGGAACGGGTAGCGTTCCGTGAGCCTGCGGCGGATCACTTTGGGGCGTTGTTTGCCGTAGCCTATCGGGGTCAGGCGGTCGGACACCACGCCGTGGGCTATCAGGTAGTTCACCACCGACTCCGCACGGCGTTGCGACAGCCGCATGTTGTAGTTTTCGTTGCCGCGGTAGTCGCAGTGGGAACTGAGTTCTATGGTGATGTGCGGGTTCTCTTCCATCAGGGTGACGAGCGAGTCGAGGGCCAGCGTGGAGGAGTCGGTCAGCTCGGCACTGTCGAAGGCATAGAACACGTTGTCCACCAGCACCGGTGCCGTGATGGAGGCCAGCGGGAACTGCAGCACGTATTCTATGCTGACGCTGGTGGTGTCTGCCCGCAACTGTTCCTTGTGGTTGAGGAACCCATTGCAGGTGCCCAGGAACACGTAGTCCACGTTGGGGCGTATCTCCTGGGTGAACGACCCGTCGCCCCTCAGGCCCAGTTTCAGGTTCGTCCCGTCATTGCCCACCATGTGAACCTGTCCTTCCGGCAGTTCGTAACCGTCTTTTTCATACACCCAGCCTTTCACGGTGATGAGCACCTCCGGGCATTCAAAACTCATGATGTGGTCCCAGCCGCGGGCATCGCCCCGGTTGGTGCTGAAGAATCCCCGGTTGTGCAGCCCGTCGAAAGTCATGCCGAAGTCGTCCCCCTGCGAGTTCATGGGAAATTTCAGGTTTTCCACGGCCCACGCTCCCGTGCTGTCCTGTTCCGCGCGGAACAGGTCCAGCCCCCCCATGCCCACATGGCCGTCGGAGGAGAAGTAGAGTTCGCCGTTGGGGCGGAACGTGGGGAACATCTCGTTGCCGGGCGTGTTGATGGGTGCCCCCAGGTTTTCCACGCCGCTCATTCCGTGTTCGTCGATTTGCACGCGCCAGATGTCCAACCCGCCCAGCCCGCCCGGCATGTCGGACACGAAGTAGAGCCACTTGCCGTCGGGCGACACCGCAGGATGGGCGAACGAAGAGAGCGTGTCTCTGGTGATTTCCAGCAGTTGCGGCGCGCTCCACGAGGCGTCTGAGCGTTGCGAGGTGTATATCTGGGCATAGCGCGGATAGTCCGGGTCGGAGGCGCACCGGGTGAAGTACATGGTCTTGCCGTCCGGCGAGAAGGCGCACGCCCCCTCGTCGTATTCGCTGTTCACTTCAGAGTCGAGCACTTCGGGTGTCTGCCATTTCCCGTTTTCGTCCTTCTGGGCCACGAAGATGTCGCCCGGTTTGATGCCCGTGATGCCGCTCAGCTCGTTGCCGGTGGACTCCGGCCGGGTGGAGGAGAGGTAGAGCAGGTGCATGTCATCGCCCGCCAGCATCGGGCTGTAGTCCGAGCGCCGCGCGTTGAAGAGCGGTTCTTTCTTGATGGAGTACAGTGTGGGGTGGTTTTTCCATATGGGAGCCATCGTGCAGCCTTGCAGCCCGTTGCGTGCCAATGTGTCGCCGGGGTTGTACTGCAGGTAGGTTTCATAGTTCTGCGCCGCCTTTTTGTAGTCGCCGTTCTTGCGTTGCATTTCGGCCAGATAGAAGTAAACGGTGCTGTCCTGGTAGTTGTAGCGTGCGGCGTTCTGGTAGGAACCGATGGCCCGTGTGGTGTAGTTGATGCGGCGGTAGCAGTCGGCGGCCTTGTAGGCCCGTTCGCCGCGTTTGTCCCTCTCTTTGGGTTTGGTGCGCAAGTAAGCCTTCCGGTATTCGGAGGCCGCCTCGAAATACTCCCCGATGGCGTAGAACTTGTCGCCTTTTTTAACATTGGTTTCCGCGCTGCAGCCGGCCAGCCACAGCGTAAGAAAAACGACCCAACCAGAAGAAATCCATTTTTCCATAATCCGTTCCAAGCTGCAAATATAATTTTTTTATTCCAGATGCCGCCATGGTAAGCGGCTTTTTTTGCGGCATTGGGCGAGCAAGGTTTTCTTCCGGTCGGGTCGTCCTTTTCATTGGCAGGCCTTGCCGGGGTTTGTCCGGCAAGGCCTGCGGCCGGCGTGCGTTTTATTGCACGACGATTTTGTCGGTCTTCACCTGTCCGTTGTCGTAGATGGTCTGCCGTAGGTTGATGCCTTTGCGGGGCTGTTCAATCAGGATGCCGTCCAGCGTGTAGTAGCGCACGGCAGTCGCTTTCCCGCTGTTGGCTTCGGTGGTTTCGATGTTTTCTCCGCTGCTCACGGGAATCAGTTCAAACGGATAGTCCGTCGGGCTTGTGCTGGCGGCAAAGTTGATGGTGCCGTCGGCATCCACCGACCAGTAGCGTTCCCCCGACGTGACGGACTTCATGATGGCATACGTCTCTGCGCCTACCGCTGCGCTGAAGCGGAAATTCTTGGAGGAACTGCCGTCCATGGCGCCTTCCTGGTCCAGCACGGCGTCGTCCAGCCGCGAGGTGAAGGTGTAGGCCGTTGTGGGCGGTGTGTTGCCGATGGTCCATTGCTGTGCGAGCGGTTCATCGTCGTCCAGTGGCTCGAAGGTGGGTTTCAGCACGCTGCCGTTGTTCGTCAGGTACGTGTCATAGCCGGTGTGGCGGATGTAGTAGTCGCCCGTTGCCACAGAGGCATAGCCGCTCTCCTGCACGTAGATTTGGTAAGTGAGCAGTGTGGTTTCCCCTTCCACGGTATATTCCAGCGTGTAGGTGCCGGAGGTGGTCACGGCACCCAGGTCGAGCGAAGAGCCGGTAGAGCCGTCGCTCCACAGGTATTCACCCTCTCCCTTGCCGTCGGCCGGCGTGGCGGTGAGCGTCACATTGTCGCCTCCCGACACGACCGTCAGCTGCGTGTCCGTGTAGGTTGTCCCGTTGACGATGATGTCGGGCCGGACGTATTGCACATTGATGGTGAACGTTATCAGCTGTTTGCGTGCGCCCTGGTTGGTGTAGATGACGGACACGTCGCGCGAGGTGGTCACGTTGGGCAGGGTGATGGACGATTCCGTACTGCCGGTTTCCCATGTGTAGAACCCGAAGCCTCCGGGAGCCCCATCGAGGGAAAGGGTGACTTCACTGCCGAAGAACACGTTGATTTCGGTGGTCGTGCTGGTGGAGCCGTTGTAGGTGATGGAGGTTGTCAGTGTGGTTTCCTCACAATCCCCTTCCACGGCGATGGTGAATCCCTGTTCGCTCTTCACACCGTTCTCATTGGTGTAGGTGACACGCCATACGCCGCTCCGGTCTGCCACGACGGTGAGGTCCTTGCTGGTTTCCCCCGTGCTCCATTCCCACAGTCCGGTGTCGGTCACGCTGTCGGGAAGTTGCGGGCTGAGCGTCACCACGGTGCCTGCGGGCAACGTCTCCGTGGACAGGTTCTCGAAAGTGTTGACCAAGCCTCCCAGTTCGTTGTGCTCTACCCTCGTGCCGTTGTATTCCATGACGGGCGTGAGCGGCGTGGGCACTTTTTCGGCCGGGGCCAGCTGTTCGTCGCGCGTGTTCATCAGCACGGAGTAGCCCATGTGGTCGTAGCCGCCGCTGGTGCTGCCCGCTCCGCCGCCATCGATGCCCATATCTTCGTAGGCCATTTCGGAGAACGGCATTTTCACGCCTTTCACGCCTTCATAGTGCCCGATGACGGTGCCCCAGTACGGGCGGATGTGTGCGCCCATTACGGGTTCGGTCATCAGCCACGACCGGGCGTCTGTCCAGTAATAGCCGCGATTGGCATAGTGGTAGTTGGTCCAGGGCAGTCCCTCCACGCTTTGGGTCTGTGCGGCCAGGAATTCTATGCCGGCTGCCAGGCGGTAGTCCATATAGGAGAACAGGTCGTCGCCCTGGTTCCATCCGATATGTGCCAGGTCCACGGCCAGTCCGGCGGCCATGGCGGCGTGCCCGCCGTCGCGCCCGCTTTCCTGCATCTGGCCCAGCTTGCCGTAGGCTCCGGTTTCCAGTTCCGATTCAGTGGTGGTGACCACCAGGTTGCCCATGAATTCCGTCAGGCCGTCGTTCAGGATCGGGTCGGCTGTACGCGGGTCCTCGAACGTGCCCACTTGGTCGTACTTGAAGAACGACATGCCCTGGTTGTAGATGAACACGTCATCGCACAGGACGCCGATGCTGACCACGGCCAACGCGTTGCACAGTCCCCAGTTGGACCAGTAGTGTCCGGGGCACTGCCACCAGGTGCCGCTGTTTTCCCATGTCCCGTTCCGTACGCGCAGGAATGCTATGCAGGGCGGATACCACACGTCGAGCATCCAGCGGCGGAAAGACTCGAAATCTTCGGTCTCCCAGCCTTCGTAGTCGCGCATCAGTTCGGCGGCGTTGGCGAAGGCATAGCCGTAAAGTCCGGAGGCAAGGGCAAAGTTGCTGTCCCCGCCGATGAGGGTCGTGGTCCTTGCCCAGGCGTTCAGGATCCGCACGGCATTGTCAGCGTTGTCTGTCGTTCCGTCGATTTTCCAGCGCAAGGCATTCTGGTAGGCGATGCTGGCCGCTTGGGCCGCCGCAATGTAGTTTTCTCCTACACCGCCTCCGCGCACGATGGTCTCCACGGGATCCACATTGGCCGAAGACTGTGAGAAGGCCGCTTCCAGCAGCGTGTTGTATGCCGCCGTCACGAGTTCGTTACCTTCGTCTATCTGCCTCCTGACGCGTTCAAAGTCCTCGTCGGTGTGCAGTCCGCCGGGATGACGGAAGCCGCGTTCCGTGTCGTAACCCTCCGTGATGCCTGTCAGGTCGAATTCAAACCCGGCCATCGCTTCCAAGGCTTCCTGTGCGGCGGATAGCGAACTGATTTGTTCTTCAATCTTTTCCTGGCTGGCCTGTCCTTTGTTGACCAGGTCCTGTGCCATGTTGATTTCATCCTGGAAGAGTGCCACTGCGGCGGCTGTGTACTCACTTCCGTGGCTCGCAATGAACTCCGTTGCGCTGGCGATGGCTTCCGTAAGGCTGGTGAAGTCTCCGGGCGTGCCGTACTCGTAGGCATAGTCCAACTCGTCCGTCACTGCCGCCAGACTGCTGATTTCATCGGTTGTCAGTACTCTGTCATACAGGCGTATGTCACTCACGAGCGTCTGCGTCAGGTAGGTGTCGCCCGAAAACGGCGAGCGTCCGATCCAGGCGTAGGGTACGGTCGTGGTGAAGTTGGTGGAGTTGGCCGGCATCTCCGTTGAGGTACCCTGTTGCTGGCCGTTCAGGTAGAGGGCACCGTTCGAGCCGTCCTGGGTGTAGAGCACGTGCATCCACTGTCCTTGTGCCGAAGCTCCGCCGATTTCGATGACGCTTTCGTTGTTCCAGCCTCCGGTGGAGTTGGCAAACCGCTGTGCGTTGAGGCGGTAGGCGGAATAACGGCCTTCGCTCTGCGAGGAGTTGTCCGAGGTGGAGAATGCCCAGAGGAAGAAGCCGTTGCCGGAAAGCGAGGCACTGCTGCCCACACGGTAGTACATGGAAATGGTGTACGTGTCCAGTCCCCGGAACAGCTCTCCGGCCTGTTCCGTCATGTCCAAGTAGCCCGTCCCGTCTCCCAGGTTAAGCACATGGTATTGCCCCATTTCATTCACGGTGGCCTGGTTTTGCAGCGTGGCGGTGATGCCCGAAGTTGCTGCGTCCGGGACCGATGTACCGCTGACGTTCTCAAAGTCGAAATGCATACGCAGTCCGTCTTCTTGGGCGTTGAGCGGTGCACAGGCCAGCAGCATCAAGCAGAAGGCCTGTAATTTGCGTCTTTTTGTAGTTTTTTCTTTCATATTATTACCTGTTAGTTCGTAGATGGGGATTTTCCCCCTTCTTTTTCTTATATACGTCTGAAGGTGGATGACTGCTTATTTGGGAAAGGTGAAAAAAACAAAAAATATAGCCGCGCCCCAAGACGCCTTTGCAGGACGGGGCGCGGCATGAAGAGAAACTACAATGTGTTAATCAGTGTTGCTGGTTGTTCCAGTATTCTTCCAGACGGTCGGCTTCTTCCTGTGTCAGATGGACTACGGCACCGTGCTTGGGCGCAATAAAGTTGGTGGCCTTCATCTTACCCTCGTTGAAGCGTCCTATGTTTTCGAATTGCACGAAGTCGCTGGTTTCAACAAACCCGAAGTTGTGCGGTGTGATGCTGAACACATCGTACATCAGCACCCACCGGTCTTCGCCGATACGTTTCCACACCGTGGGTGCCTCACAGGCTTTCGGTTCGAAGTCCACCCAGCGCGGGTCGTAGCGGTAACCGCCATCGACACGGTCGGACACGGCCTGTTTGATGCTGCCGCCTGACTCGTGGGCTACGTAGAACAGGTGGAATTCCGTTTTTTGTTTCTCTGCGTTCCACACGGGGGTGATGTCGCCGTCGATGGCCGAAACGCCCTGGACCGGATATTCAAAGAGGATTTGCGGGGTGGATTCTATGCGGTTGTAGTCTTCGTTAACATAGACATAGTACAACCGGTTCTTCTCATTGCCGAAGCGCATGGTGTAGTATATCATCAACCGTCCCGTGGCAGGGTCGCATACGGTTTCGGGTGCCCAGGCGCAGCCTATGTGTTCGAACTCCCTGGACAGTTGGTCGAAGCGAATGTTGGCACGCGTCCAATGGATGAGGTCGAACGATTTCATGAGCACCAGTCCGCGGTTGTTCCCCCAGGCATAGGCGTTTCCATCGCGTTCCCATTGCGTTGTGCGGTAACCCTCGCGTTGTGCATAGATGTGCAGGTCGGTCATGGCCAGGTAGAAACCGCCGTCCGGGCCGCGGTAGATGTGCGGGTCGCGGATGCCCTTTTGGTCGGCGATGGTGTCGCCGGCGATAATGGGCTTTCCGTCATTGAGGGCGGTGAAGGTGTAGCCGTCACGGCTGATGGCCGCGTGCAGGCTGTGGTCCTCGTCCTGGTGATATACCATGAGGTAGGCGGCCATGTCCTTTTCTTGCGGCACGGCGTTGCGGTAACCAAAGCTGCGGAACGTGACACTCCCTTTCCCGGCCGCCAGGAGGGCAGGCCGCAAGGCATAGAATCCGCGGAAGTTGTTGTGGTTGAGGTCAGATACGTCTATGTTGGCCGCCAACTCCTCCCATTCGAGGCCATCGCGGCTCACCGCCACCGTCAGGCGGTTGGCACGGTTGAGCAGACGCACGTGGAAATGACGTTTGTAGCCGGAGCGCATGTTCACTTGCTCCTCCCCGTTCCGGTGAAGGGTGAGCGTGTTGCCGTCCGAGGTGAGCCCGGCATAGGCTTTTTCGTTGTAGTAGAGCAACAGTCCGCCGGTGCTGCCTTTGCCCAATGTGATTTCGGCCGTGACCTCATAGCATTTGTCTGTTGCGGTCACCATCAGCAGGTTCCCGTCGGCAGGCGTTTTCCCCTTCCCTTTCACTGTCAGGCCGTTGGAGCCGAACGAAAGGGCTTTTGGGGTAAGTTCGTGCCAGGACATCCATTGTATGCCGAGCTGTTGGCCCGTGAAGTCGTCCGAAAGGCACATTCCGTGGCGCGATGGGTCTTGTGCCGGGAGCGTGCGTCCATCGTGTTGCAGTTTCACCCAGCCGTCGGTTGTCCATTCCACCGGTTCTATCAGCGTCTGGCGTCCCAGGGTGTGGTAGCCGTTGGCATAGCTGTGGTAAACAATCCACCAGTTGCCGTCAGTGTCGTCAATCAGGGTGCCGTGGCCTTTCGACCACCAGTTTTCGGTGTCGCTGTAGGTATGCACGAGCGGGTTGTAGGGCGAATTTTCCCAAGGGCCGAACACACTCTTGGAGCGCGCCACCACAGCCATGTGGCTTGTGGCCGGACCGGCGGTGCCGCCTTCCGCCGACACCATATAATAATAGCCGTTCCGGAAGAGCAGTTTCGGCGACTCCAGGAACATGTCGTTTCCTTCGGTCTTCCATCCCTTGGGATATTGCCAGCCGTCGTAAACCTTCTTCCGGGGACCGGTCACCGTCAGGCCGTCGTCGCTCAGCGGGACGATGAAGCCCTTGTCCACGTACAGGTAGCGTTTGCCGTCCTCGCCCTCCACATGGCCGGGGTCGATGCCCGGCAGGTCCAACCGCACGGGCTGGCTCCACGGGCCGCGGATGTCGTCCGCCCATATCACGTAGTTGTCACCCGCAGCGGGGTAGTAGATGTAGTAGCGTCCCTTGTATTTCACCAGTTCGGGGGCGAGCACGGAACCGTCGCACTGCGTGAGTGCGCGCGTTATGGGCTGCCAGTTCACCAAGTCGGTGGAATGCCATATCAGCAGTCCCGGCGAGTAATAGAACGATGAGTGGGTCATGTAGTAGTCCTTTCCATCGCGGATGATGGAGGGATCGGGGTAGTCGCCCGCCAGCAACAGGCGGGGGAATGATTGCGAACGGCCTGCCGTGGTCAGGCAAAGCAGCATCAGGCATAGCCAAAACTTGTGTTTCAGAGAACAAATCATGGTTCGTATGTTTTTTAAATGTAAATGAATATGCTTTGTTATGTCGGTGGTCATTTTCCTTAATATACGTCCGGAGGGTGGGTTCTACGTAAACCGCTTTCCGGTTTTAAGGAATTTTATCGTTTGGTTTCCCTCGGTCATTCCGCCGGCACCGGTGTGGCGTTGCCGCCCGCCTGCTCCGGGAATGGCAGGCGGAACGTACAGCCGTTCCGCCATTCCGAACAGCCGAAGGCCGTTTTGCCCCGTATGATGCGCCCTTTTCCGCACAGCGGGCAGGGGTCGCCCTCTTGCGGGGCGGACGCAGTGCCCGCGGCCGTTTCTTGCCGGGGGGCGTCTGCGGCTTTTTTCTTCTTTGCCGTTTTCTTGCGCGGGGCGGCGGTCGCCTTTTTCTTTTCGGCTTTCGGTTGCCGGGCTTGCGGGGCTTCCTCCGGCGTTTCCGTCACCCGCCGGTTGGTGTTGTCGGCCATCACCTTTTGCACGATGTCGGCCACCATGGCCTTCAGTTCGTCCAGGAATGTTTTGGCATCGTAGGCTTTCTTTTCAATCAGCCGCAGTTTCCGTTCCCAGATGCCCGTCAGCTCCGCGCTTTTTAGCAGGTCCTCGTGTATCAGGCTGATGAGTTCCACGCCCGTAGGGGTGGCTATGAGGTTCTTGTGGTCCAGACGGATGTAGTGGCGTTTGAAGAGGGTCTGGATGATGGCGGCCCGTGTGGACGGCCGTCCTATGCCGTTTTCTTTCAGGGCATCGCGCAGCTCGTCGTCGTCCACCAGCCGTCCGGCCGTCTCCATGGCGCGCAGCAGGGTGGCTTCGGTGTAAGGTTTGGGCGGCTGTGTCCATTTTTCGGCCAGGTCTGGCACGTGCGGGCCGCTTTCCCCCTGGGTGAAAGCCGGCAGCGTGTGTTCCTCCTCGCTGGGGCGGGCGGGGCTGTCTGCCGTTTTGCCGTCGTGGGCATACACATCGCGCCAGCCCGCCTGCAGGATTTGCTTGCCGGTGGCCTTGAACGGGATGCCGTCCGTTTCGCCCAGCACCGTGGTGGTGGCGAAACGGCAGTCGGGGTAGAACGCGGCGATGAAACGGCGCGCCACGAGGTCGAACACCCGTTGTTCGTTCGGCGTCAGGCCGTGTGGCGGCACGCCGGTGGGGATGATGGCATGGTGGTCTGTGACTTTCGATGAGTCGAACACCTTTTTGCTTTTCTTCAGCGGCGCGCCGCGCAGGGGTTGCAGCAGCGTGCCGTAGGGGGCGGCAAGGCCGTTGAGAATGCCGTTGCACTTGGGGTAGATGTCGTCGCTCAGGAATGTGGTGTCCACGCGCGGGTAGGTGGTGAACTTCTTTTCGTAGAGCGACTGGATGAGCTGCAGCGTGAGGTCGGATGAGAAACCGAACTTGCGGTTGCATTCCACCTGGAGCGATGTCAGGTCGTAGAGGCGCAACGGTGCTTCCGTGCCGTTCTTTTTCGTGACGGAAGTGACGGTGAACGGGGCGTCTTTGATGCGTTCGAGCGCCTGCCGCCCCTCCGCTTCGGAGGCGAATCCGCGGCGCGGGGTGTCGCCGGCCCCGGCCTCCCCCTTGGGGGCGGCGCCGTTGTCTTTCCGCCTGCCGGGCGTGCTGTTGTCGTCCTGTTCCATGACGGCGGTGAAGGTGGTGTCGCGGTAATTGGTGGTGAGCACCCAGTAGGGTTCCGGCTTGAAACGTTCTATTTCGAGTTGGCGGTTCACGATGAGGGCCAGTGTGGGCGTCTGCACCCGGCCGATGCTCAGCACCTGCCGCCCCTGCGCGTATTTCAGGGTGTAGAGCCGCGTGGCGTTCATGCCCAGTGTCCAGTCGCCGATGGCGCGGCTCAGGCCGGCCTCGTAGAGCGACTGGTATTCACTCTGGTCCTTCAGGTGGGCAAAGCCCTCGCGGATGGCCTCTTCCGTGAGCGACGATATCCACAGCCGTTTGACGGGGCAGTGCGCCCCGGCCTTTTGCATCACCCAGCGTTGTATCAGTTCGCCCTCTTGTCCGGCATCGCCGCAGTTGATAATCATGTCGGCCGCCTGCATCAGCTGTTCGATGACGCGGAACTGCCCCTCTATGCCCTTGTCGTTCTTCAGCTTGATGCCGAAGCGTGGCGGGATCATGGGGAGTGCCGACAATCTCCATGTCTTCCAGAGCGGCGTGTATTCATGCGGTTCTTTCAGCTCGCACAGGTGGCCGAAGGTCCAAGTCACCTGGTAGCCGTTGCCTTCCCAGTAGTTGCGGCGGTCTTGTGTTGCGCCCAGCACTTTGGCGATATCCTTGCCCACACTGGGTTTCTCGGCGATACATACAATCATGAGGTTTACTGAATGGATTTCCCGGACAAAGATACGATTTTTTATGAAGTGCGGCCGTGTTTTTCGTGTTTTTTGACTGTCTGCCGGCGGGGAAAGACCGCTTTTTTCCGTATCTTTGCGCAAACAAAACTTACGTAAGATGAACATAAGCATAGAAGTAGGGCTGCTGGTGGCAGCCATTCTGATTTTTTTCAGCATCCTGATCAGCAAGACGGGTTACCGTTTCGGCATCCCCACGTTGTTGATGTTTCTTTTTGCCGGGATGTTTTTTGGTTCCGACGGCTTGGGGATTGAGTTCGACGATGTTTCCATTGCACAGAACATCGGCATGGTGGCCCTGTGCATCATCCTTTTCACCGGCGGCATGGACACGAAGCTGTCCGAAATCAGCCCGGTGTGGAAGCCCGGTGCGGTGCTGGCCACGCTGGGCGTGTTGCTGACCACGGTGTTCACGGGACTGTTCGTGTTCGGTATCTCCACGTGGCACCAGCAGATGTCCATCGGTTTCAGCTTGGTGGGCGCCCTGCTGCTGGCGGCCACCATGTCGTCCACCGATTCCGCTTCTGTGTTCAACCTTTTGCGCACGCAGAACGTCAACCTGAAGCACAACCTGCGCCCCCTGCTGGAGCTGGAGAGCGGGAGTAATGACCCGATGGCCTACATGCTCACCATCCTGCTGATACAGTGCATGCAGTCGGGCGGCCTGTCCGGCTGGTCGATTGCGGGCGACTTCATGCTGCAGTTCGTCGTGGGGCTGGCCGGCGGTTACCTGATGGGGCGCGTGGCCGTGTGGGTGGTGAACCACATCAACCTGAAGAACGCCGAACTGTACTCCATCATGGTGCTCATGTTCATCTTCATCATCTACAGTTCCGTTTATCTCCTCAAGGGCAACGGTTACCTGGCCGTCTATGCGGCGGGCATGGTGATGGGCAACAGCAAGCTGTTCAAGAAGCGGGAAATCAGCACGTTCCTGGACGGCACGACGTGGCTGTTCCAGGTGGTGATGTTCGTGTTGCTGGGCCTGCTGGTCAACCCGCATGAGATGTTGCAGGTTACGTTCATCAGCCTGCTGGTGGGCGTGTTCATGATGCTCGTGGCCCGTCCGCTGAGCGTATGGCTCTGCCTGCTGCCTTTCGGCCGGAGCATCACGGGCAAGTCCAAGTTGTTCATCTCGTGGGTGGGATTGCGCGGGGCTGCGCCCATCCTCTTTGCCACCTATCCCGTAGTGGCGCAGGTGGAAGGCGGGCGGTATATTTTCAACATCGTGTTCTTCGTCACCCTCCTGTCGCTGCTTTTCCAGGGCATGTCGCTGACGTGGATGGCCCGCAAGCTGGATTTGACCACGCCGCTGACGGACGAGCGGAAGAATTTCGGCATAGAGATTCCCGACGAAGTGGGCAGCTCGTTGCACGAAGTGACCTGCACGGAGCAGACCTTTGCCAACGGCAACTACATCCGCGACCTTTCGCTTCCGCCCGGCATATTGGTGATGATGGTGAAGCGGGACAAGCAATATATTGTGCCCAACGGGAGCGTGGAATTGAAACTCGGAGATGTCCTGCTGCTGATTTCCAACGACAACAGTGTGGAAAATGTGTGATGCGCCTGCCGCTTGCCCTGCGCCATGCCATCCTGCGGGGCGGCGGGGCTTGTGCCGTCCGGGGGCGTTCCTTGCGCAGATTGGCCTCCGGCCTTGCGCAAGGCGGCGTTGTTCCTTGCGCAAGAAAAAAAAGTGAATATGGATATAATTAATAGAAAGGAAAGATATGTTGTCAGTAGAAGAATTGAATGACCGCCTGATTGACCTGGCTTTCGCCGAGGACATCGGCGATGGCGACCACACCACGTTGTGTTGCATCCCGGCAGATGCCATGGGCAAGTCCAGGCTCCTTATCAAGGAAGAGGGGGTGCTGGCCGGTGTGGAAGTGGCCAAGGAAGTGTTCCGCCGGTTCGACCCGGAGATGGAAGTGGAAGTGCTCATGCCCGACGGCGCGCACGTGAAGCCGGGCGACGTGGCCATGGTGGTGACGGGGCGGGTGCAGAGCCTGTTGCAGACTGAACGCCTGATGCTGAACATCATGCAGCGCATGAGCGGCATTGCCACGATGACCCGCCGCTATGTGGAGCGGCTGGAAGGTACGAAAACCCGCGTGCTGGACACGCGGAAAACCACGCCGGGCATGCGCATGCTGGAAAAGGCTGCCGTGAAAATCGGCGGGGGAGTGAACCACCGCATCGGGCTGTTCGACATGATTCTGGTGAAAGACAATCATGTGGACTTCGCGGGCGGCATAGCCAACGCCATCAGCCGCTGCCATGCCTACCTGAAGGAAAAGGGGAAAGACCTGAAGATTGAGATAGAAGTCCGCAACTTTGACGAACTGCAGCAAGTGCTGGATCTGGGCGGCGTGGACCGTATCATGCTGGACAATTTTTCCGTGGCCGACACGCGCAAGGCCGTGCAGATGGTGGGCGGACGCTTCGAGACAGAATCGAGCGGCGGCATCACCTTCGACACCCTGCGCGACTATGCGGAGTGTGGCGTGGACTTCATCTCCGTGGGTGCCCTGACGCATTCCGTCAAGGGGCTTGACATGAGTTTCAAGGCTTGTTGACGCAAAGGAGATGCGGAACACGATGAAGCGGACCCTGCTGGGCGGCGCACTGCTGGCCCTTGCCCTGCAGGCGGACGCGCAGGCCGTGCGCTACCATTCGCCGGTGGACATACCGTTCCTGATGTCCGGCAATTTCGGCGAACCCCGTCCCAACCATTTCCATTGCGGGATAGACGTGAAGACCCAGGGCGTGACGGGCAAACGGATACTGGCCGTGAGCGACGGCTATGTGTCGCGGATGACGGTGGGCTATGACGGCTTCGGGAATGCGGTTTATGTGACGCATACCGACGGGCTGGTGTCTGTCTATTGCCACCTGGAGGCCTTTATCTCGCCCTTGGCGGAGAAAGTGCGTGCCCGCCAGTATGCCGGGGAGGACGAGCGGGTGGATGTGCGTCTCACGCCGGACGAGTTTCCCGTGAAGGCCGGCGACCTGATTGCCTATAGCGGGAACACGGGTGCCTCGCTGGCCCCGCACCTGCACCTGGAGCTGCACCGCGCATCGGACGGGGCTTTGCTGGACCCTTTGCCCTATTTCCGGCATCTGGCCGAGGACGACAAACCCCCTGTGGCGCACGGGCTGAAGCTCTATCCCTTTCCCGGACAGGGCATTGTGGACGGTGCGGGCGTGCCGGTGGCATTCTCGGCCACGGACAACGCCGCCGCCCGCGTGCTGAGGGCATGGGGGCGTGTCGGGGCTGCGGTTTGGGCCGATGATTACATGAACAATACCCAAAACAGGTTCGGCGTCCGCCGGATAACCCTGAAAGTGGACGGCAGGCAGGTGTTCGAGAGCCTCATGGACGAGTTCATGCCGGACGAGAACCCTCTGGTGAACTTCTGGGGCGACTATGCGCACTATTGCCAGACAAAGAACTGGTATCTGAAAGCGTTTGCCGACCCCGGCAATACCTTGGGCATGCTCCGCACGGACGAAAACCGCGGATGGGTGGATATCTGCGAGGAGCGCGACTACCGCTTCGAATATACGCTGGAGGACCTGAACGGCAACACCGCGGTTTACCGTTTCACGGTGAGGGGCGTGCGGGACGATGCCCTTCTGGCGGAAGAAGCGGGACGGGAGCGCTTGCGCGGGCTTTCCGGCTCGCGCCTGTTGCACGACCGGATGAATGTGGTGCAAGGGCCGGGGATGGAACTGCGTATCCCGGCCGGTGCGCTGGTAAAGGATGAAGTGATACGGGTGCGGATTGAGGCGCAGGCAGAAGGCCGCCCCAATGTTTACATCCTGCACGATGCCCCCTTCCCGCTGGCCCAAAGGGGGACGCTGATGCTCCAGTTGCCCGACTCCCTGCCGCATCCGGAGAAATATTACATAGAGTCGTCCCGCGGTTACGTAGGCGGCACGTATGAGGACGGGTGGGTTTCTGCCCGCATCCGCGACCTGGGCGAGCGTTATGCCCTGGCCGTGGACACCGTGGCACCGTCCTGCAGGTTGCAGACAGACGTGAAAGGGAAACGGGTGGCGGTGCTGAAATATTCCGCAACAGACAAAGGCTCCGGGATAAAGACGTTCAAGGCCTATGCCGACGGGCAGTTTGTCTTGTTCACCTCCGACCGCGGCGTGTGGACCTGCCGCCTGGAAGACACACCCCTGCAGCCTGCGGGCAAAGTGCGCAGGCTGGTGGTGAGGGTGACAGACCGCTGCGGCAACGAGACCGTGGACGAGCAGGAGTTTGTGTATTGAGAAAAATAACGAAAAGGAAGGGAAAAAGAATGTTTATGGATTTTAGAGGGTTTGCAACCGCCGTCGCGGCAATGTGGTTTGCCGCTGCCGGTGCCTGCACCAACCTGATTGTGGGCAAACAGGCTTCGGCAGACGGCTCGGTGATAGTGTCCTACAGTGCCGATGATTTCGGCAGTTTCGGTTTCCTGCGCCATTTTGCCGCAGGGAAGCATCCCAAGGGGAGCACCCGCTCCATCTATGAATGGGAAACCAACAACTATCTTGGGGAAATAGAGGAGGCGGAAGAGACCTACAACGTTGTGGGCAACATGAACGAACATCAGCTGACGATTACCGAAACCACCTTCGGTGGCCGCCCGGAACTGGTGGACACCACCGGACTGTTGGATTACGGCAGCCTGATTTACGTCACCTTGCAGCGGGCCAGGACGGCCAGGGAGGCCATCGGCATAATGGCGGACCTGACGGAACGCTACGGCTACAACAGCGGCGGGGAAAGTTTCACGATTGCCGACAAGAACGAGGCGTGGGTGATGGACCTTATCGGGAAAGGGCCGGGACGCAAGGGTGCCGTGTGGGTGGCCGTGCGTGTGCCGGACGACTGCATCTGCGGGCATGCCAACCAGAGCCGCATCCGCCGTTTCCCGCTCGACGACAAGGATAACTGCCTGTATGCCGGGGATGTCATCAGCCTGGCCAGGGAAAAAGGGTATTACACGGGTGAGAAAGACAGCGACTTTTCGTTCTGCGAGGCCTATGCGCCGGCCGACTTCAGCGCGCTGCGTTTCTGCGAGGCCCGCGTGTGGAGCTTTTTCAACCGTTATGCGGAGGGTATGGAAAAATACCTGCCCTACGTTTCGGGGGCGGATGAGACCGCTGAGCCGATGCCCTTGTTCGTGCGCCCCGTGCGGCCACTGTCCGTACAGGATGTGAAAGACATGATGCGTGACCATTACGAAGGGACGCCTTTCGCGCTGGACAATGATCCCGGCATGGGGCCTTTCGAGGCACCGTACCGCCCCACGCCCCTGACGTGGGAACTGGACGGGAAAACCTATTTCAACGAACGCCCCATCTCCACCCAGCAGTCTGCTTTCGTCATGGTGGCCCAGATGCGCAGCCGTTTGCCGGACTACGTGGGCGGGGTGCTCTGGTTCGGTTGCGATGATGCCAACATGATAGCCTTCACGCCGGTGTATTGCTGCACGGACAGGGTGCCGGAGTGTTATGGCGACAAGGTGGCCGACGGGCTGAACTTCTCGTTCAAGAGCGCCTTCTGGGTGTGCAACTGGGTCAGCAGCATCGTCTATCCCCGTTATAACCAGCTCTTCGGCGAACTGGAGGCGGTGCGCGACCGCCTGGAAACCGACTACAATGCCTTGCAGGAAAAAACGGAACAGGAAGCCATGGCCCTTGCCGGCGGCGAACCGGCCGCCCGCAGGTATCTGACGGACTATACCCACCGTGCGGCCTCCGGCATGCTCTACGCCTGGATGGAGCTGGGCAAGCGGCTGATGGTGAAATACATCGACGGGGCGGTGCGCCCTGAAAAGGACGGGCGTTTTGAAACCACCCCCGGCGGACTGGGGGCACCCGTGCAGCGTCCGGGCTATCCGGAGCGTTACCGCCGCGAAATCGTAAAGGCGACAGGAGAACGGTTTGAGGTGAAATAATCGGCGGGGCAGGGCAAATTTCAGGTCCCGCCGTAGGCCATGTGCCCCGAAATGACTATATTTGCTTGTGAAAAAAGAACAAGGAATGATTTAAACAAATAATGATAAGAGAGAAACTTTTATGGACAATGAATTGATCAGGGCTTGTGAAGCCAAGGCCCAGGCATGGCTTTTGCCATCGGTGTATGATGCAGAGACCCGGAAGGAAGTGGGCAGAATGCTGGCGAATGAGGACAAAACGGAACTGGTAGAGTCGTTTTATCAGAATCTGGAGTTCGGTACCGGCGGCCTGCGCGGCATCATGGGCGTGGGCACGAACCGCATGAACATTTACACGGTGGGGGCGGCCACGCAAGGGCTGTCCAACTATCTGAACCGGAACTTTGCGGACTTGGAGCAGATTGCCGTTGTCGTGGGGCACGACTGCCGCAACAACAGCCGCCTGTTTGCCGAAGTGTCGGCCAATATCTTTGCCGCAAACGGCATCAAGGTGTATTTGTTCGATGACATGCGTCCCACGCCGGAAATGTCTTTTGCCATCCGCCAGCTGGGTTGCCAGAGCGGCATCATCCTGACGGCCTCGCACAACCCCAAGGAATATAACGGCTACAAAGCCTATTGGGACGACGGCGCGCAGGTGCTGGCCCCGCACGACAAGGGCATCATTGAAGAGGTGAACAAGGTGAAGGCCGAGGATATCAAAGGGCTGGACACCGTGCTGGATGTGTCCAACCCGCTGATAGAAATCATCGGCGAAGAGATGGACCGGGCCTATCTGGAACAAATCAAGACCATCTCCATCGACCCGGAGGTGATACAGCGGCAGAAGGACCTGAAGATTGTGTACACGCCCATCCACGGCACGGGCATGAAACTCATTCCGCAGTCGTTGCGGTTGTGGGGCTTCGAAAACATCAACACCGTGCCCGAACAGATGGTGAAAGACGGCAACTTCCCGACGGTGCAGTCGCCGAACCCTGAAAACGCCGAGGCCCTCTCCATGGCCATCGCTCTGGCCAAAAAGATTGATGCCGACATCGTGATGGCTTCCGACCCCGATGCCGACCGTGTGGGCATGGCCTGCAAGGACAGCAACGGGGAATGGGTGTTGGTGAACGGCAACCAAACATGTCTGATTTTCCTGTACTACATCATCAAGAACCGGATAGCCACGGGCAAGATGAAAGGCGATGAGTTCGTTGTGAAGACCATCGTGACCACGGAACTGATCAAGGCCATTGCCGATAAGAACAAGGTGGAGATGTACGACTGCTATACCGGTTTCAAATGGATAGCCCGTCAAATCCGGCTGAACGAAGGCAAAAAGCAGTACATTGGCGGCGGCGAGGAGTCTTATGGTTTCCTGGCCGAGGACTTTGTGCGCGACAAGGATGCTGTTTCGGCCTGCTCGCTGCTGGCTGAAATCTGCGCCTGGGCAAAGGACCAAGGCAAAACATTGATTGACATCCTGATGGATATTTATGTGGAATACGGATTCTCGCTGAACCAGACCATCAACGTGGTGAAGCCCGGCAAGAGCGGTGCGGACGAAATCAGGCAGATGATGATAGACTTCCGTGCCAACCCGCCCAAGGAACTGGCCGGTTCGGATGTGGTGTTGGTGAAGGATTTCCAGACCTTGAAGGCCACGGACAACAAGGGGAATGTGACGGCGATAGACCAGCCCGAACCGTCGAATGTGCTGCAATGGTACACGGCAGAGGGTACGAAAGTGAGCGTCCGTCCCTCCGGAACGGAACCCAAAATCAAGTTCTACATCGAGGCTCCGGGAGAGATGAAATGTCCGAAGTGCTATGCCGGGGCTGAACAGAAAGCCCTGCAAATTGTGGAGGGTGTGAAGAAGTCGCTGAACCTGTAAGGGGTACAGGGACAGGAATTTCTGATGCCTGCATGAAGGCATCGGGGACGTATGGACCATGAAAGAGGCAGTATCCGTTTGCGGGTCTTTTCCGGACGGGATACGGCCTCTTTCCTTTGAAGGAAGAAACAATGGGATTTTTGAAGTGGGACGAACCGGCCTATTGGTTCGTGTTTTGCAAGGATGAATTGCTCCTGGAGCGCACGGCGGATGGTGCTTATACCGTGCCCTGCGGGTGTGAACCGCCGGTGGCGTTGGCCGAATCGGATACAGTGCACCGGTTGCCCCCTCTGGATGGAAAGGCGTGCCGTGCCGTGCGTGTGGGCCAACCGGCGGCGGAAACTGGCAACCATGTGATGATGGGGTTGAGGCGCACCTATGATGTCCTGCCTGCAGCCCTGTACCGCAAAGCCGGAAAAGGGGCGGAAATCCTGTATTGGGACCAGAATACCAGGTTCTGCGGCGTATGCGGCGCACCGATGAAGCAGGACAGCGACATCAGCAAGCGTTGCACCCACTGTGGAAAGGTGGTATGGCCGCAACTGGCCACAGCCGTCATTGTGCTGGTGTGCCGCGGCGACAGTATCCTGCTGGTGCACGCCCATAACTTAACGGGGAATTACTACGGGCTGGTGGCCGGTTTCGTGGAGACCGGTGAGACGCTCGAAGAGTGCGTGCGCCGTGAACTGATGGAAGAGACAGGCATCCGCGTATGCAATATCCGTTATTTCGGTAGCCAGCCCTGGCCTTATCCTTGCGGATTGATGGTGGGCTTTTATGCCGATTTCGTGGAGGGCGACTTGCGCCTGCAACGCAGTGAGATAGCTTATGGCGGGTGGTTTGACCGTGAACACTTGCCGGACATTCCCGGAAAAGTGTCCATGGCACGGATGCTGATAGATGCCTGGCTGGAGGGTCGCCTTGCGGAATAAGGCTCTGGCTGGCGGACATAAAAAAGGAGAATTTGCGGCTTTTTCGTTTTCTTGCTTTTTTATGTTGCATATAGTTGTAATTGCCAAGGGCTAAGCTGTTATTACTTCATGATTTTCTAATAAAACGATGAACAATTGTGTGCGGGGACAATTTGTCATCACATTGTGACCGATTGGCACTCATTGGACGGTTCAACAGGATTGATTTTCCACATTAAGGGCTATCTTCGCGTTATGATTATCTAAATAAAAATAGGAGTATGATGACAAAACAAAAATACGCCAAGCCCAGCGCAAAAGTGGTGGAATGGGAATTTAACGAAGCAATTTGTAACGTAACAATCAATAGTTACGTCAGGTGTTTGAAAGTTGAAAAAGGTTCAAGTGTTACTAAAGTCGAGAATAGAAGTGGCTCTACAGGAACTTGGACGCGAGTAGGTCGTATCGGCCAATAGTTGGGTCGGGTGTCTGAATGCTCAAAAAGGTTCATCCGTTTCTGTCATCGGGATTAGAAATGGACAAATAGGTGTTTGGACGCGAGTGGGGATTATGTAATATTTAATAAATTGATTATGAGATATTTGTTTTCTTTCAGGAAAGATGTATTTGTTTTGCTGTTATTATGTGCAATAGGGATATCATCTTGTACGAATGAAGATGAAGTCCTTGTGCCAAGCAAGGTCGAACCGGGAATCTATACAATCGAAATGACTATCGACACACAAAATGCAATAACCAGAGGAGTTAATAACGGTGATTTTGATATGAATTATGATGAGGACTCTATATATTTGCATTGTGGGGAAGATAGCTTGGTGATTCCGGTATATTCTTATTGCGATGAGTGTGAAAAAGGAATTCGTTATCGTATTGAGGTACAAGATGACGGAAGAGCAATCTTAACTCCAATTGATGAAAATGGTGAACTCATGGGAGACTCGTTGGTTATTCCTGCAGATAGTTCATGCTATTTTTCTTCATGGTACAGTTGTAACTGGGAAATACCTGAAGCTCAAATAACTATGATGACTGCAGACGATGATTTTTATTTTTTCCATCGAAAAAATGACCTTCATAAGGAAATATACCGCAGTAAAGATAATTACACGATTAACGATTTGGCAACAAGTGGCGACTTGACAATAGTTAGGGCTTGTGCCGGTTTCGATCTTGTAGCTATTTTCTATGATTCGGATAATGTCAACAGTTATACTTCAGAATTGACAGCAGATAAATTTAAAGAGATTATGGGTGATGATTATACCAATTGGTACGTCAAGATTTATATCGGAGGAGTTGGCTTCACGGAAAATTATGATTTAAAGAGTAATACATCTGCTGGAAAACTCGAACGTGGTGGGTATTATGTATCCGGAGATTCTGTAGCATTTAAAAATGGTGATTTCGATTCGCACAAATATCTGCCATTCAGTTCACGTGGGTATGGAAGTAATGCGTTATATTATATAGGACTGGGCTATTATACTGCATCCGGAAGTCACTTGTTCAGCCCTGTCACTGGTGAAGAAATAAACGTATATGTGTTGATAAAGCATTGGACTGGAAGCGGTGACCCAGATGATCGGTGGCTGTTGGATGATAGTGATGCTGTATATACAAAAGTGGATCTCTCAGGAACATCAAATCCTGTCAATAATTCATTTTATACTTTCGGCTTATTGATGGATCTTGAGGATTTCAAGGAGGCTTGGGACGAGATGGGGGGTGATAATTATACATCTACATCTAATGTAGTGACAAGAGGTTTGGGCTTGAAAGCATCTCGTGAATTCTTCCTGAAGGATGCGAAAGTCATTTGTGAATCCTACTAATTGTGGAGTCATGGCGACTTCTTCTGCAAAAAGAGAACAAAAATAAAGGCTGTAGTTTCCTACAGCCTTCTTTTTAATCCTATAAGAGATATGAAAGTAACAATAAAAAAGGATTTTTTAATCCGTACCATTGCCAATGAGAAAGTTCTGATTGGAAATGGCGAACAGATAAATTTCTCCAAGATGATAATCCTGAATGATACTGCAGCGTTCATCATTAAAAAACTGCAAGAACAGCTTGTCCCCATCGACTGCGAGGATTTAGCCTCTTATTTGGAGAAAGAGTATGAAGTAGGGCATGCCGAAGCGTTGGCAGATGTCGAAGCCCTCATGCAGGACCTGAAAGATCAGAATGTCGTGGTTATAGAATGATTTTCACGACATAACCTCCTGAAACATTCTTTGCTTTCAAGCATTTGCCCCGAATGCTTACGTTTCTATCCGTATGACTTGTTCACATCTTGCGGATACGGCCTCATGGTGCGTGATAAACAGGAAAGTCTTTCCCTCATATTCACCGTTCAGGTTATCCATTAGAAGGCGTTCCGTTTCTTCATCCAATGCCGAAGTGGCTTCATCCAACAGAAAGATA
>CAZGSE010000003.1:0-85293 GCA_964528135.1 uncultured Paraprevotella sp. | reverse complement strand
ATGTATTGAAACACATCCCGGTATTTGTTGTCGCACTAATAAGCCTTGCATTGGCTGTTGTGCTTTATTACATCATCCACTTGTGTGGCGGAATATCGGAAGAGCGGTGGATAAGAGTCTTTTTCTTCTTGTCTTCAACCATATATTTTCCTTGGACTTTGGCAATTTCCCGGCAAAAATCATCCGCCATACAATAAAATTGTATAACTTTGAGCCACTAACAAAAACAGTTTATATTGTTTAACCTTAGTAGTTACTACTTCAAAACATAACCAAAATGTATTTGCACAAAGAATTAGAGACGTTGGCACGTTCGGAGATAGAAGCACTGCAGTTGGAGCGCCTGCAACAGACGTTGGCACGTTGTATGGATTCCCCTTTCTACCGCCGGCGGTTTGCCGAATGTCGTTTGACTCCGGCAGACATCCGTTCGTTGGATGATTTGCAGAAGATACCCTTTACTACAAAACAGGATTTACGCGACAACTATCCATTCGGACTGACAGCTGTGCCCATGAGTGAGGTGGTGCGCTTGCATTCCTCCAGCGGGACTACGGGGACACCCACGGTGATTTTGCACACGCAGAAAGATTTGGATGAATGGGCCAACGCCGTGGCTCGCTGCCTATATATGGTGGGGTTGCGCCGCGGTGATGTTTTTCAGAATTCGTCTGGTTACGGAATGTTCACGGGCGGATTGGGATTCCAGTATGGCGCAGAGCGACTGGGTATGCTCACGGTACCTGCCGCGGCGGGAAACACCCGACGACAGATCAAGTTTATTACGGATTTCGGGACGACGGCCCTGCACGCCATCCCCAGTTATGCCAGCCGCCTGCACGAAGTGATGGAGGAGATGGGCATCGATCCGCGCCACGACACAAAGTTGCGCACGCTCATTATCGGAGCGGAACCACACTCGGAGGAACAGCGGAACAAGATAGAACAGATGCTGGGAGTCAAGGCCTACAATTCGTTCGGCATGTCGGAGATGTGCGGGCCTGGCGTGGCATTCGAGTGCCCGGAACAGAACGGCCTGCACATCTGGGAGGATTATTATATTGTGGAGATTGTGGATCCCATGACACTGGAACCTGTTCCTCCCGGAGAGGTGGGCGAACTGGTGCTGACCACCATCAACCGCGAAGCCATGCCTTTGTTGCGTTACCGCACGCGCGACCTGACCCGTTTCCTCCCAGGCGACTGTCCTTGCGGCCGCCACCACCGGAGGTTGGACCGCATGAAAGGGCGGAGCGATGACATGATGATCGTGAAAGGCGTGAACATATTCCCTATCCAGGTCGAAACGGTACTTATGCAATTCGAGGAGCTGGGGACGGACTACCTGATTACGCTGACCAACGAAGAAGCCAACGACCTGATGACAGTGGAAGTGGAGTTGAAAGCGTTCAGCGACGACTATCCCCGCCTGCAGGCGTTGACCAAGGAAATCACGCGACAGCTGAAGGATGAAATCCTGCTTACGCCCGTGGTGAAGCTAGTGCCCAAGGGCGCTTTGCCCAAACAGGAGGGCAAGGCCGTGAGGGTGAAAGATCTGCGCAGGACGTTGATTTAAAACAAAAACCAATATCATGACAGTACATCAGATTTCTATTTTTGTGGAGAACAAGTCGGGGATGTTGTTACGCGTCCTGGAACTGTTCAAGGAGTCGCACATACAACTGATAGCCTCTACCATTTCGGATACGGTGGAGTATGGCATCTATCGTATTATCTGTTCTGAACCCAAACGGGCCTATAGGGTATTAAAGGAGGCCGGCATCTCGGCCAGTGTGTCGGAAGTCTTTGCCATCACGCTGGACAACCATCCCGGACGTGCGGCTGACGCCATACGCCACATTACCGGGGTAGGCATCGGCATATCCTATCTTTACTCGTTCCTCTTGGGAGGAAAGGGCATCCTGGTGTTCCGCACGGATGATGCGGAACGCACCAAGGCTGTCATCCGCGAGCAGGGAATGGCCTCGTTGGATGACGAGGCACTGCTGGCCTTGGTGTGAATATGCAATAAGGAAAGGGAAGAGAGCAAAAGCGCCCTCCGGGAGTGTACGATGCGCATCAGAACGTGAAGTGCATCGTACACCGAATCCCACTCTTCTGCACGCCGGGATTTTCGCGATAGTTCAGGCGCCATACATAATCGATGCGCAGGAACTTGAAAATATTCTCAATGCCTGCACTGGCTTCCATGTAAGGGGCACGCCCCAGTTTGTAAGAGCTGTCGGGGAACACATACAATCCTTCCCGCAGCCTGGCCGGGTCGTTCTTTGACGTCAGATGCCCCCATAGGCCACGGAAGCAGAACACTTCCCTCCATTTCAGTTTCTTGATGAGCGGCAGGCGGTTCAGCAGGTTGCCGTTCATATAATAGGTAATGTCCCATGAGGCGTATTCATCGTTGATGAATTCCAGGGCGTTCATGCTCGTATAGCTTTCCGGCTGTATGGTGTACGTCAGGTTGGCATTGGGCAAGATCAGCAACGGATAGGGCACGGTATTCCACACCTTGCCAGCTTTGGTGATGAGGTCCACGTAGCCGAATGCCGAGAACCAGAACCGCTTCTGGACACCGATGTCCGTGCGCTGGTAGTCGTAAGACGAACCGAGCAGCCCCTTCCGCGCCATGACGTGGCTGGCGTTGAATATCAGGGCATCGTATGTTATGGGAATACGGTTGTTCCGTTGTTGAAAGAACTTTTCATTCTTGGCATAACGGAATTTCAGTTCCAGTTCCGTCATGTCATAATGGCCGACAGATGTGGTGGTGCCGTCTGCCCCGATGCGGTTGAAAGCCACCTGCGATGTGGCATATTCACGCAGGTTGCGCACGATGGCGGCATAGGAAATGCCGTTGTAGTGTTCCCTGGTGTAGGTCAGCTGGGCTTGCCGCAGGTAGCTGGTATGGCGGTCTTTCTTGCGCCGGATCATCAGCATCATGTTGTCCTTGCTGGTGTACATGTAGTCCTGCCCCATCTTGTTGACGTCGTACATGTATTCAACGCGCAGCGAGTGCGTGGGATATTCAAGCCGGAGCTTTTCACGGTCGGTGAACGAATATTCCGCCAGCGCGCTGTATTTCAGTTTTTCGTCTTTCACGCCATAAGCGAGGTAACCGTCCAGGAAAAGCCGTTTGTGGAGGGCCGGCATGGTCATGCCCCCGATGCGGAAGCGCATGCCCTCCAGGGTATTGTTGTTGATGATGGAGTTGATAGGCCCGAAGTCGAATTTGCTTTTTTCCTGTTCTTTATGGGTGGGAATATAACCCGACACAATGGATGACAAGGATTTGGTCACCACCCTGTAAACGGGAATGTCGTTCAGTCTCTCCATCAGTTTTTCCGTAGTGTTGGAGTCTTGCCGCGTCACTTCTGCCGGACGGTTCCGTGTCCAGAACTCTTCTGTCTGCCGTTGGTATCCGGGGCGGGACACCACGGAAGCCGCCCCATTGAACACCGATGCCTCCTCCCCTTCCGGTTCACGGAACGAGTGCCCGCTGTAGATGCTCAACCGGCGGGCATACATTCCTTTGGTGCGTTCGGTCAGTTTGAAACAGACGCTGATATCGTCTTTCATGATAAGGCGTGTGCTGTCTGCCGTCCGCCGGAATTCCTGGTTTATGGTCAGTTGGGAGATGAAGTTCAGGTTGATGTCCTTGGGCACGCTGAGAACGGCTTTCTTGACAAAATAGGTGGAGTCGAGCGTGACATACAGGTGCCCGGTGAAACCGAACGTCTCCGAATTGAAAGGCACGAAAGTCAGGTCGGCACAACGTTCCCCGTCAACCATGAGCGTGTCGAGCAGATAATATTTGTAGTAGCTGGGACCGATACTGGAAAGCGGACTGACGAAACGTTGCAGGAACAATGGGATGTTGTTCTGGAAGATGTCCACCTCGCGGAAGATTTCATTGAGTACCTGTTGTATCCCGTCGCTGCTGAAAATTTCATCGATACCGGAGGACTTGTAGCCTTTCACCACTTGTTTTTCCGCATGCGGGTTACGGCGGTAATATACGGTCTGCACCTTTTCTTTCTCGGATATAGGCAGTATGGTGATCCCTGTTTCAAGGGTGTCGGTGAAATCTACCAGGAAATCGAATTTCCCCGGTTTGTCTTTCCCGCGTTTTTTGGGTGTATATTCATTTTGTGCGATAACCGTCTTTTCGTATTGGTCGTAGCTGAAGTAGTCGTGCTGGCGGGGATCATTGGCCTTGCGCGAGTCGATGACATTGCGCACGAATGCCACGGCGGGGTTTTCTCTTCTCCGGTAGTGTTCCCGCCGGGGCTTTACGGTCACTTCCTTGAGGGTGAAGTCGGCGGGTATGAGCCGGATGTCCCATGTGATGGTTTTTCCATTGGGGCGGACGGGCAGTTCCTGGGTAATGTAACCCATGTAAGAGACTTGCAGCACGCATGGGGTATTGGGGATGGAGAATGAGAACTTGCCTTCTGTGTCGGTGGTCGTCCCTATGTTCTTGTCCTTGACCTTTATGGCAGTATAGGGCAGGCCTTCACCCGTGACCGAATCGGTCACGATGCCTTTCACCAATGTGTTCTGTGCCTCCGCCGTGATGGCAAAGAGCCAGATGAGCAATAGGAATATTCTTGTTCTCATGTCTGATGCCATATTTTCTGTTTAGGATTTTGCCAGTCGCTGTCCTGTGCCATTCCCCCGAAACCGGGGAATGGCTCCATTAGATTAAATCGGTTGTCCTCTTGCCTTGCCGTGCGCGGATGCCCGGAATGCAGGTCAGGGCTGCCATGTGCCGGGGGATTGCCCTGGAGACAGATATTTTTCCTGCCATTCCCGGAAATATCCGGGCAGGTCTGTCATCAGCTGCCCTTCCGGATCAATAAACAGTTGTATGCTGCCGGCTTCGGCACACAGCACATTGTCGCGTCCGCGGTATATCCGGTAGTCGAAATCAAGCCGTGCGCCCCGCTTATACACATACATGGTATGCACCACGGCCACATCGTTCATCTCCAGCGGTGCGTAATAGCGCACGTGCAGGTCATACACGGGTGCATAAATGCCCGCCCGCTGCATGTCGGCATACCCTATGCCGGGATAGTGCCGCCCGAACGATTCCCGCCCGTCTTCCAGATAAGTGACGAAAGAGCCATGCCAGACGCGTCGCATGGAGTCTATCTCGCTGAACTTCACCGGCACACGGCAGATGTCTTTCAATGCGTCCATCGCCCTTTCAGGTATATAGTCCCCCGTTGATGGAGATGACATCGCCCGTGATATAGCCGGCCATGGGGGATGCCAGGAATCCCACCAGTTCTGCCACTTCCTCCGCTGTGCCGAAACGCTGGGCGGGAATGGTTTTCTTCAGGGCGTTTTCGTCCAAATCGCCGGTCATGTCGGTCTTGATGAAGCCCGGTGCCACGGCATTGACCGTCACGTTTTTGCGTGCCACTTCCAGGGCCAGTGCTTTCGTGGCGGCTATCAGTCCGCCCTTGGCAGCGGAGTAGTTGGTCTGCCCGGCCAGCCCCTTCAGGCCGCTCACGCTGGCCATGTTGATGATTCGCCCGTATTTCCGGGACAGCATGGGGGGCAGCAGCTGTTGCGTCAGGTTGAAGAAACCGCGCAGGGTGATGTCCGTCACGCGCTGCCAGTCCTCTTCCATCATGAGGGCCAGCACACCGTCGCGGCGGATGCCGGCGTTGTTGACCAACACTTCCACATAGTCCTCCGGGTGTTTCTTTTCCCACGCATCGAGGGCTTGTGCAACCTGGCCGCGGTCGCTGACGTCGAACGGCATCAGTTCGCCGTATTCTCCCGTCTGCCGCACCAGTTCGAGTGTCTTTTGTGCTTCCTTGGTATTGCCGGCATAATTGATGAGGATGTGGTAGCCCATCCGGGCCAGTTTCACGCAGCAGGCGCGCCCTATGCCGCGGCTGCCTCCGGTTACTAATGCGTACTTCATTGTTTCGTTGTTTTTGTCGGTTTATGTCTGTTGCTATTCTCCTGCCCCGTCGATGGCGGCACAGGTCTGCAGCGCGGTCATGGTCACACCCTGCAGGCCGTGCAGCATGAGGCTCTGCCCCGTGAGGAACAGGTTGGGGATGGGAGTGCGTGGCGAAATCCAGGTGGCCAACGGGGCGTTGAAGTCCTTGCGCACGCCGTAGGCCGACCCGCCGGGAGCCTGCAGGTAGTCGCGGTAAGTGAGCGGGGTACTGGTGTAGTATTCCTCCACACTTTCGCCCAGTCCGGGCACCGCCCGTTCCGCCAACGCGATGCACTCCTCGGCCATGCGCCTTTTCATGGCGCGGTAGTCCTCCCCCCGTCGCCCGGTCTTTGTGCCGGCCCATGCCGCATACCGTTCTTCCGGCATGGGCGTGAGCAGGTCAACCTGCCGCGTGTATCCGCTGCCGTCTTCCGGCACACGGCAGCTGACGAGCACGCCCCCCACCGGGCCGCTTTCCCGGCTGAAAGTCCACACGTCGGGGCGGCGGTACACGTAATGGTTGCAGTTGAAATAAGGCAATGCCTGCGGCCGGATGCGGAGCGACGCGGTGAACATGCCGCCCGTGTTGTGCAAACCGGCCATGCGGGTGCGATATACCTTTTTCAGCCGCCGGCTCTGGCGTACCAATCCGCAGGTGAGGGCCGGATGCAGGCTGCTGACGAACACTTTCCCCTCGTAGCCCTCGCCGTTGGTGCAGACTGCCCGCACCAGGCATCCGTCCTGTTCCACCAGCTCTTCCACTTCCGCATTGCAAACGATTTCGCCGCCATTGGAGCGGATGTTATCGGCCAGCGTCCGCACAATCAGTCCCCCATCGCCCTTCAGCCGCCAGCTGCTTTCGATGAAAGCCGCGTTGCCGTGCGCAAAGGTAAACAGCGGGAGCGATGCCGCGCGCAGTTCCATTTTCAGCGACGTGCCGCTGAGCACGTTGACCAGCAACGGGTCACTGAATGTTTCCGTCAGGTAGCGGTAAGCCCCCTGCCCCAGCGTCTCGTCCGGCAGCAGGCTGTCGTTGCCGGGACGGTACGGTGCCCCTGCGGCACGCCGCAGCAGGGCGGCATAGCACTGCAGGGCTTTTCGCTCGGCGGGGAAATCGGCCGCCAGCGTGCCGGCGAACTCTTCAAAGCCCTGCGCGAAGGCGAAAGTGCGTTGCCCGATGGTCACACGGTCGAACCCCTCTGGATCCAGCCGTTGCCACGGCAAGCCGTCCAGTCCCAGTTTGCGGAAAGGCCCGTGCAGCGACTGCCCTTCGTCCAGCCCGCCCACATAGTGGAAGCCCGTGTCGTAGGCCATCCCCCGCCGCCGGTAGCTTTGGATGCAGCCTCCGGCCTGCGCGTCCCGTTCCAACAACAGTACGCTCCTGCCCGCACGGGACAGCAGTTGTGCGCATTCCAGCCCGCCCAGCCCGGCTCCGATGATGACTACGTCATATTTCATGATGGGGTCTCTCCGGTCAGTTCCCCTTTCAGTTCCATGTACGTGCGTCCACCGTCAAACAGGCGTGCCGTGACAGCATGGCCTGTCCCGGCGGTGGGCAGGCAGTCCATCGTAAGCTCCAGTTCCGGACAAGCGGCAGGCGTGGCCACTGCCGTCAGGCGGCATTGCCGTACAGACAACAGGGCCTCCCGCAGGCCAAGAAACTGCATGGCGCATTCCTTGACCATCTGTATGTGGCATGCACCGGGGCATACCGGATGTCCGGGGAAATGGCCACGGTAAACCACACAACCGGGGTGCAGTCCTATGCGGAAACGGGCCGATGTCCCGTCGGAGTGCATGCCGCAGACGGAGTAATACTGACCTGCGAGCGGCAGGCCGAGGCTTGCCGCCGGCTGTCCGTCCGCTTGGTCTTCAGGACGGCATTGCCCTCCGTCCTCCCCGGTCTCCTGCGGATGCACGTAAATTTTCAGCTGCGTTTCGGCCACGGTTTCCCCACCGATGCAGGCCGTGCCGGCAATGAGGGTCACGCCGTCCACTTCCGGCCCGGTCGTAACGGTGGTGCATATTTCTTCCCCCACCAGCGGAAGGCGACGGCAACGGAACTTTTTCACTTCGCCGATATAGCCCACCGGCGGGCGCACGCCCCCTCCGGCCAGCACCTGCCGGCCGGCCAGCGCCGAAGCCGATTGGGCTATGTGCTCGATGATGCCCGCTTCGGCCAGCCGGCCTTCCCTGTCCACGAAAGCCGTGCCGGCACGCACGCCAAGGCTTGTCACAATCCTGTCGCCCGCGGCCTCCAGCAGGCGCTCCACCATCAGGATGGGCGCACGCTGGGGAATCAGCCGTGTGATATCCGCGCTTTTCATGCCTCAGGGAGGTGCGACTCTATGTAACTGTAAAGGTCGTTAAATGTCTGGATGGTGCGCAGTTCCGCCACGGGAATCTTTATCTTGTAGGTCTGCTGGATGAGGGCCACCAGGTCCACCAGACTGAGGCTGTCCAAAGACAGCGTGTCCTTCACGTTGGCTTCGGGCGTAAAGGTGCTTTCTTCCACTTCAAATTCTTCTGCCAGCAAGGCGTTCACTTGTTTTACGATGTCTTCGTGTGTCATAAGTCTTCTGTTGTTTTTATTGTATGTTTTTTATGATGAGCGTGGAGTTGGTCCCGCCGAACCCGAATGAGTTGGAGAGGAACGTGTCGAAGCGGGTTTCGCGCCGCTCGGCCACGATGTCCAGGCAGGCGGAATCCTCGTCGGGATGTTCAAAGTTGAGGTTGGCCGCAATGAAGCCGTTCTTCATCATCAGCATGGAATAAATCAGTTCGCTGGCCCCGGCCATCCACATCTCGTGCCCCGTCTGGCCTTTGGTGGAGGTGACGGGCACACGGCAGCTGCCGAACACCCTGGCTATGGCCTGCGCCTCGCGGGCGTCGCCGATGCGCGTGGAGGTGGCGTGGGCATTGATGTAGCCGATCTGTGCGGGAGTCAGGCCGCAGTGTTTCAGGCAGAGTTCCAGCGAGCGTGCCGGCCCGTCCACGTCGGGCGTGGAGATGTGCCCGCCGTTGCTGGAGAAGCCCCACCCCACGATCTCGGCCAATATCGGTGCGCCGCGTTTCACGGCATGGTCGTAGCTTTCAAGCACGAGGGTAGCGGCCCCGCCTCCCGGCACCAGCCCGTCACGGTCGCGGTCAAAGGGGCGGCTGGCTTTGGCCGGTTCGTCCTCGCGCACGGAGAACGACTGTATGCCGTCGAAAGAGGCCACACCATAGGGGTTGGCTTCCTGTGCCCCGCCGCAGACCATACATTCCTGCAGCCCGTTGCGGATGAGCAGTGCCCCCAGCCCCACGGCCTGCGAGCCGGAAGCGCAGGCGGCCGAGGCCGTCAGGCTGATGCCGCGCAGGTGGAACAGGCACGACAGGTTCATCGTCACCGTGGAGTTCATGGACTGGAAGATGGCACCGCTGCCGCAGGCCGCCGTGTCGCCGAACTCGCGGAACTTGTCCAGCGCGTGCATGGTGGCTTCGGCCACGGAATCGTTACCGTAGATGATGCCCACCTCGTGCGCATTGATATAGTCTTGGTCCAACCGTGCGTGGTCCAGTGCCTGCCGGGTGGCCATATAGGCATATTGCGCCTCCTCCGGCATGAACTGCCGCAGGTTGCGCGGGATAAACGGTTTCAGGTCCGGCTGCGGGATGTCGGCACACAAGGCCGAACGGAAGCCGGCGGCCTTGCGCTCAGGGCTGAATATGATGCCGCTCCTGCCGTTGTAGAGCGAGTCGCGCACATCGTCCAGCGTCGTGCCCAGACAAGACCAGATGCCCATTCCCGTGATTACTACTCTGTTTTCCATTTTCAATATATTCGTTGTTTTACAATTCTCGTTTGTAACATCTCCTGCGTTTGATGAACTGCGGGTTCAGGGGCTTCCACTGCGACAGTTCCCTGATGTTCTCCTCCAGCTGCGGCCCTGTCTCTGCCCACCGGAAACCGCAGCGGTTGTAAATGGGGATGAGGTCATCGAAGAACAGGGCGTTCACGCCCAATCCCTGATAGTCGGGGTGCACCCCCACCAGCAACAGTTCCACCTTGTCCTCGCGCTTCCATTTCAGGGCACGGAGCAAATGGAACCATCCGGTGGGGAACAGGCGTCCGCCCGACTTGCGCAGGGCTTCCGACAGGCTGCACATCGTGATGGCCGCCCCCACGAGCCGCCCCTCGGCATCCTCCACCACCGGCACCAGCCGGAGGTCTGTCAACGGAAGGTAACGCTGCAGGAATGCGTCTATCTGTTGGTCCGACAGCTCCGTGTAGCCGAAAAGCGGGGCATAGGCCGCATTCATCAGCCGGAAGATTTCCCGGCCATAACCGTTGTCTATCTCTTTTCTCGACAGTTTCCTGACCTTCAGCCCGAACATCTCCTTGGTCAGCCGGGCCACGCGGGCATATTTGGCCGGCACTTCCTTCGGGATTTCAATGCGAGCCTGCACCCAGTCCACCTCCTTGCGGTAGCCCAACGCTTCCATGTGGCGGGGATAATAGGGAGGATTGTAGATGGTAACCATCGAACCCATGCGGTCGAAATCCTCCACCAGCATGCCTTCTTTGTCAAAATCGAAGATTCCCAACGGCCCTTGGATAGCCTCCATGCCGCGCCCCCTCCCCCATTGTTCCACGGCGTGGAGCAATGCGGCGGAAACGTCCGGGTCGTCCACAAACTCGATGAGGCCGAACCGCACGTTCTTAGTGTGCCATTTTTCGTTGGCACGGTGGTTGATAATGCCCACGATGCGCCCCACGGGGGTGCCGTTCTCGTCATAGGCGATGAAAGATTGCAGGTCGGCATATTCCATCCCCGTGTTTTTTAGCGGGTTACAAGCATTGCGCACGTCCTGCTCCAAATCCGGTACATAATATGGATTCCCGGCATACAGCCTGCCGGGCAGCCTGACAAAATCATTTTGTTCGCGCCGAGAGTTTACTTCTTTTACTGTTATACGTTTCATCTGGATACAAATATAGCCTTTTTCTTTCGAATAAGGGGGACGGGATTTTCCGGAAGAGGACATTTGGAACACAGTAAGGGAAATTTCGGAACAGTGTTTTTCCGTTATGCGGGAAATTTTCTCCCGTTGGCCGCGAAAGCACCGACGTTCTGGTCGGCCGAAAGCAGCACAAGCCGGCCGAAAGTCAATCGCAAAAGGGCGGAATAAGGACTGTCGGGAGCTTGGACAAGGAAGCGGGAAAAGGAAAGAAATGTAAAGAAAACGCCCGTTTGAATATGCGACACGGGTCTTGAAAACCACAGCTGCACCGGAAATGCAAAAAAGCGACCGGCAGATGAAAAAAGACTTTGCGGAAAAACGGGTGTGTTTTTCCGCAAGATGACAGTCTTTTGTGCGCATGGACGCGGAGCGCCTCCGGCACTTTCATTCCGTTTTTACACGCCGCAACGGGAACGGGTCATATATGTTGTCCCGGTGCCGTGGGCACGAACGGGCGCCCCCACGGCTATTGCACGGTCATCTTATTGTCAGGTTCTCGCTCTTCCACACGATGGGTTGCCCGCCGGAAGTGAGCCCCTCGGCTTCAATGGACAGGACGGTGGCCTTGCTGTTATTGTAAAGGCTGACAGTGGCCTCACCCTGTGCGTTGAACGCCACACGGGGCACCCAAAGCAGGGTGCGGCGGTAATCTTTCTCATCGGGTAACGGCCGCTGGCTGTAGTCCGGGCTGTAAAAGTCCGTGCAGACGGAGAAGCCCCGCATGATGTAGCGGCGGTCGCGGTAGGTCACCTGCACCCCGTTGTTGGGAATCAGCCGGTAGTCTATCACCACTTCCGGCTGTTGGCTCTGTTTGTATTTCCAGCTTCCTTCTTCGCGCGGGGCATAGTCGGTGTAGATGTAGAGCTTGTCCAGGTAGCGCAGGCGGCGGTAGCGTTTCCGTGTGGCCTCAGACAGGATGGAGATGGCCGTCGGCATGTTGAGGGCCTCACCGGAAAGGTCGCTCACCTGTTCCCCCTCCTTGAGGTTGAGGGTCTTCCCGTCATAGCGTTCCTGCAAGAAATAGTGCCGGCTTTCGCCCATGTCGCCAAAATAGGCCGTGGCCACCTGGCGCGAGAACGTACGCCAGTCGTGCATGCCGCAGTTCAACCCGTAGTCGGCAGCCAGGTTGAATGCCTCATAGGCATCCACCACCAAAGCCGGTTTCGACGGGTCCAGCTTGCGCAGCCCGCCACGCTTGGTGCGCACAACGACGGTGGACAGCAAACGGTCGGTGAACGAACTGCCGCTGCCGTCAAGGCTGTCGGAGTAGAACGGCTGTTCGAGCACGGCATCATGGTAGTAACTGTAGGGTTTGGGGAACACGGGATAGAACGGGTCGAGCTTGACGTAGAAGTCCGGATAAGCCTCTTCGTCGAGGAAACCCTTGGTCCGCTTCCGTTCCATGTATTTCAGGCTCTTGGTGGTGTCCGAAGCGCCGAGCAGCAGGATACAGTCCTCATACACCCTCGGCGAGAGCATGTTGAACTTTCCGTTTTCCGTGGTCTGTTCGGCTTCAACGACGTCCGTGCCCTGTATGAACGAGGCTTCCACGCGCACCTCTTTTCGCATTTTCCGGATGCCCGTGCCATACAGTTCCTGCAGGTTCCACGTAGGTTCGGAGGCGGTGGTGTTGAAACAGATTTCCTGTCCGAGCGGTGGGAAATAGAAAGGTTCGTTGTAGTCGGCATCCTGCAACAGGGAATAGGTGCGGTGTACGCTTCCAGACAGTGTCTGCAAACGTTCCGGCAGGAAGAATTCGGTGAGTTGCCCCCCCGTGCCTGCCATCATCTGCCAGTCGTACCTGCGCCACCCCTGCACCATCATGAGCAGGTCGAGCGCCATGCGGTGCAGGCTGTCGTCAGATGCGAAGTACCATCCGGGATTTTCCACGAACCCTTTCAGTTCGCTGGCGAGGAGCATTTCGGTAAGTATCGTTCCGTTGTCGTAAGTGGGTTCGTCCGTGGCATGGTCGCGCACGGCCAGCGACACTTGTGCCGCCGTGTCGGCGGGATGTGCCAGGCGGAGCGTGAGGTTTACGGGTTCGAAAGGCTCGTATTGGTTTTTAATGCCCTCAACGGTAATTTGCGGGACATGGTTGTCCGGGCGGTTCACGAACACGAGGCGGTCGGCATAGATACGCCCCTCCCCGTTGAAAAGCGTAATCTGGTTCACCCCCGTGGGCAGGGAATCAGTGGGCAGGTCGGCCTCGGCCTTGCCTTGTGCGTCCGGAACGATTTTGCGGAACAACCGGACCACGCCGCCGTGTTGCACCTGCAGTCCAAGCGGGCCGGTGTAGGCGGCATCGTCCGGCCGGCTGCCCGCCACGTTGGTACGCAACCAACCGTCTTCCTGCCGCACGCAGAGGACGTAGCCGTGAGATTCCACGTCCGGCAGTTTCACCTCGTAGTCATAACCGCCAAGGTGGAACACGGCCTTGTAGCCACCCTTGGCATCAATGTCGGGCAGCGTGAACATCCCCCGCCCGCGGTGCACCGTCTGTGTGCGGGCCACTTCGCGCCCGTTCCTGTCCTGGATGGAGAGCGTGGCCTCCTGGTGTTGCCCCTCCTCGTCATTCAGTTCAAAAGCCACACGGGTGGAGGTTCCCGCCACCAGATGCCCGCCTTCGGGGTAGAATTTCAGGTCAATTTCCGGTTTGCCGCTGCGCGTCTTGTAATAGCGACGCAGGGGACGCAGGGTCATGTCTTTGGCATATTCTCCGAGCGATACGGGACGGTCGAACACGGGGAACACGCGCGAATAGAGTTTGTCGTAATCGCGGAAAAAGTCTTTGGCCATCTGCTTGTTGTAGAACATGTCTTCCGTGTATTTGGAATGCGGGTGTTCATACTTCCCGAAGTTGAGCATCCAACGGGTGTAGGCCCTCAGTTCGTAATATCCGGCATAGAGCGAGTCGGTGAGCGTGAATGCCCCGTGTGCCGTGCCATCGACCATCTGCAGTTGCTGCCGTTCTACAAGATAACCGTCGGGAGTGAGGAGTTCCACGTAGAGTATGCGGCTCAGGTCGGTAGGTTGCCCGTGGTCGGAGCGGGTGACATATCCTTTGTACCAGATGGTGTCGCCCACGAAATAGCAGGTGTTATCGATGTGCAGGTACACTTTTTCCTGTGGCAAGGCTTTACCGAATTGTTCCACTTTCCGGGCAATGGAGTCGATGCCGGAAACAGTTTGTGCGGATAGGGGTTGCATCATGTGCTGCCCGCTGCACACTGCGGACAGGAATAACAAAAACAGCCAGCGTTTCATGAAAACTATAGGTTTAAAATCCAGCCCCTAAAATAACACATTCAGCCGGAACCCGCAAGGTTCTGCGCAAAATTCTTTCTTTTTGAGTCGATTCTGTTGGTTCTGTTGGCTTAAAAGGAACTGAAATACAAAGTAGTTTCATCTGAGCGGAGAATCATATCATCGCCATCCAGCTTCACGACCTCGAAAGTCACACCCTCTTCCGCATCCTCCGCAGGAATCCCAAAGTATTTCAACTTCTCCACATCGGCTTCTTTAGTCTGGTTCCCCTTTACCCTAAACTTATACATGCGCAAGGTGCCGGCTCCCTCATTGTATTCATAGAGACAAAGATAAGAGCCATAGCCGTTCCCACCAAAGTCTAGCACCTCTGACACACCGAGTTGCAAAGCCCAGAACTGCCGGTTGCATTCCGTCCGTTCACCGGTAAGACCGTTTTCGATATACTCTTCTTTCCAATACCCTTCCAAATCGGGATACTCCGGTGCTTTCCCCGTACAGCCCAACGCCACCAGGCATGCCAACATAGCTCCCCAAAGACCACACTTCATCGTTTTATACATATCCCATCCTTTCTTATCGTGATCATTCCGCCACCACTATTGCCTAAGTAATCCCCATGGTCTATAGCCCCCGACACCGAGAAATGCCATCCGGACAGCACTTTGGGCGAATAGGTAACCTCGTAAAGTGAACTGAACTGCCTGCAAACCTTATCCAGCGGATCTGTATAGGTTCCCCAATGGCGTACATGCGACATCAGCACACGATAACCCCACTCGTCAAACGGCGTACCGCTAAAAGCCCAATGATGGGCCCGCACACGGTTACTGCGGAACAACAGGCTCCCGTCACTGTTATATATCGGACCGGGCAACAAGGAATTCCCCATACCCATACCATAATGTGACCATGACTGATAGAAAAAGTTATTATAATAGTCATCCCGTGCACTTATCTGTACACCGGGATAAGCCACGTCCGTAAAACGCTCATCACCGTCATAGAGAATCGGGCCAGACTGGTCTTTCGTGGCCAGCCCCTCCCACAACACAGTGTTCACCCATCTGTTTCGGGGCAGCGTGACCTCTATTCCCAGATGCCCGTCCTTCCAACGGCCATATTCAAAGAACATTTGTGAATGGTCGTCGAAGAAATGCTCATAATAGGTACGGAACTTCCAATCGCGCCAATAATAATTCAGGGCAAAGTTCCAGCTGCCCACGTGGTTGCCTTCCACATTCACTTGGTCGCCTTCCGGAGTGTCCGCCCCTCCGGACTTGGCCAGCAGCACCTTGACAAAATTCTTCAGCCCATGAGGCATACTCTGCACAGATTCCGTCCCATCCGAGCCAAAATAATGCCTTTCACCGCCGAATTGGGCAGCCATCTGCAGGCCTACTTCTGCCTCCAAGGGTATCTTCTTTTTGTTTCCCACCTTGAACATCAAAGCCTTGCTATGATAAAGCACGTTCTCCACATACTCTTGTTGGTTGGCACGGGCAAAGTTACGCTGCCAACGGTCGTCCGTAAAACGTCCGTAAGCAATATGCCCCTTAAAAGCGAACCATCCTTTCGTGCCCGGCACGGTGTAATAGTCGGCAATCTCCGCCCTTACCTGCGGCACGGGACGTGTATTATTGCCTTCCACCATGCCTCCACTGCTCAGCAACGGGTTCTTACCCAACGGGGCACGTTCCTTGCTACCGATGCTCAGGTTCAACATCCGCCATGAAAAATCCACATAAGCCTGCTGCACGATGAAGTTGGACGGGCTGTTCACGGCACCCGCCAAATCGAGTCCCGCACCAATCTGCCAGCCGTGGCCGAACGAATGGCGGTAGCCCACTCCAGCCCGCAGATAGCCGCTATTGGGTTCCTCGCTCGACAAACCGTTACGGTTGGCCGTGAACCACAACGGCGCGAAAGTCCCCGTAGAAAAGTTTCCCGAAGCCTCTACACGATAAGTCAGTATCGTGTCCTGCTGAGCCCGCAACCCTACTGCCGACAGGGCACACGCCACCCACACTGTGACACGCAATTTCTTCATCCTTCCGTATACTGTTTTCGTAAGTATCCCAACCGTCATTCCCACTCTATGGTCGAAGGCGGCTTCGAGGAAATGTCATAACATACCCGGTTCACCCCTTTCACCTTGTTGATGATGTCGTTGCTCACCTTGGCCATGAAGTCGTAAGGCAGGTGCGCCCAATCGGCTGTCATGGCGTCCGTACTGGTCACGGCACGCAAGGCCACGGCACGTTCGTACGTGCGCTCGTCGCCCATCACCCCCACGCTCTTCACCGGCAACAGGATTACACCGGCCTGCCATACCTGGTTGTACAGCCCCCAGTCGCGCAACCCCTGTATAAAGATGTCATCGGCATCCTGCAAAATCCCTACTTTCTCCCGCGTGATGTCGCCCAGGATGCGCACGGCCAGTCCGGGCCCCGGAAAAGGATGGCGCGCTATCAGGTGTTCGGGCATTCCCATCTGGCGCCCCACACGCCGCACCTCGTCCTTGAACAACCACTTCAGAGGCTCGCAAAGCCGCAGGTTCATCTCTTCGGGCAATCCTCCCACGTTATGATGGCTCTTGATGGTTTTACCCGTAATGTTCAGACTTTCTATGCGGTCAGGATAGATGGTGCCTTGCGCCAGCCACTTGGCATCCGTAATCTTACGGGCCTCAGCATCGAACACCTCCACGAAATCGCGTCCTATGATTTTGCGCTTTTGCTCAGGATCGGTCACCCCTTCCAGGTCTTTGAAGAACTTGTCACTGGCATCCACCCCGACAACATTCAGCCCAAGGCACTCATAGTCGTGCAGTACATTCCTGAATTCGTTCTTGCGCAACATGCCATGATCAACGAAGATACAGGTCAGGTTCTGCCCGATGGCCTTGTTCAGCAACACAGCCGCCACAGACGAATCAACGCCACCGCTCAACCCCAGGATGACCCGGTCGTTGCCCAATTGCTCTTTCAGTCCGGCCACGGTAGAATCCACGAACGAAGCCGCACTCCAGTCCTGCCGGCTGCCACAGATGTCCACCACAAAATTTTGCAGCAGCAACATGCCCTGCACAGAGTGGAACACTTCCGGGTGGAACTGCACCCCCCAGAGCTTTTCACCCTCCGCCTGGTAGGCGGCGTTCACCACCTTGTCGGTAGAGGCTATGGCCTTGAAACCTTCCGGAAGCCGGGTGATGGTGTCGCCATGGCTCATCCACACTTGCGAGTTCTCCTCAAACCCCTTGAACAATGGGTTTTCCTTGTCGAAGAAAGCCAGGTTGGCACGGCCGTATTCCCGCGTGCCGGCCGGTTCTACCATACCCCCCAGGGCATAACTTATGAACTGCGCACCATAGCAGATGCCCAGGATGGGGTATTTGCCGCGGATTTCACCCAAACCGATTTTGAAGGCCTCCTTGTCGTAAACACTGAAAGGTGAACCGCTCAGGATGACGCCGATCACGTCCGGATCGTCTTTCGGAAATTTATTGTAAGGCAGGATCTCACAGAATGTGTCCAACTCGCGCACCCGTCGCCCGATGAGTTGTGTGGTCTGCGACCCGAAATCAAGAATGATGATTTTCTGTTGCATAAAAAGGCTTTTAGCTGGTTTTTTACGCAAAAGTACAATAATTTATTGAGACTGACAACACTCCTCCGCCAAGAATGCCTCCGCCCGTGCAAGGGAATCCTGTTTCCCCACATCCAGTATCTTGAGTCCGGGACACGGGCAGGCGTAAACCGGCTCTTTACCGCACACCGAAAGATAGAAGTCTATCACGGAAAAACGCTCCGGCCACTTGTCAAAATAGGGGAACAGCCGCGGTGAAAACAGATGCACCCCGGCAAAGGCATACTTGCGGCACGCGTCCACGTCCAACGCCGGATATGGCGATTTCACCTCGCCGGTGGCCGCATTGGTCCACCCCACCAGCCGGCCGGCATCGTCAAAAAGCAAATAGCGCTGCGTGTCCCGTTGGCTCACGAGCAGGCACGCGGCCTTTCCCACCCCCTGCCGGTAGAATCCGGCAAGGTCCACATTGCTCAATATATCTACGTTATGCACCAGAAAAGGCGCATCGTGCCCCCCGCCGTCCAGCAACAGGGGGACAGCCTTGCGGATGCCTCCTCCGGTATCCAGCAAACGGGCACTCTCGTCGCTGAAGCGCACACGCGCCCCGAATCCGTCATGTTCTTCCACAAAACGGACTATCTGCCCGGAAAAATGGTGCACATTGATGATGATGTCCGTAAAGCCGGCTGCCACCAGCTTACGCATCAGCCGCTCCAGCAACGGCCGGCCTCCCACCGGAACGAGCGCTTTCGGCATCGTGTCTGTCAAAGGTTTCAGGCGGGTTCCCAATCCCGCCGCGAATATCATGGCTTTCATGGTTGCAAGTTTATACATTCCCAAGCGCAGTCAAGGCTTGGCCGTCATACAGGCGTTCATCCCATCCATGGGGAAAGCCGACTGACTGACAAACGCCGGACGCCACGCCACCTTGGTTTCCCAGGAATTGAAGTATAACAGGGGGGAAAAAGCGGGACTGCCCACTTTAAGTTTGCGTGCCGTGCGAACCGTATATCACCAAACTCCGGATACCGGGTATCGCCCCTCATGGTTTGTCTGGCCTTGCGGCCGCAAACCAGTGCGTTGAAAAACTACAAACCTAAAGTGGACAGTCCGTCTTTTATGCTTCGGCAGGAGCAGGGGTTTCACCCTCTTCCGTTGCAGGAGCATCAGCAGCAGCCTCGGCAGCTTCGGCTTCAGCCTTTGCGGCAGCCGCGGCGGCCTTCTTCTCTGCAACTTTCTTTGCTATCTCTTCATTGATTTTCTTCTCGGCCTGCAGGCGGGCTTCGGCTTCAGCTTTCTTGTCAGCGGCTTTCTTTGCCTCAAAAGCGTCTATACCCTTCTGCCTGTCGTTCTTCCAGGCTTCGAACTTTGCCTGTGCGGTAGCCTCATCAAAAGCTCCTTTCTTCACGCCGCCGCGGAGGTGCTTCATCATGTAAACACCTTCCTTCGACAGGATGTTGCGCACGGTGTCCGTAGGTTGCGCACCTACTTCCACCCAATAAAGGGCGCGGTCGAATTTCAAATCTACAGTGGCAGGATTGGTGTTGGGGTTGTACGTACCGATCTTTTCTGTAAACTTACCATCACGTGGTGCTCTTACGTCTGCAATGACAATGCTGTAAAAGGCGTAGCCCTTACGGCCTCTGCGTTGCAATCTGATTTTTGTTGCCATAAATGTTTTAAGTTTTTAAATAATATAGGTTTGAAACATGCCGTCAACTCGTAACGGCGGCGCAAATTTACACTTTTTCTCCCAATCGGCCAAGGCTTTTCCTTCTTTTTGTCGTTTCCTGTTTTTGTCCTGCCCTCAAAAAAACGCTCCTCCCTCCTCCCCCGTTATTCTGTTTTTCCGGGGCGTTCGTGGACAAAAAACGCCTGAAAACGGGCGGCGGCGGTATTTTTGCCGCCATTCCTTTTGCCGCAGGCCGAATAATCCGTATCTTCGTGAAGACAAGCAGAGAGGACGGGATATGAAAAAATGGATTGCCCTTTGCGGGCTGTGCCTCTGCGCAACGGGCATCCGTGCGCAGCAAGACACCTACCAGGACTATGTGCGCCGTGCGTTGCAGGCCATGTCGGCCGACAGCACGGCAGAGGCCGAACGGCTTTTCCGCGAAGCCATGCGCATAGAGCCAGCACAGCGTTCAAACGCCATGATATACTACCATATAGGACGCATGCAGGAGCACCGCGGCGAGACGGACCTGGCGTTGGAGAGCTACACCATGGGGCTGAACGTGGCCCCGCACGTGCTGCCCCTGCGGATGGCACGTGCCGCGCTCTACATGCAGAAGGGCAACCTAGACAAGGCTCTGGCGGACTACAGCGATGTGCTCGACTGGAAAACGGACGAACAGGAAGCCTTGTTCATGCGGGCGTACATCTACACGGAGCAACGGCTGTACAAAAAGGCGCGCATCGACTATGAGGCTCTGCTCAAACTGAACCCGGCACACGAGGAAGCACGCATCGGGCTGGTGCTGCTGAACGAGAAAGACAACCGCCCGCGCGAGGCCATGGAGCAGATTGAGGCCATGGTGGCCACTGCGCCCGACCATGCCATCCTGTATGCCATCCGCGCCGGTCTGGAACAGACGCGCAAACTTTACGAGGCAGCCGAAGCCGACTTCACGAAAGCCATATCCCTGGATCCGGAGAACACAGACTACCTGCTCAACCGCGCCGCCCTCTACATAGAAACGAAACGCAAGAAAGAAGCCCGCGCCGACCTGGACCGGGCACTGGAGCTGGGTGCCGACCCCAACGAGGTGGCTTCCATGAGGCACGAACTCCGATAGTCCGTCCGCAAACGCGATGAAGCCCACCTGCGCATGGCCGCCTGACTTCTCCTGAAGAAGAAGCCAGGCATCAGCCCGTTTTTCCGGCAACAGCCCCACCCCATCGCCAACCGGGAACCCACCGCACCGGGCACGTCCCGCATCCCTACCGTCCGCCGGCAATGCCTCCGCGGCGTCAACGCACGAAAGGCGGCACAAGGAAACGTACGGCAGGGCCGTCGCCTCTCCCTCGCTCCCCCTCCTTGCGCACAAACGGCGTCATCCTTGGGCAAGGACAACGCCGTTTGTGCGCAAAAAGATTCCTTTTCTTGCGGGATTACTATTTTCTTTTGTCAATACAAAACCGTTCCAAAAGCCTGTTGTCGGTTTTCTTTACCTGTCAATATTGGCTTTTTCCAGCCCGTAGCCTTCCACGGCATCCGCCCGTTTCAACAGTGCGGAGATGACAATGGCCGCCAGCCCGAACAAGGCAAAGATGCACATGGGCAAGGTATAGTCGTAGGTGATGCCGGCGGCATCCTGCCGGATGGAGTAGCGGTCGATGACCCACCCGATGAGCAGCGGAACCATTGACAAGCCGATGTTCTGGATGTAGAAGATGATGGCATAAGCCGATCCCAGTTGTTTCATCGGGATAATCTTGGGCACGGAAGGCCACATGGCCGACGGCACCAGCGAAAAAGCCACTCCCAGCACGACCATGATGATGACGGCGAACCACCATACATTGAGCAGGGGCAGGGCGAACAGTACATGCACCACCGTGAGCATCACCGAACCAATGAGCATCAGGGTGGCCCCCTTGCCGATGCGGTCGTAAAGTGAGCCGAAGAAAGGGGTCAGCAGGATGGTGCCAAAAGGAAGCATGGCCGGGATGAGCCCGGCTATTTCCGGACTGACGTTATATTTGGCAATCATCAGTTTGGTGGCAAATTTCAGGAAAGGGAACACACCGGCATAGAACATCAGGCAAAGGAACGTGATGAGCCAGAACCCCCGACTGGTGAAAATCAGTTTGAGGTCTTTCAGCTGGAAACGCTCCTCATTCCCCGCTTCTTGGGCGGCAGCCACAGAAGCATCGAGTTTTTTGTCCATGACGCAGTAAACCAAGTAGGCCAGCAGGCCGATGCACAGGCAGACGGCACCGAACAGTACGGGAAAAGAAATGCTCTGCATGGCCTGGGCCATGGGCAGGCTGCCGGCCAGGGCTGCCGCAGTACCGATGCGGGCCATGGCTACTTGCAGCCCCATGGCCAGAGCCACTTCATGCCCGGTGAACCACTTGATGATGATTTTAGACACCGTGATGCCCGTGATTTCCGCCCCCATGCCGAATATGGCGAACCCCAAGGCCGCATAGGCCACTTGCAGGTGGTAGCCGAAGAAAGTGGCCGTCCCAAAGTCGTGCGACAAGGCATACCATTTCAACAACACCCCGAAAACCATGAACGAACAGCTCATGGTACCCGTAAAACGGATGCCGCAACGGTCCAGGATGAGGCCGCCCAAAAAGAGCATCAGCAGAAAGACGTTGATATACCCGTAGGCTCCGGAAAAGAAACCGTATTCCGAACTAGTCCAACCCAGTCCGCCTTCGGCCACGGGAGTGGTGAGCATGACTTCGAGCGAGGCCATCACATCGGTAATGAAATAGGTGCACATCATGGTGAACGACACGATGGCCAGGGCTGTCCAGCGCGCAACCGGACTGTCGCTTAATTTCTTCTGTATATGTTGTGTTACTGTCATTGTGTTGTTTTTTTATGCCAAGGGATATTATTTCTTCAGCCAGCGGTCCAGCCAGCGGAAGAACGTGCGTTGCCACAGTATGCCGTTCTGTGGTTTCAGCACCCAATGGTTCTCGTCGGGATAAATCAGCAGTTCGGCCGGGATGCCCCGCATGACGGCGGCATTGAAGGCCGACTGTCCCTGCGAACTGAGGATGCGGTAGTCCTTTTCACCGTGTATGCAAAGGATGGGGGTGTCCCAACGGTCCACGTAGAGGTGAGGGCTGGTGGTGAAAGGGTTCACCTTCTGCCCGTCGTTCACCTGTTCTGTTTCAAGGGGCGATGCGCTGATGCCTTTCCGCCAGGGTGCTGCCCCCAGGTCCCAGTTGGGGAACCACATTTCTTCTGTCTCATAATATTGCTGCTGTGTGTTGAAGATGCCATCGTGGGCAATAAAGCATTTGAAACGTTTGTCATGGTGCCCGGCCAGATAGTAAACGCTGTAGCCGCCGAAGCTGGCACCTACACACCCCAGGCGGTCGCGGTCAACATAGGGTTCTTTGCACAGGTCGTCGATGGCGTCCAGATAGTCCTGCATGCAACGCCCGCTGTAGTCGCCGCTGATCTCCTCCAGCCACTCCATACCGAATCCCGGCAGCCCGCGCCGGTTGGGCGCGATGACGATATAGCCGTTGGCAGCCATGAGCTGCAGGTTCCAACGATAACTCCAGAACTGGCTGACGGGACTTTGCGGGCCACCCTCGCAATACAGCAAGGCCGGGTATTTCTTCGAAGGGTCGAAATGCGGCGGATAGATTACCCAACACAATTCTTTCTGTCCGTCCGAGGTCGCCACCCAGCGTTCTTTCACTTCCCCCATGGTGACGCGGTCGTGGAAGTATTTGTTTTCTTCCGTGAGACGGGTCACTTCGGCTTCGCCTTTTTTGCGCAGGGTGAGGGAATAAATGTCATCGGGCGCACTGAGGCTGTGACGGGTGGCTATCAGACGCCCATCGGCAGCAACCTGCAACGAACCGTAATCGTAGTCACCCGACGTCAGTTGGCGCACTTTCCCCTGCAAGTCCGTGCCATACACCATGCAACGGGCGTGCCATACGCCGGTAAAATAGAGCGTGCGGCCATCCTTGTCCCAGCAGAATTCCTCCACGCCGGATTCAAAGCTCTCCGTGACGTAAGTCTTGCTGCCGGTTTCCGTATCCAGTACGCACAAACGTGTTCGATCGCTCTCGTAACCGTTGCGTGCCATGCTGAGCCAGGCCACATAACGGCCGTCTGAAGAGTAAGCCGGATTCGTGTCATACCCCACGTTGCAGTCCGTTTCCTGTTGGTTCACGCTTTGTTGCGCCATGGAGCGCGACGGGTCGATGTCCGGTTCGCGGTAGTTTTCAGGTTTGCACAAATTGACAGTATTCCCGGTGGCTACCTCGTAGCGGTAGATGTCACTGTCGGTGCTGATGGCATAATCGCGGCCCGTTTTCTTCCGGCAGGTATAGACAATGAAGCGGCCGTCCGGGCTCCAGTTGAACTGCTCGCTGCCTCCAAACGGCAGCATGGGGCATTCAAAGGGTTCGCCTTCCAATATGTCCTTTCCGTCAGTTATGCGTCCGTTGTCGGATGTGGCCACGAAAATATGGGGTATGGCGGTGACATAACGGTCCCAGTGCTTGTAGTTCAGTCCGGTGACCACCATTCCACTGGCCAGTGGCAGGTCATCATATTTCTTTTCTATGGAGGTGTAGGTATCCACGAGGTGCACCATAACTACCTGCTGCCCGTCCGGCGAGAATTTGTAGCCTTCCACGTCTTTGGTACAGAAACTCAACTGTTGCCTTTCATTACCGTCCGTGTCCATTTCCCAGATTTGGTTGCTGCCCGATGCGTCACTCAGGAAACGCAGTTTCCGCCCTTCAGGCGTAAAAGACGGATCGGTTTCATTGTGCACGGATTGGGTTAGCAATTTATTGCCGGTTCCGTCGGCATTCATCAGATAGAGCACGGTGTGGCTCTTGTTCTGCTCTACACTGTAATAACTTACCGTATAGGCAATTTTCTGTCCGTCGGGCGAAACGGTCACACTGCCTATGCGTCCCATGGCCCATAAGGCTTCGGGCGTAAGGCAATCGCCAGACAGGGTGACGGGATTCCTACCGATAAAAGCCTCCTCTCCCGCTCCTGTCGCCGACAGGGTGGAAGCCAAGGCAATGGCTGCGGTCATAATTTTAATTGGATTCATTACGGATGATTAAAAAAATAAATCATTCCGGGGTGTTTTGCCAACGCCCGGAATGATTCCTGTGGTCTATGTGATTATTTCTTGTTCTGCGCTTGTTTCTTCTTTTGTTCCTCCAAGATAGCCTGCTGTTGTTTTTGCAGGGCTTCCAACCGTGCTGCCATACCTGACATCTTCTTGTTCGGATTGGCCTTGTTGGCACGGTAGTTGGCTTCCAGTTTTTCCAACAGTTTCTTGTCGTCGGTGGTTTTCCTGAGGAACCACATGATAAGGATGCTGGTCAGTCCGGAGAGGAAGTAGTAATAATTCAGTCCGGAAGAATAGTTGTTGAACATAAAGAAGAAAACCACCGGCATGATGTACATCATATATTGCATGAGTTTCATCTGCTGGGCTTGTTCTCCCGTCATGCTGTGTCGTTGCTGCCGCATCGTGATCCACGTATTGACAATGTTGGTCAGACAGAACAACAGGCAGAAAATGCTCAGGTGGTCACCGATGAGCCAGACAGACTTGTCCCACCGGATTACATCGTCATAGGCAGATAAATCTGAAGCCCAGAGGAAACTTTCCCCGCGCAACTCGATGGCATTCGGCACGAAATTGAACAGGGCAATCCAGATAGGCATCTGGATGAGCATGGGCAAGCATCCCCCCATCGGACTGACACCATATTGGCTGTACATCTGCATCATTTCCTGCTGTTTCTTCATAGCGTCTTCCGGATTGGGATATTTGGCGTTCAGTTCGTCCATCTTGGGCTTCAACACGCGCATCTTGGCAGATGACAGATATGATTTCCGCGTGGTGGGATAGACCAGCAGCTTCACCAGGATGGTCAGCAACAGCAGGACGACACCCATAGAAAGTCCCAGACTGCTCAACCAATCAAACAAATAAATGATGAAGAAGCGATTGATCCATTTGAAGAGCGGCCACCCCAGATAAACCAAGTCTTCCAAATCCAAATCCTTGTCGCTTGCGCTCAACTTGTTGGTTTGCTGCAACAGATGATAGTTGTTGGGAGCGAAAAGCATCTGCATCTGAGTGGGGGTTTCCCCACTGGGGTCGAAAAAAGTATTCATGGCGGCTTCGTAGTTCTTCAGATAACCGCTTTCTTTCTGCAGGGGAGTGCTGTTCAGCTGTGTGTTTGTGAAATCCTGGTGTGCTATCAACACGCAGCTAAAAAACTGGTTCTTGAAAGCTATCCAATCCAAAGGTTCGGCAATGGCGGCCGATTCCGTACTGGTTTCGCTCAGATAATCCGTCCCTTCATTTTTGATTTTGTAAGTAAGTGAAGAGTAACGGCTTTCAAAATCAAAGCCTTTTTCCTGCTGGCGTGCCATCTCGTTCCATTCGATGTCCATGGTTTTCATAGACGGAAGGAAAAAGTTGTCCAACCCGCGGGCTTCTATGGTGAAATCCAGCATGTAGGAATGGGGGCGAAGGCTGTAGTTGAAATCCAGCGTACCTCCCGATGCGGCCTGCAACCGCATGGTAAGGGTGGAATCGGAAACATTGCATGGCGTGAAAAAGAAGTTGCCAGAAGTGATATTCTCCAACTTCCCGGCCAACATGATTTGCATGCGGGCGTCTGTCTCGTCAAACAATGTGACGGGACCTCCTTGCTGGTTTTTGTATTCTTTCAATTCTGCTTTCCTGACCGTCCCGCCACGTGTGCCGAATGTAAGCCGCACCAATTCGTTCTCTAAGACCAACGTTTGATCTTCCCCATGGCGATGGGCATAAAATTGTGCTGTCGTGTCTAATGCCGCCCTTGCTTGCTCTGCGATTTCCGCAATTTCGCGGGCCTGTTCCGCCTCTTGGGCTTTGCGTTGCGCAACCGCCTGTATGGAATCCTGTTTGCGCTGGGCCGCTATTTCCGCCTCACTGGGACGGCTGAAATAGCTGAATCCGATTAAGACGGCTGCGATAAGGATGAATCCTGTCAGCGTGTTCTTGTCCATGTCTGTGTTTATTCTTCTTTTTTATTCTTGGTGGTGTTTTTTAAGTTGTCAATCGCCGCTTTCACAAAAGACAGGAAGAGCGGATGCGGTTTCAACACCGTGCTGCTGTATTCCGGGTGGAACTGTGTGCCGATGTACCATTTCAACGCAGGAATCTCCACAATCTCCACGAGATTACTGTCGGGGTTGATTCCCACGCACTGCATGCCGGCCTTTTCATATTCCTGGATGTACTGATTGTTGAATTCATAACGGTGGCGGTGACGTTCGGATATATGCGTGGTCTGGTAGGCACTATAAGTCCTGCTGCCCTTCCGCACCTCGCAATCATAGGCTCCGAGACGCATCGTGCCTCCCATCTGCGTGATGTTCTTCTGCTCTTCCATGATGTCAATCACGTTGTGGGGCGTTTGTTCGTCCATCTCGCGGCTGTTGGCGTCTGCATAGCCCAACACGTTGCGCGCGAACTCAACAACCATCATTTGCATGCCCAGACAGATGCCAAAGGTGGGAATGTCGTGGGTACGGCTGTATTCGGCAGCGATGATTTTGCCCTCCGTCCCGCGCTGGCCGAACCCAGGGCAAATGACCACGCCCGACATGCCTGCCAGCAGTTCGGCAACGTTCTCGCGTGTCAGCTTTTCGCTGTTGATGAATTTGGTTTTCACCTTATAGTCATTATACGTCCCGGCATGGGCAAGGGATTCCAAGATACTTTTGTAAGCGTCCTGCAAGTCGTATTTACCTACCAAGGCAATGTTTACCACCTCCGTGGCCTTGTTGCGGCGGTCAAGGAACGAACGCCAGGGACCCAGCGCAGGTGTCTCACCCACCGGCATGCCCATCTTTTGCAGGATAATGACATCCAGCCGTTGGGCCTGCATGCTCAAGGGCACTTCGTAGATGGACGGCATATCCAGGCTTTGGATGACTGCCTCTTCGTCCACGTTGCAAAAGTGGGCCACTTTTTTCCGTATGCCGGCATTCAGTTCATGTTCCGCACGCAGAATCAGGATGTCCGGTTGGATACCGAGGCTTTGCAGTTGTTTTACAGAAGTCTGTGTGGGCTTGGTCTTCAGTTCCTTGGCGGCGGCCAAATAAGGCACATAAGTGAGATGGAGGGCAACGGCATCCTTGCCCAGCTCCCAACGCAACTGCCGGATGGCTTCCAGAAACGGTAACGACTCGATGTCGCCCACGGTCCCGCCAATTTCCGTAATCACGAAATCAAACTTGTATTTCTTCCCCATCAGCTTGATGTTGCGCTTGATTTCATCAGTAATATGGGGGACGACCTGTATGGTTTTGCCCAAGTAATCGCCACAGCGTTCTTTTTCTATCACGCTCTGGTATATCCGTCCGGTGGTGATGTTATTGGCCCGTGTGGTCTGTATCCCCGTGAAGCGCTCGTAATGTCCCAGGTCCAGATCAGTCTCCTGCCCGTCCACGGTAACGTAACATTCCCCATGTTCATAAGGGTTCAGGGTACCCGGATCTATATTGATGTAAGGGTCGAATTTCTGGATGGTTATATTATATCCGCGAGCCTGCAGCAGTTTGCCTACCGATGAAGATATGATGCCTTTACCTAATGACGATGCGACACCTCCTGTAACGAAGATATACTTTGTTTCTCCCACAATATTATTATTTTATAGATTAGAAAACCGTTATAATATGATTTACAAGTTGCAAAATTACAAAAAAACTTTGAGTTGCGTTTGACTTGTCCTTAAAAAAAGATATATCTTTGTGCCGAAAAGGGAAATACGGATGTCAATGAGGTTATTGTCGATCGTGCTGCTGTCATTTTTGTCAAGCATAGGGATGATGGCGGAGGTGGCTCGCGTGCACGTCGCGGACACGCTGGCCATGAATGCTGTTGTGCGGAAATACACAGAACGGCTGAATGCGCTCGCGGCGGATACCGGGAAGGTGGCAACAGACTCTTCCGCGATAAAATATACCCCTTTCGGTTTCAGGATATTTGCCCCCGGCACACTGTACAAGGCCCCGTTGCGGCAGGCTTTTTCCATCTCATGGGAGCCGTCTTTACCGGGGCGGAAAGATGATGTGCCTCCTTTGGCTGCCCGCAAGAAAGATGAAGACTTGCGAATCCTGGAGGAAGTGAATACGTTGCTGATGCAGGCCTATGTATGCACCCCTTGGCTGATCCAGACCACGGAAGACGAGTTGGACGGGGCCGGCGAGCTGCAGGAGGAACCCCTGCCCGCGCTGCCGGAGGACGGGCTGGTGGAAAACGAGATGGGGATGGACCTGACGCAGGATGTGGATGCGGTGCAGTTGAGGGTGCGCCGCCCCAATTTCTGGAAATACAAGGGCGAATATTCTTTCCAGTTCACCCAGAATTATTTTTCGGAGAACTGGTATCAGGGGGGAGACAACAACTATACGATGCTGGCTCTGGCGACCATGGAAGCGAACTTCGACAACCAAAAGAAGATACAGTGGGAAAACAAGCTGGAGATGCGCTTGGGTTTCCTGACTTCAAAATCAGACGAAGTGCACAAAATCAAGACCAACGACGACCTGCTGCGTCTCACCAGCAAAATAGGCTACAAGGCCACCACGCACTGGTCCTATACGCTGCAGGTGCAGGCTTATACACAGTTCTGCCCCACTTATGACACCAACAGCGATGTGGTGTCGTCCGATTTCATGTCGCCTTTCAACCTTGTCGTATCGCTCGGTATGGACTATAAGTTCGAGTTGAAAAGTTTCAAAGGGTCGGCCAACCTGGCTCCCGTGGCATACAATTTCCGTTCGGTGGAACGGCCTTCGCTGTTTGGGAATTTCGGTTTGGATGCGGGACGGAGCATGTATAACTACTTCGGCCCGAACATCACGGTGAATTACAGTTGGGAAATCTGGAAGAACATCAAATGGGACGCCCGCATCTACTGGTTCAGCAACCTGGAGATGACAGACATCGAATGGGAGAACACGATTACGTTCACCATCAACCGCTTCCTGAACTCCAAACTGTTCCTTTATCCCCGCATAGATGACAGTTCGGAGGACTACCGCAGCGAAGAAAAAGGTTCCTATTTCATGTTCAAGGAATGGTTCAGCCTTGGGGTGAGCTATTCCTTCTAAGGACGCACCGGAGAATCCGCCAGGGTTTTATTGACACCATCAATGTAGTCCAGCATCTCCGCCCGCCCCTGCCGTGTCGCAGAGGAGGTGATGAAATGGGGCGGAAGCTCCTCCCACTGCTCTTTCAGGGTGTCGAGGAATCGGGTGATGTTGGACTGCAGCTGGACTTGCTTGGACTTGTCGGCCTTGGTGAACACGATGCAGAAAGGTATGCCGTTCTCGCCCAGCCATTCGATGAACTGCAAGTCTATCTTCTGCGGTTCGAGACGCGAGTCCACCAGCACGAACAGGTTGACCATCTGTTCCCTTTGCAATATATAAGAGTAAATCAGCCGCTGCAGCTTGTCCATCTCCTTCTTGCTGCGTTTGGCGTAGCCGTAGCCGGGAAGGTCCACAAGATGCCATTTGTTGTTGATCAGGAAATGGTTGATGAGCAGGGTTTTGCCCGGAAGCGCCGAGGTTTTGGCCAACTTCTTGTTGTTGGTCAACATATTAATCAGGCTGGACTTGCCCACATTGGAGCGCCCGATAAAAGCGTATTCCGGCATACGGCTGTCCGGACAACCGGCGACATTGGCATTACTGGTGACAAAGACTGCGCTTTTGATTTCCATTTCCCTTTTAATTTTTGCTGGCAAATATACACTTTTTCCTTGAGTTTTGGTTATCTTTGCACAAATTTTATATGCCGTTGAATTGTATAATGAACCAACAATACCCTTCGGCTTTGCTGGAAAAAGCCGTGAATGAATTTGCCAAATTACCGGGAATAGGTTCCAAAACCGCCATGCGGCTGGTGCTTTACCTGCTGCGGCAGGAGGAGCAGGCCGTGGAAGGTTTCGGGCGGGCGCTTGTCACCCTGAAGAAGGAGGTGAAATATTGCTCCGTCTGCCACAACATCTCGGATACGGCGGTGTGCGGTATCTGTTCGGACGGGCAACGGGACCATTCCACCATCTGTGTGGTGGAGAACATACAGGACGTCATGGCCGTGGAGAACACCCACCAATACAAGGGCGTGTACCATGTGCTGGGCGGGGTAATCTCGCCGATGGACGGCGTGGGGCCGTCGGACCTGCAAATCCAGTCGCTCACGGAAAGGGTGGCCGGGGGAGGCATACGGGAGGTAATCCTGGCACTCAGCCCCACGATGGAGGGCGACACCACCAACTTCTACATTTACAGGAAACTGGAGCAGAGCGGGGTGCGCATCAGCATGATTGCGCGCGGCGTGGCGCAGAATGACGAACTGCAATATACGGACGAGGTGACATTGGGGCGTTCTATCATTAACAGGATTGCATTCACGGGGCAGATGTAGGAAAAGCGGAGAAACGGGCATGGAGCGTTTGGTGAGGACTTTGAAAATGGAGTTTGCCGCGGTGCTGTTGTGGAGCACCGCGCTTGTGGGGTTGTTTGAAACGGAAACCTGGCAGACGGGAGGGCTGGCAGACAACACCGAAGCGGGTTATTATATGAACACGGCCGGCATCATCATGATGTGCGTCATGGTGCCGATGGCCTTGAAACTGTTCAGCTTCCGGTTTGTGCGGAATGTGTTTTCCGCAACGGAAGCCGGCGACTTGCCGCGCCGTTACCGCCGTTGGGCCGAGGTGCGCTTGTCGATGCTGGCCGTAGCGGGCTGGACAAACGTGGCCTCTTATTACCTTACGATGAATGCGGGGGGGGCTTTTTGCGCGCTTGTCACGCTGCTGGCCTTTTGTTTTTGCTGGCCGTCGGCCGGGAAAGTGAGGCATGAGGCCGGCATGCGGCCTGTGCCGGAAGTAGAAATGACAAAAAAGCAGGAACAGGCATGAAGTTGTCCATAGTCATCGTAAGTTATAATGTCAAGTATTATTTAGAGCAATGCCTCTGTTCCTTGCGGAAAGCCTGCCGGGGCATTGAAGCGGAATGCTGGGTGGTAGATAACGATTCGGCGGACGGGACGGTGGATTACATCCGGCAACGCTTCCCTGAGGTGCACATGATTGTGAACCGCGAGAACGTGGGTTTCTCACGGGCCAACAACATGGCCCTGCGGCGTTCGTCCGGTGAATATGTTTTGCTGCTGAACCCCGACACGATTGTGGGGGAACACGTCCTGTCCGGCTGCCTCGCCTTTCTGGAAAACCATCCGGAAGCCGGTGCCACGGGGGTGGCGATGCTGAAGGACGACGGGAGCTTTGCGTGGGAATCGCGCCGCGGGCTGCCCACTCCTTTCGTCTCTTTCTGCAAGATGAGCGGGCTGTGCGCACTGTTCCCCCATTCCCGCGTGTTCGGGCGTTATTACATGCGCTACATGGACAAGTCTTGCTCCCATCCCATAGACGTGGTTTCCGGTGCTTTCAACATGCTCCGCAGGTCTGCACTCAACCGTGCGGGGTTGCTGGACGAAGACTTTTTTATGTATGGCGAGGACATCGACCTGTCATACCGTTTGTTGCAGTGCGGCTACCAGAATTATTACCAGCCGCTGCAGATTCTCCATTACAAAGGAGAGAGCACGCACAAGAGTTCGTTCCGTTATGTGCACGTGTTCTATAAAGCCATGCTGATTTTCTTTGACAAGCACTATCGGCGGTCGAACCGTTGGCTTACGCCGTTCATACGGGTGGCGGTGGTGTTCCGCGGCATGTTGGACTTGTGCGTGCACAAGAGAGAATCCCTGCTGGCCCGCCTGAATATGGGCAAAGAGGACGAAGGCAACAAGACCTACCTGTTCATCGGGCGCAGCGAGGCCGTGGAGTCCGCCTGCCGTGTGGGAATAGAGAAACGGTTGCGGATTGACTTTGTCGTGGGCGATGAACAGACCCTGCCGGAAGGGCACCTCGATGCCTCGGTGGTGTGGCGGAATTACGATTACGTGGTGTACGACACGGGGGCTTATACCTATGAGAGGATACTGGAACTGATGTCGCGCGGCGGGGAATGCAAAAAAGCCCCCGGCCTGGGCACCTATTCCATGGAAACGCAGAAACTGATTACGGTGAAAGGGGTTTATTGATTTCAAGGACGGAAACATGACATTGGAAACAGACAAGATAAGGCTGAGGGCGCTCGAACCGGAGGACCTGGACTGGCTCTACCGGCTGGAGAACGACGACCGGCTGTGGAGCCAGGGCTGTTCCAACGTGCCTTATTCCCGTTATGTCCTGAAAAAATACATTTCGGATTCCCGGCAGGACATTTACCTCGACGGGCAGTTGCGGCTGGCCGTTGTGGCGCAAGACAGCGGCGAGGCCGTGGGCTGTGTGGACCTGACGGACTTCTCCCCCCGCCATCTCCGGGCGGAGGTGGGCATCGTCATACTCCCCGGTTTCCAACGCCGGGGGTATGCCACAGCGGCCTTGCGGATGCTGGCCGACTATGCCCGCGGGCATCTGTTCCTGCACCAGCTGTATGCCGTGGTGTCAACGGAGAACACGGGAGGGTGCAGGTTGTTCCGGCAAGCCGGCTATGAGTGTTGCGCAAAGTTGCCGGACTGGTTGCGCAAGAACGCCGGCGTTTTTGCGCATGCTTTCCTGTTCCGCATCTTGTTATAAAAAGTGTTCGAATTGTTGTAGGTCTTGTCCCTAAATATTATCTTTGCATGAATTTGTGGAGTAACGAAATGACAAAAAGCAAAAAATATGCCTAAAATATCCGAGCGCGGTCAGGCCATGCCTGAGTCGCCGATCCGAAAATTGGCCCCGCTGGCTTTCGAAGCCAAACAAAGAGGGATTCACGTGTATCATCTGAATATAGGCCAACCAGATCTGCCCACTCCGCGAGCGGCCATTGAGGCTATCAGGAATATCGACCGCAAGGTTCTGGAATACAGTCCGAGCCAGGGCTACTTGAGCTACCGGGAGAAGCTGGTGGGCTACTATGCCAAGTATAACATCAACCTGACGCCGGAAGACATCATCATTACTTCCGGAGGGTCGGAGGCCGTGTTGTTCGCTTTCCTGTCCTGCCTGAACCCCGGCGATGAAATCATCGTGCCCGAACCGGCCTATGCCAACTACATGGCTTTTGCCATTTCGGCAGGAGCTGTCATCCGCACGATTGCCACAACGATAGAAGAAGGCTTCTCCCTGCCGAAAGTGGAGAAGTTCGAGGAGCTGATCAACGACCGCACGCGGGCTATCCTGATTTGCAACCCCAACAACCCGACCGGCTACCTGTACACGCGCCGGGAGATGAACCAGATACGTGACTTGGTGAAGAAATACGACCTTTATCTGTTTTCCGATGAGGTGTACCGGGAGTTCATCTACACGGGTTCCCCCTACATTTCGGCTTGCCACCTGGAGGGGATAGAGAACAATGTGGTGCTGATCGATTCCGTTTCCAAGCGTTACAGCGAATGCGGCATCCGCATCGGTGCCTTGATTACGAAGAATCCGGAGGTGCGCAAGTCTGTGATGAAGTTCTGCCAGGCCCGCCTGAGCCCGCCACTGGTAGGGCAGATTGCCGCGGAAGCCTCATTGGACGAACCGGAAGAATACGGGCGGGAAGTTTATGAGGAATATCTGGAGCGCCGGAAGTGCCTGATCGACGGGTTGAACCGCATCCCCGGCGTGTATTCTCCCATCCCGATGGGGGCTTTCTACACGGTGGCCAAACTGCCGGTGGACGATGCCGAGGACTTCTGTGCCTGGTGCCTGCGCGATTTCGACTACGAAGGAGAAACGGTGATGATGGCACCGGCCGCCGGTTTTTATACCACCCCCGGATCGGGCAAGAACGAGGTGCGCATAGCCTATGTACTAAAAAAAGAGGACCTGATCCGTGCCTTGTTTGTGTTGCGCAAGGCACTTGAGGCCTACCCCGGACGTGTGGAATAAAAAGCCTCTGGAATGAATTTCTGCCTGTTTGTCGCCCGTCGCCTATTCCGCAACAGCGGAGACCGGAAGAATGTGTCGCGCCCGGCCATCCTGATTGCCCTGTGGGGCGTGGCTGTCGGATTGGCGGTGATGATTGTTTCCATTTGCGTGGTGATGGGCTTCAAACATGAGATACGCTCCAAGGTCACCGGCATCGGCTCGCACATACAGGTCATGAACTACGATGTGCTGTCCTCCAATGCGCCGCGGCCGATTGAGGTGTCGCCGGCCTTGGTGGAGGAAATCCGCGGGGTGGAAGGCGTGCGCCATGTGCAGCGCTTCTGCAACAAAGAGGGCATATTGAAGACGGACGATGCGTTCAAGGGGATTCTCCTGCATGGCGTGGGGCCGGAGTTTGACCCGGATTTCCTGAAAGAGAATCTGGTGGAAGGCGAAGTGCCGCTTTTCTCCGACACTGCCTCCACAAACAAGATTGTCATTTCGCAGAAAATGGCGGATGAGCTGCATCTGCAGACAGGCGACAGGGTCTTCGCTTATTTCTTTGAACAGTCGGTGCGCACACGCCGCTTTACGGTAGCCGGCATTTATCGCACCAACATGTCGGACTTCGACAATGCGCTGGTATTTACGGACCTATACACCTGCCACCGCCTGAATGACTGGGAACAGGACCGGTACGGGGGCGTGGAAATCACGGTGGAAGACTTCAGCCAGACAGATTTGGTGGCCGGCCGGCTGGTGAAGTTGATAAACCGGCGGACGGATGCCTACGGGGACACTTATGTGACAATGACCATACAGGAACTTTATCCCCAGATATTCGCCTGGCTGGATCTGCTGGACATCAACGTGTGGGTGATATTGGCCCTGATGGTGGCCGTGGCCGGCTTCACGATGATTTCCGGCCTGCTGATTATCATTCTGGAACGGACCAACTTCATAGGTATCATGAAAGCCCTGGGAGCCTCGAACAGGCATATCCGCCGCATATTCCTTTATTTTTCCGTTTTTGTCATCGGCAAGGGACTGTTGTGGGGCAATGTCATCGGGCTTGGCCTTGTGGGGCTGCAAGTCTGTTTCGGGGTATTCCGCCTGGATGCCGCCACCTATTATATAGAAGTGGTTCCCGTGGAGTTTAACCTATGGTATGTGTTGGCGGTCAATGCCGCCACATTAGTGATATGCACCGCCGTCCTAGTGTTGCCGAGCTGCCTGGTTTCCAACATCCATCCGGTCAAGGCCATCCGTTTTGAATAAGGGGCGGAAGCCAACCGCAGTCCGGCTTTCTCAAATGGCCTCCAACTGGTGTCCCTCCGCTTCAAATTCCGCCTTTTCTTTCTTACGGGTTTCTATGGAACCATACAGGTAGGACAGAGGGAACAAGGTGAGCCAGCCGGTCACATTGGCTATCACGGAAGCCAGCATAAAAAAGAATACGACACAAACGGGCACTGCGGCAGGAAGGTCCGAAACGTCCCCCGCCATCGTCCCCATCATGGAGAGATGGCCGGCGTATGCCAGCACAGCGGCCGGCAGCCAGCTCACAGCGGCCAGCACCATCATTATCAGTCCACCGCAGAACAACACGATGAAAAAAGCCCCCCAATACTGGTAACCCTCCTTGAAACGCGACAAAGCCGACCCGAAGTCACGGCGCCCCAACAGATGTTCCCCGCCAACCATGCAATAGGGCACCCAGAAGAACAGCAACACCAGACAACAGGCCACCGTGGACCACACATCCGTCAGTCCCCTCCAAAGCATCACGGGCACAAGCACCAGCCCGCTCACCACCAGCCCCACAAACATGAACGTCAGCGCCCGGAGAAAAGCATCGCAGATTTCCGCACGGCTGTCCCGCAAACGCAGCGACGGCCAAACGCCGGTATCCGCAAAGCGGGATATAACCACCATCACCTGGCCTATGTACAGGCTACCGGTCAACAATACCAGCAAGCAAAGGATAATCAAAGTGAACAATGGGAAATAGAGCACCACCGGTTCCTCTGCCGCCAACCACGTTGCAAACACCACAGACAGCCGGTTGAAGAACACGCCGCACAGCCCCGCCACAATGGCCGACAGGACGAGGGACGGCCACAAGAATTTCAACAACGGTATGATATGGCGCGTGGGCAGTTTCATGCCTTCGCTCAAACAGCCCAAATAACCTCTCACTTTGAACAAATCTTCCCCCTTGTCTCTCCTGTCTTCCATAAATATCCCAGATATGTTTTCAATTTACGTATTGCAAAAGTAGCACAATTTTCGTTCTTTCCCGTTGAGATAACATTTTTTATACCTGCCATCTCCCTGCCGCCACAGAAACGGCGCACGGAAAGCCGGGGAAAAGTGCGCCCCGCACTTATTTTTTTCGTACATTTGCCGAAACATCTCTTAAACACAAGTCCAATGGATGCAGACATCATCAAATGGGGGTTCATCGGCTGCGGCGAAGTCACGGAGAACAAAAGCGGGCCGGCTTTCGGCCTTATTCCCGGTTCGAGGATAGAAGCCGTGATGAGCCGCAACAAGGAACGGGCACGGTCTTATGCAGAACGCCATGCCATACCCAAATGGTACACCGACGCGCAGGAGCTGGTGGATGACCCGGAAGTAAACGCCATCTATATCGCCACCCCACCCTCCTCGCACGCCACCTTTGCCATCATGGCCATGAAGGCGGGCAAACCGGTATATGTGGAAAAACCGTTGGCCGCGAACTACGAGGAATGCTGCCGCATCAACAGGGTGTCACAAAAGACGGGCATCCCCTGCTTTGTGGCCTATTACCGCCGCTACCTGCCTTATTTCAACAAGGTGAAAGAACTTATCCACAGCGGTGCCATAGGGAAGGTGCTCAACATTCAAATACGCTTTGCTGTCCCGCCGCGGGACTTGGACTACAACAGCCACGAACTGCCTTGGCGTGTGCAGCGGGACATTGCCGGAGGTGGCTACTTCTATGACCTGGCTCCACACCAGCTCGACTTGCTGCAAGAATTCTTCGGCCCCATCATCAAAGCCCGCGGTTACTGCACCAACCGTGAAGGGCTTTATGCCACGGAAGACAACGTAAGCGCATGTTTCCAGTTTCCCGACGGCACGCCGGGTTCCGGCTCATGGTGCTTCGTGGGGCATGAATCGGCCAAGACCGACCGCATAGAAATCATCGGCGACAAGGGGCAGATATGCTTTTCTGTCTTTACTTACGAACCCATAGCACTGCACACCGAACGCGGGCGCGAAGAAATTGCGGTGCCCAACCCGCCCCATGTGCAGTTGCCCCTCATCCGCAACGTAGTGGAACATCTGCAGAAAAAAGCCATCTGCACCTGCGACAGCGTGAGCGCAACACCTGTCAACTGGGTGATGGACAACATTCTGGGCAAGTTGTAGGATAATATCACAAAAAAGACAGCCCATGAACCAGAACCCGGATCCAGACATCGAACAACATCCGTTGCCCCCATTCTTGCCCTCCGGGGCAACACTGCTCATGCTGGGCAGCTTCCCGCCCCAGCAGAAGCGCTGGTGCATGGACTTTTACTATCCGAACTTCATCAACGACATGTGGCGGGTTATGGGACTATTATACTACAATGACCGGAACCACTTCGTGGACAAAGCCCAAAAGCGTTTCAAGAAAACAGACATCGTGGTTTTCCTGGAGCAAAAGGGAATTGCACTTTATGATACGGCCACGGCCGTCAGACGGTTGCAGGATAATGCTTCAGACAAATACCTGGAAGTGGTAGCCCCCACAGACATCCCTGTCCTGCTGGAGAAACTCCCAGCCTGCAAAGCCGTTGTAACCACCGGCCAGAAAGCCACGGAAACACTCTGTGACACATTCCGCATCCCTTTGCCTCCCATCGGCACATACCGGCTCTTCCGGACAGCGGACCGCGAACTGCGCCTCTACCGCATGCCCTCCACTTCGCGTGCCTACCCTATGAAACTGGAGAAGAAAGCGGAGTTTTACCGTATAATGCTGGCAGGACTGGACTTACTGTAGCCTCAACAAAGGTCAGTCCACAAGCCCCCAATGGCGTAAAGCATGGGCTATACCGTCATCGTCCACTGCATTTGTCACATAGGACGCCACCCGCTTCACTTCCTCACCGGCATTGCCCATAGCCACGCTGCAGGGGACATGGGAAAGCATCGGGATGTCGTTCCCGCCATCCCCGAAAGCCATGGCCTGCTCCAACGTCAGTCCCTCATAGGCCAGGACCTTGTCGATGCCCGTGCTTTTGCTCACTCCGGCAGCCACGACATCCGTGAACAGCGGATGCCAGCGCATGGACGAACAATCCGGCATCAACCGGCTCATCATACAAGCCTCACGTTCGGAACCGAAGAAAGAAATCAGTTGCAACACGTCCTTTCCCCGTGCATGGGAAGGCGGACGGACAGCCGGCATACGGATATCCAACAAACGGGCCACGTCTTCCACCTCACGGTTCATCTTTGTGACAAACAATTCGTCACGGCACACGAAAATCACGGGATAGGCCTCCGCGTCACACTCCAGGAAACCGGCCACACGATTTACGGTTTCCTGCGAAACAGGGTGGTTGTAAATCACTTTCCCTTCACGGGTGAAACAATAAGCCCCGGTAACGGTCACCATCCCGTCGTATTCCAAGTCGCCCAAGTTGTCAATAAACTGCAACGGACGGCCCGTTGCGATATACACCTTGATGCCTTTTTCCCGCAAAGCGGCTACAGCCTCCCGTGCAGAGGGCGGGATGCAGTGGGTGCGAAACGACACCAATGTCCCGTCTATATCGAAAAAAACTGCTTTTATCCCCGCAGGCATGGCTCATTCCTTGTCTTTCTCAGAGGCCGTCATTACCCCTGAAATGTACAGTTTCACCATGGGTTCCTTGGCGTTGGTGCGCACCGTAATACTTTTCTTGAAGCGTCCGGGGTATTTGCCGCTCCCGTTGTAGGTGACATCCATCGTGCCTTTCTCACCGGGCTTAACGGGCATACGGGTATAAGAAGGCACCGTACAGCCACACGAAGCGATGGCCTGGTGAATCACCAAAGGGGCGTTTCCTTCATTCGTAAAAGTAAAAGTACATTTCACTATAGGGTCGTCTTCCGAAAACGTGCCTAAATCCACCGATGTCTCGTCAAACACAATCCGGGCTTCTTTCACGTCCGTCTTTTTCACTTTCGGGTCCTGGGCTATCGCCGGACCCGCACCCAACAGGAACAAAAAAAACAATGCCAGAATTTTCCCCATGTCGTTTTCATGTTTAATACTGCTGCAAAAATAGCCCGTTTCTTGATAACAGGCCTTGTTTCACACTTAAAAATAAGATTTATTAGCACATAAAACAGCTTTTTCGTACCTTTGTGGAAAGATTCAAATCTGAGGATATGCTAATATACAACACCACTTATCATGTGCCGTCAGAGGATGCCAAAAACTTTGTCATCTGGATTCACCAGGCATATATCCCACAGGCCCTACAATCGGGTGTGCTGTCCGCCCCCCGCTTCTGCCGCATCTTGTCCCATCACGATGATACGTCCGAATGCTTCTCCCTGCAGTTCGAAACCGAAAGTTCGGCCAAGCTACATGAATGGTACGTACATTCCGGTGGGGTGCTGGAAGAAGAACTCAAAAAAACGTTCCGGGAAAAAGTGGCAGGTTTCACGACACTGATGGAAGTCATAGAAGAAAGCTGATGGTCCGACACCCCATACAAGCAGAAAAAGTAATCCTCGGCATCGACCCCGGTACCAATATCATGGGCTACGGCGTGCTAAAAGTTTGCGGCAAGAAAGCCTCCATGGAAGCCATGGGGGTCATCGACCTGCGCAAATATGCCAGCCCATACCTGAAACTCGGACGCATCTTTGAACGGGTGACAGGCATCATCGAAGCATACCTTCCGGACGAAATGGCCATCGAAGCCCCCTTTTTCGGGAAAAACGTGCAGAGTATGTTGAAACTGGGACGCGCACAGGGAGTGGCCATCGCGGCCGCCATACACCACGACATCCCCATCGTTGAATATGCCCCGCTCAAAATCAAGATGGCCATTACCGGAAACGGGCAAGCCAGCAAGGAACAAGTGGCCGGTATGCTGACCCGCATGTTAGACATCCCACAGGAAGAGCTGTTGCCCTACATGGATGCCACAGACGGGCTGGCTGCCGCCTATTGCCACTTCCTGCAAATGGGGAAGCCCGTAGCGGAAAAAGGCTACAACGGCTGGAAAGACTTCATCAAAAGGAATCCGGAAAAAGTGAAAGGGTTATAGCTCCCGGTATTCCCAGACCGACACAAGCCGCAATAACGACAATCATCATTCAACAAACATGCAAAACATCATAGAAATCGTCAACGGGGTCCCCCGTCACCCCCTCTACCGGATGAAACAACCGGTAAACCTCTCTGTCGCAACGGGCGAACAAGTCGCCATCATAGGAGCCAACGGAAGCGGGAAGTCGCGGCTGGTGGACATCATCACAGGGCGCTATCCCTTGCTGATGAACGAGGTGCATTATGATTTTTCTCCATCGTCCATGAAACTGGCCAGCGAAAACATCAAATACATCACGTTCCGTGATTCTTACGGAGACAGCGACAGCAACTACTATTACCAACAACGCTGGAACCAGCACGACATAGACGAAAAGACACCAACCGCAGGAGAACTGCTGGAAGAAGCATTCCAAACGGCAGAAAAGAACCTTGGCTACGGCATGGACGAAGAAGAGATACACCGGGAACAGGAACGGCGCAAGACGCTCAGGGATAAGCTGTACGGGATGTTCCACTTATCATCCCTGCTGGACAAATACATCATCCTGCTGTCCAGCGGAGAACTGCGCAAGTTTCAACTGACCAAGACACTGCTGTCGGGGCCACGGTTGCTCATCATGGACAACCCGTTCATCGGGCTGGACGCACAAACCCGCCGGCAACTGGCGGAACTGCTGGACACACTGATCCGCGAAACAGACCTGCAGGTGATGCTCATCCTGTCGAAAACGGACGACATACCCGATTTCATCACCCATGTCATTCCGGTCCGCGACCTGGAAGTCTGTCCCAAAACCACTTTGGCGGACTACCGCAAAAACGCCTCCCCCCGTCCGCTACGCATAATAGACGAAGAACGTAAAAACAGCATCCTTTCCCTACCGGAAAAGCAAGACATCATGAACACCACGGATGCCCACGGCTGCATATTGAAATTCAACGACATAAACATACGTTACGGCCAGCGTTACATTCTGAAGGGCCTGAACTGGACGGTGCGACAGAATGAGAAATGGGCTATCAGCGGGGAAAACGGTGCAGGGAAATCCACCCTGCTGAGCCTGGTTTGCGCCGACAACCCACAAGGCTATGCCTGCAACATAGAATTGTTCGGACGGAAACGCGGTTCAGGAGAAAGCATCTGGGACATCAAAAAACACATCGGCTACGTAAGCCCGGAGATGCACCGTGCCTACCTGAAAGACTTGCCGGCCATAGACATCGTGGCCAGCGGGTTATATGATTCCGTAGGCCTCTACATACATCCGAAGGCAGGACAACGCGACATCTGCGAACGATGGATGAATATCTTCGGCATAGGAGCACTGAAAGACCGCACGTTCTTGAAACTGTCCAGTGGCGAGCAACGGCTTTGCCTGCTGGCACGGGCTTTCGTGAAAGACCCGGAACTCCTCATCCTGGACGAACCCCTCCACGGGCTGGACGACCGTAACCGCCAGCTGACACGGGAAATCATCTCAACGTTCTGCCGGAGACAGGACAAAACCATGATCATGGTGACGCATTATGCAGAAGAGCTGCCTGATGTCATCACCCACCATCTTTCCATGAAAAAGAACCCATAATCGCAAACAGGCGGTTAAAACACGGCGGAATGCGGCAAACACCGTTTTTTCAAAATACTTTTTGCACATTCTCAGATAGAATTAGTATCTTTGCACCACTATAATCAGTAGCACGCGCAAACAAAAGATGAATGTAGCCATCGTAAAATACAATGCAGGAAATGTCTGCTCCGTCATCAATGCCCTCGAACGCCTGGGCATCACGCCCGAAGTGACAGACGACAAGGAACGGTTGTCTAAAGCAGACCGCGTGATTTTTCCCGGACAGGGAGAAGCCGGCAACGCCATGGCATATTTGCGGGCAAACGGGTTGGATGAAACTATATGCAGGCTGCAACAACCCGTTTTGGGCATTTGTATCGGGCAGCAACTGCTATGCCGCCACTCGGAAGAAAGCGATACCGATGGATTGGGCATATTTGATGCCGATGTGGTGAGGTTCCATCCGGAAAGACACGAGGACAAGGTCCCACACATGGGCTGGAATACGCTGTCGGACATCAAAGGCCCTTTGTTCAAGGGGGTGAAAGAAAAAGACTTCGTCTATTTTGTCCACAGCTATTACGTTCCGGTGACAGAGTTCACCATAGCCACGACAGACTATATCACACCTTTCAGCGCCGCGATGCAGAAAGGCAATTTCTATGCCACACAGTTCCATCCGGAAAAGAGCGGCAGCATAGGCGAACGCATCTTACAGAACTTTTTAGAGCTTACAATATGATAGAACTCATCCCCGCCATAGACATCATAGACGGAAAATGCGTACGGCTGACCAAGGGAGACTATGCCACGCAAAAGACATACAACGAAGATCCCGTTGCCGTAGCCCGCGAGTTCAAACAACATGGATTTAAACGGTTGCACATCGTGGACCTCGACGGAGCCCGTTCTAAACATGTTGTCAACCATCTCACCTTGGAACGGATAGCCGCCGCTACGGATATGGCTATTGACTTCGGGGGAGGCATAAAGAGTGATGAAGACCTGCGCATCGCCTTCAACAGCGGTGCTTCGTGGGCCACTGTGGGTAGTTTGGCTGTCACACAGCCGGAACTATTCCTGAAATGGCTCAATACATTCGGGGCCGACCGCATTATTCTGGGAGCTGACGTGAAAGACGGGCTGATTTCCATCAACGGGTGGAAAGAAGAAAACGGAGAACAGCTCGTCCCCTTCCTCACAAAATATATAAAAGAAGGAGTGCGGAATGTCCTCTGTACTGACATCAGTAAAGACGGTATGCTGCAAGGCCCCGCCACCCCACTCTATCAGGAAATCCTGAAACTGTTCCCACAATGCCACCTCATCGCAAGCGGAGGCGTAAGTTGTCTGGAAGACATCATCCGGCTGGATGATGCCGGCATTCCGGCCGTAGTATTCGGCAAAGCGATTTACGAGGGAAAAATCACACTAAAAGAACTGGCCGGATGGGCCGAAAACCGATAAAAGAATATGGCACTGGCAAAACGCATCATTCCTTGTCTGGACGTCAAAAACGGACAAACCGTAAAAGGGACTAACTTTGTCAACCTGCGGCAGGCAGGTGATCCGGTAGCCTTGGGGAAAGTTTACAGTGAACAAGGTGCTGATGAATTGGTATATCTGGACATCACGGCAAGCTACGAAGGACGTAAGACTTTCACGGAAATGGTGCAACGTGTGGCGGCTGAAATCTCCATTCCATTTACGGTAGGCGGTGGCATCAACGAAATGACCGATGTGGAACGTTTGCTCAATGCAGGAGCCGATAAGGTCAGCATCAACTCGGCAGCCATACGCAATCCACAACTCATCAACGACATCACCAGGCATTTCGGTTCTCAGGTGTGCGTAGTGGCCATCGATGCAAAGAAAACGGAAAAAGGATGGATTTGTTTTCTGAATGGCGGACGTGTTCCCACCTCATTGAACTTGTTCGACTGGGCTAAAGAAGCCTGTGAAAGAGGAGCCGGAGAAATACTTTTCACCTCGATGGATCACGATGGCGTGAAAAACGGATATGCCAATGAGGCCTTGGCCCATCTTGCCGATGAACTGAGCATCCCCGTCATTGCTTCCGGCGGCGCGGGGAAACGGGAAGATTTCCGCGATGCTTTCACTGTGGGCAAAAGCGATGCGGCACTGGCAGCCAGCGTGTTCCACTTCGGAGAAATAGCCATTCCGGAGCTGAAGCAATGGCTGAAAGATGAAGGCATCAACGTGAGAATCTGACATAAAGAACCAACAATACTTATTTATATATGGAAATAAACTTCGACAAAATGGATGGCTTGGTTCCGGCTGTCATTCAGGACGCCGAAACACAAAAAGTTTTGATGCTGGGTTTCATGAACCATGAATCTTATGCCAAAACCGTAGAAACGGGGAAAGTGACGTTCTTCAGCCGTACAAAGCAATGCTTATGGACAAAAGGAGAAACCAGCGGAAACTTCCTGAATGTTGTTTCTATCAAAAACGACTGCGACAACGACACGCTTCTTATCCAGGTGCATCCCGAAGGCTCTGTGTGCCATACAGGCACCGACACTTGCTGGGGTGAAAAGAACGAAGCTAACCCTCTGGCTTTTCTTGGGGAATTGCAGGATTTTATCGAAACCAGACATAAGGAAATGCCGGAAGGTTCATACACTACCAGCCTATTTAAAGACGGCATCAACCGGATGGCACAAAAAGTAGGTGAAGAGGCTTTGGAAGCAGTAATAGAGGCCGTCAACGGGACAGACGAACGTTTGATTTACGAAAGTTCGGACATGTTGTATCACCTCATTGTGCTGCTGACCTCAAAAGGATTGCGCATAGAACAGCTGGCCACAGAGTTACGGAACCGTCACAAACCCGGTTGGAAGAAACACTGAAAAAAACGCCTCATGCGAATTAATTACCAGCATGTAAACGTTGTACAAGATTCACAACCGATATTACAAGATGTGAACTTTCAAGCCGGACAGGGAGAATTCATCTATCTTGTCGGCAAAGTGGGTACGGGAAAAAGTTCCCTGCTCAAGACTTTCTATGGCGAACTTGACGTAAAAACAGGATGCGCACGGGTGCTGGACTATGAAATGACGAGAATCAAACGCCGGCATATTCCTGCACTCAGAAAGAAATTGGGCATCGTGTTCCAGGACTTCCAACTGTTGAACGACCGAACGATAAAAAACAATCTGGATTTTGTTCTCCGCGTGACAGGGTGGCACAAGAAAAATGAACGCTACCAACGTATCAATGAAGTATTGGAACAGGTGGGCATGACAGAAAAAGCCGACAAGATGCCCTACCAGCTATCCGGCGGGGAACAACAATGCATCTGTATCGCACGGGCCATACTGAACCACCCGGAAATCATCCTGGCAGACGAAGCCACTGGAAACCTGGACAAGGAAAACGGACGGCGAGCCGCCCATCTGCTATATGACATCAGCCAAAAAGGCACAACCGTTATCCTGAGTACCCATAACGAAGACCTCATACAGGAATTTCCGGGTATTGTTTACCGATGCGGTGAAGGACGACTGGAAGAATGTACCCACGACTACTGTCCGTCCATTGTCCCGTTGGACATCGAATCCAACAGCATAGAAGAAAACATAAACGAGAACAATTAACAACAAGAAGAATATGATAGTAATGAAATTCGGTGGAACGTCCGTAGGTTCCGCCCAAAGAATGAAAGATGTATGCCGACTGATTACCCAGGATGGCAAAGCAAAAATGGTTGTATTGTCTGCCATGTCGGGTACGACGAACACACTGGTAGAAATCTCTGACTATCTTTACAAGAAAAATCCGGAGGGGGCTAATAATATCATCAATCAACTGGAGTTGAAATACCACAACCATGTGGATGAACTCTACACAACGGAAGAATACAAACAAAAAACGCTGAACTTCCTGAAAGAAGAATTTGACTACCTGCGCAGCTTCACCAAAATCCTGTTCACATCGTTTGAAGAAAAAATGATTCTGGCACAAGGAGAAATCATAAGCACAAACATGGTGACAAACTATCTGGAAGAATGTGGTGTCAAAACGGTTCTATTATCGGCACTCGATTTCATGCGCACCGACAAGAACGCAGAACCGGACTTCAATTATATCAAGGAAAAGCTCAACGAACAGTTTGCTGCCCATGCAGGATACGAAATCTATATCACACAAGGCTTCATCTGCCGCAATGCTTACGGAGAAATTGACAATCTTTTGCGCGGAGGTTCCGATTACACGGCCTGCCTTATCGGTGCCGCACTGGAAAGTGAGGAGATACAAATATGGACAGACATTGACGGTATGCACAACAATGACCCGCGGGTTGTAGAATATACAGAACCCGTACGCCAACTGTACTTTGAAGAAGCTGCCGAACTGGCTTATTTCGGTGCCAAAATCCTGCACCCCACCTGCATTCAACCGGCCAAGTTTGCCGGCGTACCCGTACGCCTGCTGAACACAATGGATCCGTCCGCTCCCGGCACTATCATCAACAATGAAATACAACACGGGAAGATAAAAGCCGTAGCCGCCAAGGACGACATCGTTTCTATCCAGATCCAATCCAGCCGCATGCTGTTGGCTTATGGATTCTTACGAAAGGTGTTTGAGATTTTCGAGAGCTACAAGACCAGCATCGACATGGTAAGCACCTCTGAGGTCGGTGTTTCCGTAACTATCGACAACAAGTCTTATCTGAAAGACATCATTGCCGACCTGATGAAATACGGCACCGTGACTGTCAATGAAAATATGTGCATCATCTGCGTTGTCGGTGATTTGGCATGGGAGAACGTAGGCTTTGAAAGCCTGACGACACAGGCCTTGAAGGACATTCCCGTACAGATGATTTCTTATGGAGGCAGCAACCACAACATCTCATTCCTTGTGAAAATGGAAGATAAGAAGCGCGCGCTCCAGGCCTTTAGTGATACATTGTTCAAATTATAACATCTTGTTTTCTGCACATGAAAGGTTCATTTCCGATAGATAAATTTAAAACGGTACAGACACCGTTCTACTACTATGATACAAATCTGCTCCGGAAAACGCTGAAAACACTCCGGACTGAATTGGACAAACACAGTAACTACCACCTGCACTACGCAGTGAAAGCCAACGCCAACCCAAAAGTGTTGCGCATCATCAGCAGTGCCGGATTTGGTGCCGACTGTGTAAGCGGCGGTGAAATCAGAGCCAGTCTGGATGCCGGGTTCCCGGCGGAGAAAATTGTCTTTGCCGGTGTTGGGAAAAGCGACTGGGAAATCAACCTCGCCTTGGACGCGGATATTTTTTGTTTTAATGTGGAAAGTGTACCGGAACTGGAAGTCATCAACCAACTAGCCGGTGCAAAAGGTAAAATAGCCAGAGTGTCTTTCCGCATCAACCCAAACGTGGGAGCACATACCCATGCCAACATCACCACCGGATTGGCAGAAAACAAGTTCGGTATCGCCATGTCCGACATGGAAAAGGTGATTGAAATCGCGGCCTCGCTGACCAATGTATGTTTCACCGGACTGCATTTCCACATCGGTTCTCAGATTCTCGAAATGGGAGACTTCACAGCCTTGTGCAACAGAATCAATGAGTTGCAAGCCCTGTTGGAAAGGCATCATATCAAGGTCGAAAACATCAACGTGGGCGGCGGATTGGGTATAGATTACCAGCATCCCAACGAAATGGACATCCCCAATTTCAAAGATTACTTCCAGACCTACCACAAACACCTGAACCTTCGCCCCGGACAGCAGTTGCACTTTGAGTTGGGGCGAGCCGTGGTGGGACAATGCGGCAGCCTGATTACACAAGTGCTCTACGTGAAGCAGGCCACTTACAAACAATTCGCCATCGTGGACGCCGGCATGACAGACCTGATCCGCCCTGCCCTCTACCAGGCTTATCATGCCATCGAAAACCTGACGAGCGAGGAGAAGAAAGAAACCTACGACGTGGTGGGTCCCATCTGTGAATCGAGTGACGTATTTGTCAAAGCCTATGACCTAAACCATTGCCGCCGAGGCGACCTGATTGCCATCCGTTCGGCCGGGGCATACGGGGAAATCATGGCATCGAGGTATAACTGCCGCGAATTGCCAAAAGGTTACATCACAGAAGATTTTGCCTGAATGCCACTCACCAGCCTGTTAGCGGATTATGCTGCCTACGCGGGCTTCGTGCTCGCGTGGGCGGTACATTTTATTACAGCCCGTTCCTACGGTAAGGTAAGCCGCATGGCACGTACATCTGCCGGAATACAGGCCGGAACAGCAACAGACACCCCGCCCGTTTCCGTCATCCTCACGGCGCACAACCAAGACGGGCAGCTACAACGCAACCTGCCGCAGATTTTGGAACAGGACTATGAAAACTTTGAAGTCATTGTCATCAACGATGCTTCCACAGACCGGACGGAAGAAGTGTTGCAACAGCTGGAAATGAAATATCCACATCTGCGCCATTCCACCATCCCGCCCGGTTCGCGCCATATCAGCCACAAGCGTTTGTGCCTGACCGTCGGGTTCAAGGCCGCCCGTCATGAGTGGGTGTTGCTCATCGAGCCGGACAGCTATCCGCAATCGGTTTACTGGATAAGTTCCATGGCCGGCTACTTCAGCCCTTCCGTGCAGATGGTGTTGGGTTATGCCAACTGTGCATGCCGGAGGAACTATCTGAGCCGGAAAGTCTCATTCTTCAACTTATTCCACCAGTTGCAATACCTGCCTTGGGCCACAAGGCACAAAGCCTATCGTTGCACCCCGTCCAATCTGGCCTACCGCAAGAGTTTTTTCATGGCACATAAAGGATTTGCCGATGACGTACAGCTTGTGGACGGTGCAGCAGAACTGTTGGTTAACCACCACTGTACACGGGAAAACACGGCAGTGAACCTTTCCAAAGAAGCGAAAATCATCTGTGAGAATGTGGAGTCGGCCAGACAGTGGAAAACAAAACGGTGTTATTACATGGAGACGCGCCGGCATTTCACGCACGGATGGGGATACCGTTTCCTGTTCAACCTGAAACAAACCATTGTACCCTTGTTCTATTGCATCACATTGGCCACCGCTTCATGGAGCATCTGGCATCAACAATGGTATGAAACAGCTGCCGTGGCATTGCTCACCATCGCATTGACCTGCTGGAAAACGTTCCAAATCAACCGTTCGGCACAGGCTCTGGACGAGAAGGTCGGAATACTGTATTTCCTGTGGTTCGAGATGCGCATGCTTTGGTGGCACTGCTGTTCATGGCTGGCCTACCGTACTTCGCCGCGCAGCCGTTTTTACCGCAAGGCTTTCTGACAGGCATGCCCCACGTCCGCCCTCCTCAGGGAACAAACCTTACTCCTGCATATCAACAGAAGAACATGCGACAAACCGCTCCAATCCTTACATTCGGCAGGCACATCCGCGCCTTGGCCGCCTTGGGAGTTCCCATCATTATCGGACAATTGGGAACCATCATCCAAGGGCTGGCAGACACCATCATGGTGGGACGTTTCAGTGCCCATTCACTGGCAGCCGCCGGCTTTGTCAACAATATCATGACACTGGTGTTGATTTTCGCTTTGGGCTACTCCTATGCCCTTACCCCCGTTATAGGCCCTTTGCACGCACGGGGAGAGCACGACAACGTCGGACGCGCCTTGAAAGCAGGCCTGCAGGCCAATGCCACCATCGGAACAGCCCTGTTCATCCTAATGGGCATATTATACTTCTTTCTCGACCGTATGGGGCAACCGGAAGAACTGCTGCCGGAAATCCGTCCGTACTACGCCATGGTCCTGTTGTCCATCCCCGTCCAATCCCTGTTCAACGGCTTCAAACAATTCTTTGATGCCATCGGCAACACCCGCACCCCGATGTGGATAATGCTTTGGGCCAATGTGTTCAACATTGTGGGGAATTACCTGCTCATCTACGGCCCCGGACCGTTTCCCGAACTGGGCCTGTTGGGTGCCGGTATCTCTACCCTGTTGTCGCGCATCCTCATGCTGTGTGCCATCAGCATCCTATTCCGCATGGCTCCCGCCTACCGGAAATACCACAACGGTTTCCATTCGCGTGAAGGAGTGGCTCCAATCCGGAAACGCCTGCATAGGCTGGGCCGCCCGCTCGGCCTGCAAATGGGCATGGAGACAGCCTCGTTCAGCCTTTGCGCCGTGATGCAGGGTTGGATCGGTGCGGCTCCGCTGGCCGCCCACCAGATCATGACCAACATCGGAGCCACATGTTTCATGGTCTATTACGGCATCGGGGCCGCCGTAGCCATACGGGTGAGCCACTTCTATGGTGTAGGCGACCTGCGTAATGTCCGCCACTGTGCATACTCCGGCTACCTGTTGATTTTGGCCATCGGCATCGCCATGGTGTCGGTCATCAGCACAGGCATTGCCCCCATTTGCGCCTTGTTTACCGATGATGCGGAAATACGGGGAATCGTGGCCGCCTTAATCATCCCGTTCATACTCTATCAGTTCGGCGATGGCCTGCAAGTCAACTTTGCCAACTCACTGCGCGGCATTGCCGATGTACGGCCACTCATGCGCTATGCTTTTCTGAGTTACATTGTCATTTCGCTGCCCCTCAGCTACCTGTTGGGATTCACTTTCCGGGGCGGACCGGTCGGCATCTGGTCGGCCTATCCGGTGGCACTGGCCGTTGCGGGTTTCCTTTTCTGCCGGCGATTCCTTCGGCAGACCCGTCCCTCCAGCCATCCCCTACAAAAGGAACCGTCATAACAAGTCCACCACGGTGATGCCGGCTCCGCCGAACTGCACATGCTCGTCCCTGAAATCCTTCACCCCGGAAACGGTGTCCAGGTACTGCCTGACCAGCGTGCGCAGGATGCCCGTACCCGTCCCGTGCAGAATCCGGACGCGCGGAACGCCAAGCAGGATGGCATCGTCTATGAAATAGGTGACGGCCGTGATGGCCTCATCGCCCCGCATGCCCCTCACGTCGATGTCCTGCCTGAACTGAAGTTTCTTTTCATACACGGCATCCTGGGTTTCACGGCTGAGGCTGGTGGCGGCCCGTATGTCATCTTTCCGCGCGGGCATGGCGGCACGCTCCAGACGGTCAGGATGCACGGTGGTGCGCATCATGCCGAAAGTCACGATGGCACTGCGCGCGTCAATATCCTCAACAGTGCCCACAGCCGTCTGCCCCTTGATGCGCACGGTGTCACCCGGCTGCAACGGGCGGTCCTGCTGCCCGGCCTCTTGGGCTGCCGGCAACTGGGTTTGTGCCGTCTCAGAAGCCTTTCTGGCCTTGCGTTCCGCCTGCCTTTTCTTCCGCTCCTGCAACTGCTGTATCTTGCGGGCTATCTGGTCGGATTCATACTTCCGGTCTGCCTCTTTCAGGCTTTCCTTGAATGCGGCCAGTTCCTTCCGCACACTCCGCGTGTTCTCCTTCTCGGCCTGGGCTTCGCGTATTGTCTTGATGGTCAACTCTATCCTTGCATTGGACTCCTTGAGCAACTGTTCGGCGTCTTCCTTTGCCTTTTTCAATATCTCTTTCCGTTCAAGCTGCAGGGCCTCGATTTTTTCCGTGTAGCGGGCGATGGTGCGTTCCATTTCCTTTTCCCGCTGGTGGATGGCCTGGCGCTTGTTTTCCCAATAGCGTTTATCGCGCACAATGTCCTGCAAGTACTTGTCCGCGTTGATGTATTCCCTTCCCACCAGTTCCGAAGCATCGGCGATGACCTCTTCCGGCAGCCCTATCTTGCGCGCGATCTCCACGGCAAACGAACTGCCGGGATTGCCTATCTGCAGCTGGTAGAGCGCCTGCATGTGCTGGCGGTCGTAGAGCATGGCACCGTTGGCCACCCCTTCGTGGCCCTCCGCATAATGTTTCAGGTTCTGGTAGTGCGTGGTGATGATGCCGAAAGCCTTCTTCCGGTTGAAGCGTTCCAGCAAAGCCTCGGCTATGGCTCCCCCGATCTGCGGCTCCGTGCCGCCGCCGAACTCATCAATCAGCAGCAGGCTGGTGCCATCGCAGTACTTCAACATGTTTTTCATGTTGAGCAGGTGGCCGGAATAGGTACTGAGGTCGTCTTCGATGCTCTGCTCGTCGCCGATGTCGATGAACAGGCTGCCGAAGATGCCGGTGCGCGAGTTTTCGCCGATGGGAACCGGCAGGCCGCACTGTATCATATACTGTATGAGAGCCACGGTTTTCAGGCAGACCGACTTGCCCCCGGCGTTGGGACCGGAAATGATGAGGATGCGCCGGCGGCCGTCCAGTTCGATGTCCAGGGGCACCACTTTCTTGCCGTGCTGGGCCAGGGCCAGCTGCAACAACGGATGGCGCGCCAGCGTCCAGTCCACCAAAGGTTTGTTGTCCGGCTGCGGGGGAATGGCCTCCAGCTGCTTTGCCAGACAGGCCTTTGCCCGGATAAAATCCATCTCCGCCAGGAACTCGTAAGAGTGAAGTAGCTCCTTATGGAAAGGGCGCAGCCTGGCGGTAATATCCTGCAATATGCGTATGATTTCGCGCTGCTCTTCGGCCTCCAGCTCGCGGATACGGTTGTTGGCCTCCACCACCTCGGCCGGTTCGATATATACCGTCCGCCCGGTGGCGGACTCATCGTGCACGATGCCCTTCAGCTTACGTTTCAGAGCCGGTGCCACCGGAATGACCAGCCGCCCGTCGCGCAGCGTGGGGGCGGTGTCCTTCTCCACCAGCCCCTCCTGCTGGGCATTGCGCAGAATGGCGTGCAACGTGCGCGAGATGCCGCTCTCCGTGGCCAGGAGTTCGCGGCGGATGCGGAGCAGGTCGGGCGAGGCCGAATCCTTGATTTTCCCGTATTTGTCGAGCAAGCCGTCCATGTCGCGCACCAGCCGTGGAAACACGGCAACCCCTTGCGCAAGGCGCAGCAGGGCGGGATAGCGTGCATGGTCAGCCTGTGCGCCCGCTCCGTCGGCCGCAACGCCGCGGTTAAGGAAATCCACAATGGCAATGATAGTGGCAAGCGAACGTTTCAGGTCGAACAGCTCCCCCGTCTCCAGATAAGTGCCCTCTATGCGGATCCGCCTCAGGGCAGGCCGCACGTCATAGAAGTCCTGTTCCGGAAACTCCTCGTCAGCCTCCATGATGGCCATGAATTCCTTGGTCTGCTCATGCAATTCCCCCAGGGCCTGTACATCGGTGAGGAATGCCATCCGCCCCACCCTGTCCTGCCCCAAAGGGCTCAGGCAGTGGGCGGAAAGGAGGGTGCGGATTTCATCGAAACCTATTTTCTGCTCAAAATTCTGCGGATAAATCATACATTCTTGCCAATTACGGCTGCAAAGTTAAGAAAAAGCCGTGTAAAAAAGCCCACAACCCGATGCTTTTCAAACCCAAAGGAAAAGGGCGGAAAGTTTGCACCGGACTCCCCGCCCGCCGGAAACCATTTCCGCCCTTGCGCAAAAGCGGGAACCTGCCTGCGCAAGGACTCGGACGGCCTTGCGCATAAAAATATCCCGCCTTGCGCATGGGTGCAGGCGGGATATTGCAAGAGGGCACGGACAGGTGCCCCCGCGTAGGATTCAGCGCACCGGGAGCGACTGGTAATAGTAGTACCACCAATAGGTGTTGCCATACATGCGGCGGGTCTGGTTGGAACGCTCCACGGCATCGTCGAACTTCGTCCCGAAACGGAGGAAATCGTCAAGGTTGGCTTCCACCGCCGTATCCTTATAGACCACGGCCGGCGACGTGCGCAGCCGACGGTAGAGGAGGACCGCCTCCTTGTAATGCTGCGGCAGGCCGCCCTCCAAGTCGTAACGGCGGGGCAACAGGCTGATAAAGGCATCCAGGTCCTTATCCAACAGATAGGCACACAGCAGATAATCGTACACCGCATCCGTGGCCGACGGCAACCCTGCCAGACGCTCCAGGAACAGAACCACATCATCCGGCATGCGCTTGCCGGGCCTGCCCCCCAGATGCCTGTAAAGTTCCTGCAACCAACCGTGCACATAGACCGTGTCGGACGGTTCGGGCAGCAGTCCCCTGCTCCCGTATGGCTGCGGATAGTCGAACAGGTTGTCGCCCAAGCCGCCGGTGCGGCTCAGGGCAAAGGCACGCATGGCCGTCAGGCTGCGGTCGGCATGCAAAGACTTCCGCCCCACCTGCAGGGCCTGCTGATATTGCCCCTCCACGATGTGCTCTTCCGCCCGCAAGCGATAATGGTAAACATCATCGGTGTTGGCCACGCTCCCCACCATACAGAACTGCAAGGCCAGCAGCAACAGGTTGCTCCACAGGTAAGAGAAGAGGTCCTGCTTGCCGGTCTTGGCATCGGGAAAGTGCATGGCCACCCACGCCATCACGCAATACAGGCAGATGCAGGCTATCACCAGTCCCCAGCGGGTATCCATCCCCACCTCCCAACCGCCCTGCGGGACAATGGAGGTGAGCAGCCCCAACATGAGACAGGAGGGAAAATAATAGAGGGCATGGAAGCGGAAGGGGAAGGCCAGCGTCTTGCGATAGGCAGCCCGGACCAGCAGCAGCACAGCCGTGATGATGACCGTGCCCCACAAGGGGGAATACAGCGTCTGCCCCCCAGAGAGCAGATGCTGGGCGGTGGCCAGCTGTCCCGGCTGCATGAGGGCCAGATACAACACGGAGAAAGCCGTGAAAAGGACACCGCACACCCATGCGATAATCCGTGCGGTCTTCTTGAAAGGCGTAGATTTATACATGTCCGTATCCAAAGAGGTTCGTTATATGCCGCCGTCCCTATTCACCCGCGGTGCATTCCGGCCCGTCGGCCTTACGGAGCACCAGGGCCGAGCGTGCCGGCAGGTAGAGCTTCAGCCATCCCTTGCCGTCGCGGGCCAGCAGCTGGTCGTAAACCGTCAGGTGGCGCAAGCTGTCATCGTTCAGCCCGTTCCCGCCGAACTGCGGCGCATCGGTGTCCAGCACCACATCGTAGCCACCCTCCGGCACCATGAAGCCGTAATCGGTGAAAGAGCGGTCGTAACTGAAATTAAACACAAAGAGCAGGTCGTTGCGGCGGTAGGCCAGCACCTGGTCGCCGTCGTTGTGCCACACCTCCACCACGGGCGACTTCTGGATGTTCTTCTCCTTGCCGATGATGTCCAGCATGGCCTTGTCGAAATCGCCCAGATAGTGGTAGCACAGTTCCTTGTTGTCCACCAGGTTCCACTGGCGCCGGGCATACTTGTAGCTCCACCCGTTGCCTTCGCGGGGGAAATCTATCCATTCCGGGTGGCCGAACTCGTTGCCCATGAAATTCAGGTAGCCGCCGTTGATGGTGGAGGCCGTGAGCAGGCGGATCATCTTGTGCAGGGCGATGCCGCGCTCCACGGCGTAGTTCTCGTCGCCCTTCTTGAAATGCCAATACATGTCGGCGTCTATGAGGCGGAAAATGATGGTCTTGTCGCCCACCAGTGCTTGGTCGTGGCTTTCGCAGTAGGAGATGGTTTTCTCGTCAGCCCGCCGGTTGGTCACTTCCCAGAACATGCTGCTCGGTTTCCAGTCCTCGTCTTTCTTCTCCTTGATGGTCTTGATCCAATAGTCGGGAATGTTCATGGCCATGCGGTAGTCGAAGCCATAACCGCCGTTCTTGAACGGGGCAGCCAGCCCCGGCATGCCGCTCACTTCCTCGGCTATGGTGATGGCCTTGGGGTTGACTTCATGAATCAGTTCGTTGGCCAGCGTCAGGTAGCATATGGCATTGTCGTCCTGATGGCCGTTGAAGTAGTCGGCATAATTGCAGAACGCCTCTCCCAACCCGTGGCTGTAATAGAGCATGGAGGTGACGCCATCGAAACGGAAACCGTCGAAATGGTACTCGTCCAACCAGAACTTGCAGTTGGAGAGCAGGAAGTGCAGCACTTCGTTCTTGCCGTAATCAAAGCACAGGCTGTCCCATGCCGGGTGTTCGCGGCGGTCACCAGGATAAAAATACTGGCAGGGGTCGCCCGCAAAGTTGCCCAGTCCCTCCACTTCGTTCTTCACGGCGTGCGAGTGCACGATGTCCATGATGACGGCTATGCCGAGGCGGTGGGCCTCGTCGATGAGCTGCTTCAGCTCTTCGGGCGTGCCGAAACGGCTGGAAGCCGCAAAGAAATTAGACACATGATAGCCGAAACTGCCGTAATAAGGGTGTTCCTGTATGGCCATAATCTGGATGCAGTTATAACCGTCTTCGGCGATACGGGGCAACACGTTCTGGCGGAACTCATTGTACGTGCCCACTTTTTCGGCATCCTGCGCCATACCGATGTGGCATTCATAAATCAGCAACGGCGAGGTGTTGGGACGGAACGTTTTCTTCTTCCACACGTAAGGCTGCTCCGGTGCCCATACCTGTGCACTGAATATCTTGGTCTGTTCGTCCTGCACCACCCTGCGGCACCAGGCCGGAATCCGCTCCCCGCAGCCTCCGTCCCAATGCACCTTCAGCTTGTAAAGGTCGCCATGCTTGAGGGCGTTGCCGCGGAGTTTGATTTCCCAGTTGCCGGTGTCCTTTATCCGCTTCAGCTGATATTTCGGAAGTTCCTGCCACCCGTTGAAGTCCCCCACAAGGTAAATGGCCGTGGCATGGGGTGCCCATTCACGGAACACCCATCCCGTGGCTGTACGGTGCAGGCCGAAATACAGGTAGCCGGTAGCGAAGTCGGACAACGTGCACTTGCCTCCCTGGGTCAGTTCGCTGATTTTGTCCAGCGCATGCTGGTGACGACCCGCAATGGCCGGCTCATAATCTTTCAGCCAAGGGTCGCTCTTTACGAGATTCAATGTTTTTGGAGATTTAACTTTTGATTTAGCCATAACACATTAGATCAAGGTATGATTACTATATTGTTTCTGTCCTCTCTGCAACGGCTGTCTGAAAACGGTCTTGCCCGCTGCGCCGGGCATCAAGGCCGGTGCATGTACCGCATTCCTCTTGCAAATATAAGGGTTTACAGGCAATGTGCGTCATGTTCCCAGCTCTTTTTTATACATCCGCAGCAATTTCAGCAGTTCGTCATGCACCTTGCCGTTGGAGGCAAACACCTCGCGCGCATCCAGGCAATCCGGACTGCCACTGAAGTCGGTCATCCTCCCGCCGGCCTGTTGCAGGATGATATGCCCGGCGGCTATGTCCCAGGGACCGATGAAACCTTCGATGCGCGCTTCGAAACGTCCGGCCGCGATGTAACAGATTTCCGCAGCGGCCGCCCCCATCAGGCGCAATCCGCCCACATGGCCGTAGAGGCTCTCCACGAGCCGAAGGGCAAAACCGCGGTAGGCTTCCGAATTATAGGGGAAGCCGAGCTCGACGAAAGCCTGGTCGAGCACCGCCTGGTCGCTCACATGTATTTCCTTGCCGTTCAGATAAGCCGGACTGTCCTTGTGCGCCCAGAACAGTTCGTCACGGCAACATTCATAGACCACGCCCAGCAGAATCTCCTCCCGGTTGCGCAGGGCGATGCTGACACAATACGGGGCATTGTTGTGGATGTAATTGCCGGTACCGTCCAGCGGATCCACTACCCAGCAGTATTCCTGTCCGGCGAACGAGCCCGTGCCCTCCTCCGTGACGAAACCGGCCTCCGGCAGCAAGGTGTGCAGGCATTCCACAATGCGCCGCTCCGAGGTCTTGTCCACATACGACACGTAGTCGTGGGCCGCTTTCTGCTCCACTCTCCCGCGGTCGAAAGAAAGGCGTTCCGTGGCCAGGAACCTGCCGGTTTCTACAGCCAGTGCCTTGACTTTTTCCGTCAACCCGTGCAAATCCATGTTCATTTCTGCTTTATGATCATCATCCCGTGACTGTATTCCCCCTCTTGCGTGATGTTGCCGTCCTTATCCTTCAGCACGAAAGGACCGTCTTTCTCGTCATCCTTGAAGTTTCCTTCAAAGCGGACACCGTTCTCGTCCACCATGATTCCGAAACCGTTCTTCTCCCCGTTCCGGAAAGTGCCTTTGAACTTCGTGCCGTCGGCCAGGCGCAATATGCCCTCACCGTCCATCTGCCCGTCTTTCCAGTTGCCTTCATACACGTCGCCGTTGCTCCAGGTGTAACGTCCCTGCCCTTCGCGCTTGTTGTCGCGCCATGTGCCGGCATACGAAGCACCGTTGTGCCATGTGAACGTGCCTTGCCCGTTCTGCGCCCCGTTCTTGAAATGGCCCACATATTTGTTGCCATTGGCAAAGGTGAATACGCCTTCGCCTGTCCGTTCGCCTTGCACGTAGTCGCCCTCATAGACATCACCGTTGTGAAACTTGTAGATGCCCTTGCCGTGCTGCACGTCGTCCACCCACTCACCGGTATAACGGTCGCCGTCCGCATAATTGAATGTGCCCTTGCCGTTCCGCTGGTTGTCTTTCCACATACCGTCGTACCACGAACCGTCGTTCCAGTCGAAAAGGCCCTGGCCGTTCTTCTGGTCATTGCTCCAGTCACCACGGTAGAAAGCACCGTTGGCATACTTGTATTCACCGTAACCCTCGCGCTTGTCCTCCTTCCAGCCGCCGTTATATACATCACCATTGTAATAGTACATCGTGCCCTGCCCCTGCTGGTAGTCGCGGAACCACAGCCCGTCATACTTGTTGTTGTTCATGAAATAATAGATGCCGCGGCCGTGTTGCTGGTCCTGAAACCACTCGCCTTCATACCTCTCGCCATCGGGAAACTTATATACGCCGTAACCCTGACGTTTCCCTTTCACGTATTCACCCTCATAGGAATCGCCGTTCTTGAAGTGGGTGACCCCCTTGCCATAGGGTTTCCCCTTGAACAGTTCGCCCTGATATTCGGATCCGTCCTTGAAAGTGTAGTTTCCTATCTTGATTTCCTGGGCACAGATTTGCAGAAAAGGCCACAACAGTGCCATGCCAAGGAATCTGTATCTTAAATTCATCGTTCTCTGCCCTTCCTTTATGTTGTCCTAACAGTTCATACTTTCTTCCAGAAACCTTTCGGCAGCTTCCAGGTCTGCCGGCGTGTCAATGCCGATGGTTTCCATGTCCGTAATGCCCACTTTGATGGTATAGCCGTTCTGCAACCAACGCAACTGCTCCAACGACTCCGCTTTCTCCAAAGGCGACTGCGGCAGGGCGGTAATCTCTTCCAGCACTTCGCTACGGTAGGCATACAGCCCGATGTGTTTGTAATAGGTGTGTCCCTCCAGCCACTCCTCCTTATCCGCGTTCCGCTGGTAAGGGATGACGGAACGGCTGAAATACAGTGCCTGCATCCTGTTGTTGAGCACCACCTTGGGGCTGTTCGCATTTTCCAAGGCCACCCAGCCGTCTGCCGCCGTGAAGGGTTTCACCAGTGTGGCAATCTGCGTTTCCCGGTCCTCAAAACAGGCTTTCAGGATCTCTATCTGCTGCGGATGGATAAACGGTTCGTCGCCTTGCACGTTGACCACCACATCATAGGGATGCGCCATCAGCGTATAGGCCTCATAGCAACGGTCCGTCCCGCTCTTGTGATGCGTGCCGGTCATGACGACGTTTCCGCCAAAAGACTTCACAGCATCGTAAATCCGCCGGTCGTCCGTGGCCACCACCGTCTCGTCCAGGCAACCAACGACCCGTTCATAAACTCTCTGGATGACAGGTTTTCCACCCAATAGTGCCAAAGGCTTGGCCGGAAAACGCATAGAAGCATATCGTGCCGGAATAATTCCTATAAAATTCATTTCTTTTGTCATTACTAAACTATGCCACACAAAAGTACAAAAAGATTTTGTAAGGCCGGACAAAAACAGCTAATTTTGTGTACAAAAAAGGTATGGCCAAGAAATGTTTCATCGGATTGGGCAGCAATGCCCCCACCATCTCCAACCTGCAGGCCGCACAGACAGAATTGCGTAACCAGCTTCCGGATATTGCCTTCAGTTGCGTGTTGCAGACCCTCCCTGTAAACTTCGATTCGCCGCGCCCGTTCTTCAACCAGACTGCCGTTTGCACGACCACGTTGCCCGCCGACGAGCTGCGCCGTCTGTTGAAACAGACAGAACAGAAATGCGGACGAAAACCGGAAGACAAGGTACAGGGTATCGTAGCCATTGACCTTGACCTGTTGTGGTATGATGGGAAGGTACTCAAACCTGACGACTGGCAACGCGACTATATACAGCAGGGAATAAAAGAGTTGCAATGAATACACACCAGACTTTCACGGCAAAATAGGAACAGGCTTCCGGCTGCCAGGCGGTATCCGGCACAACGGTAAAGGCTTTGCATCCCCTTTCGGAATGCCGCCACCGCGGGATATTCCGTACAGCCCCGCACCGTTACCGTGAAAGAAAGGGGCAGACGGCCCCCCACAGTGTGGACACGGCAACCCGCTGACCGTTCACGTTCAGTCAAAAGCCTCGTCTATTCCGCCGTACTCTTCCACCGGTGCCTCTTCCGTCAAAACGGTGTCCTTGCAAGGGTCAAACCCCTCAGGGATCTCGAATTTCTCATCGGGAGAATAGCCCAAGTCCTTATCCTTATATACTTTCTGGAGGAAATAAGCACACACCGGCAAGGCCGACGATGCCCCTTGACCGTAAGTCATGGTGTTGAAATGGATGTCGCGATCCTCGCCGCCCACCCAGCATCCGGCAGAAAGCGAGGGAGTGAAACAAACGAACCACCCGTCGGAATGGCGGTTTGTCGTCCCGGTTTTTCCTCCCATGTCGGCCATGACGTTATATCGGAAACGCATGCGTCCTCCTGTCCCGCCGTTCATCACGCCCTGCAACATAATAATCATCTTATAGGCACTCTCTTCGCTGATCACCTCCGTCATACGGGGTTGGAACTCCCCTACCACATTCCCGTCGCTATCTTCAATACGCGACACGAAAAGCGGTGCCGTGCGGATACCGCGGTTCGCAAAAGCCGTATAGGCACTGACCATCTCGGCGACAGAAATCTCGCACGGTCCCAAACAGAGCGCCATGGAAGGATGAATCTCGCGGTTCTGCACCCCGAATTCATGTATCAGCCGCACCAGGGCCGAAGGGCTGAGGCGGCTCATCAAATAAGCGGATATCCAGTTGTTGGACTGCGCCAGCCCCCATTTGAGCGTCACCATTTCGCCGTAGCGCGAGCGGCTGCCGTTGCGGGGCGTCCACGGTTTCCCGGCCACGATGTAAGTCTGCTGCACGTTGGGTGCCAGGTCGCAGGGCGACATGCCGTTTTCCATGGCCAGCGTATAGAGGAAAGGCTTGATGGTGGAACCCACCTGACGCCGCCCCACCCCGGCCATGTCATATTGGAAATAACGGTAATCCGGTCCTCCCACATAGGCTTTCACATACCCCGTTCGTGTGTCCATACACATGAAACCGGCACGCAAGAAACTCTTGTAATAACGGATGGAGTCACGCGGCGTCATGACGGTGTCCACCTCGCCATGGTAGGAAAACACGGTCATTTCCGCCGGGGTGTTGAACGCCTTTTCGATATCCTCTTCGCTGGCCCCGCCCTGCTTCATCTTGATATAGCGTTCGCTCTGACGGATGGACCGTTGCATGATTTGCTCCACCTCCTTGGCCGACAGTTGGCTGGAGAAAGGCCGTGTTGTCTGGTTCTGCTTCTCCTTGTCGAACAAGGGCTGCAAGTAACCCGCCACGTGTTCTTCCACGGCCTCTTCGGCGTACTGCTGCATGCGGGAGTCTATGGTGGTGTGTATCTTCAGGCCGTCGGTGTAAAGATTGTAGGGCGTCCCGTCCTTCTTACGGTTCTTGTTGCACCAGCCATAAAGAGGATCCGTTTCCCACGCCAACGAGTCTTCATAATATTTCTGATCCTGCCACGAGGCGTAGTCGCTCCGTTTGGGCTCCTTGGCCATCAACATGGTGCGCAGGCGTTCACGCAGATAAGTGGCCATGCCCTCCTTGTGGTCAACCCGGTGGAAACGCAATCCCAGCGGTTCCATCTTGTGCAGGTCGGCATCGGCCTTGCTCAGATAACCCACTTTCACCATCTGGTCGAGGACCACATTGCGGCGGGCGCGGCAACGCTCCGGCTTGCGCACCGGGTTGAAATACGAAGGATTCTTACACATGCCTATAAGGGTAGCCGCCTCGCACACCGACAAATTCTTGGGGTCTTTGCTGAAATAGGTGTTGGCCGCCGTCTTGATGCCGACGGCATTATGCAGGAAATCAAAATAATTAAGGTACATGGTGATGATTTCCTCTTTGGTATAATAGTGTTCCAACTTTACGGCAATCACCCATTCTATAGGCTTTTGCAAAGCCCGCTCCATCGTGCTCCGGGCCACATCGCTATAGAGTTGCTTGGCCAGTTGCTGGGTAATGGTACTGCCTCCGCCGGCATTGCTTTGCCCAAGGATGCCGCGCTTCACGACAGCACGCGCCAAGGCACGGTAATCTATGCCGGAGTGTTCATAAAAACGCTCGTCTTCCGTGGCCACAAGTGCCTTGACCAGCCATGGCGAAAGGTCGTCATAACCCACGAAGATGCGGTTGGCGCGACTATAAGACCAGGTTCCCAGCAGTTTCCCGTCCGTCGATATCACTTGGGAGGCATACTTGTTGACCGGATTTTCCAGTTGGTACAAATTAGGCATATAGCCAACCCATCCTTCCCATATCGCATAGAAAGCCAGTGAAACGGCACCGATGCACAGGAACAAAACCGCCCACAGCGTAATCACAAACTTTTTCCTCATAAACGTATCGCTCTCATTTAACCGAAGTCGTAAAGTGCAAAAATACAAATAAACTTTTTAATAGAGGGGCTCTTTGCGGAAAAGTTCAAGAAAAGCACCGCCTTTCGGCCTCGGTTCCACTTTTTTTTGCTACCTTTGAAAACTGAAGAAATTTTGTATTTTAGCAAAAACAATCCGAAATGGGAAATAGAAGTTTGGTAACCATCGCAGACCATTCCAAAGAAAAAATCATGTATCTGCTGGAGATGGCAGAGGAGTTTGAAAAACATACCAACCGGAAACTGCTGGAGGGAAAGGTCGTGGCCACCCTCTTCTTCGAGCCGTCCACCCGTACACGACTGAGCTTTGAAACCGCGGCCAACCGCTTGGGAGCCCGCGTAATCGGATTCACAGACCCGAAAGTGACCAGCTCCACCAAAGGGGAAACGCTGAAAGACACCATCATGATGGTGAGCAACTACGCCGACCTGATCGTCATGCGCCACTATCTGGAGGGCGCGGCACGCTATGCCTCAGAGGTCTCGCCCGTACCCGTCATCAATGCCGGCGATGGAGCCAACCAACATCCCTCGCAGACCATGCTGGACCTGTATTCCATCTACAAGACACAAGGCACATTGGACAACCTGCAAATCTACATGGTGGGCGACCTGAAATACGGGCGCACCGTGCATTCCCTGCTCATGGCCATGCGCCACTTTAACCCTACGTTCCACTTCATCGCGCCGGAAGAACTGAGGATGCCGGACGTGTACAAACAATATTGCGACATTCACCATATAAAATACGTAGAGCACGCGGACTTCACGGCCGACACCATCGCCGGGGCGGACATCCTGTATATGACGCGCGTGCAGAAGGAACGCTTCACCGACCTGATGGAATATGAGCGGGTAAAGGACATGTTCCTGCTGAAACTGCCCATGCTGAAAAAAGTGAAAGACAACATGCGCATCCTACACCCGCTGCCCCGCGTGAACGAAATAGAATACGCCATTGACGATGACCCGCACGCCTACTACTTCGAACAGGCACACAACGGACTGTTCGCACGCCAGGCCCTCATCTGCGACGCACTGGGATTGACGCTGGACGATGTGAGAAACGACAGGACAATCATATAACCGAACAAAGCAAGAACACAATGAAGAGACAAGAACTTCTGGTAGCCGCCCTTGAAAACGGTACGGTGATAGACCATATTCCGTCGAACAAACTGTTTGAAGTGGTCAACCTGCTCCACCTGGAACAGATGAAGACCTCCATCACCGTGGGATACAATCTGAAGAGCAAGAAGATGGGGCACAAAAGCATCATCAAGATTGCAGGAAAGTTCTTTTCGGACGAGGAACTGAACCAGCTGGCCGTGGTCAGCCCCAACGTGACGCTGTGCATCATCCGCGACTATGAAGTAGTGGAGAAAAAAGAAGTGATCCTGCCCGACGTACTAAAGGGTATCGTGAAGTGCGCCAACCCCAAATGTATCACCAACAACGAACCGATGAAGACCCATTTCCATACGGTTCCCGGCAAAAAGGGCATACTCCGTTGCCATTACTGCAACAAGGAGGTGGACATAAACCACGTGAAACTCGCATAAGCCCCCGCCTGCCCATGAAACAAGACTGGAAACCCGGAACGATGATTTATCCCCTTCCGGCCATACTGGTGAGTTGCGGCAGCACACCGCAGGACTACAACCTGCTCACCGTGGCGTGGGTGGGAACCCTCTGCACGAATCCGCCGATGTGCTACATCTCCGTGCGCCCGGAGCGCCATTCCCACCGGCTGATCAAACAGAACATGGAGTTCGTCCTCAACCTCACCACCGAAGAGATGGCATACGCCACCGACTGGTGCGGCGTACGTTCGGGGCGAGACTTCCGCAAGTTCGACGAAATGAACCTCACGCCGGGCAAGGCCCGTATGGTGGCGGCTCCCATCGTGGAAGAATCCCCGCTGAACATCGAATGCCGCGTCAGGGAAATCCTGTCATTGGGTTCGCATGACATGTTCATCGCCGAAGTGCTGAACGTAAAGGCCGATGAACGTTTCCTGGACACCACCACCGGCAAGTGGGAACTGGACGCATCCCATCCGCTGGTCTATCTGCACGGGGCCTATTACGGCCTAGGGCAGAAGATTGGGAAATTCGGCTGGAGCGTGGAAAAGAAGAAAGAACAAACATCACCAAAACATAAAAAACAACAATGAAAACAGACAGCACTGTATTTGAACTGATCGAGAAAGAACACCAGCGCCAGCTCAGAGGCATCGAGCTTATCGCATCGGAAAACTTCGTGAGCGACGAGGTAATGAAAGCCATGGGCTCGTGGCTGACCAACAAGTATGCCGAAGGTTATCCGGGCAAACGTTACTACGGAGGCTGCCAGGTGGTGGACGAAGTGGAGAGCGTGGCCATCGAACGGGCCTGCAAACTGTTCGACGCAGAGTATGCCAACGTGCAACCGCACTCCGGGGCACAAGCCAACGCCGCCGTATTCTTGACCTGCCTGAAGGCGGGCGACACGTTCATGGGCCTGAACCTGGACCACGGCGGCCATTTGTCGCACGGCTCCCCCGTGAACACGTCCGGCATCCTGTACCATGCCATCGGCTACAATCTGGACAAGGAAACCGGACGGGTGGACTACGATGAGATGGAACGGCTGGCAATGGAACACCGCCCCAAGATGATTATCGGCGGCGGTTCGGCCTACAGCCGCGAATGGGACTATGCCCGCATGCGCAGCATCGCCGACAAGGTGGGGGCCATGTTCGTGGTCGATATGGCCCATCCGGCCGGGCTCATTGCCGCCGGACTGCTGGAGAACCCCGTGAAATATGCCCATATCGTCACCTCCACCACCCACAAGACGCTGAGAGGGCCGCGCGGAGGCATCATCCTGATGGGCAAGGACTTCGACAACCCGTGGGGACTGAAGACCCCGAAAGGCGAAATAAAGAAGATGAGCCAGTTGCTCAACAGCGCCGTGTTCCCCGGCATACAAGGCGGCCCGCTGGAACATGTGATAGCCGCCAAGGCCGTGGCCTTCAACGAAGCCCTGCAACCTGAATTCAGGGAATGGGCCGCACAGGTGCAGAAAAACGCCAAGGTGCTGGCCGAGGAACTGATGAAACGCGGTTTCGACATCGTGAGCGGTGGAACGGACAACCACTCCATGCTGGTGGACCTGCGTAGCAAATATCCCGAACTGACGGGCAAGGTGGCAGAAAAGGCGCTCGTGGCCGCCGACATCACGGTGAACAAGAACATGGTGCCGTTCGACAACCGCAGTGCATTCCAGACCTCCGGCATCCGTCTGGGCACGCCCGCCATCACCACCCGCGGTGCCAAGGAAGACCTCATGGTCATCATAGCCGGACTGATAGAAAAGGTGCTGGATGCACCGGAGGACGAGAACGTCATCGCTTCCGTGCGCCGGCAGGTGAACGCCATCATGGCCGACTATCCCCTCTTTGCCTATTAAGGCATTCCCGCGTACAGGCGGGGACAACACTTGAAACTGGCAATTCCGGCTCCGGAATTGTCAGTTTTCTTTTTGCCGCACAGCCGCATGCGCCGCAATCTCCGTATAATAGCCCAGCTTGTAAAGGCCGAAGAGCGGCAGCAAGGGATGCCCGCCCAACAAATTCCTGCGCAGCAAAGGACATGCCCACCGGAAAAAGAGCCGGAACGCCCCCGCCACTCCCATTCTTTGCAGCCGCCCATAAGCCTGCAGGACGCCCGAAAAGCCTTCCAGTTTGTCGCGGTGCGCGTACAACGTCCGCAGGGACTCTTCCGTCTTGCGCAGCAGGTTGGCATTCGTGTCCAGCCCGCAATTCATCAACGGATTGTCGATATGCAATATCCCGATTCCGTCCTCCCGCAACAGTTTGCCGAACAGTGTGTCCTCATGCCCGTAGCAAGTGATGGACTCGTCGAAAAGATGTTTGAGGAACACGTCACGCCTCACCATGAAATTGAACGTACGGAACGCGGCGTAAGGGCGGAGTGCCCGCTTTTCCGGCGTGAAGTGCGGTTCTGCATGCTTCTCATAGAAATAAGCCAAGGACACATCGGCAGAAGGCAGGCTCCCGGCATGGACCAGCCCGCCGTAAACCACCTGTGCCCGCTCCCTGACCGCCCAATAGCGCGCCAGGAAGCGGCCGTCCACCACCGCAGCATCGCTGTCCATAAACAGCAAAAACGGATAGCGGGCCTGTTGGCCCAGTATGTTACGGATACGCGCCCGCCCCACGTTTGCCTGCAGTTCGATGTATTTGGAGTGGGGAACAAGGTTAATCTGCCGGTTCACCCGCTTGCACTCCTCTTCGGAAGCGTCGTCTGCCACCAGTATCTCATACGGGCATCCCAGCTCTTCGGCCTGCACCTGCAGGTCCTTCACCAGCCGGACGCACACATAATTATAAGTAGGAATCAATATAGAAAGCATATCGTAGGCAACATATCGTTTGGTTCGTCCGCACGCCCTCATGCCGTGCGGTGGGGCCGGCACTGGATGATGAGTGCATGGGTGGTGTCCTCGTCCACCCGGAACCGCTCGTCCGCCCGTTCATTGACCAGCCATGCTATCCGCTCACCGCTGCACACCACCAGCTGCCGCTCTTTTTCAAACAGATTCCTTTTGCGGTCTGTCAGATAGTCGCTCACCAGTTTCTCCCCCTTCATGCCGAAGGGGACGAAACGGTCGCCTTCCGCCGCGAAACGGACGCTGATGGGATAGTCCAACTTTGCGATGTCCATGCACACCGTATCACAGGTCTTGGGAATGGCAAAGCCCGCCCCGCAACGCACACGGCGGATGAGGAAAGCACAGTCCGGGGTGACCTGCACGAAGCCGTCCAGCGGAAGCACGCTGCACAGGCAGGCATACGGCTCGTCTTTCCGCCTCAGCACCAGAGTGCCGCGGTCGCGCAGCAGCCGCCAGCCTGCGCTCTCGTACACCTTCCCCGACTCCCCGTCCAGATGGTCATACACATCCGTCGCCTGCGCGGCATTGAAACCGTAGTCCGACAACAGTTCAAAAAGGAGGGTGCGTGCGGCCGGGGCCGACCGCAAGTCTGCCACGGCAATGCGGTTGTCGCGCACAATCCGCCGCTTCAGTTCCTCCACTGCGGCGGCATACAGCACATAGGCGTCATCCAGACGGCCGATGGTGGCCTGCAACGTGCCCGACACGGAGGGATTGATCTGCCGCAACAGCGGAAGGACTTCCAGCCTCACCTTGTTGCGCAACGCTTCGGTCTCCAGGTTCGTGCGGTCCGTCACGTAGAGCTGCCCCCTGGCCTCCAGATAAGCCTCCACCTCGGCCCGGCTCACATCCAGCAGCGGCCGTATGATGTGCCCCTGCCGGTAGCGCATGCCCGTCAGCCCCTTCAGCCCTGTGCCGCGCACCAGGTTCAGCAGCAGCGTCTCCACATTGTCGTCCCTGTGGTGCGCCACGGCAATCGTTCTCAGCCGCAAGTCGATCCGGAGTTTCTCGAAACAGGCGTAGCGCTGTTCGCGTGCCGCCATCTCGATGCTTATGCCTTTTTCGCGGGCATAAGAGGCCGTGTCGAACTCCTCCACATGCAGCCGCACGGAAAGGTTGCGGCACAAGTTGCGCACGAAGCGTTCGTCGCGGTCGGACTCTTCGCCCCGCAAATGGAAATTGCAGTGGACGGCCTCGCAACGGAAACTCATCTGGAGCAGCACCAGCAACAATGCCACGGAATCTGCCCCGCCGCTCAATGCCACGAGGACTTTCTCTTCCGGATGCAGGAGAGTGTGGCGCCGCATGGTCTCCAACACCTTATCGTAAAATATCTCTTCCTCTTTTTTCATACCTGTTCCGTTTTCCGCCTTTTCCCCCTCCCCTTCCCCGTTCCATATCCATCGGCAGGGAGGGAGGGACACGCCGCGGTAACTTAGCACAAAGATACGCAATAAGCCGTAAATTGCCGCCAACAAGAAAACCTTATTACGCCCTTTCCGCCTTCCCTTTTTCATAATAAAAGCAAAAAAGCGGCTTTTTGTCCCCCGCCGCGCCCGTATCGCCCGTTTTTATATTACTTTTGCCCATCGGGAGACATCCCGCTTACGACAATATGGATATGGGGTACGACTGCATCGCTTATTTGCTTGTTGCCGTGGCGTTCTTCTTTGCCGGACGCCATGTGTACCGGCTGTTGCGCCATCCGGAGAAGGCCTCGCCGTGCGACGGCTGTACGTCCGACTGCAAACTCAGGGGGATGAAACAGGCCGAACGGTCCGGACAAGCCGAAAAGTGTGCGAAGAAACAGGAAAATTCGCACAAATGATTGTGCTTTTGAAAAAAAGTTGTACCTTTGCATTCGCGAAACAGAATACGTGGTTCCCTGACCGAGTGGTTAGGTAGCGGTCTGCAAAACCGTCCACAGCAGTTCGAATCTGCTGGGAACCTCTTTCTGCAAGCACATTGGTTCCCTGACCGAGTGGTTAGGTAGCGGTCTGCAAAACCGTCCACAGCAGTTCGAATCTGCTGGGAACCTCCCGAATCAGGAAGAATGCTTTCCCCCGCACCGGTGGAAAGCATTCTTTGCTTATTGCCGTCCCCGCTCTCCACGCCCCCGCCCGATATTCCCCGCAGACGCTCCACCGCAAACAGGATGGCGGAGAAAACCGGAAAGGAAAGCCGGAAAGAAACGAAAACCATCGCCCGCAAGCAAACGGAATGACGGACATTTTATAACTTTGCAGCCGGAATATTTTGCTATACAAAATGGAAAAAGACGACAAGAAATGGCAGGTGCTCCATTCGGAATACCTCTTCCGCCGCCCGTGGCTGACCGCACGGCGCGACCACGTGCGGCTGCCCAACGGCGCGGAGAACGAAGAATACTATGTGCTGGAATATCCAGACTGGGTCAACGTCATAGCCATCACAGAGGAGGGGAAGTTCGTCATGGAACGCCAATACCGCCACGCCCTGCAGCGGACGGGATATGAAATCTGCGCAGGGGTGTGCGAAGAAGGGGAAACACCGCTGGAGGCCGCCCGGCGCGAACTGTATGAAGAAACCGGCTTCGGCGGCGGCGAATGGACACAGATGATGAGCATAGCGCCCAACTCTTCCTCAATGAGCAACCTGTGCCACTGCTTCCTGGCCCGCGGCGTGCACCGCATCTCCACCCAACACCTGGAGCCCACGGAAGACATCAGCCTCCATCTCCTGACGGAAGAGGAAGTGCTTTCGATGATGAAAAAGGGCGACATCCAACAGGCCCAGATGCTCGCCCCCCTGTGGCGTTACTTTGCCGAAAAGAAACAGCCGTGAAGCGGAACGGGTTGCCGGCACCGCCCCTGCCCGCAAAGGCCGCGGACGCCTTGCGCACGGCGGTGCACTTTCTTGCGCAAGGACGGCAATGCCCTTGCGCAAGGAAACACGCCCCTCGGCGCCACAGCATCCGCCACCGGCAGGCATCCGGACAAGCCGCAGGCCGTCAGGCATCCTTCAACTTCGCCGCACAAGCCGGACACAAGCCCTTGAGCACGTAGTTCACCCCCGTGAGCACAAAACCTTCCGGCGCACGGACCACAGGCACGGCCTGCTGGCGGAAACAGAACGCACGGCGGCAACGTTCGCAATAAAAATGTACATGCTGGTCGCTCACGGAGCAGGTGCAGTCGTCGCTGCACACGGCATACTTCAATGCGCCCGAACCGTCATCTACGGCATGTATCAAATGGTGGTCCAGGAAAAGGGCTATGGTGCGGCTGATGGTGGACTTGTCCACCGTCAGCAGGATTTCTTCCAGCTCATGCTGTGCCACGGCACGGTTCGTGTCCAACATCGTGCGCAGGATGAGCAGCCGCATGGCCGTAGGTTTCACCCCGCGCCGTTCTAACTTTTGCAGATAAACGTCTTCCATCATCTGGTGCTTGTTTCGGGCCGGAAGCGGGCAACCGGCAGCCGCGCCGCCGCCCGTCCCGGTGGTAAAGTTACGATTTTTCCGGAACTGCCGTCCCGTTTTTTCTCCTTTTTTATCTACGGGCAGGTGCATGGCGCACAGACGGGCCGGCACCGGCAACCCGATGCCGACGGCCGGGGAATGCCCTGCCACACCGCGCCCCGCACACAATTGCAGGACAATGCCCGCTGCCGCAAGCATGCCCGCCGCCTGCAACGTGCATCCGTTTGGGGTCCACGGCGGCAAAGTTATGCAAATCCGCGTGCAACCCGGTTGCACAATCACTCCCGGCGCAAAGGTACAGCCCCCTCCGGAACAACCTGCGAAAAAGGCGCGCTTTTCACAAAGCACGCCTCCACTCATTCATCTAATAATCTCAATATAATAAAAAAAATCGGTCAACTTAACTTACACGGCCGTCTTCACCGGCGGGCATCGGCAATGTAGCCCAAAGCCTCGCGGCACTTGTCGGTCACATACTGCCAGTCGCCGGCCTCCACCACTTCCTTGGGGAACAGCTTGGAACCCATGCCCACACAATAGACCCCGGCCTTGAACCATGCCGTCAGGTTCTCCCGCGTGGGAGCCACGCCACCCGTCACCATCAGTTTCGACCACGGGCAGGGTGCCATCATCCCTTTCACGAAAGCCGGGCCGTAAACATCACCGGGGAACATCTTGCAGAGGTCGCATCCCAGTTCCTGCGCACGGCCGATTTCAGACACCGTGCCGCACCCCGGACAATAGGGAATGAGACGGCGGTTGCACACCGGCACGATGTCCGGATTGAACAGCGGCCCCACCACAAAACAAGCCCCCAACTGGATGTAAAGGGCAGCCGTGGGGGCGTCCACCACGGAACCGATGCCCAAAGCCAGCTCCGGGCACTCCACGGCGGCGAACTTCACACACTCGGCAAACACTTCCTGGGCGAAATCGCCGCGGTTGGTAAACTCAAAAGCGCGGACGCCCCCGTCGTAACAGGCCTTGATGACCTGCTTGGCCACGGCGGCATCCTTATGGTAGAACACCGGAACCATCCCCGTGGCTCCTATTTTCTGCATGACTGCAATTTTGTCAAACCTTGCCATTTTGTTTTTCCTTATCTTGATGAATCCTTACGCTTATCTCTGCACACGCCCGTTGGCCGACCCTCCGGCCAGCGCGGCCACCTCTTCGGCCGACACCATGTTGAAATCACCCGGAATAGTATGCTTCAGGGCCGAAGCGGCCACGGCAAACTCCAAGGCCTCGGCCTGGGTGTCCATGGTGAGCAGGCCGTGGATGATGCCGCCGGAGAACGAATCGCCCCCGCCCACGCGGTCGATGATAGGATTGATGTCGTAATGCTTGGACACATAAAACTCTTTTCCGTTGTATATCATGGCTTTCCAACCGTTGTGGGTGGCCGATATGGACTCGCGGAGGGTGGAGATGACATACTTGAACCCGAACGTGTCCGCCATCCCCCTGAAGATGCCCTTGTAGCCGTCGGCATCCGTGTTGCCGCCTTCCACATCGGCATCGGGCTTGAATCCGAGACAAAGTTCGGCATCCTCTTCATTACCGATGCAGACGTCAACATATTGCATCAGAGGCCGCATGATGCGCTGTGCCTTTTCCGGTGTCCAGAGCTTCTTGCGGAAATTCAAGTCGCACGAAACGGTCACCCCGTGATTGCGGGCCGCAATGCAGGCCTGCCGCAGGCATTCCGCACCGGCATCCGAGATGGCAGGCGTGATGCCGCTCCAATGGAACCAGTCGGCCCCGTCCATGATGGCGTCGAAATCAAAATCTTCCGGCACGGCCTCGGCAATGGACGAGCCGGCACGGTCGTAAATCACCTTCGACGGACGCATGGAGGCTCCCGTCTCCAGATAATAAATACCGACGCGGTTGCCGCCACGGGCAATGTAGTCCGTATGCACCCCGAAACGGCGCAAGGCATTCACCGCCGCCTGCCCTATCTCATGACGGGGCAGCTTGGACACAAAATAAGCCTCGTGCCCATAGTTCGCACAACTTACGGCCACATTGGCCTCTCCTCCCCCGTAATTGACATCGAACGTGTCGGTCTGCACAAAACGGGTTTGTCCGGGAGTGGACAACCGGAGCATAATCTCACCCATGGTTACTATCTTTCCCATAATTCAGAATTTTACAAAAGCCTTAATGTTTCTGTTTGCCCGCACAGTGTGCGTTCACAGCGTGCAAAATTATATATTTTTCCCGTATAACGGCCATTTTTTACGAAAAATAACCGGCAGACAGTATATTTTCATGCTCCACGGCCTCCGCCATGATAAAAAAACGTATCTTCGCAATGTTTTTCACCGGAGGAGCGAATTTTTCATCATGTGGGAAGTCCATTCATCAGACAAAATCCGAATCAAGGATATCGCAGAGCGTTCGGGCGTTTCCGTCGGAACGGTGGACCGGGTGCTGCACAACCGTCCCAACGTGTCGGCCAAGGCCCGCGAAAGGGTGGAGACCGTGCTGAAAGAAATCAACTACCAGCCCAACATTTATGCCAGTGCGCTGGCGTATAACAAGAAATACACGTTCTGCTGCCTGTTGCCCGGCCACGACCGGAACGCCTATTGGACACAGATAGAACAAGGACTGCGGCAGTGCATCCTGAACCGGAACGACTTCCACCTGTCGCTCATTACGGAATATTATGACCAGTTCAACGGACAATCTTTCGAACGCGCGGCCCGGAGCCTGCTGGAGAAGAAGCCGGACGGCATGGTGATAGTGCCGCAAGACACGGACGTCACGCAAGGGCTGTGCCATACCCTGCAGGAGGCCGACATCCCGTTCGTGTTCCTTGACTCCAACATTCCGGGCATCCGCCCGCTATCCTTTTTCGGACAGGACTCCCTGAAAAGCGGGTACTTCGCGGGGCGCATCTTCATGATGCAGGCCGGCAGGGAGACGGGGCGCATCATGCTGATGAAACTCATGTCAAACGGACGGGTGGCTTCAAGGCAGCAAGAGAACCGCGAAGTGGGTTTCCGCCAATACATGGCCGAATATTATCCGGACTGCCGGGTGGTGGAACTGCCCCTGCAAATCGGGGAGGAAAACGCCTATGCCGCCCAAATCCGTGCTTTCCTGGAACAATATCCCGACATCCGCCACTGCATCACTTTCTGTTCGCGCGCGCACATCTTGGGGGAATACCTGCTGGAAAACCACCTGAGGGGGTTCCACCTTTTCGGGTACGACATGATTGAACGCAACGTGGAATGCCTCAAGCGCGGAAGCATAGACTTCCTCATCGCACAGCACCCGTGGAAACAAGGATACAACAGCGTGAAGTCGTTGTTCAACCACATCGTATTGAAGAAAGCGGTACAGCAGTACCATTACATGCCATTGGAATTGCTGACAGCCGAGAACTACATTTATTATATGACCGATGAAAAATGAACCGTCTGCCGCACCGGGGCACCGCCACGGCATAACACAAAAAGGAGGAAGCGCAATGGCCATCAGCCCGCTGCTGGTCTTTGTGGTCCTCTACCTGGTGACCAGCCTCATCGTGCAGGATTTCTACAAAGTGCCCATCACCGTGGCTTTCATGGTGTCGTCCGTCTATGCCGTATGGACCACACGGGGCATTCCGCTGGACGAACGGATACAGGTGTATTCCAAAGGGGCAGGGTCGCCCAACCTGATGCTGATGGTGTGGATATTCGTCCTGGCCGGCGCATTCGCTTCTTCGGCCAAGGCCATGGGTGCCATCGACGCCACGGTAAACCTTTCGCTGCAACTGCTGCCCGGCAACCTGCTGCTGGGGGGCATCTTTCTGGCTTCCTGCTTCATTTCGTTTTCTATCGGCACGTCCGTAGGCACCATCGTGGCACTCACCCCGCTGGCTGCCGGCATCGCCCGCGAAACGTCTGCCGCACTGCCGCTGCTGGTGGCCATCGTGGCCGGCGGCGCTTTTTTCGGGGACAACCTGTCCTTCATCTCCGACACCACCATCACCGCCACCCGCACGCAAGGTTGCAGGCTGAGCGACAAGTTCAAGGTCAACGCCAGAATCGTCATGCCTGCCGCAGTCTTGGCCTTCATGCTCTACATATTCCTGGGCATACACATCCACGGGCCGCAAACGCTCCCCGAAGTGGACATGCTGAAAGTGCTGCCCTACCTGGTGGTGCTGCTGACGGCCGTCATCGGTGTCAATGTGATGGTGGTGTTGGTGACGGGCATCGTGTTGAGCGGCGTGGTGGGCATCATGACCGCCACATACGGGTTCTTCGACTGGTTCGGTGCCATGGGGAAAGGCATCACGGACATGGGCGAACTGATTATCATCACCATGATGGCCGGAGGGCTTATGGAAATGATACGCCACAACGGGGGCATCGACTTCATCCTGCATGCCCTGACACGGCGCATCCGTTCCAAACGCGGTGCCGAACTGAGTATCGCGGCACTGGTGAGCGTCATCAACCTCTGCACGGCCAACAACACCGTGGCTATCATCACGGCAGGCCCGCTGGCCAATGAGATTGCCGGACAGTATGGCGTTGACAAGCGGAAAAGTGCCAGCATCCTGGACACATTCTCCTGCTTCGTGCAAGGACTTATTCCCTATGGCGCACAACTGCTGATGGCTGCCGGGCTGGCCGCCATCAACCCGATAGACATTATACCTTATCTGTATTATCCGTTCCTCATGGGCGTATGCGCCTTGCTGAGCATCCTGTTCCGCTATCCCCGGAAATATTCATAAGCCCCGCCCTGAACCCACATCCTCCCAACCGCCCGACTTACGAAAAAAGCACGGATTCTTCCATACCGAAACTCGTTTTTTCTCCCTATCTTTGCAAAAACAACCGTAAGTGAATAGAGTAATGAGCAAGATTACATACGGACTCGTAGCCGGCATATTCCTCCTCTGCTCCTGCAAAGAGGGGAAATGGCGAAGCGGAGGGGATTTCCGTACCCTGACCATGGAACTGACCGTCCCGCTGAACGAAAACGAACAGACTCCCCGTTGCAGCATATCCCTACAAATAGACAGCCTCAATGATACGACACAAGTGGCACGGAAAATCAACGAAGCCATAGCAAAACAGGCGTTCGGCAACCCGATGGCCTCCATATCCCTTGCCGCCGACTCTTTTTGCAAAGCCCGTATCAGGCATTACCGGGAGAGCTATTCGGAGCTATACCGGACAGACAAGAGATTCGGAGTGAACTCTTCCTGGTATAACCATCATTACACTGTACAGGCCGAACACGCGGAAGGACACAACGGGACCATCTGTTTCCGGATTACTGCCACATGGTATGAGGGAGGGGTGAGGGAAGTGGAAGACATCCGGTATGTGAACCTCTCCCGGAAAACCGGAGACATCGTCACGCTGGACAACCTGCTGATGCCAGACTATGAATCGTTCCTCCCCTCCATGTTGCAATCTGCACTGCTGGACAAGTTCAAATGCAAGGACCTGCAGGAGTTGCATGCGCAAGGCATACTGCGGCACAGCACGACCTACATCCCGAAGAACTACGAAATCGGCAGCAACGGCATAACATTCTTATACAATGCAGACGAGATTGCCCCGTATGAAACGGGAAGCATAGCCCTACACCTATCCTACAGCCAACTAAATTCCTTATTGAAAACCGAATAAGACATGAACCTGATATTGAAATATTTCCCCGCGCTTACCGAAACGCAAAAAGAACAGTTCCGCAAAATGGATGCGCTCTACCGCGAGTGGAACGCCAAAATCAACGTCATATCGCGCAAGGATATCGACAACCTGTATGAGCACCACATCCTGCATTCCCTGGGAATTGCGGAACTGATACGCTTCAAGCCCGGCACGGAGATCATGGATCTGGGTACGGGAGGGGGCTTTCCGGGCATCCCGCTGGCCACCATGTTCCCGGAGTGCCATTTCCATTTGATCGACAGTATCGGCAAAAAGATAAAAGTCTGCATGGAAGTGGCCGAGGCCATCGGACTGCAGAATGTTACTTTCCGCCACTGCAGGGCCGAAGAGGAAAAGGGCAAATTCGACTTTGTTGTCAGCAGGGCGGTGATGCCACTGGCCGACCTGCTGAAAGTCTGCCGCAAGAACATCGCCAAAGAAAGCCGCAACGCACTGCCCAATGGACTAATCTGCCTGAAGGGAGGGGAAATGGAAAAGGAACTGATGCCCGTCAGGCAATATGCCGAAGTCATCCCCTTGGGCGATTACTTTGCAGAAGAATACTTCTCCACCAAGAAAATCATTTATGTCTCATTCCAATAACAAACATTCCGTATGCTGAACATCAAAAGGATTCCGGTCAACATGCTGGAAGAGAATTGCTACATCGTGCATGACGATACCCTGGAAGCCGTCGTAATTGACTGCGGGGCAATAGACGACAACGACCGCAAGAAGATCCTGAGCCACATAGCACAAAACCACCTGACGGTCAGACACCACTTGTGCACGCACATGCACTACGACCACTGTTTCGGGGCAGCATTCCTGTGGGAGAACTTCCACACCGCACCGGAATACAGTCCAAAGGACGAGATTATCTATAAAGGCATGGGCTCCGAAATATTCGGCCCGCTGGCACAATATATGAAGAACGGGACGACGCCTGAGGCAGGACGCTATCTGTCCGAAGGGGATGAAGTGACATTCGGGCACCATGTGCTGAAAGTTCTGGACACCCCCGGACACACTCCCGGCGGAATCTGCTTCTATTGCGAAGCAGAACAGGCGGTGTTCGTGGGCGACACGTTGTTCTACGGCAGTATCGGCCGTACCGACATCCCCGGCGGAGACTACGGACAAATCTGCGACAGCATCCAAAACAAGTTGTTCACCCTCCCGGACGACACCATAGCCTACACCGGACACGGCCCGTCCACACAAATCGGATGGGAAAAACGCCACAACCCATACGTACGCTGACCACCCTCCCGCGCCACCACACACCCCTCCCGCATACGGAACGCTACAAGGCCGCAGCAAGCCGGCCGGCAGCAAGCCTATGCCGGGAAGCCCCGCCTTTCCCTTTAAACCGCCACCACCCCACGGGAAGCACCGATTCCGTTTCCCGTGCGGGCAACGGGCGTATCCTCACGCCGCCCTCCGCCATCACAAACGTTCGGGCACGAAATCCCTCCAACCGCCCAGCCAACCGAATGCCATCCGGGAACGCATGTACCGCTCCGCCCGGCATGAAAAAGAAGAAAAACATTAGCTTTTTTTAGAAGGATTATTTGCAGGAATGGCATGAAACGGACTAATTTTGCAAATCATTTCCGCACAAACCTGTAAGCAATCACCGGCCAAGGCCAAGGCAAGCAACAGCCTAAAGCCGCCCGTTTATACTATTTTTTCATTATGAAACATCCGCTCTACAAGAAAGACCTTAGAATCAAGAGAAAAAGAATAGCCTACGCCATGCTGTGCATTGCGGCAATAGCGACCGGTTACTTCTTCCTGACCCGGCAGAGGCAACCAGAACCGGCTTACCCGGTGGTGTCCGTCATGCCCGTACAACAGCAGAATGTGGAAATCTACGGCGAATATGTGGGCCGCATACGGGCGCAGCAGTTCGTAGAAGTGCGTGCCCGCGTGGAGGGGTTCCTGGAACAGATGCTGTTTGAAGAAGGGACGTATGTTACCCGAAACCAAGTGCTGTTCATCATCGACCAACGCCAATACCGCGCAAAGGCCGACAAAGCCAGGGCACAACTGAAAAAAGACGAGGCGCAGGCCAGAAAGGCCAAACGCGACCTGGACCGCATACGCCCCCTATATGAACAGAACGCCGCCAGCCAGCTGGACCTGGACAACGCCGTAGCCGCCTACGAAACGGCGGTGGCCAGCGTGGGCATGAGCCAGGCTGACCTGGACCAGGCGGAACAGGAACTGAGCTACACCATCGTGCGCTCCCCCATTTCCGGACACATCAGCGAACGGCATGTGGACCTCGGAACGCTGGTAGGCACGGGTGGTAAATCGCTGCTGGCCTCCATCGTCAAGAGCGACACCGTGCTGGTGGACTTCAGCATGACGGCATTGGACTACCTGAAAAGCAAGGAACGCAACATCAACATAGGACAGAAAGACCAGAACCGTTCCTGGCAGCCCACGGTGACCATCACCCTGCCCGACAACACGACCTACCCCTACAAGGGGCTGGTGGATTTTGCCGAGCCGCAGGTTGACCCGCGCACAGGCACCTTCTCCGTCCGCGCCGAGATGCCCAACCCCGGCCATGTGCTGTTGCCCGGCCAGTTCACCAAAGTGAAAGCCTTGCTCGATGTCCGCGAGAACGCCACGGTGGTCCCCCAAAAAGCCCTCATCATAGAAAAAGGCGGAGCCTACATCTTCGTCATGCGGAAAGACTCCACCGTGGAACGGCGTTTCATCGAACTGGGGCCTGAATTCGGGAACGATGTCGTCGTGGAACGCGGACTGGTGCCCCACGAACAAATCGTAACCGAAGGCTACCACAAACTGATGCCGGGCATGAGGGTCAGGTGCAGCCGCCAGACGGAAGACGACGAACAGGAAACGACAACCACCGCAATCCAGTAAGACACCCGCCATGAAAATGACCTATTTCATCGACCGCCCGGTACTCTCGGCTGTCATTTCCATACTGATTGTCATCGTGGGCATCATCGGACTGATGTTGTTGCCCATCGACCAATATCCGCAAATCACACCTCCGGTGGTCAAAATCAGCGCCTCCTATCCGGGAGCCAGTGCGCTCACGGTGTCGCAGGCCGTGGCCACTCCCATCGAGCAGGAACTCAACGGGACGCCCGGCATGCTATACATGGAGTCCAACAGTTCCAATTCCGGAGGATTCTCGGCCACCGTGACGTTCGACATCTCCGCGAACCCCGACCTGGCTGCCGTAGAAATACAAAACCGCGTGAAGCTGGCCGAATCGCGCCTGCCGGCCGAAGTCATACAGAACGGCATCTCGGTGGAGAAACAGTCCCCCAGCCAGCTGATGACCATCTGCCTGGCTTCCGACGACCCGAAATTCGATGAAATCTATCTGAGCAACTTCGCCACCATCAACGTGGTGGACGTACTGCGGCGCATTCCGGGCGTTGGGCGGGTGTCCAACATCGGCAGCCGTTACTATGCCATGCAGATATGGGTACAGCCGGACAAGCTGGCCAACTTCGGCCTGACCGTGCAGGACATACAAAACGCACTGAAAGACCAGAACCGCGAGTCGGCGGCCGGAGTGTTCGGACAGCAACCCGTCAGCGGGCTGGACATCACCATACCCATCTCCACCAAGGGGCGCCTTTCCACCGTCGGGCAATTCGAGGAGATTGTGCTACGCGCCAACGCGGACGGCTCGCTCGTGCGCCTGCGCGATGTGGCGCGCATTTCGCTCGAAGCCCAGTCGTACAACACCGAGAGCGGCATCAACGGCGGCAATGCCGCCGTGCTGGCCATCTACATGCTGCCGGGAGCCAACGCCATGGAGGTGGCCGACAACGTGAAGAAAGCCATGGAGGACATCAGCAAGAACTTCCCCGAAGGGCTGACCTACGAAGTGCCGTTCGACATGACCACCTACATCTCGGAGTCCATACACGAGGTCTATAAGACCCTGTTCGAGGCACTGGTGCTGGTCATCCTCGTGGTGTTCCTGTCGCTGCAAAGCTGGCGCGCCACCCTCATCCCCGTCATCGCCGTCCCCATCTCGCTGATTGGCACGTTCGGTTTCATGCTGGTTTTCGGCTTCTCGCTCAACATGCTGACCCTACTGGGCCTCGTGCTCGCCATCGGCATCGTGGTGGACGACGCCATCGTGGTGGTGGAAAACGTGGAACACATCATGCAGCAGGAACGCATCAGTGCCTACGAAGCCACCAAGAAAGCCATGAACGGGCTGACCGGTGCCCTGATAGCCACCTCACTGGTGCTGGCCGCCGTGTTCGTCCCCGTCAGCTTCCTGCCGGGCATCACGGGACAACTCTACCGCCAGTTCACCATCACCATCGTCGTTTCCGTGCTCATCTCCACCATCGTAGCCCTCACCCTCAGCCCGGTGATGTGTTCGCTCATCCTGAAGCCCTCCGTTCCCGGCCGGCCGGTGAACGCCGTGTTCCGCAAAATCAACGGATGGCTGTCCGCGGGCAACAACCATTATATAAAAGGTATAGAAACAGTGCTGGCGCACCCCAAGAGAATCATCCTGCAATTCTGCCTGGTCATCGGCCTGATTTTCATCCTGCACCGCATCGTGCCGTCCAGTTTCTTGCCCGTGGAAGACCAGGGGTATTTCAAGGTGGAACTGGAACTGCCCGAAGGGGCCACGCTGGAACGCACCCGCAAAGTCACCGACAGGGCCGTCCGCTACCTGATGGGGCATCCAGCCATAGCGTATGTGCAGAACGTCACCGGCACCAGCCCGCGGGTAGGCACCAGCCAGTCGCGCAGCGAACTGACCGTCATCCTGAAGCCTTACCAGGAACGCGACTACACGACAATAGACGACATCATGGAGGAAGTGAAGGCGCACTTCACGGAATATCCCGAATGCAAGGTTTACCTGTCCACCCCGCCGGTCATCCCCGGCCTGGGTGCATCCGGAGGTTTCGAGATGCAGTTGGAAGCCCGCGGCGACGCCACGTTCGACAACCTGGTGCAGGCCGCTGACACCCTGCTGCAGTATGCCTCGCGGCGCAAGGAACTGTCCGGACTGTCGTCTTCGCTGCAAGCCGGAATCCCGCAACTCTATTTCGACGTGGACCGCGACAAGGTGCGCCTTTCCGGCGTGCCGATGTCGGACGTGTTCTCCACCATGAAGGCCTACACTGGTTCGGTCTATGTGAACGACTTCAACATGTTCAACCGCATCTACCGCGTGTATATCCAGGCCGAGGCGCCTTATCGCGCCCACCCGGAGAACATCAACCTCTTCTTTGTCCGCGGCGAGGACGGCTCCATGATACCGCTCACATCGCTGGGGACGACCTCCTACACCACGGGGCCGGGCAGCATCAAACGCTTCAACATGTTCAACAGTGCCGTCATCCGCGGCAACGCGGCCGAAGGCTACAGCTCCGGGCAGGCCATGGACATCATTGAACAGATTGCCCGCGAGCATCTGCCGGACAACATCGGCGTGGAATGGAGCGGGCTGTCCTACCAGGAGAAGCAAGCGGGCGGACAGACGGGAATGGTACTGGCCTTGGTGTTCCTGTTCGTATTCCTGTTCCTGTCGGCCCTCTACGAGAGCTGGACCCTGCCCGTCGCCGTACTGCTGTCGCTCCCCGTGGCCGCCCTCGGCGCTTATATCGGCGTGGCGGTGTGCGGGCTTGAAAACGACATTTATTTCCAAATCGGGCTGGTGATGCTCGTCGGGCTGGCCGCCAAGAACGCCATCCTGATTGTGGAATTTGCCAAAAACGAAGTGGACCGCGGCGGCGAACTGATGGCTTCCACGCTCCATGCGGCACGGCTCCGCTTCCGTCCCATCCTGATGACCTCGCTGGCCTTCATCCTGGGCATGCTCCCCATGGTCATTGCCGAAGGACCCGGCTCCGCCAGCCGCCGCGCCATCGGCACGGGCGTGTTTTTCGGCATGATAACGGCGGTTGCCGTAGGCATATTGCTGGTGCCGTTCTTCTTCGTCATGATTTACAAAGCCCGCAGGAAACTGCACGGGCGTCACCTGCATGCCGGCATCGTGCTGCTCGCAGCCGGCATGGGACTTTCGTCCTGCCAGGTGGGACGGCACTACACCCGGCCGGACCTCCACCTGCCGCAACAGTCGGACATGCCGGCGGCCGACTCGGCCTCTATCGCCGACCTGTCGTGGTGGGAACTGTACAACGACACGACACTGCAACAACTGCTCACACGGTCGCTCACCTACAACAAAGACCTGAAGCAGGCCGCCTCGCGCATGGGCGAACTGGCCGCCCTGAAACGTATCGATGCGGCCAACCTGTTCCCGTCGGCCACGGCGACAATCAACGGCAACCGCGAGGCCACCAACTACGGCGGCCACAACCTGGACATTGACCCTGAGATGGGGCTGAAAGCCAACTTTGCGTGGGAAATCGACCTGTGGGGCAACCTGCGCTGGGCACGCGACCGCAGCATGGCCGAATTCCTGGCTTCGGTGGAGAACTGCCGCGCCATACGCATGGCCATCGTGGCACAGGTGGCACAGGCCTATTTTGAACTGATGGCCTTGGACAACGAACTGTCCATCGTCCGCCACACGCTCGACGCACGGCGCGAAAGCGTCCGGCTGGCCGAAATCCGGTTCAAAGGCGGGCTCACGTCCGAAATCGTATTCCAGCAGGCACAGGTGGAACTGGCCAGGACGGCCACGATGGTGCCCGACCTGGAACAGCGGATTGCGCTGAAAGAAAGCGAAATCTCATTGCTGGCCGGCGACTATCCCCATAAAATCAGGCGGGGCACCTTGCCCGCGGAAATCCTGCTGCCCGACTCCCTGCCCGTGGGCATCCCCTCATCGTTGCTGGAACGCCGCCCCGACATCCGGCAGGCCGAACAGGAGCTGATCGCCGCCAACGCCGCCGTGGGGCAGGCCTACACTGACATGTTCCCGCGGCTGTCGCTCACCGCCACTCTGGGAACAGAAAGCGAGGCACTGAAAGACCTGCTGAAATCGCCTTACACCTACGTGTCGGGCGGACTGCTCAGCCCCCTGTTTTCCGTAGGGAAACACCGGGCGCGGCTGAAAGCGCGCAAGGCAGCCTACGAAGGTGCCGTGGCCAAGTATGAAAAGGTGGTCCTGCAGGCGTTCAGGGAAGTGCACGACGCCATCATCAACTTCAACAAGATAAAAGACATCTACGAGTCGCGCCGCCAATTGGCCGAAGCCGCACACACGGCCGTACAACTGGCACAGCTGCAATACATCAACGGGGTGATTGGCTACCTGGACCTGCTGGATGCCCAGCGGAGCTATTTCGATGCCCAGGTGTCGCTGAGCAATGCCGTATGCGACAAGCAGGTGACGCTCATCCAGCTCTACAAGGCACTGGGGGGAGGCTGGGACTGACCGCCCCCCTCGCCTCCCCCGGCCTGTAAGCATGGATTCACCAACCCATTCACACAGCCAGAAGAGGGCAACAATTCATTAATACTTTTTTAACAGAGGCACAGCCTTGAATCTGCACAATTATTCATATATTTGTATTACAAAATAGGACAATAATGAAAGGCCTTATCTGACCCAGAACGTTACATGGCAAAGGCTGTGAGAGACTTCTGCTATGACAATGTAATGTATCGGCGAAGGGCTGTCTCATTCTTGGCAGAACGACTGATAAGCTATTTTCTTGTGTGTGTGTGAAATGAATACCTATTGCATCCAGCAAACCTGAAAGAACATGAAACATGCCATCCTTATCATGGCCCATAAGAATATCGGGCAATTATGTCATCTCGTAAAATATTTCGAGCAAGATTGCGATGTGTTCTTACATATCGACCAAAAGATGGAATGGCCATGTAGTGCGGAACTTTTGCATCGGATAGACAAATACCTGCTTCATGACGAAGAGGTCTGTTTGACCGAGACTGGCGGTTGGGTATATGACGGTGTGCAACGCTATGAGTATGAAAAGGCCTTTTGCGATTTCGTCACACAATTGTGGTGGGATACAGGAATAAAGACCGCTGTCGACATGGGATGTGGCGCGAGCTATTACGTGGCTCAATGGAGGGTGCGAGGGTTATCATTTGCCGGATATGATGCCAATCCCCATACTTCTTCTCTTTCGTATATGCTTTTGCCGGAGGGGGATGAAACCTGTGGAGTAGCCGATCTGACCGAGGAACTCTCTGTGCCCGTTCCTTTCGACCTGGTGGTGTGCAAAGATGTTCTTCCTTACATTCCAAGCAAATGGGAGGCATTTGCAATTCGAAATCTTGCCCGGCTCTCCTCGCGGTTCATCCTGTTAAGTTGGTCCACCACACTTTCTGTCCCTGCCAGTAGGGATATTGATGAGGATACTCTTTTGGCTACTTTCGCAAATGAAGGCTTCACCATAGAACCCTACATGACAGCACGCCTCCACGTAATACTGAAAAGGAAAAATTGCTGCCTGCTTATTCGAAGCGGCCAGCCTTTATTATTATAACTTATTATTAATCTAAAAATAGCTGATATGAAAACGATCAAAATCCACAGCGCGAGCACGCAAAGTAGTGATGCCAACGCAACAAAGGGGGCAGCCAAATACCCCAGCCGTAAGAAGGCGGTCTTGATTGCATATGCTATAGGGCTGTTCT
>CAZGSE010000002.1:0-91355 GCA_964528135.1 uncultured Paraprevotella sp. | reverse complement strand
CTTCTTGTTGTCTATGTAAACCTTTCAATGAACTCCTTCTCCGCTTCCCCCAGCACCCCGCCCCGCAGGGCCGTGCTTTCCGAAAGCGAGTGCAAAGGTAATACTTTCCTCCATTCCCACCAAATCCGCGGGCACTTTTTTTCGCGGAAAAGCATCACAAAGATACGCAAAAAAGGGCACAAAAACAAGCAATGTGTTGAAAAACATGTTTTTGACAGCAGGAAAACGGGAAGAAAAAAATCATCAAAAAAAACGGGCATGAAGAAAACCGGACGGCACTTTGCGCAAAAACGCAATCGACCTTGCGCAAAAACAAAGGCAGCCTTGCGCACAAAAAAACGCATGCATCCCCAAAAATAAGGAACGGCAAAGGAAGCCAAAAAAAGCTCCCGGAACACAAGATTCCGAGAGCCGGAGAAACACACCCTAAACAAACAGACCTATATTAATTAAGGTGTACCACGAACATCATTTCAGCACCTTCCGGCCATCTATGACATAGATGCCGGAGGGAAGCCCGCGGAGCGCTTCAGAACGCTTCACCCCGCTACGGAGCCGTTTGCCGTCGGTCGTATAGACATCCACCTCGGCATCCGCGCTTTTCGCCTTGACCTCGCGGACCGCTGTCAGCACGCCGTCCACATAAAGGTTCAGGCGCGAGGGAGAAGCCCCCTCTATCTCCAGGAAGGCGCGGAAACCGTTCACTTCCTGGCCGTATGCGGCCTCCGTGAACTCATTCGACGAGTAAGTATAGAAATTACCATCGCCCAAGGCCGTCACGCAAGACGTGCCCGCCAGGCGTGCCGTCACGGTGCCGTCGGACACCTCCGTCGCACCGCCGGCTATCGCCCCGACATCCAGCGTCACATTCTCATACGTCTGCTCGGTCAACGACTGGCTGACCTGCACCAGATAGGGCACGCCCGCCGACATGGTGCGCACGTCGGTGAACTGCAGGTCGCACTCATCGCCATCCACCGACAGGCCGGTCAGCTCCTTCACATCGTCAAAACGGTTGCGCACCTGCGTCAGCGACAGGTCGAAGGGCAGGCAGACCATATTCCACACGCCGCCGGAAAGCGACTGCCGCACCGTGACGTTGCCATACGTGCCGTCCTGCACGTCGGGGACACTGCGGTCGGTTTCGTCCAGCACCATGTCCTCCGAACCGAAATACAGCAGCTGCACATCAACCAGCCCCACCCAGTTGGCCGTATTGCCGGCACCGCTTATCAGCCCGATTTCCGCCGTGCGCGAAGTCACCGCCCCGTCCACCGTGAAATAGTCCAGCACCGTAGAGGTCACTTCCGTCCGCCCGGCATTCAGGTAGAGGCTGATGTCGGTAGCCCCGGCATCGGCATCGCTCAGCTCCACCTTGCGGAAGGCCGCCGCCGTGAGACGGTAGTTGCCGTTGGGCAACCCCGTGACTTCCTGGTAGAAGGGGCGCGCGCCGTCCGTCCACTCGCTGCCCGGACTAATCCAGTTTTCATAGAACACCCCGCCGGTATATTCGCCGTTCTGCGCCGTGTTCACCAGCGTGCGGAAGTTCACCGTGCCGTCGTTCAGCCAGCTGCCGTCCGTGGTGCATTCCGCATTGGCCACCTTGAACGTCATGTCGAAGCTGATGCCGTTGAGCGGCGTGGCATTCACCACATACGTCTGGCGTGCCGACTCCAGCGTGTTGTAGGCCGAACGCACGGCCGTAGTGGTCGTGGCCGCCTCCACGCTCCGGTCGGCCGTGGCCACGTTGCTCTGCAGCAGGGTCAGCGAAGAGGCCAGGGTCGGTTCGGAATTTTCCATGATTTCGCCCACGATTTCACGCAGGGCCACATAGCTCCGGTATTCCACCATCACGCTCCGCGCATTTTCTATTTCGGCCATCAGGAGGGCCAGTGCCTGCGAGAGCGAATCGGAGCTGACGGCAGTGGCATCCACGTCCACGGCAGTGTCCAGCAGGGCGGCCACGGCCTCAGGGATGGAATCGCGGCTGATGGCCTTGGCAACGGCCACCTGGGCCTCCCAGTTCGCCAGCAAGTCGTCGTCGTCCATGCCCAGGTAGGTCAGGACGAAGTCGTTCATCAGGCACCACATGTCCGTGCGGGTGCAGGCCGCCCCCAGCGTCAGCCGCCCGTCGGCCACGAAGATGTTGGAGGTCTGCACGCGCGATAGGCCAGGGTCGGCGTTCAGCTCCTCGGCGTTCTGCCCCAGATGGAGCGAAGTGTCCGTGCCGTCGGCGCGCGTCTGGTGGGTGGTATAGACCAATACCGGTGTGCCGCCCGTAGGCGTGGCATAAAGCCGGAAACTGTTGTTCGATGTCCCCAGGTCGCTGCGTGCCTGGAGCGACACGCGGTAGTTGCCCGTGGGAAGTCCCGTAACGGTCTGGCTAATGTCGAACGAGGTGTGCCAGAACTCCATGACGCCCTGGCTGAACTGCGGATAGTTCTGGTCCGCGCTGGTGAGCGTCCACCCCGAAGTGTTGCCATGGTCAAAGCCCGCGTTGGCCACCTGCGCGGTCATGTCCACCGGATGGGCGGCCGAAGCGTTGTCCAGACGGTATTGCTCCATGGCCGCACAAAGCTCCTGCCAGGCCTGCATGCGCCCTGCCGCCGTGCCCGAAGCGAGCAGCCCCGTGGCGGCGGAAACAGCCGCCTGGAGGGCATTGCCGTTGTCGGTCCCGTAGTCCAGGGTGTCGGCCGCCGCCAAGGCCTCCTCCAGCAGCATCACCGGACTGTAATACGTCAGCGAGGGGTCGGCCAGCGACGTCCACTGGCAGGCATTGCCATCGGCCGAGCGCAGCCCCACGGAGAGCACCCCGTCGGTAACTTCGCCCACGGCCTCGCAGGACACGAGCCGGGCCACGCCCATCACAGGCACGGCAGCATCGTTGGAAAACAGTTCGATGGCACCGCCCTCGACCGCTTTCTGTGCCGCCGCGCGGAACACGTAGCGACCCGCGGGGAGTTCGGACACAGACTGGTAGATCAGCCGCTCGCCGACGGTGAAATTGGCCGTGCACCAGCGTTCTATCATATTCACGCCCTGCGCCTCGCCGCGGTCGGCATCCGACCCGTCGATGGCGAACACGCGGAAGTTGCCGCCATCGGCTTCCGTGCGCCAGCGGCTGTCCGTGTCGTACATCGAATCACCGGACGTGGCGGACAGGGCGGCATTCTGCAACACGCGGGTCACGTCGGCCGCCTGCCCCGCATTGGGCAGGAAAGCGTTCCAGGCTGCGTCCAACGCCTCGTAGGCCTCATAATATTCTTCGGCCGTGCCGGCTTCGCCGAAATCCGCCAAGGCGGCAGCCAGCGTCTCGTCTTTCACCGCGGACCCGGCAAGGAATTCCTCGTAGTAAGCGGCTGCGGCCTGATATTCGTCATAGTGTGCGCCGATGAGCTTCACCTCGTCCAGGGCGCACAGCAACGCCACGGCCGTCTCCACGCCGTCGGACGCGGAAACCAGGGCGGCCAACCGCTCGTAAAGGGCGGCGGGCACACTGTCCGCCGACACCGCGGCAGCCTCAGCGCGCAGGGCCTCCAGGTCGGCATCCAGGTCGTCCGTCCCCAGGTATTCCAGGCTGAAATTGTCCATGGCGAACCAGTTCATGCCGTTGGGCGAATAGCCGCGGTCCTGGTCCGTCAGGTTCTCCACGCCGAACGTAAACGCGCCGTCCTCGCCCACATAGAACGTCACCGTGAAACGCTCGGAAACGCCGTCCAAGGTGGACACCGCCGTATGCACGCCGCCGGCATAGAGGTAAACGTCCTTCACATAGCTTTTGGCCGTCTCGTCCGTGAACGTCTGCTGCGTGGCCACCACGGACGCACACAGTTCATACTTGCCGGCCTGAAGCCCCGTCAGCTGCTGCGAGATGTTGAAACGCTCCTGCCCCCAGCAGTCCATGCCGTCGGCCGAGGCATCGCGCACACGCTCGATGAACGGCTGGCTGAAGCCCTCCACGGTCGTGGTCTGACGCTGGAAGCCCTCCACGTCGGCGGTCCACAGGTCCGGATTCTCGCAGTCCGGGTCGGGCAGCAGGCTGGTCAGGTCGTTCTCGTTGGGGATGATGTTGAACACCTTGGTGAGCACCACCCCCGACTGGTTCACCAGTTGGAACTCCAGCCGGTGGGTCTCGTTGTCCGTCAGGGTGTAAGTGTAGGTGCCGCCCGTGCCTATCTGCGTGCCGTCCTCGTCATACCACATCTCGCTCTCGATGTAGTTCCAGTTGGTGTAGGCCGTGCTCAACACCACCGGACGCCCCACGCCCACCAGCAGGTCCGTGGTGTCGGCGCAGGCTATGGTCTGGCCGTTATATACGGCCGTGGCGGTCAGCGTGGCGCGTATGCCATCGCCGCGCACGGCGATGGAGAAGAGCTGCGTGCTCTCCACGCCGTTGGCGTTCGTATAAACCACGCGCCACAGCCCCGACCGGTCTGCCGTCACCTGGCGTTGCGAACCGGTCGCGCCGTCTTCCCAAGTCCACTGCCCCGTGTCTGTCTCGCCATCCGGGAGCGACACCGAGAGCATCAGCACCGAACCCGGCTCCACGCTGCTGATTTCGGCATAGTTGCGCGTCTCCGTGGTGCTCGTTATCTGAGGGAACAGGATGGTGGGCACCTCGTCCGCCGACACGCTGTGGGCATCGGTGTGCATCAGGTCGCCGAAGCCCAGGTGGTCATAACCGCCGCTCGTGCTGCCGTAAGAACCGCCGCCCAGCTCCAGCCCGATGGCGTCTTCCATCTCATGGCAGAACTGCATCGGGATGCCCATGCGGTTTTCATAATGGTTGATGAAAAGCTGCCAGATGGGGCGGAACTGGCCGCGCCCCGTCGCGTTCAGCCCCGTCATCCACCAGTTCGTCTTGAACGGGAGGTCGTCGTACCCGGTGTTGTAGGCCGCCACATACTCCGCGGCACCCGCCACCATCGCCGAGCCGGCCTTGCCCGTCACCAGCATGTTGTTCAGGTTGCAGAAGGCGTTGTCGCCCTGGTTGTAGGCCGACTGGAGGGCATACGACAGCAGCCCCAGCGCGGCCATCGAGTGGCCCTGGTCGCGCCCGCTCTCCTGCATCTGGTTCAGGTAGCCCAGCGGGCCGCGCTCGTCAGCATGGAACCACGGTATCAGTCCCCAGCCGAAGCCGCAGACTTCCGTGGTGTAGGTGTCCGGGTGGTTCATCGTCACGCAGAGCGACTCGTTGCCGGGGCCTTCCTTGATCCAGTACATGCCATAGTTGTAGATGTCCGGCAGGTCGCACAGGATGCCCAGCGACACGCAGAACAGGGCGTTGCCCAGCCCCCAGTTGCTGTGGTAGTGGTACCAGTTGCCTTCGTTCGTCACCGTGTCGTGGCGGCGCTCCAGGAAGTCCTGCGCCACCGTGAACCACACGTCAATCAGGTATTGCTTGAACAGCTCGAACTCCTCTTCGCCCCACGCATCGCTGCGGTAGTCGCGCATCAGCTCGGCGGCGTTGGCAAACTGGTAGCCGTTGAAGCCCGAAATGAGCGAGATGTTCGTGTTGCCGCCCAGTGCCTTGTTGTAGAGGCGGTAGGCGTTCAGCACGTCCACCGCGCGGTCGGCATACGACGTCTCGCCCGTGATTTTCCACATCAACGCGCACTGGTAGGCCAGCGCGGCGTTGCGGTAGGCGTTCATGTAGTTCTCCCCAGTGATGCCGCGGATGATGGTCTCGTTCACCGCCGTGTTGCCGGGGTTCGTGATGCCGCGGGAGTTGCGCAGCCCCTCCAGGGCCGCCGTCATGTCGGCATCGCCCGCGGCCACGCGCTCGCGGATGGATTCAAAGTCCGCTTCGGAATGGAGCAGCCCCGGATGGCGGAACGTGCCCTGCCCGAAAGCCGTGCCTGCGGCCAGAGCGGCGCCAAACACACAAGATAGTAACTTTCTCTTCATGATAATGGTATTGATTAATATGGTTTAATGATGTTGGACCTTTTCCTTGTCCCTTTATGTAGATTACGAACGAGGACGGAAGATTCCCCTAAAAGTGGGGCGCTTTTTTCCTTAAAAAAGCATAAAGAGACGCAAAGGAGTGCGTGCCTCCCTTCGGCGGGCACACGCACTCCCCACGCCCCTTGCGGGAACCGGCACGGTCAATGCCTTACCACAAGTTCCAGCCGTTGTTGCGGTTCACGTCGGCCTCATAGATGTCATTGTCCGACGCATTGCCGCCGCTACGGATGCCCATATCGCTACTCAGGGCCATCATCATTTCCCCCTGCAATTCCATTTCCTCCACACGGGGCGTTGCATAAACTTTCTTTTTCATGATTCTTTCTGTTTTTTATTGTTGCATGATTGGTTTATTGTCCTTATTTCACTACTTTCTGTCCGTCCACGATGTAGATGCCGCGCTGCAGGCCGTCCAAGGCTTCGGCTTTCTTCACGCCGCCTTTCACCTTCACGCCGCCCAGGGTGTAAACATCCACCGTTTTGCCGGCATCGGCCGTGCCCTCGGCCCGGATGCCTTCCAGGCCACTCGTCACGCCGCCGATACCTTCGATGTACAGGCGGTTCACGCCGGACGCCACGGTTTCTTCCTCATCGTCCACTATCGTCACATAGGCGCGGAAGCCTTTCAACGTCACTTCGGCCGTCTCGTCGGCCAGGTAGAACATGTTGTCGTTGATGAAGTAAGCCCCCGTCGGAACGGTGCCGAGCGAGTAGTTGCCCGTCATCTCCACGTAGCCCACGCCGGCATAGGCGATGCGCTGCGGTTGGGGAGCGGCGGCCTTCACGCTCACGCCTGTCACGGTGATGGTGTCAACATCCCGGCTTACCTTTATGATATAGGGCATGCCGGCTTCCACATTATCCACCACCGTGGAAACCAGTGTGACAGCCTCGCCCTGCACGGTTGCCCCCGTGAAGCTGCGCACCTCACTGATGCCGTTGGCCTCCAGATCCTCCGCCGTCATGTTGAACGGCACGCAGAACGTGTGCCACTTGTCCGTTCTCCCGTCGGAGGCCTTTGCCTCCATCTTGCGGGCCAGCTTCACGTTGGCATAGGTGTCGGAGGTGACGGCGTAAGCCTCATCATTCTCGCTCAGCGACAGCTCTTCGGCAACGGGTGCCACCTTGTAGAGCTTCATGTCGTTGATGCCGAACCACGAGCACTCGTTGTCGCTGTGGATATAGATGCCCAGCTTGGTCGGGTTATCGGCCGTGGAGGCCTCGTCCAAATAGAAGGACAGGCTCGTCAGCTTCATCGCACCGTATGCGATGGAGTCGCCCTGTGCCAGCGTGGTAGTGCCGTAGCCTGCGCTCAGGTGGGCCGACGGTATGTCACTCAGTGTAGCGTCATTGTTGAACGGGTCATCACCAAACGTATAGGCAGTCAGCTGGTAGGCCCCCACGGGCAATGCCACGGACTGGTAGAGGCCCCATCCGTTGCCGTCCTCATTCGGGAGCAAATTGCCGCTACTCCAGATTTCCACGAACTCCCAGCATTCCCTGACCCCAACGGTCTCCCCGGCTTGCGCAGAATTATTCTGCACCTGGAAAATATCACGGCTGATGTCGCACGACCATCCTGTGGGAGTGGAATAGCGAGCCCATCCAAAAACGTCCGGGTTCGTCAGCAGGAACGTAAAGTCGAAAGAATTGCCCTCTGTCGGGGTGGCGGTGAACAAGTAGTCCACCCGCGCGTTCTCCAGGTCCGTGCGGACGGCCTCCACTTCATCCAGCCCCGCAACGACGGCCATGGCTTCTTCTGCCGCCGTGATGGAGCTTTCATAAGCCGCCTTCACGTCGTCGGAACTTTCGGAGATGGCCAGCAGCTCCGTCATTTCCTTGCTATAACTGTTGATGACATCGTCTATGTTGAACTGCGCGATGGCGTTCTTCAATGCCACGTAATCCTGCAATATCGAATCCAGCGCCAGCACATCTGCCACCGCATAATCCTCCTCGTTGTCGTGCAACAGGTTTCCGGCCAGTGTTTCTATCTTCGTCTGGTAAGCGGTGTTAACCTTGGCTGCATTGGTCCCGGCCTGCTCCGCCATGGCTTCGCAGATGCCCTGCAGGTCCATGCCTTTATAAACCACTTTCACATTGTCCAGGCAAACCCAACGTCTGACTTCCGAGCCGCCACCGCTGACCCCAACGCGCAAAGCCCCGTCGCCGGACACCCAAACGTTCAGCGTGTTGAGGTAAAGCCCGGCTTCAAAGTTGGTGTTTGCGGAGAGCATACCTCCCGGATAGTCGCCGTCCGCACCGCCAGCTTCGCCTTCCCAAGGGGTCGTCCCCGTTTCTTCATACAGGCACATCAACGGGAGGGCATAATCGTTGGCATACACCCGCCAGTAGTTGATGTAAGTATTGGCCAAGTAAGACTCTCCCTTGTCTGCTTCCCCGTTGCGATAGAAGCCGTTCAGCGTCACTTGGTACCAGCCTTCGGGCAGGCCGGAGAATTCACGGTAGAAATCGAAACTCAGTCCGAAATACTCCATCACGCCATAGTTGAAAGAACCCGGATTGTTCCAGCCCTCGGCTGTGCCGTCATTGAAATCCGTTTCCACAATCACGATGTCGTCGGCTTCGGCAAGGGCAGCACTGCAGGCTTCATGCAGTGCATTGGAAATCTGCTGCATGCCGGACGTTGTCGTCACCGTATCCAAGGAAGCCACAGCCACATCGATGGCAGAATTAACGGCCTCGGCCACGTCATCGGATGCGTAACCCGCCATGGCGGCATAACTGTTGATGCGGTCCCTCAGGTCGGACGTTTCGTCAGACTGGTACAACGTTTGCAGGTCGTTCATGCCCACGTATGCCGCGCCCAGCGCATCAGAATTGTCGTCCACCGTTTCGGCGGCCAGGTTCTGCAGCCGCGCCAGCAAGGGTTGGACACGCGAATCGTCTGTCAGCGCCAGCACCTCTGTTTTCTTGCCGTCGTAGAGTGCCTTGATTTCGTCATAGCCGTTGTCCACATACGTCAGTGTGAAGTTGTCGAACACCATCCAGCTTGTGGCAACATAACCATTCCAACCGACTCCGATACGCAGGTTCCCGTCCACCACGATAATGTCGGACAATATATGTTTGTTGAGCATCGGATCTTCTTCAAATGCCGCAGAAATGCTTTGCAGCGAATAACCGTTTTGGAGCCCGTCGGCAACAACAGTACTGAGATAACCCAAATAAGTGTTGCGATAAAAATAGCCGCGATCTTGGCGGTTACAAACGGTCTGCACGGACACTTCATATTTCCCGTTCGGCAGGCCCGTAATGTCCTGATAGGCATCAAAAGCGGCATCATAAACTTCCGCGGTACCGCAATACACGCCTGTGCTTCCAGAAAAGCCAATTGTCGCATTGCAGGTCCAGCCTTCGGAGGTGTTGTTGTCAAACGAAGGGTTGACTATCCACTCTGTCACATCGGTGTTATCTTCCGTCGGACGTTCCTTGTCGTTACTCTCGGCAAGGGGCACCGCCACCTGCCAAACGTTGTCTTCGAGCAACTCCAGAAGCAGGTTTTCGCCGGAACCCGCCCGGACGGTCTGCGTCCCGCCCGCAGTTGCAGCCATCAAAGCCGCAGCAAACAGTAGTTTTGTTCTCATTTTATTCCTCACTTTTGTTTGAAATTAATACGTTACTTTTGTTTTTAATCTCTCTGGCTTTCGCCTAAAGGGATTACGAACCAGCCCGCGAAATTCCCACGGAAGAAGCCTGTTTTTTCGGGTTTGATAACATTATTTAACCCAAAAACCGGTTGACACCCCCGAAAGCCGGCAGCACCGGCAACCCGGCAAACCACCCCGCGAGAGCATGCAAAAAGCCGGAGGAGAAATAAAAAAAGCCGATTTTCTTGGCAGTTTGAAAGAAAAATACCTATTTTGCGGGATATTCCGCCCGCCGTGCGCTGACAAAGGCACACGGCGGCCCAACAGGCATAACCATGGTATCGACACGAATCATCGGCTGCTGCGTCTGCCTGGCCATAGGCACAGGCCTGCTGCCCGCCCAAAAACAGACCACCGGCAAAGCGAGCTATTATTCGGACAAACTGCACGGAAGGAAAATGAGCAACGGGGAACTTTACCACCGCGACAGCATGACCTGCGCCCACTTGACATACCCGTTCGGCACGATACTGAGGGTGAAGAACCCCGCCAACGGCAAGGAAGTGGAGGTGAGAGTGACCGACCGCGGGCCTTTCTCCAAACGCCGCATCATCGACCTGTCGAAGGCAGCGGCGCGCGAGCTGGACTTCCTGCGGAAGGGGGTCTGCACGGTGGAAATCACACCGCTATATACCCACCGCATCCCCTTCCGGGCGGAAGAGGGGGAGAATAAGATTCCGGGGCTGCACCTGGAATACCAGGACATCGTGCTCTACCCCACCCCCGCATGGCAACCGGACTCGCTGAAAGACAAGCGGCCGGAACCCACTGCGGTGAAACGGCATGAAACCCAAAAAAGGAAATAAAACCAAAGCAAAGACGTAAACACAAACAAATGGAAAAGAAAATGAAAAGGGAGACGGCCTGCGTGCAGGCCGGATGGACACCCAAGAAAGGGGAGCCGCGCGTGCTGCCCATCTACCAGAGTACGACATTCAAATACGACAACAGCGAGCAGATGGCACGCCTGTTCGACCTGGAGGAGTCGGGCTACTTCTACACCCGGCTGCAAAACCCCACGAACGATGCCGTGGCCGCAAAAATAGCGACGCTAGAGGGCGGCGTGGCGGCCATGCTGACCTCATCGGGGCAGGCGGCCAACTTCTACGCCGTGTTCAACATCTGCGAGGCCGGCGACCACTTCATCAGTTCAAGCACCATCTACGGCGGCACGTATAACCTGTTCGGCGTGACGATGAAAAAACTGGGCATAGAATGCACCTTCATCGACCCCGAATGGGACGATGCACGCATCGAGGCGACTTTCCGCCCCAACACGAAGTGCTTTTTCGGGGAAACCATCTCCAACCCCGGCGGGCACGTGTTCGACATCGAACGCTTCGCCGCCATGGCGCACCGCCACGGCGTGCCCCTGATCATGGACAACACGTTCGCCACGCCCATCAACTGCCGCCCCTTTGAATGGGGGGCCGACATCGTGACCCACTCCACCAGCAAATACATGGACGGCCACGCCATCTCGGTGGGAGGTGCCATCGTGGACAGCGGCAACTTCGACTGGGACGCCCAAAAGGACAAGTTTCCGGGGCTGTGCAGCCCGGACGAGAGCTACCACGGGCTGACCTACACCAAGGCCTTCGGCAAAACGGCCTACATCACCAAGGCCACGGCGCAGCTGATGCGCGATTTGGGCTCCATCCCCAGCCCGTTCAACGCATTCCTGCTCAACCTGGGGCTGGAAACGCTGCACCTGCGCATGAAGCAGCACTGCCGGAACGCGCAGGCCGTGGCCGAATACCTGGAAGGCAACGAACGGGTGGCCTGGGTGAACTACTGCGGGCTGAAAAGCAACCCATACTATGAACTGGGGCAGAAGTACCTGCCGGACGGGGCGTGCGGCGTGATAGCTTTCGGGCTGAAAGGCACGAAAGAAGATGCCATACGGTTCATGGACAGCCTGAAGATGATTTGCATCGTGACCCACGTGGCCGATGCACGCACCTGCGTGCTGCACCCGGCCAGCCATACCCACCGCCAACTGTCGGACGAGCAGTTGCGCGAAGCCGGCGTGGCGCCCGACCTGATCCGCCTGTCGGTGGGCATAGAGGATGCGGAAGACATCATCGAGGACATCCGTCAGGCACTGGAGGCGTCGGAATGAACCGCCGCCGCGCAACCCACTTGTAACAGAAATCCCATGGATAGCTCCGGCAAGCCGGAATGCCTCCATGGGATTTCCCTTTCCACCGGCCGGGGCCATGCCCCGGCCGTCTTCTGAAAAACCGAAGGGTCAGGCCTTCTGGATGTAATCTACAATCCAGCTGCCCACCTGCGTAGTGCCGTAATGCGCACCGCCCTCCACCTGGATTTCCGGCGTGCGTACATGGGCATCCAGCGAAGCATTGACAGCCTTGCGGACGAGGCTTCCCTCCTCTTTCAAGTCGAAATGCTCCAGGAGCATGGCCACGGAAAGTATCTGTGCCAACGGGTTGGCTATGTTCAACCCCTTGGCCTGCGGCCATGAACCGTGAATAGGCTCAAACACCGGCGTATGCTCACCCGTGGAAGCCGAGGGCAACAAGCCCATGGAACCCGTGATGCAGGAGCCTTCATCGGTCAGGATGTCGCCAAACGTGTTTTCCGTCACCATCACATCGAAGAAACGCGGATCCTGGATCATGCGCATGGCGGCATTGTCCACGAACATGTAGTCCGTCTCCACCTCCGGATAGCGGGGAGCCATCTCCTTGGCCACCTGGCGCCACAGGCGGCTCGATGCCAGCACATTCGCCTTGTCCACCACGGTGAGGTGCTTGCGGCGGCGCATGGCGTATTCGAAAGCCACCTTCAGGATGCGTTCAATTTCGGGACGGGTGTAGGCATTGGTGTCATAAGCCCGGTCGTTGTCCTGGTACTTCTCGCCGAAATACATGCCGCCCGTCAGCTCGCGGATGCAAATGAAGTCTGCCCCGCGCACCAGTTCGTCCTTCAAAGGAGACTTGTGGATCAGGCAATCGAAAGTCTCCACAGGACGGATGTTGGCAAACAGTCCGAGCTTCTTGCGCATGGCCAGCAGGCCCTGTTCGGGCCGCACCTTGGCCGTAGGGTCGTTGTCGAAGCGCGGGTCGCCCACGGCAGAGAAGAGCACGGCATCGGCTTCCATGCACACGTTGAAGGTCTCTTCGGGGAACGGGTCGCCCACCTTGTCAATGGCTTCCGCCCCGCAAAGGCCATAGCTGTAAGTTACTTTGTGGCCGAACTTCCCGCACACTGCGTTCAACACAGCCACACCTTGTTCTGAAATCTCCGGGCCGATGCCGTCACCCGGCAATACGGCAATTTTCAAATCCATACTGTTATTCGTTTGTCGTTTGTTTGTACTCTTGTCCTTTACTCTCCGTTTTCGCGTAATCCTCCTCTATGAGGTTCAGCATTTTCACCGTTGCCTTGATGGCGGCTTCCGTCTGGTCAGCATCCAGTCCCCGCGTACGGTAAACCTTGTCGTTCCAGTTCCAGGTGATGACCGTCTGCACCAATGCGTCCGTGCGGCCGCCCGGCGGGATGCTGACGCTATAGTTGGTCAGCCAAGGGAACTTGCGCGAAAGTTTGTATTTATAAATATGACGGGCCGCGCGCATGAAAGCATCGAACTGTCCGTCGCCCGAAGCGTTTTCCTCATACGCCTGCCCGTTGACGGACAGCCGCACGGAAGCCATCGGCTTCAGGCCGTAAGCCGTGGTCACCGCATAACTGATCAATTTGACGTGCTCCTCCAACATGTCGTGCTTCAACACGTCAGAAACGATGTAGGGCAAGTCTTCCTGTGTCACGATTTCCTTTTTGTCACCCAGCTCGATGATGCGGTTCGTCACCTTACGGGTCTGTTCAGGCGACAGTTCCAGTCCCAGTTCCTCCAAGTTTTTCAGGATGTTGGCTTTCCCGCTGTTTTTCCCCAAAGCATACTCGCGCTTACGGCCAAAGCGTTCCGGCAGCAAATCGTTGCAATACAGATTGGCCTTGTTGTCGCCGTCGGCATGCACGCCGGCCACCTGCGTGAACACGCTATCGCCCGTAATCGGGCGGTTGGGAGGAATGGGAATGCCGGAATAGCTCTCCACCATCCGACTGACCTCGTTCAACCGGCTTTCATCTATGTTGGTGCAGGCATTGAACTGATCTTTCAGGATAGCCTGCACACTGGCCAACGGGGCGTTGCCGGCCCTTTCCCCCAGCCCGTTGACCGAGGTGTGAATGCCGCGGCATCCTCCCAGCACAGCGGCCAGCACGTTGGAGATGGCCAGGTCGTAATCGTTATGGGCATGGAAATCGAAGCGCAGGCCTGGGTAACGCTTCACCATCTTCCGCATATAACCCAGCAGGTCCAAGGGGTTCAGGATGCCCAGCGTGTCGGGCAACATGAAACGACGGATGCGCTCGCCTTTCAAGGCATCCACCAAGGCAAACACATAATCCGGCGAATGCTTCATGCCGTTGCTCCAATCCTCCAGATAGACATTCACCCCGATGCCCAGCTCTTCGGCGTAAGCCAAGGACTGCCTGATGTCGGCCACATGCTGCTCCAGCGTCTTTTTGAGCTGGTGCTTGCAATGGTTCTCCGAGCCTTTGCATAACAAATTGATGTTCTTGCAACCACAGCCGTTGATCCAGTCGAGCGACAGGTGCCCGTCAACAAAGCCCAACACTTCCACACGATGAAGCCGTCCCGTCTGCCGCGCCCACTGGCAGATGTTGCGCACGGCATCCTTCTCGCCATCGGATACCCGTGCGGAGGCCACCTCTATGCGATCTACATTCAGGTCCTGCAACAACGCACGGGCTATCATCAGTTTCTCATGAGGCACGAAACTAACGCCGCTGGTCTGCTCACCATCGCGCAGCGTCGTGTCCATGATCTCAATATTCACGGGATTCGTGTTCATCTCTTCGTGGCTTTAACAGGCATTCTTACGTTCCCAGTCCTCAATCTTTTCCTTGTTTTCCAGCAAGAAATCAATGTCGTCAAGGGCATTCATCAGACAATATTTCTTGTAACCGTTAATTTCAAAACGTTCACTGCGCCCGGTGGCCTTGTCGGTCACGGTCTGGTTGGGCAGGTCCACTTCCACCAGCGTCTTCGGATCTTTACGAATGGAAGCGAAAAGCCCGGCCAGAAAGTCCTCACTGACCACCACGGGCAACACGAAGTTGTTCAACTCGTTGTTCTTATGGATGTCTGCGAAAAAGCTACTGATGACCACCCGGAAGCCATAGCCTGCTATCGCCCAGGCCGCATGTTCGCGGCTGGAACCGCTGCCGAAGTTCTTCCCGGCCACAAGTATTTCTCCCCCGTAGGTGGGATCGTTGAGCACAAAATCCTTATTCAATGTCCCATCGGCATTGTAACGCCAGTCGCGGAACAGGTTCTCTCCGAAAAAACTTTCCTCCCTCGTCGTTGCTTTCAGGAAGCGGGCGGGGATGATCTGGTCGGTATCCACATTCTCCAAAGGAAGGGGAACGCATGTACTGGTAATGATATTAAATTTCTTTTTCATAAGGCGGAATTTACATTAATGTACGCGGATCGGTTATTACTCCTGTCACAGCGGCAGCGGCAGCCACCAAGGGGCTGGCCAAGATCGTCCGTGCCCCAGGCCCCTGACGGCCTTCAAAATTACGGTTGGAAGTGGAAACCGACAATTTGCCTGCCGGAATTTTATCGTCATTCATGGCCAGGCACGCAGAGCAACCCGGTTGACGAAGGGTAAAACCGGCTTCCTCAAGCACCTTGTCCAGCCCTTCGGCCTTGACCTGTTCGGCCACCATCCATGAGCCGGGTACGAGCCACGCCACTATATGGTCTGCTTTCTTACGGCCTTTCACAATAGAGGCAAAGGCGCGGAAATCCTCGATCCTGCCATTCGTGCATGCCCCCAGGAACACATAATCCACAGGCTTTCCCAACAGGCATTCTCCGGGCCGGAATCCCATATAGTCCAAAGATTTCAGATAAGAAGCGCGACCGGCTTCGGGAACCGTGTCTATGACCGGTATGTTTTCCGTAATACCAATACCCATACCGGGATTTGTACCATAGGTGATCCGGGGCTCTATGTCGGCTGCATCGAACGTGAGTTCCTTGTCGAACACCGCATCCGGTCCGCTGTACAATGTCTTCCAGTAAGCCACAGCCTTGTCCCAATCCTCTCCCTTGGGGGCATACTCCCGTCCCTTGAGGTAGGCAAAGGTCACCTCATCCGGGGCTATAAAGCCGCCACGGGCACCCATCTCTATGGAAAGGTTGCACAAAGTGAGACGTCCTTCCATAGAAAGGTTACGCACCACAGAACCGGCATATTCCACAAAATAGCCCGTGGCACCCGACGTTGTCAGGCGGGACATCAAGAACAAAGCCACATCCTTGGCCGTCACTCCCTTGCCCAATTCCCCGTTGATGTTAATACGCATGGACTTGGGCTTCTGCTGAAGGATGCACTGCGATGCCAGCACCATCTCCACTTCCGATGTCCCGATGCCGAAGGCCACCGCCCCCACCGCGCCGTGGGTAGAAGTATGCGAATCGCCACAGACAATAGTCATGCCCGGAAGCGACAGTCCCCGTTCCGGCCCTACCACATGGATAATACCGTTCTTGGGGTTCATCATCCCGAAGTGTGCCAGTCCGAAGTCGGCGGCATTCTTGGCCAACGCATCCACCTGCGCCTTGCTCACAGGGTCTTCGATAGGTTTATCCTGATCGTGGGTGGGGGTGTTGTGGTCCGGCATGCAATAGATATGATCCGGACGGAAACATTTCAAACCGCGCAGGCGCATGTCGGCAAAAGCCTGCGGGCTGGTCACCTCATGACAGTAAAGCCTGTCGATATACAACTGCTGCGGGCCGTCTTCCACGTATTGCACCACGTGTTTGTCCCAAATCTTGTCAAACAAAGTATTTGCCATTACTTTTCCTTAAATATGTTACTTCTTAAACTTGTTAATACAATCGATATACGCCTCGGCCGATGCCGTAACGATGTCCGTGTTGGCACCGAAGCCGTAATAGACATGTCCATCGTATTCCACTTGCATGTGCACCTTACCCACATCGTCCGACCCTTTGCTGATAGCTTGGATGGTAAATTCCTTCAACACCATCTGCCGTTTGATGATGTTCTTGAGCGCCTTGATGGCCGCATCCACCGGGCCATTGCCGCTGGCCGACGCCTCAAACTTCTCTCCGGCGATGTCCAGACCTATGCAGGCCACCGAACGCACGCCCAGACCGGTGGTCACTTGCAAATAGTCAAGTTTGATGGCATGGGCTGCCGTACGGTCGGCACCGGCCAGCATCAGGATATCATCATCGTTCACTTCTTTCTTCTTGTCGGCCAGCTTCAGGAATTTCTGGTAAGTGGCATCCAGGCGTTCGCCGCTCATCTCTATGCCCAACACGCTCAGGCGGTGTTTCAATGCGGCACGGCCGCTGCGTGCCGTCAGCACGATAGCATTGTCGTCGATACCTACATCTTTCGGATTCATGATTTCATAGGTCTGCACATTTTTCAGCACACCATCCTGGTGAATGCCGCTGGAATGCGCGAAAGCATTTCGTCCCACAATCGCTTTATTCGGCTGCACGGGCATGTTCATCAGGCTCGACACGAGGCGGCTTGTCGAGTAAATCTTCTGCGTGTTGATATTGGTATTGACGCCCAGCGTCTTGTGGCATTTCAGAATCATGGCCACTTCTTCCAGGGAGGTATTGCCGGCCCTCTCGCCAATGCCATTGATTGTCACCTCTGCCTGGCGGGCCCCGTTCATCACGCCTGCGATGGTATTGGCGGTAGCCATACCCAAATCATTGTGGCAATGGGTGGAAAGGATTGCCTTTCCTGCCGAAAGCCCGTCCACATGCTCCATCAGGTATTTGATTTTCTCCCCGAATTCCTGCGGAAGGCAATACCCCGTGGTGTCGGGTATATTGACCACCGTGGCACCGGCTTTCACCACGGCCTCCACCACCCGTGCGAGATATTCATTATCTGTCCGGCCGGCATCTTCCGCATAAAACTCCACGTCCTCCACATACTTCTTTGCATATTTCACGGCTGCCACCGCACGTTCGATAATCTCTTCACGCGTGGAGTTGAACTTGTATTTGATATGCGGGTCGGACGTCCCGATGCCCGTATGGATGCGCTTATGCTTCGCCGCCTGCAACGCTTCTGCCGCCACGTCTATATCCTTCTCCACCGCACGGGTCAAAGCGCATATCGTAGGCCATGTGACAGCTTTTGATATTTCTATCACCGAGTTGAAGTCACCCGGACTGGAAATCGGGAATCCAGCCTCTATCACATCCACGCCCAAGGCTTCAAGCTGACGGGCCACCTGGATTTTCTCCACTGTGTTCAACTGACATCCGGGAACCTGTTCACCGTCCCTTAACGTCGTATCAAAAATAAATAATCTGTCGCTCATATTTTCTACTTTTTGATTCCATTAAAAAAAGAAGCCTTTCGCACTCGGAAAGTGGGAAAGGCTTCAGCTATATTATACAACAAATCACGCACAGACCACACTTTCCACTACCCTACGCAGTCGAATATCCAAAATGGCCAGCAGTGTCATCGTAACGTTCATTTCTATCTTTTGTTCTGATTAGCGGCTACAAAGGTAGAAGATTTAAAAGAAAAATACAAATAAATTAAAAGGAAAAAGTAAGGAAAAGATGTATTTTGTCATGTTTCCCATCCGTTTTCCCCTTCGTCATGGGCTGCCGGCCGCATTTTCCCCCTTTTCCCCGTCCCGGAACGGCGATGCGCCCCTGCCCGGAACTTTCCTTCCTGCTTCAAGACGCATCCGCCCCGCCCCCTCTCTATTCATACAGGTATTCCAACACCTTCCCGCTCAACTGGAGCAGGGAAATCTCGCACATCTTCGTGTCGTATTCTGCCACGAGCAAGCGTTCTTCCGCATCCAAGAGGCTTTTCTGCGCCTCGCGCATCTCGAATCCAGAAAGGTCGCCTTTCATGTAACGCAGGTTGGCGTATTCATAGTTCTCCTGGGCCGCCACCACACTCTGGCGTTCCATCTGCATCACCTGCCAGTTGTTGCGGTAGGACTGCCACAGGTCGCTCAGGTCCGACTTCAGGGAAAGTTTCAGTTCCTCACGCTCCAGTTCGGCATATTCAATGGCCAGCTGGGCATTGCGCTTCTGCATCCGCCGCTTGCCGTCGAACAGGTTGAAGCCCACCGTGATGCCGGCAGTCAGCCCCCATTCGTCCCGCTTGCGGGTAGAATACAATTCATAGCGGTTCTGCGTATAACCGTAACCGGCAGACAGACGCACATAAGGATAATCGCGCGACATCACTTTCTTATAATCCGCGCGCGCCACTTCCATATTGTTGCCCGCCACCAGCAGGGAAGCGTTCGCAGCCAGCGTGGCATCCCACAGTTCGTCGTAGTTCAAGTTCGGGTTCACGTCTATGGCCGTGTCCCGTATGCCCACAAGGGCACTGACATCTTCATTGGCCATCAGTTCGTTGAGCCTTATGCGCGAAGAGTTCAGCACCTCGCGCTGTTTCATATACTGCGCGCTGTCGGCGTTGAAGTCCACTTTGGCCTGCAGGTAGTCCTGACGGGAAAGGTTGCCTATATGATAACGCACCTCCACGATGCGCATCCTCTCTTTTGAGAGCGACATGGCATAGTGGAAATTCTCCAGACGGATTTTTTCCTGGATATAATTATAGTATTCGGCCGTCAGCGATGCCACAAAATCCTCTATGGCGATGCGCGTGTCCAGCTCCCCCTGCTCCTTGAGCAGTTGCAGCTGCTTGTAGTTCGTCCAAATACTGAAACCCTCGAACAAGGTCCAGTTAAGGTTTATGCCGGCATCCACCGTAGCGTCATACGCCCCGCGGTCGGTTTCCGTCGCGCCCGTTGCCCTGTAGTTCGTCCGCGCTGTATTGTAATCGCCCTCGTAAGAGGCCTCAACATCCAGCGTTGGCAGCATCCCGGCATTGGCACGGGTGGCATTGTTCGCACTTACCTCCTGCCTGTTCTTCACCATGCGGATGGAGAAATTGTGCTCCAACCCGCGCAACAGGCACTCCTGCAAAGTGACCGCTCCCCCCATCTCCAGGCTGTCGGTGGTCTGTGCCTGTACAAAAGGGCAACAAGAGAGCAACACATATAATATTTTATTCCTCATTTTTATTATGCTTGTTTATCCGGTTTGTAGAAATGTAACTGTACACGGCCGGAACGATATACAACGTCAGGAATGTGGAAACGAGCATGCCGCCCACAACGGCCACCCCCATGGCTATGCGCTGGTTGCTCCCCTCTCCCGTGGCAAAAGCCAACGGTATCAGCCCCAGTACGGTGGCGGCGCTGGTCATCAGGATAGGACGCAGGCGTTGCAGGGCCGCATCGCGCACCGCCGTCATCTTGTCCTCGCCCCGCTCCTGCTTCAGGTTGGCGAACTCCACAATCAGGATGCCGTTCTTCGCCACCAGTCCGATCAGCATGATGATACCGATCTGGCTGAACACATTCATCGTGATGTCGCCGAAATACATAAAGACCAAAGCCCCCGTGATGGCCAAGGGCACCGTCAGCATAATCACGAAAGGATCCTTGAAGCTCTCGAACTGGGCCGCCAGGATGAGGTAAATCAGCACCAAAGCCAGGATGAACGCGAACATCAGGCTGGACGAACTCTCGCGGAATTCCTTGGAATCGCCCGCCAGCGAAGTGCGGAACGTGTCGTCCAACACCTCTTTGGCTATTTTGTCCATCTCGTCCAACCCCTGCCCTATGGTTTTGCCCTCCGCCAGTCCCGCGGAAACCGTGGCCGACACGAAACGGTTGTAACGGTACAGTTTCGGGGGGGCGATGCTGCTCTCCAGTTCTATCAGGTTGTCCATCTGCACCATCTTGCCGTCATTGCTCCGCAGGTAGATGGCCTTCAGGTCCGCCGGTTTGTTGCGCTGCTGGCGGTTTATTTCTCCCAGGATTTCATACTGTTTGCCGTTCATGTAGAAATAGCCCATGCGCTGTCCGCTCAAGCCATACTGTAGGGTTTCCGACAAGTCGCGCGTGCTCACCCCCATGATGTTGGCCTTGTCGCGGTTGATGTGTATCCGGGCTTCAGGCTTGCTGAACTTCAGGTCAACGTCCGCCATCTGGAACGTCGGGTTCTCGTAAACCCTGGCCATGAACTCCGGCAACACTTTCTCCAGCTTTTCGATGTTCGTCGCTTGCAGCACATATTGGATAGGCATGCTCGAACGGCGCCCGCCGAAAGACGACTGTTGCTGCACGAAGGCACGCGCCTTCGTCTTTCTCTGCACAGCCTGCGACAGTTTTTCCGCCATGTCCATCTGCGAATAGTCGCGATCCGCCATGTCTTTCAGGCGGATACGTATGTTGCCGCTTCCGCTCGACACACGGGCGGTCACGGCCTCGGCATCCGGTATGAGGGAGTCCACCACCAGGTTGATGTCTTCCGTATAGTCGCGGATGTATTCATAGGTTATGCCCTCCGCGCCACGCGTGTTGACCGTAATCATGGAGCGGTCTTCCAACGGGGCCATTTCCGAGGGAATTTTCCCCCAAAGGAAAACCACCAGTGCCACCATGAGCAGCATAAAGGGTATGGTCCAGACACGATGGCGCAGCACTACGGCCAGCGACCGGCTGTAAAGGTTGTTCATCCCTACGAAGAAAGGTTCCGTGAAACGGTAGAAGGCATTCTTCCTTTTCTGCTGTTTCAGGAGTTTCGTTGCCAACATGGGCGTGAATGTCAGCGCGGCAAAGGCGGAAATGATCACGGCACCGGAAATCACCATGCTGAACTCTCGGAACAGCCGTCCCGTGGTGCCCTCCATGAAAACGATGGGGAAGAACACGGCCACCAGGGTCACCGTGGTGGAGATGATGGCAAAGAAAATCTCCTTGGCGCCCTCGATACCGGCGTCCGTGGGGTTCATTCCTTCTTCTATGCGGATATAAATGTTTTCGGTCATCACGATGGCATCGTCCACCACCAGCCCGACAGCCAGCACGATGGCCAGCATCGTGAGCACGTTGATGGAAAAGCCCATCAGGTACATGATGAAAAACGAACCGATCAAAGAGACGGGAATCACGATGCAAGGCACCAGCGTGACGCGCCAGTCGCGCAGGAAAAGGAAGATGATGACGATGACGAGCACAAACGCCTCGTAAACCGTCTGCTTCACCTCGTTGATGGAAGCGCGGATGAATTTGGTGTCATCGAAGCCGTAAGTGTACTGCACGTCCTCCGGCATATCCTTTTTCATCTGCTCCATGCGCTCATACACGGCATCCGCGATGTCGATATGGTTGGCACCGGGCTGCGGAATCACCACGACACCCACCATGGGCACGCCGTTCATCTTCATGTAACTCTTGATGTCGGCAGCCCCCAGTTCCGCCCGTCCGATATCGCTGAAACGCACAATCTGGTTCCCCTCGTGTTTCACAATCAGGTTGTTGAACATTTCCGCCGTACTCATCAGGCCCATCGTGCGGATGTTCAGCTCTATGGTGTTGCCCTCGATGCTTCCCGACGGCAGTTCCACATTCTCATTGTCCACGGCGTTCTTCACGTCCATCGGGGTGATGCCATAACCGGCCATCTTGATCGGGTCGAGCCACAGGCGCATGGAATACTTCTTCTCTCCCCAAATGGACACGCTGCTCACGTCCGAAATCGTCTGCAACTGTTCTTTCACCGTCAGGTCGGCTATCTCGCTCAACTCCAGCAACGAGCGTTTCTCGCTCTGCAGGGCCACCATCAGGATGGGCGAAGCGTCGGCATCGGCCTTCGACACCGTAGGGGGGTCGCAGTCGCTGGGCAGGTAACGCTGCGCGCGCGACACCTTGTCGCGCACGTCGTTGGCCGCCGTCTCCAAATCTACCGACAGTTCAAATTCCACGGTAATGCGGCAACTTCCCTGCTCGCTCACGCTGGTCAGCGAGCGGATGCCCGGAATGCCGTTGATGTTCTGCTCCAGCGGTTCCGTAATCTGGTTCTCTATCACATCGGCATTCGCACCGGCATAGGAGCAGGAAACGGAAATAATGGGGTTGTCCACCGACGGATATTCGCGCACTCCGATATAGAAATAGCCGATGATGCCGAAAAGCAGGACGATGATGGTCATCACGGTGGCCAGCACCGGCCTGCGTATGCTCAACTCTGAAATGTTCATACAGATGCCCTCCTTACCTTAGTCCACACGGTCGAGTTCGATCGGAAGATCCGTGCGCAATTGCAAGGTACCGGAAGTGACCAGCGTATCGCCCACCTGCAACCCTCTCAACACCTGCACGCGGTCTTCCGTGCGCAGGCCCAGCACCACGTCCACCGGCTGTGCCTTGCCGGACTTGTACAGGAACACCTTGTCCTTGCCCATCTCCGGCACGACGGCTTCGGCCGGGATGGCTATGGCATCCCGGATTTCCTGCTTCGTCAGCTTGATGCTGGCATAGCGCCCCGGACTGAGCCGCCCGTTGGGGTTGTCATACAGCGCACGCACCGTCAGCGTGTGCGTATTCATGTCCAAAGCCGACTCCTTGGCATAGACCTTGGCTGGGAACTCCTGCAACGAACCGTCGATGGTGAACGTCAATGCCGTTCCGGGATTCACTTCGTCCACATAGCGTTCCGGCACGGAGAACTCCACCTTCAGCGGGACAATCCGCGTCAGTTTGCTCACAATCGTGGTGGGAGAGGCATAAGCCCCCACGCTGATCTGGCGCAAACCAATCACGCCGTCGAACGGGGCACGCAGTTCCGTCAGTTCTATCTGGGCTTTCACGATGTCTATCTCCGCTTCCAGTGTGGCCAGCTCCGTCCGCACTTGCTCATAGGCTTCCTGGCTGACGGCATCATGCTGCAAGAGCGTACGCTGGCGGTACACGCGGTCGTTGGCCAGCTTCAACTGCGACTCCAGTCTTTTCAATTCCGCCTGCAGCTGGCGGTCATTCACCTTGGCCAGCAACTGTCCTTTCTTTACGTGCGAACCTTCCTGGAAATTGATTTCCACCACCTGCCCGGACGTCTCGAACGACAAATCCACTTCTTCATCGGGCAACAGCAATCCCGTCACCGTGAACTCGTCCGAGAGCACTCCCGTACGGATTGTCATGGCATTGACATTCAATATCCTCTTCTCCTGTGCTTTCATCTTGCCGGCTTCTTCGGCCAACGCCAGCTCCGAATTATGCCTGGGCATCTGCGAATAGATGCCCCATCCCGCCAACCCGCAGGCGATAAAGGCTACCAGCCCCCATTTGATTCTCTTGTCCATCAATCAATAACTTTTTTGTTTTTTCCGTCCTCCGACATGCCCCGGCACACGCGCGTCCGCATGGAGAAAAAATACATTTTCCCGCATGGACGTCGATTTGACTTTCAACTTCCCGGTTCCCGGCTGTCGCATACCACAAATAATATTTCCCCGATTTTCGTATTCGTTTAGTTAGAAAGTATTATGGCGATAAAAGTACAAAAAAAACCGGTACCGGGGCTGCCGTTATACATTTTTTATAAGAAAATAATAGGATAAAAAGCCGAATAAAGCGAATTTAAATGTTCTCACCGGCTGCCGGACGGCTTGGATTAAAACCTCACGCAAAAAAGCGGCCCACGGTTCCCTTAAGCGGGAATCGGGCATAAAAGCGAATAAAAAAGCCGGCATTTTGTTGGCGGCTTTGAATATTCTGCGTATATTTGCAAGCGTAAACAGAAAAAACCGGAAACAATAGAAAGAAGATGTTCGTGAACAAGAATACATATTGGTGGTGGCGCAACTCAAGACCGCAGCAGTCGTGAGGAGCAAGCCGCGTATGTCTGTCCACGCAACAGCAAGATAAACGCATGGAGGCCTGTCGTACTTACGGCAGGCCTCTTTCCTTTTCCTGCCGGGCTTTCTCGGAAACAATAAGAATCAAAACATATAGATGCAGATGAAACAGATACTCAAAAAGATCGTAAACGGCGAAGTGCTGACACGCGAACAGACCCGCCAACTCATCCACGACATCGTGGATGGGAAAATCAACGACGTGCAAACCAGCGCACTGCTCACCGGACTGAACATGAGGGGCATAAAGGTGGACGAACTGCTCGGAATGCGCGACGGCCTCATCGACACGGGACGCCCCGTGGACTTCACGCCATACCGCGTCATCGACATCGTGGGCACGGGAGGCGACAACAAAAACACCTTCAACATCTCTACCTGCGCCTGCCTCATAGTGGCCGGAGCGGGCTACAAGGTGGCCAAGCACGGCAACTATGCCGCCACTTCCACGTCCGGTGCCAGCAACGTGATGGAAAAGCACGGCATACGGTTCACAGCCGACAACGACCAGCTGAGACGCAGTCTGGAGGCCTGCAATTTCGCCTACCTGCACGCCCCGCTCTTCGCCACGGGCATGAAATCCGTGGCTCCCGTGCGGCGGTTGCTCCAGATTCCCACGTGCTTCAACCTGCTCGGCCCGCTGGTGAACCCCTGCCGCCCTGCCTGCCAGTTGCTGGGAGTGGCCAACCTGAACCAGATGAGGCTCTACAGCAGTGTCTATGAAAAACTGGGCATCAGCTATGGCATCGTGAACAGCATCGACGGTTACGACGAGATTTCACTGACCGGCAACTTCAAGGTCAAAGCCAACACGATGGAAAAAATCTTCCGCCCGGCCGACATCGGGCTGCCGGCGACCCGCCCGGAAGAGTTGTTCGGCGGACAGACCGTGGACGAAGCGGCGGAAATCTTCGACAGCGTGCTGGAAAACCGCAGCACGGCGAGCCGCAAGAATGTGGTGATGGCCAACGCAGCCTTTGCCATCAAGGTCATCGAGCAGGACAAGGACATAGCGGAATGCCTCGACATCGCCCGCGAGTCTTTGGAAAGCGGACGCGCACTGGCCTGCCTGAAAAAATATGTGGAACTCAACAGCTGAAGCCTTATGAAAGACATATTGGAAGAAATACTGGCCCACAAACGGGTCGAACTGGAGCAAGAAAAACAACTGCTGCCGCCGCAACGGCTCTATGCCGACGTGGAAAGGATGCTGGAGGACGGGGGGCATGCCCCCGCCAACGGGCAAGCGGACGGGACGCATCGGGCAAAATGCCGGTCCATGCGCGCCAGCCTGACCGGTTCGCGTTCGGGCATCATCGCGGAGTTCAAACGCAAGTCGCCCTCCAAGGGCTGGATACGGCAGGACGGGCAAGCCACGGTCATCCCACCGGCCTATGCCCGCGCCGGTGCGGCCGCCCTGTCCATACTGACCGACAAGGACTACTTCGGCGGCCACCCGGACTTCATCCGCCAGGTGCGCCCCGCCGTGGACATCCCCATCCTGCGCAAGGAATTCATCATTGATGAGTACCAGCTCTACCAGGCGCGCCTGATCGGGGCGGACGCCGTGCTGCTCATTGCCGCCGCCCTGACGGAGGCACGCTGCGCGGAACTCATCGGGAAGGCGCACGGGCTGGGACTGGAAGTGCTGCTGGAAATACATGGCGAACAGGAACTGGACTACGCGGCAACGCAACCCGACATGCTGGGCGTGAACAACCGCCACCTCGGCACGTTCCACACGGACGTGGAGAACTCCTTCCGCATCGCCTCGCGCCTGCCTGCCGGCCTGCTGCTGGTGTCGGAAAGCGGCATCTCTTCCCCGCAAACGGTCAGGGAACTGCGCCAAGCCGGCTTCCGGGGCTTCCTGATCGGCGAAACGTTCATGCGGCAGCCCGACCCCGGACAGGCCCTGCAAGACTTCATCCGGGAGGTGGAACAATGAGGCGGCTCATCATCAAGGTGTGCGGCATGCGCGATGCCGGAAACATACGCCGGGTGGAACAACTCGCCCCGGACTGGATGGGATTCATCTGTTGGGAAGGCTCGCGGCGGTATGTAGGCCCCACGCCGGCCTACCTGCCCAGGCGGTGCAGCCGCGTGGGCGTGTTCGTCAACCCGGACCTCCCGACCGTATCGCAGGAGACAGGGCGGCTGGGCCTGCAACTCATCCAGCTGCACGGACAGGAAACGCCGGACTTCTGCCGCGGCGTGAAAGAGGAGATGGAACGCAAAGGGCACGACGTGCGCCTCATCAAGGCGTTCAGCATGGCCCCCGGTGCGCCGTTCCCCGACACCGCGGCATACGAACCCGTGTGCGACTACTTCCTCTTCGACACGCAATGCGCCGGCGTGGGCGGAAGCGGCAGGAACTTCGACTGGACAATACTGCAACAATACCGCGGCCAAACGCCTTTCCTGCTCAGCGGAGGCATCGGGCCGGACAGCGTGGCATGCCTGCGCGACTTCTCACACCCGCGCTGGGCGGGCATCGACGTAAACTCGCGCTTCGAACTGTCACCCGCCCTGAAGGATGCGGACAGCCTGGGGCTGTTCATGGGACAAATACGCGGACAAGACAACATGGAACAACTCAACAACGATAAATTATGAACCGAATCAACAAACTATTTAGCGAAAAGAAAGAACACATCCTCTCGCTGTACTTCTGCGCCGGACACCCCACGGCCGAGGGCACGGCGGACATCGTACGCACACTGGCCCGCAGGGGCATAGACATGGTGGAGATAGGCATACCCTTCAGCGACCCCATGGCCGACGGGCCGGCCATACAGGACGCCGCCACCAAGGCCCTGCGCAACGGCATGACCCTGCACCGGCTGTTCGGACAGCTGGAGGACATCCGCCGCGATGTGGACATACCGCTCATCCTGATGGGGTACCTGAACCCCATCTTCCACTACGGGTTCGAGGCTTTCTGCCAAAGTTGCACCGCCTGCGGCATAGACGGGGTCATCATCCCCGACCTGCCCTTCCGCGACTACATGGAGACCTACAAACCCGTAGCCGACCGCTACGGGCTGGACATCATCATGCTCATCACGCCCGAAACGAGCGAGGAGCGCATCCGCTTCATCGACGCAAACACCGACGGCTTCATCTACATGGTGTCATCGGCCGCCACAACGGGCGCACAAAAGGAATTCAATGCGGAAAAACAGGCCTATTTCAACCGCGTGAACCGCATGCAGCTGGCACACCCGCGCATGATTGGCTTCGGCATCAGCAACAAACAGACCCTGGAAGCAGCCTGGCAGAATGCCGCCGGGGCCATTATCGGCAGCCGCTTCGTCACACTGCTCGACGAGTGCGCCACGCCGGATGCGGCCTTGGACCGTCTGATGGCCGACCTGGAAAGGCCGTGACACGCGGGAGCCGCTTCACATTGACAAATCAAGGGAAACACGCCCTTTGATTCATCCTGTGCCACAAACAATCCCCCAAAGACAGTCCCCGCCTTGCGCGAAAGCAAATGCCGTATTGCGCAAGGCGGGGACTGTCTTTGCGCAAAGCCGGCCGCGGCCTTGCGCAAGTGAAAAAACACCGCCGCCAATCCTCATTTACCGCCCGCGGCGGATGCCATGTAAAGGAAAAGTGATACCTTTGCAGCATGGAATGGTTCAACAGCATACTTTTTGAGCACAGTGCCGCGCAGGCCATCTGCGCGCTCTCCCTCGTCACCGCCACCGGCCTCTGGCTGGGACGGATACGCATCCTGGGCATTTCGCTGGGCGTTACGTTCGTGTTCTTCGTCGGCATCCTGGCCGGCCACCTGGGCATCTCGCTAGATGCCGACATGCTGAACTACGCCGAGAACTTCGGGTTGGTGCTCTTCGTCTATTCGCTGGGGCTGCAGGTGGGACCCGGCTTTTTCAGTTCGTTCCGCCAGGGCGGCGTCAGGCTCAACCTGCTGAGTGTCGGCGTGATTTTGCTCGGCACGGCTCTGACCGTGGTGCTCAGCAGGGCACTGTCCATACCGTTGCCCGACATGGTGGGCGTACTCTGCGGGGCCACCACCAACACGCCCGCATTGGGCGCCGCCCAGCAAACCCTGAAGCAAATGGGCGAACCGGCCAATACGGCCGCGCTGGGAGCTGCCGTGGCCTACCCGTTCGGCGTGGTGGGCGTCATCCTGGCCATACTGTTCGTCCGCAAGGTGCTGGCGCGCCCGGACGACCTGCAGGAAAAGGAGCAGGACGACCTGAACGCGCCCTACGTGGCGGCATTCCAGCTGCACAACCCCGGCGTGTTCCACAAGACGCTGAAAGACCTGGGGCTGCACAGCCACACGCGCTTCGTCGTGTCGCGGCTGTGGCGCAACGGCAAGGTGACCATCCCCGCCGGCAACACGGAACTGCTGGAGAACGACCGCATACTGGTGATTACCACAGAAAAGGACATGCCCACCCTGACCCTGCTCTTCGGTGCACAAGAGAACCGGGACTGGAACAAAGAGGACATAGACTGGAACAGCATCGACCGCAACCTGGCCTCGCGGCACATCGTGGTGACCAAGTCTGAAATCAACGGCAAACGCCTCGGCTCGCTCCATCTGCGCAACAACTACGACATCAACATCAGCCGCGTGCTGCGCAGCGGCGTGCAAATCCTGGCCACGCCGGACCTCGTGCTGCAACTGGGCGACCGGCTCACGGTGGTGGGCGAAAAAACGGCCATCAAACGGGTGGAGAGCATACTGGGCAACTCCGTCAACACCCTGCGCGAACCGAACCTGGCGGCCATCTTCATCGGCATCGTGCTGGGGCTGGCACTGGGTTCCGTGCCGCTTGCCCTGCCGGGCATCAGCAGCCCGGTCAAGATGGGACTGGCCGGGGGACCCATCATCGCGGGCATACTGGTAGGGTGCTTCGGGCCGCGCATCCACATGCGCACCTACATCACGCGCAGTGCCAACCTGATGCTGCGGGGCATCGGCCTGTCACTCTACCTGGCCGGCATCGGCATTGATGCCGGTGCGCACTTTTTTGAAACGGTTGTCCGTCCGGAAGGTCTTGTGTGGGTGGTGTCGGGGTTCCTCATCACGGTGGTGCCCATACTGGCAGTGGCAACCGTGGCCTTGCGCGTATGCCGGATGAAGTTCGGCACCACGTGCGGCATGCTGTGCGGCAGCATGGCCAACCCCATGGCCCTGAACTACGTGAACGACAGTTATCCCGGCAACGAAGCATCGGTCAGCTATGCCACGGTTTACCCGCTGGGCATGTTCCTGCGTGTCGTCCTGAGCCAGGTGGTGCTCATGTTTTTCCTCTGACCGCCCGCCTGCCCCTCGTCGCCTGGAAGCGGAAGGCATCCGGCATACAAAAAAGAATGGAAAACGCCCGGCGCAATCACGGCCGGTGTCTGTGAAAGGAAAGGGGAACGCGCCAGCCTTCGCGGGCATCTATGGCCGGACGTTCACAGCAAGGCATAAGTGAGTACAAAGTCCGCGGTGGTCCTGTAATGAATGTGAAGGCAGCCCGTTTTCCCGTCCGCGAGGTGATAGGACAGCGAGAAATCGCCGCCGCTGTCCGGATGTGCCACATCGGCAGGACAGTCCATGCCCGTCACCATCATGTGTGAACGGAAGTCGATGCCCTCTTCGTCCAGAATCTTGAAGGCAGTTTCCTTGGCGGACCAGTGCAATAGAATCTCATACACGCTGTCCCCCTTTTCACTGTTCCCCATCAAACGGTCTTTCAAACGCAGTATCCGTTCGGAATAAGTCTCTATGTCCACCCCCACCTCGTCAACCGGCGACAGCAAGACTGCCGCATAGCCTGTCGTGTGGGAGATGGAAACCCGCATACTGCCGTCTGTGAAGAAAGGATGCCCCGACTGCAGGTAGCCCACCGCCTTGTCCTCCCCTGTCAGCGTATAAATCAGAAGCCGCACGGCTGCATACTCCAGCCTGCGGCATTTGGCCGCAAAACGGCGCTCGGCATAAGCCTTATGGTTCGCCCCGTTGGGCAGACGGCTGCACAGTTCATCGAAAGACTCCGTGATTTTCCATATCCCCCCCCAGGCTTTCCCGCATTCTATTTTCTGGAAAAAAGGCATAGGCTCAAGTCGTTTTGTCTGTTTCCTCCGGATGCCCGTCCTCCACCGTCACCTTGATTTTCAGGATGCGGCGGTTGTCCATCTCCAGCACTTCAAACTTGTAGTCCTTATACCTGATCACTTCATGGCGTTCAGGGAATTCGCCTTTAATTCCCAACAGCAGTCCGGCAAGCGTGTCGGCATCGCCCTCCACACCGTCAAAGTAGTCGTCATCCAACTGCATGATTTTGGCAAAATCCGTCAGCAACACTTTGGCTTCAAACACATAGGTGTTGGTGCTGAGCTTCACATACTGGCGCTCGTCCTCATCATATTCATCGTTGATCTCACCCACAATCTCCTCGATGATGTCCTCCATCGTCACAAGGCCGGAAGTCCCCCCGAACTCGTCCACCACTATGGCGATGTGCACCTTGTTGGTTTGGAAGTCCCTCAACAGGTCGTCGATCATCTTTGTCTCAGGGACGAAATAAGGCGGGCGTATCAACGACTGCCAACGGAAGTCGGCCGGTTTGTTCAGATGCGGCAACAAGTCCTTGATATAAAGCACTCCCTTCACATTGTCGCGCGAACCGGCATAGACCGGAATGCGGGAATAGTTGCTCTCCACGATACAGCGGAGCACCTCCGGATAAGGGGTCTTCACGTCCAGGTCCACAATATCAATGCGCGGTGTCATGATTTCACGCGCCATCTCCCCGCCGAAACGTATGATGCCTTCCAGCATGTTCTGTTCATCGGCGATGTCTTTCTTGTCCGTCAATTCCAAGGCCTGCTCCAAGTCATCCACGGAAATCGTCCGTTTTTCCTTGCGCACGACTTTCGTGGCCAGGCTTCTGGAACAGACCAACAAAGAAGAAAGCGGCCACAACACCCTTTCCATGACCACAAAGACAGGAGCCACCAGGCGGCAAAAACCCAGCACATGCTGCGATGAATATATCTTCGGCATAATCTCGCCGAACAGCAACAGCAGGAACGCAAACAGCACCGCCCGGAGCAAAAAGTCCGGAAATCCGCCGCCCCATCCCAAATCCAACGTGCGGGCAAAAAAGAAGTTCAGCAACATGATGAAAGACACATTCACAAAACTGTTAGACACTGAAATGGTGGCTAACAGGCGCTCCGAATCTTCTTTCAAAAAGAGAATCCTGCCGTCCGCAGCATGCCTATTCTCACGAATTACATCCATATCATCGGACGAAAGGGAAAAAAATGCGGCTTCCGAAGCCGAAACAAACGCGGAACATCCCAACAGGATGACAGCTAAGATGAGTGCCACCACTGCCCACGTATCCGGGGGCATGACCTCTATATGGTTAAACAATTCCGGAAACCAAGGTAAATACGAATCTGAGTCCAAAATCCAATCTTTTAGTTACACATTAGAACGGCAATTCGTCTTTGCCGCCCGTCCCGGCAGAGGGCTGGGGTTGCACCGGAGCCGCCGGTTGCGAAGCCGCAGGAGCGGTCCCGCCGCGAGGCGTCAGCATCTCCATGTTGTCTGCAAAAATCTCCGTAACGTAGCGTTTTACCCCGTTCTGGTCATCATAAGACCGCGTGCGGATCTTGCCCTCCACATACAGTTTGTCACCCTTGTGGACATATTTCTCCACCGTTTCGGCCAATCCCCGCCAGAAAACGATGTTGTGCCATTCCTTGCGTTCCGGCACTTCCGTCCCGTTTTGCAAACGGTAGCCACGTTCCGAAGTGGCCAGCACAACGGCCGCAACGGCCACTCCCGTATCGAGATAGCGGACATCAGGTTCTTTACCCACGTTTCCGATTAACATCACCTTATTCAATGACATTTTCCTCTGCGTTAAATTCACCTCCAAAGATAGCAAATAAAAGAACATTCTCCCTCATTTTCATGATATTTTTTCTTTTTCTGCCTTATTTCCCCGACAATACGCCACTTTTTTCCAACAATAATGTCACCAAACGCGGCAAAGCATATTCCCGGACATCTTCCCGCCGCACCCAACCGGCTTTGCGCCCGAACATTTCGTCAGACGGTTTTTCCGGCAAACGGACATGATGGAAATCGCAGACCAACGTGCGGTGGGTCAGTTGGTGGCGCACGTCCGCACACAACAGGGTGCAAGACACCCCTGCCCCGTGCAGGAAAGCGGGGAGTTCCGGCCGGCTGAACAGCGTTTCCGGCGGACAAGCTGCCGCCGTTTCCACCAGCAGCGGTTCATACAGCCCTTTCCATATATCTTTGCCTTCCCTGCGGAACAGTGCGAACTCCTCTCCCGCCTGCAACCAGAAATAATGTAAATAGCGCACGGAGATGCTCTGCGTTTTGGATTTCACGGGCAAGGCGTTCACCCGCCCCTCCCTGAAAGCCACACACCCCTCGCCTAACGGACAAACCGGACAGGCCGGCGACTTGGGCACGCATTGCAAGGCACCAAAATCCATCAGCCCTTGGTTATAGTCGGCCGCATGCTTTCCCTCTGGCAAAAGGGCCTGGGCCAGCCTTGCAAAACATTTCTTCCCCGCACCGGTATCAATCGCTTCTTCCACCCCGAAATAGCGGGACAAGACCCTATAGACATTACCGTCAACCACCGCGTATGACAAGCCAAAAGCAAACGAAGCAATGGCGGCAGCCGTGTAATCGCCCACCCCTTTCAATTTCCGGATACCGGCATAATCCTCCGGAAACCCACCGGCCGCCACAATCTGGCGGGCCGCATTGTGCAGGTTGCGCGCCCTGGAATAGTACCCCAGTCCCTGCCAGCATTTCAACACCTCGTCCTCAGTAGCATCCGCCAACGTCCGCACATCGGGAAATCGCTCCATGAAACGAAGGTAATAATCATAGCCTTGAACCACACGTGTCTGCTGAAGAATAATTTCGGAAACCCAGATGCGATATGGGTCCTGCGTGTCACGCCAAGGTAAAAAACGGCGATTTTCCGCATACCATGACAAAATACCATTCACAAAAACACAATCTTTCACCATTCAAGAAATCTGATAAACGATACAAAATTAGCTGATTCGGGGGGCAAAAAAAGCAAAAAAACAAGATTTTTTCAATGATATATTTTCTTACCTTACCAAAAAATCATATATTTGCACGCCAAAAGATTAAAAATTAGAGCATTATAAACAATAAATTTTACAAGCAATGACAAAAGCAGATATCGTAAACGAGATTTCCCAAAAAACGGGCATCGACAAGACAACCGTATTGACTACCGTGGAAGCGTTTATGGAGTCAGTTAAGGAATCTTTAATAGAAAAGGAAGAAAACGTCTATCTACGCGGCTTCGGCAGTTTCATACTCAAGAAAAGGGCTAAGAAGACAGCACGGAACATTTCCAAGAACACGACCATCATCATCGATGAACACAATATCCCGGCTTTCAAGCCCGCAAAGATTTTTGTGGATGCCGTAAAGAAATAATAAGTTGGAAAGAATACAGCAAACGGATTTATTAACCATAAAAAATTAAAATTATGCCAAGCGGAAAGAAGAAAAAAAGACACAAAATGGCTACTCACAAGCGGAAGAAAAGACTGAGAAAAAACAGACATAAGAGCAAGTAGCCAACGCTTGTCTGTAAAATGGGATACTGAAGAACAAACTTGGACGGGCTCATCTGTTGGCACCGACAAGTTTGTTCTTTGTATAGGCAAGACCGCAAATAAGGAACAACAAGTAAAGAATAAAGAATGACTAGCGAAGTAATAGTAGATGTTCAACCCAAGGAAATCTCCATCGCCCTGCTGGAAGACAAGAGGCTGGTGGAGTTCCAGAAAGAAGGGCGCTCAGCGTCGTTCGTGGTGGGCAACATATACCTGGCCAAAGTGAGGAAACTGATGCCGGGTTTGAATGCGTGCTTTGTGAATGTAGGCTATGAACGCGATGCTTTCTTACATTATCTTGACCTCGGTCCGAAATTCAACTCCTACGTAAAATACCTCAAACAGGTAAACAGCAACAAGAAAAAACTGCCGCCGATTTCCAAGGCAGCCAACCTGCCTGACCTGGAAAAAGACGGAAGCGTGCAGAACACTTTGCAGCAAGGACAGGAAATCCTGGTGCAGATTGTGAAAGAACCCATTTCAACCAAAGGGCCGCGCCTGACCTGCGAACTGTCGTTTCCCGGACGCTTCCTGGTATTGATGCCGTTTCAGGACAAGGTGTCCGTATCTTCCAAAATCAAGTCGTCGGAAGAACGCGCACGCCTGAAACAACTCATCCAAAGCATCAAACCCAAAAACTACGGCGTCATCGTAAGGACAGTGGCAGAAGGAAAACGGGTGGCCGAACTCGACACCGAGCTAAAAGTGTTGCTGAAAAGATGTGAGGACACTATTGCCAAAGCACAAAACGCCAGCAAACTGCCGACACTGGTATTTGAGGAGACCAGCCGTACGGTAGCCATGTTGCGTGACTTGTTCAATCCTTCGTATGAAAACATCTACATCAACGACAAAGACATTTTCAACGAAGTGAAAGATTACCTGACACTGATTGCACCGGAAAGTACGGGCATCGTGAAACTATACACCGGCAAGCTTCCCATCTTCGACAACTTTGACATCACCAAGCAGATCAAGTCTTCATTCGGAAAGATAGTGTCCTACAAGCACGGAGCCTACCTGATTATCGAACACACGGAAGCCTTGCACGTGGTGGATGTGAACAGCGGCAACCGTTCCAAATCGAAAGACGGACAGGAAGCCAACGCCCTGGACGTGAACCTGGGGGCGGCCGATGAATTGGCCCGGCAGTTGAGGCTGAGGGACATGGGCGGTATTATCGTGGTGGACTTCATCGACATGAACCTGGCCGAAGACAGGCAGAAGCTGTACGAGCGCATGTGTGAAAACATGAAGAAAGACCGCGCACGCCACAACATCCTCCCCCTGAGCAAGTTCGGGTTGATGCAAATCACGCGCCAGCGCGTCCGCCCCGTAATGGACGTCAACGTGGACGAAGTGTGCCCCACCTGTTTCGGAAAAGGAACCATAAAGTCAAGTTTCCTTTTCACCGATGTGCTGGAGAGCAAAATCAGCATAATGTCCCACAAATTGGGCATCAACAGCTTTTCGCTTCATGTCCACCCCTATGTGGCAGCCTACATCAACCAGGGGCTGGTATCGCTGAAGCGGAAATGGCAAATGAAATACGGGTTCGGCATCAAGGTGATGCCCAGCCAGAAACTGGGGTTCCTACAATATGAGTTCTACGACAAGAACGGACAGGAAATAGATATGAAAGAAGAAATCGAAATCAAACATTCCACCTGAACATTGAAAAGGTTGCACACCGGACACCCGGCTGCAACCTTTTCTTTTTCCCCTTCCCCCGGCCTGCCGCCGCAGCCTCTCAGGATTCTTTCCGTATAGCCTCATACACCGCATCGGCCATCACCCCGGCACCGTGGCTGTTGGGATGTATGCCATCGGGCAGCAACCATTCGGGATGCCCGTCAAATACGGAATAAAGGTCTATCACCTGCAACCCGTTCTTCCGGGCCAGCGTGCGTATCATCGGAATGACACCGTTCACAATCACACTGTCCGAAATGTCAAACGAGCCGCTCATGGCCTTCACCGGAAGAGCCAGATAAATGTCGGGATGCGCCGGCAGGGCCTTCAGCTCGTCTATCATCTGCTGCATGTCGGCCATGAACTCGTCCTTGTAACGCCAGTTCTGGGGCTTGCTGTCGTTCGTGCCCAGCTTCACCACCACGATGTCCGGGTTGAACTCCTTGCACAAGCGGTAGGCATCGTTTGCCATATAGGGGCGGTCGCCCTTTTTCAGCATCGTATGCCCGCTCACGCCAAAGTTCTTTACCACATACCCGTCGCCCAGTTTGCGGCCCAAGACGGCCGGATAGCCGTTCTCCTCAGACAGCGGCACGCCATAACCATCCGTGATACTGTTCCCCACACAGGCCACCCGCAGGGCGTCCGCCCGCGGGGCTTTCAGCGACTTCAGCCAGGCCTCCATGTCGGCCAGCATCTGCCCGTGGCAGGCAAACGATGACTTGCAGCCCCAGCCATGTCCACCGGTGGGATAAATGTGCATGGCCACCGGAACTTCGGCCTGTGAAAGGGCCGCATAATAGGCCACGCCGTGCTCCAGCGGCGGAACCACAAGGTCGTTGGCGCTGAGCAACAGCAGGGCGGGCGGGACGAGGTGCCTCCTTACCCGCTTTTCGTTAGAAGCGGCACGGCACTCCTCAGCGGTGGCCGAAGCACCCAGGAAAGCACCGGCGGAACCGCCTTGCGCGGACGACTCCAGCGAAATGACAGGATAGAACAGTATCTGGAAGTCGGGGCGTCTGTCCATCGGGGCCGAAACGGCCAGAGTGGAAGCCAGATGGCCTCCGGCAGAGAATCCCATGACGCCCACGTCATAAGGATTGATGTGCCAGGCCGCGGCGTTTTCCCGGATCAGCCGCATGGCCTCTTCCGCATCGCTGACCGGCACTTCGGGGTGCCCGAACGGCAGGCGGTATTTCAACACCGCGTAGGCTATCCCCTGCCGGTTGAAAAACGAAGCCCAATCGTACCCCTCATGCTCCAGAGCCAAGTGTGAATAACCGCCGCCGGGGCAAGCCAGCACCGCCCGGCCGGTGGACACGGCCGAATCCGGCAGGTAAACCCGCAACTCCGGCGTGAAGATGCCCTGCCCCGGCTGTTCCGGCAGGCCGTCTTTCCCGTTGGTGTTGGGAAGCCCCTGCTCCCACAGGCGGACATCAAACTGCGACTGGGCCTCCAGCGTGCAGCAACAACCTGCCGCCAACCCCAGCAAACAACAAAACAACCATCTCTTCTTCATAAGATTCCAATGTTAAAAACGACATAAAACAAAAGTAACAATAATCTTTAATATGAGGTCTGAAAAGTTTGTATTTCCTATGCAAAATATGTATTTTTGCAAAACAAGATGAAAAGGGTCATGAGAATTTTCACCTCGCTTTCCGTTGCCATATTACTGTCCTGCCTGACTGTCCTTCCGGCCGAAGGGCGAAAGAAAGATAAAAAAAAGGACACCCCCCTTGTCGTGGCCGCAGCCGATCCGGACAGGATGGCCATGCCGAGCCTGCCGCACCCTGTCGTGGAGCAGGTGGAGGAAGTCCACCTCCACCACGTCAACCAACATGAGCACCGCTACGGCATAGACGTGTCGCGCTACCAAGGACGGATAGACTGGGCGACCGTCAGGACAGACAAGAACGTGAGCTACGTTTACCTGAAAGCCACAGAAGGCGGAACGCTGGTTGACAACACCTATCACTACAACCTGGCAGAGGCACGGAAGGCCGGACTGAAAGTAGGCTGCTACCATTTCTTCAGCCCCACCGTGCCCCCGGAAACACAATTCAAGAACTTCAGCAGCGTGGTAAAGCTCAACGAACAAGACCTGATTCCCATCATAGATGTGGAAAACCGCGGGCGGGGCAACATCAACAATTTCAGGGCAAGGCTGACCAAGTTCCTGCAAATGGTGGAGGAACACTACGGCATACAGCCCATCATCTACACCTCAAGCAATTTCTACAACGATTACCTGGCCGGGAAATACACGGGCTACAAATATATGATTGCACGCTACAAGGACGAAGTGCCGGAACTGACCGATGACATACAATTCGTCATGTGGCAGTTCACGGCCAACGGACGCATCAAGGGCATCAACGGTCCGGTGGACCGCAGTCGTTTCATGGACAAATATCATCTGGGCGACATCCTTATCCGCAAATAGGATACCGGAAAGGGCCGACGGAAAAAGAGGGAAAGACATCGTGGGGAAAAGAAAAACACGCCACGGGAAAGCGCCCGCCCGACACGCCGGCAGAACCTAAAAAAGGCTCCACCCTAAAAGGCAATGCCAAAGACATTGCGCAGGAACATCCGCCGCCTTGCGGAAAAACAAGCGTTTTTCTGCGCAAGGCGGTGTTGCAGGATGCGCAAGAAAAGTTCCCGCTATCTGTAAGGGGAAAAACATTTCAACTGTGCCCTCAGATGGCCACGGCACGCAACAACAGCACTACATACGTAAGATAAAGCACGGTCTGGAACAGATCCAAGTCGGCCACGGCGTAGCCCGTGGAGGTGTATTGGCTGGAAATGAACCTCTTCTCCGGAGAGAGTTTCCGGCGGCAATAGACAAACAGCAGGTAGCACAGGCCACCGCTCAACAATCCCCACACCGTACCACACAGGATATCACCCGGATAATGCACCCCCAGATAGATACGCGAATAGGAACAAAGGGCTGCCCAGAATCCCAAGGAACACGTCATCCACGCATTGCGGACAAGCAAGGACACGAAAGCAAACACGCCGAACGTGTTGGCGGCATGGCTGGAGATGAAGCCGTACAGGCCGCCGCGGTAACCGTCCACCACATCTACAAGATACATCAGCTGCGGATCCTGCGTAGGCCGGAAGCGCGCAAAATAAGGCTTGCAGAATGAGGACGAGAACTGGTCGGCCACCAAAATGGTCAGCGCAAAGAATACCACCACAAGCCCCACCTCGCGCATGGAATTGTTCTTGAAAAACACATAAAACAACACTACCCCCGCCGGAAGCCAGGCCACCGTACTGGTGATGCCCGTCATCAGGTTGTCCCAGAACAGGGAGTCGCTGCCATTGAGCCGTAACAGCAGCTGTTGGTCGAATGCAATCCAGTCCGTCACCGCCATATCCCTAAATCACCTCCATGTCTTTGGCCGGCATCCAACCGACTTTCCCGTCCGCCAGACGGATTTCTTTCCAATCCTTCATGGAACCGTCTATCACTTCCACACGGGTGCCTCCGTGCAGCACGAAAAGGTCGGTCCCCGCATCATTCGGCGTGCTCCTGACCACCACCGAATTGCTCATCACCACAGCGCCCGTGCGGTTGGCCAGCCGCTCATGCTGCAACCACGCAAACACGTTGCCCAGCACCGCGACCAGCAACATGACCACAGTGCCGAAAAAGCCCAGTTTTTTCAGCACCGGCTTGTTGCCAAAGAAGAAAAACAAGGCCAACAGGCAGGCAAGGGCAAAGGCCACGACCCCGATACGCGCCCATCCGTCCATGCCCATCACATTTACCAGATTCCTGAACCATGTGACAAAGAACATCTCGCTCTCCGGCACAATCTTGTCTATGGTCTTTGTGCGGGCCAGTTCCAGATTGAAACGGATGTCCGCGTTTCCGGGAGCCAGCAGGAGGGCGCGCTCATAATTCAGGATGGCTCCCGCTATATCGTCCATCTTGTAGCGGCAGTTCCCCAGATTGTAATAGATGTCGGGGTGTACCCCTCCTTCCAGCAAGGCCGTATAGATTCCGGCCGCTTCCTCATATTTCCCCGCAGCATAAGCGCTGTCGGCTTCGGCCTTTGTCTGTGCGTGGAGCGGCAAGAGGCACACCCACGCCATGGCTATCATTAAAAACGTTTTCATCTTTCCTTATCGTTTAATAGAACTTTCCATCCTGCCAATCACATCGGTGGCTGCCGCATAGATCTTGTCCATCGTCTGTGCGGGGTCGCCCGGCGCATAGCGCGCAAACTCACAGTCGTTCATCGTGTCCACCAGCAAACGGATAACGGCATCCTCCGTCCCCTTGGCCGCCAGTTTTTCGCTGACATTGTCCTTGTTCAGTTCGGCCACAGGAATGTCCAGTTTGTCGCCCACGTAGCCCCACAGGGCTTTCAGCACCTCGTCATAGAAAGCCCCCGGCTGATTCGCCTTCAGCAGCATAGCCGCCTGTTTCAGGCGTTTCGCGGCCACCTTGTTGGCCTTTTTGTTGCGCATCTTTGCCACATTGGCGTTTTCCCTGGCTTTCTTGCGGAACACGGCCATGAGGACGGCAAACGCCAGCAGCGGCACCAGATAGCTCCACAGATAGCCTGCCGTGCCGAAGTAAACATCGTCCGGTTTGTGCAGCACCACATCGTTCTGACGGATATAACGGATGTCCGAGGCCAGCAACTTCACGTCCTCCTGGTTCGTGAAGTTCCCGCTGTGGCCACCGCCATCCTTACCCTTGGCCACGTCCACATCGAAGCTCCCCGTCCTGACGGTCTTGTAGGCTTTCGCGTCCGTGTCGAAATAGCAGAACTCCACTGCCGGAATCGTATATTTGCCCTGATGGCGCGGGACGGCCACATATTCGAACACCTTGTCGCCCGAAACTCCGCCCGTCCCCACTTTCGACTTGTCCGTCACCTTGGGGTCGTAGCTCTCAAAGTCTTTCGGGAAGTCCACCTTGGGCGCCTGCATCAGCTTCATGTTCCCTTTTCCCGAAACCGTCACCCGCAACGTCAGCGCATCGTTCGTCTTGATGTCCTGGGGCGTCAGCGAGGCACTGATGTTGAATTTCCCCACCGCACCGGAGAAGTTTTCGGGACGCGACGGGAGTGGATCCACCTGCAGCGTGAGCGACGGAGCCACAATGGTTTTCTTGACCTCCACCATGGCACTCCCTCCGTTGAAGAAAGCGTCGATGGGATCGATGTTGCGGTTCTGCTGCACCACGATGCCCTCGAACTTGATGGAAGGGATGGTCAGCTTGCCGCTCCGCTGCGGGAAGAGCACATACTGCCGCCACACCACAGTGCCATACGTCCGGCCGTTGTGGTTCTCCATCTTCAGGGTTTTCTGCTGCGGCAGGGCAATCTCCTGCGTATGGAAACCGTCCAAATCGGGCATTCCCCCGGCCAGTTGCGAAAGATTGACCAGCGAATAAACCTTGTAGGTGAGTATCACGGCCTCCTGCTCGTACAACCGCTGCTTGTCGGCAGTGACGGTGATGAAGAGGTCTTTCCCCGTGATTTTAGCACCGGCGTCCTGCGTCTGCATCCGTCCGGCCGAAGGGCTTCCGCCCCCCTGCGCGGCGCTACCGCCTCCGCCGGCACTCTCCACGACCTTTATCTGCAAGGTATTGGACTTATACGCTTTCCCTTCCACCGTAGCCGTGGCTGCCGGGATGGTGTAGGTGCCGGCTTTCAATGCGCTCAGAATGTAGGTGTAGGTCAGCGAACTGCTTTGCGTGGTGCGCCCGTTGATCATCTGGAAGCTGCTCTGCGAAGAACGGCTCGGCCCCATATCGACACTGAAGCCTTCCGGTTCCGGCCAGTTGAAATCGCCGACGTCCTGCGTGTTGATGGTAAAGGAAAGCCGGAACTGCTCCCCCACTTCCACTTCTTCGGGCGCGGTGGCCTTGACCTGCACAGCCGCATGCACACCGGCCGCCAACAGACACATCCAAAGTAAAAGAACATATTTTCCCATAATCACCATTCTCTCTTTCTTTGCTACATTATAATCACCATTGTTTCTCCAGCCTCCTGCGCTGCGGCTGGTTCATTGCTTTCTGGATGCGCTCCTGCGTGTCCTTCTCGTCCTGCATGGCCGCTTTCAGCAGCTGTTCGGCATTCTCCTTGGACATGGCATTTTCGTCCTGCGGCTGTTGCTGTTGTTCCTGTTGCTGCTGGTCCTGTTTGTCTTGCTCGTCCTGCTGGTCCTGCTTCTGGCTGTCCTTGTCTTCTTCCTTGTTCTGCCCTTTGCCGTCTTTGTCCTCCTGGTCGTTGTCCTGCTGGTTGTCCTGCTGCGGGTCGTTCTTCAGCTGGTGTTGGCAGAGCACCAAGTTGTAACGGCTCTCCTCGCTCCGCGGGTTGTTGCGCAGGGCATTCTTATAACATTCTATGGCCGGGCCGAATTGTTTCTGGCTCTGCAGGATGACCCCCATATTGTGATAAATGGACGACAGGCGCTGTTTGTTCGTCTCCACCTTGGCCGCCGTCTCATAGGCCTGCATGGCCTCTTTCGGTTTCTGTTGCCGCAACAGGGCGTTGCCCAGATTAAAATGTGCCTGCGGGAAACGGCTGTCCGCCTCAATCGCCTTGCGGTAATCCACCTCGGCCTTGGTGTACAAACTGTCGCGATACAAACGGTTACCGCTCCGCAGGTAATCGCGTGCGGCATCCTGTTGCGCTTTCAGTGCAGAAACCACAAACAGGCAACAAAGCAACAATCCATATTTATATATCCTGCGTAACATGTCTGTCCTCTCTTTATTTACGAAATAAATGGAAACCTTTGAACAAAGGATTTTTGCGCTCCGTGATGAGCACATCCAGCAGGAGCACGAACAGAGCCAACAGTGCCACGGCCTGGAACTGCTCGTCGTATTCTGAATAAACGATGCTCTCCATGTCGGTCTTGGCCAGTTTGTCCACATAGTCCGACAACTGCTTCTGCGCCGAAGAACTGTTATCTACATAGATATAGGCACCCTGCCCCGCAGCGGCAATTTCCCGGCACATCTGTTCGTTCAACTTCGACACCACCACGTTACCGCTGTTGTCCAATATGTAGCCCGAACTTCCCGGCATGGGAATCGGCGAACCTTGGGGCGAACCGATACCCAGGACATAGACCTTGATACCTTTCTCCGCGGCAGCCTTGGCCATCTCCGCGGCCCCACCCTCGTTGTCCTCGCCGTCCGTAATCACGAAAATGGCCTTGCTGACATTCTTGTCCGGTGTGAAACTCTTCATGGCCTGGTCTATGGCCTGCTTGATGTCCGTCCCCTGGGTGGTGACCATCGAGGGCGAAATGGTCTCCAGGAACATTTTGGCCGACACGTAGTCGCTCGTTATCGGCAACTGTGTGTAAGCCTCACCGGCATAGACAATCAATCCTATCTTGTCGTCTGTCATCTTATCCACGATGCTGCTCACCAGCATTTTCGCTTTTTCAAGACGGTTGGGGGTCACGTCCTCGGCCATCATGGAGTTGGAAACGTCCATTGCAATGATGGCCTCTATACCCTGGCGCTGGACCGTATCCATTTTCGTGCCGAACTGCGGGCGGGCCAAAGTGACCACCAGCAGCGCAAAAGCCGTCAGCACCAGCCAGAACTTCACCTCACGCCGCCCCATCGACACATCCGGCATCAGTTCTTTCATCAGCCCGATGTCACCATAACGTTCCAACCGCTTACGGCGATAATAGTCCGTGGCATAGTGCGACCCTGCCAGGACAGGCACAAGCAGCAACAGATACAAATATAACGGCTCTTCAAAACGAAACATAATCAGAACGGATTAAGGTATTTTCTTCAATATCGTCATGCGCAACAACATTTCGAGCAACAGGCCGGCAACGGCAATCCAAGCAAACAAGGCGCAAGCCTCATAACGCTTGCTGTATTGCTTTACATTGAGTTTTGTCTTTTCCAGTTGGTCGATTTGCTTGTACACTTCCTCCAACTTCTTGTTGTCCGTGGCGCGGTAAAAGGCCCCGTCCGTTTTGTCGGCAATGGCCGACAAGGTCTTGGAGTCAATCTCCACCGGGATATTCAGATACTGCACTTTCCCCGCCACGGGAACGGGATAAGGTGCCATGCCGTTCGTGCCCACCCCTATCGTATAGACACGTATGCCGAAACTCTTGGCAATCTCTGCCGCCGTCAGCGGCGAGATGTCGCCGGCATTGTTCGTGCCATCCGTCAGCATGATCACGACTTTGCTCTTGGCCTTGCTGTCTTTCAGGCGCGACACCGCACTGGCAATGCCCATCCCCACGGCCGTTCCGTCCGCAATCATCCCTTTCTGTGCAATATCCGTCTTGATACCCTTAAAAAGATTGAGCAGGACGGCATGGTCTGTGGTCATCGGACACTGCGTAAAGGCTTCCCCCGCAAATATCGTCAGGCCGATGTTGTCGTTCGGCCGCCCGGCAATGAATTCGGCCGCCACGTTCTTGGCCGCCTCCAGCCGGTTCGGTTTCAAGTCCTCTGCCAGCATGCTCGTTGACACATCCACCACCAGCATGATGTCAATGCCCTCCACCTGCGTGTTCTTCCAGCTGTTGCTTGTCTGGGGGCGGGCAAGGACAACGACAATCATCACGAACGTCAACAGGCGCAGTATGAACGGCACATGCAGCAAATGGTTCTTGTAGCTCTTAGGGGCATACTTGTAAACTGTGGTGTCAGACATCGTGAGAGCCGGGTCAACCCTCTTGTTCTTCAAGATATACCACAAGAGATAAGGTATCAGTAAAAGCAACAAAAAGAAATATTCACTGTTGGCAAACGTCATAGCTTTCTCCTATTATAATTACACGACCAATTCGTAAACCATCCACAGAATCCACAACAGCAAGGCAACCGCGGCCAATGTCAGCACAATCAAGGCCAGCCGCATGAGGAACAATGTCCGCCGGCTGCGCTTCTGTTCCACGACAACGGCATCCGGCTCTGGTTTGGCTGCCGGGTCGGCTTCCACTTTCGTCTGGTTGATAAAGTCAATGGCATTGACCAGATTCGCATCATTTTCATTGATTTGGGTACTGTATTTCGCAAACTTCACCAAGTCTGCCGTACGGAACAAGGAACGCAGTTCGTCCAGACTCTCCGCGTCTTGCTTCGCCATCAGACGGTCGATAATCTCCGTAGAAGTCATTTCCATGGCATTGAACCCGTAACGTTTCTCGATATAGATTCGCAAGATTCCTGTCAAGCGGGTATAATACTCTTTTGAATCTTCCTTGGCCCACACTTTCTCGGCCTTTATCTGGTCTATCTCCTGCATGGCTTCGGCATGCGGCAGAAGTTTAGGAGCCAGTTTGACAATCTTGATGATGGGCTTGTTGTCCCTGAAACGGATATAGAGATAGGCCAAGGCCAAGACCCACACGAGCAGGAACACGGACAGCCAGAAAACGGGCGACCAGTCAGCCCATGAGAAAGGCGGGGCCATAATCTCGGCCGGACCGAAGAACTGGTCGGGATGCAACGTGTCCACCGGCACCGTCAGAACCCGCAAAGCCAGGCTTTTCGATTGATATTCCTTGCCGTCTGCCTTTACCACAAAAGGAGGCAAGTAGTAAAGCGCGGAATCGAAAGAGGTCACCGTATAGCTTTGTGAAATCAAAAGCCTGGCTCCTTCATTCAACTGCTGCGTATCAGGAAGCGACACCTCCACCACTTCCACACCCGGTGTGAGCAAGTCACCCGCTTTCAGTTGCGGCATTTCCAGGTTGGCTTTCGTGTCCACACTGACATCCAGCTTGACACGGGTCTGCTCGCCAACCAGAAGTTCAAGCGAATCTATCCGGGCATCCACCGTCACCTGGGCCTGCGCACCGGCAGCCGCCCATAATCCCGCCAGCAAAAGCCACAGGCCGACAAGTGTGTTATAGCGTTTCAATAGCTCCATTTTCAACTCCGTTTTGCAAATAAGGTCATCAGTTGGGCCACATAATCCTGGTCTGTCCGGATGGAAACGGCATCCACATTACTTTTCGTGAACAAATCCTGTAGCAGGTTCTGCCGGTTTCTCCACCAATCGCGATGTGCCTGCCTCACCCTCCGGCTCGACGTATCTATATATTGCTCATGTCCGGTTTCAGCATCACAGACCTTCATCAACCCCACTTCCGGCAATTCTGCCATACGACGGTCATACACCTGGATAGCCACCACATCGTGTTTCCTGTTTGCCACGGTCAAGGCTGTCCGGTAATCTTTCCGGTCGATGAAATCACTCAACAGGAAAGCCGTGCAACGGCGCTTGATAGCCTGCGTGAGGTATTCCACGGCCTGCCCCACATCGGTATAACGGCTCTGCGGCGTGAAGTCCAGCAGTTCACGTATAATCCGCAAGATGTGTTTGCGGCCTTTCTTGGGCGGAATGAACTTCTCAATCCGGTCTGAAAAGAAGATTACCCCGATCTTGTCATTGTTCTGAATGGCAGAAAAGGCCAGCGTGGCGGCAATTTCCGTAACCATATTGCGTTTGGTTTGCGACACCGTGCCCACATTCAGGCTACCAGACACATCTATCACAAGCATGACCGTAAGTTCACGTTCTTCTTCAAACACCTTGACAAAGGGGCGGTTGAAACGCGCCGTCACATTCCAGTCGATGTCACGGATGTCATCCCCGTACAAATACTCGCGGACCTCCGAAAATGCCATTCCCCGTCCTTTGAAAGCGGAATGGTATTCACCGGCAAAAATATTGTTGGACAGTCCCTTCGTCTTGATTTCAATCTGACGGACCCGTTTCAGAATCTCACTCGTATCCATCCCCCTACCCTTTCAGATTAAGGCACTTCCACTTTATTCAGGATCTGGCTGATGATTTCCTCGCTAACCACATTGTTGGCTTCCGCCTCGTATGAAAGTCCGATACGGTGGCGCAACACATCATGGGCGATGGCTCTCACGTCTTCCGGAATAACATAACCGCGACGCTTGATGAAGGCATAGGCACGGGCGGCCAAAGCCAGATTGATGGACGCACGTGGAGAACCGCCGAACTCGATGTAGTTCTTCAGTTCCTTCAAACCATACTGGTCGGGATAACGGGTGGCAAAGACAATGTCAGCGATATATTGCTCGATTTTCTCGTCCAGATAGACATCTCTCACGACATTCCGGGCCGAAAGTATCTCGCTCGTGCCCATAATGGGGCGCACGGCTGCCCTTTCCCCTTTGATTTGCTGCCGGATAATTTTCTTCTCTTCCTCCAGCTTCGGATAGTCTATGACCACTTTCAACATAAAACGATCCACCTGTGCTTCCGGCAAAGGATAGGTCCCTTCCTGTTCTATGGGGTTCTGGGTTGCCAGTACGAGGAAAGGCTCCGGCAATTTGTAAGTTTCCTTGCCAATCGTGACCTGGCGTTCCTGCATGGCTTCGAGCAAGGCGCTCTGCACCTTTGCAGGAGCACGGTTGATTTCATCCGCAAGAACGAAATTGGCAAAAACCGGACCTCTCTGGGCTATGAAAGTCTCCTCCTTCTGGCTGTACATCATCGTACCTATCACATCCGCAGGAAGCAAATCCGGCGTGAACTGCACCCGGCTGAACTGTCCGTCAATCAAGGATGCCAATGTTTTTATGGCCAAGGTCTTGGCCAGTCCGGGCACACCCTCCAACAGCACATGCCCATCGCTCAGCAATCCAATCAAAAGAGACTCCACCAAATGTTTCTGCCCCACAATCACTTGATCCATTCCGGTCATCAGGTTGGTCACAAAAACACTTTGTTTTTCTATTCGTTCGTTTAGTTCACGAATATCAATCGCTTCAGCCATATCTATCTTGTGTTTACAAATTATATTTTATTTACGGGATTCAAAATTACGCTTTTTGCAACGTACCGCCAACATGCGCACTATTAAAAAAGGTTTCCCCTGTGCCTATTTAAGAAACTTTTTAGCACAGTTAACGGCGTTTTAGTTTCAGCTCAGGAATTTTCAGCAGCATGCCTTCCGGAACCACATCAGGATTGGCAATTTTGTTGTATGTCACAAGGTAAACCGTAAAACTCTTGGAACCATAATAGTGCAGGGCAACCCCGCGCAAAGTCTCTCCACTCTTCATGCGGTGTACTTCGCGCGTACCGACAATCTCATACGCCCCGTTCTCCACCTGCGGATAAGCCGTTGCCGGCGGAGTTTTTTTCACTTCCGCCTTCGGAGGTTGGGCTGCCGGTCGCACCTCTTGCAGCGAATCGGCAGCGGGGACGGTGTGCGATGTGTCCGGCAGGGAAACGATTGTATCCGCCACCACCTGCCTTTCCGGCTGTTCCTGCGGTTGTTCGGGTTGCGGCACCGGCAAGACGGTCTGCACGCCGCCTGCATCCTCCCCCCGGAACATCCGGTGATAGCCCAGATAATAGCTGAACAGCATCAGCAGCAACACCACAAGGGAGATGAAGAATATCATCCAAGGCGTCAGGTAGATGCGGCGGGAGCCATGTTCCGGTGTTACCTGGACAATGTGTTGATGTTCCACATTCTGGTGCTCCACTTTCTGTATTTCAATATGCTGTGAGGACACATGCACCGCTTGGGGCTGTTGGGGAACCGAAGAATACTGCCCGCCGCCTGCGGCCTTGTCCGTTTCCGGAAGGGGCGATGCCCCCGTTTCCCCTGCACAGTCCGGCTCCATATCCGTATCCACGCCGGGTTCCGCCGGTTGCGGTTCCGCCCCGCCATCGTCCGCAGGGCTTTCTTCCGGCTGTCCCGTCGCGGTTTGCACCGCGTCCGCATCCGCCGCACCATCTTCCTCAGCAGATGATTCCATATCGTCCACGCTTTCCACCGGGTTACCACATACCGGGATTTCGGCCGGCTCTTCCTCTTCCGCCACATTCTCCCCCTCATCCGTATCGTCCGTCATCCCGTTTTCCACAACAGGAGGTTCCGCCGGAAGCCCGTCCGTTTCCCCTTCTACGGCTGCATCCTCGTCCTCTTCGGCAGGCAGAGGGTCTGCCGGCAGGGCTTCCGCCAAAGCGGGTTCACTTTCCGCCGCTTCCGTTCCTTCATCCGGTGAAAGGGGCACTTCCTCCGGGAAATCCAGACGTTCCATCTCCTCCACATCGGTCCCTTCATAGAGCACGACCGTTTCAAACTGGGCAAAGGGCTTGTTTACGGCATCCCGCATCACAGGGTCGGGCGTGAAATTGACCTTGGTATATTCCTTGATGACGATCCGCTCGCCGGTATTCACGTCCACACTCTCCCGGCTGTCCACCGTGACCAGTTTGAAAGTTCCCAGTCCTTTGATTTTTATGATTCTGTCCGCCTGCAAATATTCCGCAATGATGTCGAACACCGAACGCACAAACGCATCGGCTTCCGGCTTCTCCACTCCCTTGCGGCGCACCAGAGCATCGGCCAAGTCCTGCAACACAACTTTCCTGTCCATGGTATCACTGCATTTTTTCTTTGAACGAGGCTGTGGGTTTGAAGTTGATAATCAGTTTCGGCGGCACCAACATCCGTTGCTGCGTGGCAGGATTCACCACCACACGCTCCTGTTTTTTCCTGACTTCAAACGTCCCTATGTTCTGTATGGCCACGACATTCTCATCCTCCAGTTGCTCCGTCATCTCCGCCACCAGAGCCGTCATCAGCGATGTCGTGTCCTTCACCGTAAATCCCGTCCTGCGGGAAAGCTCCGCTATAAACTCCTTGTTGTTCATACTTTCCGCGTTTTCTCAAATAACCAAAGTCCCATACAAGTCAAAATCATCGGCATCGGTGATTTTCACCTGACAGAAACGGCCCGCTGCCAACGGCTCTTCATCCAGAGGCACCAGCACTTCCGGATCCACTTCCGGGGAGTCGAATTCCGTGCGCCCCACATAAAAATCCCCCTCCCGGCGGTCGATCATCACCTTGAACACGCGCCCCACCTTGGCAGCAGACAGTTCGGCAGACACGCGCTGCTGCAGGGCCATCAACCGGTCCAGACGGGCCTGTTTGACCTCCTGCGGGACATCGTCCTTATAGTTTTCCGCCGAGAAAGTCCCGTCCTCCTCAGAATAGGCGAAAGCCCCCATACGGTCGAACTTCACCTCGCGGACAAAATCCATCAGCTCCGCAAAGTCTTCTTCCGTTTCTCCGGGGAACCCCACCATCAGGGTCGTGCGCAAATGGATTCCGGGGACTTCTTCCCGGAAACGCCGTACCAGCTCGTAGGTCTGGTTGCGGGTGAAGTTCCGCCGCATCCTCCGCAACATATTGTCGCTAACGTGCTGCAGGGCGATGTCCATGTATTTGCAAACATTGGGCCGTTCCCGCATCACCCGGAACAGGTCTTCCGGGAAATTGGCGGGATAGGCATAATGCAGCCGGATCCACTCCACGCCCGGAATGTCCGCCATGCGGCTCACCAGCTCCGGCAACATCCGGCGGTGATAGAGGTCCATGCCGTAATACGTCAGTTCCTGGGCTATCACCTGGAACTCCTTCACCCCGCGCGCCACCAACAGGCGCACCTCGTCCAGGATTTCGTCCATCGGGCGGGACACGTGTTTGCCCGTGATGACCGGTATGGCGCAATAAGCGCAATGGCGGTCACAGCCCTCCGATATTTTCAGATAGGCATAGTGCGAAGGGGTGGTCAGTTCGCGCTCCAGCCTCAGTTCGGGGCGGTAGGTTTTTCCCAGGTCGGCCAGCAGCCGGTCCCAGTCGAACTTCCCGTAGAACTTGTCCACTTGCGGGATTTCCGCCCCCAGTTCTTCCAGATAACGTTCGGACAGGCACCCCATCACGTACAATTTCTTCAGCCTGCCCTCTTCCTTGGCCCGGCAGAATTCAAGAATCATATTGATACTCTCCTCCTTGGCATCGCCTATGAAGCCGCAGGTGTTGATCACTGCTATCTCGCCCTCAGGCCGCTCCGCGTCATGCGTCACCCTGTAGCCGCCGGCCTCCAGCTGGCGCATCAGTTTTTCCGAATCCACCAGGTTCTTGGAGCAGCCCAAGGTTATGACATCTACCGTATTCTTACGCAAAACAATATCCTGTTTTAGTTTCACACCGCAAAATCACTTCTTGCCGAAAAGGGAATCCACAAACTCCCGGCGGTTGAAGGGCTGCAAGTCTTCCATGCCCTCGCCCAACCCGATATACCGTACAGGAATCTTGAACTGTTCCGAGATGCCGATGACCACACCTCCCTTAGCCGTCCCGTCGAGCTTCGTGATGGCCATGCTGGTCACCTCCGTTGCCAGCGTAAACTGCCGGGCCTGCTCGAACGCGTTCTGCCCCGTACTGCCATCGAGCACCAGCATCACGTCGTGGGGAGCATCCGGTACCACTTTCTGCATCACCCGTTTGATTTTCGACAGTTCGTCCATCAGTCCCTTCTTGTTGTGCAGACGCCCGGCCGTATCTATCAGCACCACGTCCGCCCCATTGGCCACGGCCGAATTCAACGTGTCGAAAGCCACCGAAGCCGGGTCGCTCCCCATGTGCTGCTTCACAATGGGAACGCCCACCCGGTCGGCCCAGATGACCAGTTGCTCCACCGCCGCAGCGCGGAACGTGTCCGAAGCACCGAGATACACCTTTTTCCCGGCTTTCTTGAACTGATAGGCCAACTTCCCTATCGTCGTGGTCTTGCCCACGCCGTTGACCCCGACAACCATTATCACATAGGGTTTCTTGCCCTCCGGGACAACAAAGCCTTCCGTGTCTTCGGCATTGTTCTCCGTGAGCAACGAGGCAATCTCGTCCCTCAGGATATTGTTCAATTCACTTGTCGTCACATATTTGTCCTTGGCCACACGCTTTTCTATCCGCTCGATGATATTCAGGGTCGTATCCACGCCCACATCGGATGTGACCAAAACTTCTTCCAGGTTGTCCAGCACCTCATCGTCCACCTTCGACTTTCCGGCGACGGCGCGCGTCAACTTCCCAAAGAAGCTCTCCTTTGTCTTTTCCAGCCCTTTGTCAAGTGTCTCTTTTTTTTCTTTCGAAAAAAAACTGAAAATTCCCATATACCTTTTATTTAATGTACATTACAAGCACAAAGATAGCACAAGTTTTTTAAAATCCGGCATGGAGGCAAAAAAAATCCCTCCCGCACATTGCGGAAGGGACCATTTGTATCGCGGTTTGCACTTGTCAGTTCTTGAAGAAATCCTTCACAGCCTCGTTGGGCACCATCTGCTCGTTAAAAACGTAAGCACCGGTCTTAGGACTCTTCATCATCTTGATAACTTTCGTATAGGAACGCCCATCTGTTTTACCAGTCTGGAGGGTTGCCACTGTCTTTTTTGCCATAGTATCCTAAAATATTATTTGATTTCCTTATGAATTGTCATCCTCCGCAGGATGGGATTGTATTTCTTCAACTCCAGCCTTTCCGGAGTGTTCTTCCGGTTTTTCGTGGTCACATAACGCGATGTTCCGGGAAGCCCGCTCTCTTTCATCTCCGTGCATTCCAGAATCACCTGCACCCTATTGCCTTTAGCCTTCTTTGCCATAAGTCTTATTCTCCTTTATTTAAGCAATTACTTTGATGCTTTTCCAATCACAATAGCCATTCTCCACAGCCTTGACCAAGGCTGCGTCAAGTCCTACCTTGTTAATATAGCGCAAACCTGCGGCACTGATCTTCAGGCTTATCCAGCAATCCTGCTCAGCATAATAGAACTTCTTCGTAAACAAGTTCACATTGAACCGTCTCTTTGTACGACGCTTCGAATGGGAAACATTGTTGCCCACCATGGCTTTCTTTCCGGTAATTTGACAAATCCTAGACATTTCTATTTCCTTTTTTCGTTTACTTCTACTAACTTCTTTCAAACAGAGTGCAAAATTAGCACTTAAAAACCAAACTCACAAGTATTTTCAGGAAAAAATCATTCTTCCTCCGAGGGATGGCGCCTTTTCAGCAAATCGAGCAACAGTTGCAAAGCCACCAGCGTGGCCTTGGCCAGGTTCATGTCGCGGCCGTCGTCGCCCTCCAGTTTTTCCACCACAACCTCGTCCTTGTCGCCCACGGCAATCCAGATGGTGCCCACCGGTGCCTCGCTGCCTCCGCCGGGGCCGGCATAACCGGTAATGGCAATCGCGTAGGTGGTCTCCATGGCCTCCAATGCCCCCTTGAACATGGCCCGCACCACCTCTTCGCTCACCGCGCCTTTCTCTTCCAACAGTTCCGGCGTCACACCGAGGAAGCGGGTCTTGATTTCGTCCGTATAACAGATGATGCCCCCCTTGAAATACGTGGAGCTGCCCGGCACGCAGGTGATAGCGGCCGAGATATGGCCGGACGTGCAACTCTCCGCCGTGCAGAGCGTCTCCCCGGCTTTCCACAGCAACGGGCTGATTTCGCGACTTATAATCTTAGCTTCTACATTCATAATTATACACTATTACTTTAACGTTACTCTTGAATAGGCCGGCAAGTCTATCGGGCAGAAGTCCTTGTCAAGGTACTTGAAATACCCCGTGATGGCTATCATGGCGGCATTGTCGGTCGTGTAGCTGAACTTGGGGATGAATATTTCCCAGCCATACCGGTCGGCATGCTCGCGGAAGGCATTGCGCAGGCCGGTGTTGGCCGACACGCCGCCGGCCACCGCCACCTGCCGGATTCCGGTGTCTTTGGCCGCCTGCCGCAGTTTTTTCATCAGGATGTCCACAACCGTATGCTCCAACGATGCGGCCAGGTCTTCCTTGTGATGCTCCACAAAGTCGGGGTCATCCTTCAGCCAGTCGCGCAGGGAATAGAGGAACGAGGTTTTCAGCCCGCTGAAACTGTAGTCATACCCCCCGATGTTCGGCCGGGAAAAGGTATAGGCCTGCGGGTTGCCTTGGCGCGCCAGGCGGTCGATGACCGGCCCGCCGGGATAGCCCAGCCCCATCACCTTGGAGCATTTGTCGATGGCCTCGCCCGCGGCATCGTCTATCGTCTGGCCCAGCACTTCCATATCGTTGTAGGCCTTCACTAAAATAATCTGCGAATTGCCGCCGCTCACCAGCAGACACAGGAACGGGTAACGGGGCTGGTCGTGGTCGTCCGCATGCTCCTTGATGAAATGCGCCAGCACGTGCCCCTGCAGGTGGTTCACGTCAATCAGCGGGATGCCCATCGCACGGGCAAACCCCTTGGCGAAAGAAACGCCCACCAGCAACGAGCCCATCAAGCCCGGCCCGCGGGTGAAAGCCACGGCCGAAAGGTCGTCGCGCCCCACTCCCGCGCGCTTCAACGCCTGATCTACCACCGGCACGACATTCTGCTGGTGCGCGCGCGAGGCCAGTTCGGGCACCACCCCGCCATAGGCTTCATGCACAGCCTGGCCGGCTGTCACATTACTCAGCAACACGCCGTTCCGGATCACCGCGGCCGACGTGTCGTCACAACTCGATTCTATACCTAATATTACAACATCTTTGTTCTGTTCCATCATTCCGACAAGATTAGCCTGACCCGTGGTCAGTAAGTGAGGATTTCCAGCCCGTCTTCCGTCATCACGAACGTGTGCTCCCACTGTGCGCTCGGCAACTCGTCCTCGGTCACGACCGTCCAGCCGTCTTCCTCGTCCACGAACACCTTCCACGTCCCCATGTTCACCATCGGTTCTATCGTGAACACCATGCCGGGCACAAGCAGCATGCCCGTGCCTTTCCGGCCGAAGTGCTCCACGTCGGGCTCCTCGTGGAACTCCAGTCCCACGCCATGCCCGCACAGGTCGCGCACGATGCTGAAGCCGTTCTTGTGGGCATGCTTTTCGATGGCGTTGCCGATGTCGCCCACAAACCCGAAAGGCCGCGCCGCCTGCATGCCGATTTCCAGGCACTCGCGGGCCACATCCACCAGCCTCTGTTTCTCCGGCGTGGTCTGCCCGATGACAAACATGCGGGAGGCGTCGCTGTAATAACCGTCGAGGATAGTAGAGACATCCACATTTATGATGTCGCCCTCCCGCAGCACCTCGGATTTGCTGGGAATGCCGTGGCACACCACTTCGTTCACCGACGTGCAGACGCTCTTGGGGAACCCTTCGTAGTTCAGCGGGGCCGGCACGGCACCGTGGCTCACCGTATAGTCATACACCATTTCGTCTATCTCAAGCGTACTCATTCCGGCGTGGATTTCCCTGGCCACAAGGTCGAGCACCCCCGTGTTCACCTCGCCGCTGCGGCGGATGCCTTCAATCTGCTCCGGGGTCTTGATCAACTTGCGCGAGGGCACCAGGCAACCGCGGTCCTGAAACGCCAGCACTTTCCGGTCCAGCTCGGTCAGCTCCGCACCTTTGGGCACCACCCAGTTCCGCTTTCTCCTCTTGAACATTCTGAAATCCATTTTTGCCGCACAAAATTACGATAAAAAAATTATTTGAGGGAGGAAAGGGGGAGTAAATCTTCACCCTACGGGAAAAGTTCGTGCCCCGCCCCTGCCGCGCCACAGCCTCCATGCGGGCAACAATTCTTCACGCCCCGCGGGGAAATCCTTGCGCAAGGACAAGCTCCGCCTTGCGCAAAGACGGGCATGCCTTTGCGCAACCACGTTTCCCCTGTTGCGGAAACCCTACAAACCGGACAGGGAAAAAAACAGGAACCGGCCGGGGAACCACACCTGCCACCACCGGCAACGGCCGATGCCGGCTCAATGCTTCCGGCCGGCCTCCTCCACGCTGATGGAGAACGACACCGCGTCCGAAACCTTGAAATGCACCATGCCGCCAAAGCGGCTGCCGAAGTTGTCCAGCCACGGCAAGGGCGGGACGAAATGCCCTCCGGACGGCACAAAAGCCTTGCTGGCGTAGGCATACAGGCTCACGCGGTCGGTCAGCCGGTAACCGGCCAGCAGATTGATGCCGAAACGGTTCTCATTGAAAGCGTTCCACGACAAGCGGTCGTAGAAACCGCCGGCCGCCAGCACCAGGCGGTCGGTCAGGCTGCGTACGTACATGGCAGAGATGCCCGTACCGAAACCGACACCGGGTATGCGGTTCCGCCCGAACGAGGCCGAAACGCTCATGTCCAGGGAGGCATTGAACCCCTCATGCAGGTTCCACAGCCCCCAACGGCTGCCATAATACCTCGTGGGGAAGAAAGCCACCGTCCCGTCCGCACGCAAAGACGGCAACGCCGGGGGCATGGCCATGCGGAGGGTATCGTCCGGCACGGTGCCGGGCGATGCAAACGACGTGTCCGCCTCCGCAGTCCGGAACGGCACCGCCTCAGGCTGCCCCACGACAGCGGTTTCCTGGGTAGGGAAGTCGCCGCCGGCCACTTCCTGGCCCGCCGCCATGCCGGGGAAAAACGCCGCGGCAAGCAGCACCGGCCTCCACCATCTTGTTTTCCGTATCATCACATCCTCCTTCTTTTCCTTGCCGCCGCCGTTCAGCGCACGCGCAGGCGGTCGTCCACCTGCACGGCATAGTCCGAAGGCAGCTTGTTCATGTCATACAGGCTCTCCAGACGTATGCCGTAACGCTGCGCGATGGTGTACATCGACTCGCCCGCCTGCACCACATGGGGCACACCCTTATATTTCTTGGCCGCCTTCTTCCGCTTGCGCTCCAGATAAAGCACGTCGCCGGACTGGAGGCGGTATCCCTTGGGCAGTTCATTGAACTTCCGGATGTCGCGCGCCGAAACGCCGGTCTCCTCCGCAAGCAGTTCGAACGTGTCGCCCGACCGCGCGATGACATAATAATTGTCGTTGTTGCGGTACACCAGGTGCGACGGCAACGTCTCGCTGTCCAGACGCAGGCCTATGCCGCTGTAGTCGTAGCGCACCCGCGAGGACTTGCGCCGGTCGAACTGTGCCAGGTCGTAACGCTCTATCAGGTCGATGAGCAACGAGGCATAGCGGGGGTTGGTGGCATAGCCGCACTTTTTCAGCCCGCGCGCCCAGCCCTTGTAGTCCTTCATCGAAAGTTTGAACAGGGAAGAGTAGCGTGCCTGCAGCAGGAAGCGCGAATGGTCTTCGTAGGATTCCTCCACGCTGCGGTATTTTCGGAATTTCTCATTGCGCGCATCATCGTCCTGCAGGATGTAATCCCCCTTCCATGCGTTCCCGCACTTGATGCCGAAATGGTTGTTGGCCTTCCGCGCCAGCGTGCTCGTCCCCGCCCCGCTCTCCAGCAGCCCCTGCGCCAAGGTGATGCTGGCCGGAATCTTGTAGCGGAGCATCTGGTCCACCGCCATTTCCTTGTAGTGCTCTATGTAGGCGACATATTGCTTGCTGACGCCCTGCGCCCACAACGGGCCGCCCGCCAGCCACAGGAACACGACCATGACAAGGGTTTGTAATCGCATGATTTCCACGTGACAAAAAGATTTCCGACAGACAAAGTTACCTTTTTTTCCCGCTTTCCGGATAAAAAAACATATATTTGTGCATTATTAACCAAAATAAAGGCCATCATGCAAGAATTAGAACTCACCGGCAAAGTCAGAATCTACACCTACGAAGAGTTGCCCGCGCCCGACCGTGAACTGGTGGACCGGGCCAAGGCCGCCACACAGACCAGCTACGCGCCCTATTCCGGGTTCCAGGTGGGAGCGGCCGCGCGCCTGGCCGACGGCACCATCGTGACCGGCAGCAACCAGGAAAACGCCGCCTTCCCCTCCAGCCTGTGCGCCGAGCGCACCGCCCTGTTCTATGCCAACGCACGCCACCCGGAACAGGCCGTGCGCGAGCTGGCCGTGGCGGCATACGCCCATGGCCGGTTCCTGCAGTCGCCCATCCCGCCCTGCGGCGCCTGCCGCCAAGTGATACTCGGCGTGGAGGAGCGCTACGGCAGTCCCGTGCGCATCTTGCTTTTCGGCGAAGGGGGTACCTATGTGGTGGACTCCGTGAAGACCCTGCTCCCCCTGCAGTTTACGGGGGAAAGCATGAAAGAATAGAATATTTTTTCGTACCTTTGCGCCCGAAATAAAATATAAGGTATAAAACAAGCGTATGATTAGCGTATCGAATCTTGCCATACAATTCGGGAAGCGGATACTGTACAAAGACGTGAACATGAAGTTCACCAACGGCAACATCTACGGCGTCATCGGAGCCAACGGTGCCGGGAAATCCACCTTCCTGAAAGCCATATCGGGCGAATTGGAACCAACGAAAGGCCATGTGGAGCTGGGGCCGGGCGAACGGCTGTCCGTGCTGAGCCAGGACCATTTCAAATATGACAACTGCACCGTGCTGGACACCGTGCTGATGGGACACACCGTGCTGTGGGAACTCATGCAGGAACGCGATGCGCTCTACGCCAAACCCGACTTCTCGGACGAGGACGGCATCAAGGTGGCCGAACTGGAAGAGAAGTTTGCCGAACTGGGCGGATACAACGCCGAAAGCGATGCCGCCACCCTGCTGAGCGGACTGGGAATAAAGGAAGACCTGCACCGGATGAAGATGGGCGAACTGAGCGGAAAGGAGAAAGTGCGCATCATGCTGGCCAAGGCGCTCTTCGGCGAGCCGGACAACCTGCTGCTGGACGAACCGACCAACGACCTGGACCTGGAGACCGTGCAGTGGCTGGAGTCCTACCTCTCGGAGTTTGAACACACGGTGCTCGTGGTGAGCCATGACCGCCATTTCCTGGATGCCGTCTGCACACACACCATCGACATCGACTTCGGCAAGGTCACCCTGTTTGCCGGCAACTACAGTTTCTGGTACGAATCCAGCCAGCTGGCCCTGAGACAGGCACAGAACCAGAGGGCCAAGGCGGAGGAAAAGAGGAAGGAACTGGAGGAGTTCATCCGCCGTTTCTCGGCCAACGTGGCCAAGAGCAAGCAGACCACCAGCCGCAAGAAAATGCTGGAGAAGCTGAACGTGGAGGAAATACGCCCCTCCACCCGCAAATACCCCGGCATCATTTTCCAGATGGACCGCGAGCCGGGCAACCAAATACTGGAAGTGAAGGGGCTGAAGGCCACCACGGAAGACGGTACGGTGCTGTTTGACAACGTGAACTTCACGGTGGAGAAAGGCGACAGAATCGTGTTCCTCAGCCGCGACCCGCGCGCCATGACAGCCTTCTTTGAAATCATCAACGACAACCGCAAGGCGCAGGGAGGCTCCTACAAATGGGGAGTGACCATCACCACGGCCTACCTGCCGCTGGACAACACGAAATTCTTTGAGAGCGACCTGAACCTGGTGGAATGGCTCAGCCAGTTCGGCGAGGGCAACGAGGTCTATTTCAAGAGTTTCCTGGGACGGATGTTGTTCTCAGGGGAAGAAGTGCTGAAGAAAGTCAACGTGCTCTCAGGAGGCGAAAAGATGCGGTGCATGATAGCCCGCATGCAGCTGAAAAACGCCAACTGCCTGATCCTGGACACGCCTACCAACCACCTGGACTTGGAAAGCATCCAGGCGTTCAACAACAACCTGAAAACTTTCAAGGGCAACATCCTGTTCGCCAGCCATGACCATGAGTTTATCGAAACCGTGGCCAACAGGATTATCGAACTGACCCCCAACGGCATCATCGACAAGATGATGGAGTATGACGAATATATCGCCAGCGACCATATCAAGGAACTGAGGACAAAAATGTACGGCATTTAATGTTTTTTTAGCGGCACGGACGCCCCGTGGCAAACTGTTTGTAGGGAAACCTGCAAACAGAAGTCCTTATTAAAACATTTCATCATGGAAAAAGACAACAATTTGAACGAAGAAGAATTGAAAGACCAGCCCAAAACGCAAGAGGCGGAACAGACGGACGACATAGAACAGACCGGTGCTCCCACGGAAGAAAAGAAAGAGGAGGCCGAAGAAACACCGGAAAGCAAACTGGCCGCAGCAGAAGCCAAAGTCGCGGAACTGCAGGACAAATACCTGCGGCAGGTGGCGGAATTTGACAACTACCGCAAACGCACGCTGAAAGAAAAGGCAGACCTGATTCTGAACGGGGGCGAAAAGACCATCACCGCCATATTGCCGGTGCTGGACGACATGGAACGCGCCCTGAAGAACATGGACAGTGCGGAGGACATAGGTGCCGTGAAAGAAGGAATCGACCTGATTTTCCAGAAGTTCGTGAAAATACTGGGCGAACAGGGCGTGAAAAGGATTGAAACGGAGAACGCCGACTTCAACACAGACCTGCACGAAGCCATCGCGCAAGTGCCGGCCCCGTCGGACGAGATGAAAGGAAAGGTCATCGACTGCGTGAAAACCGGCTACACACTGAACGAGAAAGTTATCCGCCATGCCCAAGTGGCGGTAGGACTCTAAAAACGGCACGACAATTATGGCGAAACGCGATTACTACGAAGTGTTAGGCGTAAGCAAGAACGCCTCGGACGATGAAATAAAGAAAGCCTACAAGAAAATGGCCATCAAATATCATCCGGACCGGAATCCGGGTGACAAGGAGGCCGAGGAGAAGTTCAAGGAAGCAGCGGAAGCCTATGATGTGTTGCGCGACCCGCAGAAAAGGGCGCGCTATGACCAGTTCGGCCCGGAAGGCATGAACGGCGCGGGCGGTTTCGGCGGTGCAGGCATGAACATGGACGACATCTTCTCCATGTTCGGCGACATCTTCGGCGGACGCGGGGGCTTCGGCGGCTTTGGCGGAGGCGGACGGGCGCGCAAGCCCCAGTATCGCGGGGGCGACCTGCGCCTGAAAGTCAGGATGAACCTCCAGGACATAGCTTCCGGGGTGACCAAGAAGTTCAAGGTGAAGAAAAAAGTGGTCTGCTCGCACTGCCATGGCAGCGGCGCGGAAGGAAGCGGTGCCACGGAGGCCTGTCCCACCTGCCACGGCAGCGGCTACGTGGTCAAGACGCAGCAAAGCATCTTCGGCATGATGCAGACGCAGACCGTCTGCCCCACATGCGGCGGCGAAGGTACTGTCATCAAAAACAAGTGCAAAGCATGCGGCGGTGAAGGTATTGTCGATGGCGAGGAAATCATCGAGGTGAAGATTCCCGCCGGCGTGGGCGACGGAATGGTCGTCACCGCGCAGGGCAAAGGCCATGCCGCCAGACGGAACGGCATACCGGGCGACATCCAGGTGTATATTGAAGAAGAACAGGACAGCAATCTGCTGAGGGAGGACAATAACCTGATATACAACCTACTGCTCGACTTCCCCACGGCAGCGTTGGGCGGGGAGGCGGAAATACCGACCATCGACGGGAAAGCCAAAATCAAGATAGAACCCGGCACACAGCCGGGAAAAGTGGTACGCCTGCGCGGAAAGGGACTTCCGGCCGTGCAAGGTTACGGCTACGGCATGGGAGACCTCATCGTGAACATCAGCGTATATGTGCCGGAGGCCCTGAACCGCGAGGAAAAGAAAGCCTTGGAGGATATGAAAAGGAGCGACAACTTCTCCCCGAACCCCTCCGTCAAAGAAAAGATATTCCGCAAGTTCAGGAGTTACTTTGAATAAAAAAGGCACCCGCCCCACCGCAGGATGACGTACAAGGAAGCCACAGACTACCTGTTCAACAGCGTGCCGATGTTCCAGAACGTGGGCGGCAGCGCCTACAAGGAGGGACTGTACAACACGCTCCGGCTGGACGAACATTTCGGCCATCCACACCGCCGGTACAGGTCCATCCATGTGGGAGGGACGAACGGAAAAGGTTCGTGCAGCCATACGCTGGCCGCCATCCTGCAATCCGCGGGATATAAGGTGGGGCTTTACACTTCGCCCCACCTGACCGACTTCAGGGAGCGTATCCGCGTAAACGGTCAAATGATACCGCAGGAAGAGGTCGTGGCGTTTGTGGAAAACGAAAGGGCTTTCTTCGAGCCTCTTTCGCCTTCGTTCTTCGAACTGACCACCGCCTTGGCTTTCCTGTATTTTGCCAAGGCGGAAGTGGATGTGGCTGTCATCGAAGTGGGACTGGGCGGACGGCTGGACTGCACCAACATCATCCGCCCCGACCTGTCGGTCATCACGAACATCAGTTTCGACCACGTGCAGTTCCTGGGGAACACGCTGGAGAAAATCGCAGCGGAGAAAGCCGGCATCATCAAACAGGGAGTGCCCGTAATCATCGGGGAAAGCACAGAAGAGACGCGCCGGGTTTTCGACCATAAGTCGCAGGAGATGAACGCACCGGCAAGATACGCCGAAACAGAGCACCAGGTAATTTCCTCCCATGCGGAACGAGGATTACGCATCTACGAGACCAAAGACTGGGGAACGCTGGAGGGCGAACTGTCCGGACTCTGCCAAGAAAAGAACACGGCCACGGTGCTGGCTGCGGCAGACACGCTGCGGCAGCTGGGGTATCGGCTGACAACGGATGCCGTACGGACGGGATTCAGGCAGGTGTGCGAACTCACCGGACTGCGCGGACGCTGGCAGCAGGTGGGGACACGCCCGGCAATAATCTGCGACACAGGGCACAACGTTGGCGGCCTGCAATACATTGTCCGCCAACTGCAAGACGCCGGAGCCGAAAGGCTCCACATCGTTTTTGGCATGGTGGACGACAAGGACGTGGCCGCCGTCCTGCGGCTGCTCCCGCACAATGCCCGCTATTATTTCACGAAAGCCGGCGTCAGGCGGGCGATGGACGAACAGGCCCTGCAACGGCTGGCGGCAAAGGCCGGACTGGAAGGGGAGGCGTGGCCCGATGTGAACACGGCTTTCCGGGCCGCCCGGCAGGCCGCCACGGAGCAAGACCTGATTTTCGTGGGAGGGAGCACATTCATCGTAGCCGACTTCCTGGAGTCTTTTTCCACGGAAAGCCGGTAATCCGCAAATCTTCTCATTTCCGCTTCATCTTTTTCAAGGATTTCTTTTGCGGAAAGAAAGTTTTTTTCTTATTTTGCAAGGCGAACAAATTAACTTTAAATCAAAGTTCAAAATGAGTACAGAAAATATTTGCGGTCTTAAAAGAGAAAACTTTCAAGCAGAAGTACAAGGCAAACAGACTGACTTGTTTGTCCTAAAGAATAACAAAGGATATGAGGTGGCCATCACCAACTACGGCGGGGCATTGGTAGCGATCATGATTCCCGACCGTAACGGGAAAACGGCCAACGTGGTACAGGGGCATGACAACATCCAGGATGTCATCAACAGCCCGGAACCTTTCCTCAGCACCCTTATCGGCCGGTATGGCAACCGCATCTGCAAAGGCCGGTTCACGCTGGAAGGCAAAGAATACTCATTGGCCATCAACAACGGCCCGAACAGCCTGCACGGCGGCCCCACCGGATGCCACGCCCGCGTATGGGACGCAGAGCAGACCGACACACAGACCCTCCGGCTGCATTACGTTTTTGCCGACGGTGAAGAGGGCTTCCCCGGAACGCTGGACATGCACGTGACCTACACTTTCACCGATGAAAACGAACTTGTCATCGACTACGAGGGAACAACCGACAAGACAACCGTAGTGAACATGACAAACCATGGATTCTTCAGCCTGAGCGGCATAGCCGACCCAACCCCCACCATCGAAAAACTGCAATGCCTAATCAATGCAGACTTTTTTATCCCCATCGACAATACTTCTATCCCGACAGGAGAAATCAAACCCGTCAAAGGAACGCCTTTCGACTTCACGGAGGTGCACGAAGTGGGCGAGCGTATTGACGCCGACGACGAACAGACGAAAAACGGGGCGGGCTATGACCACTGTTTCGTGTTGAACAAGAAAGAGCCTGGAGAACTGAGCTTTGCGGCCAAGATTTACGAACCGGAAAGCGGACGCACGATGGAGGTTTACACCACGGAACCGGGCGTACAGGTCTATACCGACAACTGGGCCGACGGCTACAAGGGACAGTCGGGCGCCACGTTCCCCCGCAGAAGTGCCATCTGCTTCGAGGCACAACACTTCCCCGATTCCCCCAACCGTCCTTACTTCCCCAGCGTGATACTGAAACCGGGAGAGACTTATACGCAAAAAACCATCTACAAATTCGGTGTGGAATAAATAACCAAACAATAATTCCTTAAACAACAAATCTAAAAAAACTCTCAAATGGGACAAAAAGCACAACCGAACTATACGTTCGCACTGACCATCGTCATTATCGTCTGCTTCCTCATCGGTTTCGTGACGACGATGAACAACTCTATGATCGAATTCTGTAAGAACGCCTTTGAGTTGAACAACTTCCAAAGCCAGTTGGTGAACACGGCTTTCTACGGGGCCTACATCATGTCCATCCCCTTCGGGTTCATGATGAGCAAGATTGGCTACAAGGCCACGCTCGTTCTCGGACTGGCCGTCGTGGGACTGGGATTCGTCATCAACTTCCTGTGCATCAACGGCAACCTAGACGGGAATGTGAATACCATTTACTGGATGTTCCTCAGCTGTATGTTCATAGTGGCACTGGGTATCGTGATGCTACAACTGGTAGCCAATCCTTACGTAATGGTGCTGGGCGCACCGGAGAAAGGAGCGTTCCGCATGACCTTGAGCCAAGCCCTCAACTCCGTAGCCACAACCGTTGCCCCGTGGTTCATCGTCACGGTTATCCTGAACGGCAAAAAGGCAGAAAATGCGGTTCCGGGCGACATCCCCTACCCTTACCTGGGTCTGGGTCTTTTCACCCTTCTGCTTTGTGTCATCCTCTATTTCCTGAAATTACCCAACATCAACGAAGGCGAACAGGCAGCAGAAGCCTCTGGCAAGCAGAAAGAATATAAGAGCAGCGTATTCAAATACCCGCACGTATGGTTCGGCGCGCTGGCCATCTTCATGTACATGGGACTGGAAATAGGTGTGCCCTCCATGTTGGCGGCCTATTTTAAGAACGACCCCAGCCTGCAGGGACTGAGTGCCACCGAATATCTTACTTATTACTGGGGCGGCATGATGGTAGGCCGCTTCGTGGGAGCCGGCATCCTGAGCAAATTCCAGCCCCGCGCATTGCTGTCGGCTTGTCTCATCGGCGGTGCAGCTTGCGTAGGCATCTCGTTCGTCTTGTCCGGAATGGCAGCTGTATGGGCCATGCTGGCCGCAGGCTTGTTCCACTCCGTGATGTGGCCCCTCGTATTCAACCTGGGACTTCAGGAACTTGGACCACACACGAAAGCTGCTTCGGGAATCATCAACCTAGGTGTCATCGGTGCGGCAACACTGACCCCCATCATGGGCTGGGTGGCCGACAAACCGTCATTGGGCGTTGGCGTGGCCATCTGCATGATGTTCATCTACTACCTGTATGTGATGTGGTTCTGCTGGAAAGGATCCAAGGTGGGACTTAAAGCATAAGACAAGCATCTTTTTATTAACCTTATAAAAAACCAAGTGATTATGAAATTGACAATAGATGATGTAAGAAGCCGTTTCATTGAGCATTTCGATGGGACAACCGGTTCTGTATATGCCTCGCCGGGCCGTATCAACCTTATCGGCGAACACACGGACTATAACGACGGATTCGTATTTCCGGGTGCCGTGCAGCAAGGTATGATTGCCGAATTGAAAGTCAACGGGACACGCAACGTGCGCGCCTATTCCATCGACCTGAAGGATTACGTGGAATTTTCCTTGGACGATGAGAAAGGCCCGAAAGCCAGCTGGGCACGTTACATCTTCGGTGTCTGCCGTGAAATGATGGCTTTGGGCGTACCGGTAGAGGGATTCAACACGGCCTTTGCAGGTGATGTGCCCTTGGGTGCAGGCATGTCCTCTTCCGCCGCATTAGAAAGCGTGTATGCTTTCGCGCTCAACGACATGTTCGGCGGCAACAAGATAGACAAGATGACCTTGGCGAAAGTGGGTCAGGCAACAGAACACAAGTATCTGGGTTGCAACTGCGGCATCATGGACCAGTTTGCCTCCGTATTCGGCAAGGCCGGAAGCCTGATGCGTCTGGACTGCCGGAGCGGTGAATTCGAATACTTCCCGTTTAATCCCAAAGGTTACAAGCTCGTGTTAGTGAACTCTTGCGTGAAACACGAACTGGTGGGTTCCCCCTACAATGACCGCCGCAAGAGTTGCGAGAACGTGGCAGCTGCCATCAACAAGCACCATCCGGAAGTGAAGAGCCTGCGCGATGCCAACTATGACATGCTGGAAGAAGTGAAGGACGAAGTGTCGGCCGAAGATGCCATGCGCGCCAAATACGTCATCGGTGAAAAGGAACGCGTACTGGCCGTGTGCGATGCCTTGGAAAAAGGCGACTATGAAACCGTCGGCCAGAAGATGTATGAGACGCACCATGGACTGAGCAAGGAATACGAAGTGTCCTGCCCGGAACTGGATTTCCTGAACGATATTGCCAAGGAAGAAGGCGTTACCGGCTCGCGCATTATGGGCGGCGGCTTCGGCGGATGCACCATCAACCTGGTGAGCGAGGAGTTGTATGACAACTTCGTCAAGGTAGCCAAAGCCAAATTCAAAGAGAAATTCGGCAAGGAACCGGTCATCATTGATGTAGTCATCGGTGACGGGGCTAGAAAACTGTGCTAAGCTCCCGAACAGGACAGGACAGCTTCAGAAAGGGAACCGGAGACAATAGCAGAACCGGTTCCCTTTTTCGTATCCTCTCCCCCGGACGGCAGCGAAACGACTTCCTGCATAACGTCAAACAATCATTTAACAAATAATAAGCTCGCGCGAAGCAAAAAAAGAAGTGTAACGCGTACACCTGTGCCTAAAAACATATATTTTTGCAGAAAGAAATCAAAGAAAAAGTAGTAACTTTACAGCAATAATAAAAAACATTTAATTAACTGACCATGAAAAATGTATCGAATGCATTGTTCAGCGTGGGAGTATTAACGGCGTTACTGGCTTCTTGCAGCCAGCAACCGCAGAGTATTTTAACCAAGTCAGGTCTCGACCCGCAGATGTTTACCGACACCGTGAACGGACAACCGACAAGCCTGTACACCATCCAGAACGCAAACGGCATGGAGGTGTGCGTGACCAACTTCGGGGGGCGCATCGTGTCCATCATGGTTCCGGACAGGAACGACTCTTTGCGCGATGTCGTGTTGGGTTTTGACAACATTGCCGATTATGTCAATAATCCCAGCGATTTCGGAGCCGCCATAGGACGCTATGCCAACCGGATCGACAAAGGCCGGATTGTCCTTGACGGGGATACCATCCAGTTGCCCACCAACAACTTCGGGCACTGCCTGCATGGCGGCCCGGAAGGATGGCAGTATCAGGTGTATGAAGGGATGCAGGTGAACGACAGCGTACTGACCATGACCATGTACTCCCCCGACGGAGACCAGAACTTCCCCGGAGCCGTAACCGCCACTGTGACCTATACGCTGACAAGCGACAATGCGTTGGACATAAAATATGAAGCCACAACGGACAAGAAGACTGTCATCAACATGACCAACCATTCCTACTTCAACCTGTCCGGCGATCCGTCGCAACCGGCCACAGACCACCTGTTATATGTCAATGCCGACAACTACACTCCGGTGGACAGCACGTATATGACGACCGGGGAAATCCTGCCGGTAAAAGACACTCCGATGGACTTTAACACGCCCAAGACCGTGGGAGAGGACATTGACAATTTTGACTTCGTACAACTGAAAAACGGCAACGGCTACGACCACAACTGGGTGCTGAACACCAATGGCGACATCAACCAGCTGGCGGCAAAACTGACCTCTCCGACCAGCGGTATCTCGTTGGAAGTCTATACCAACGAACCGGGCATACAGGTTTATTCCGGAAACTTCCTGGACGGGACGCTTACGGGCAAGAACAACATAGTCTATAACCAGCGGGCTTCCGTTTGCCTGGAAACCCAACACTACCCGGACAGCCCCAACAAACCGGAATGGCCATCGGCGGTACTGGAACCGGGACAGACTTATTACAGTGAATGCATATTCAAATTCACCGTAGAGGAATAATCACATTAACTTATTTATCACCAAACAAAAACGCAAAAGAAATGAATTGGAACTCAAATGAATTTATATGGCTCGACTGGGCGGTTCTCGCCATTGGAGTCATTGCCATCGTGTGGGCCGTTTACCGATCCATCAAGAAGGACAAGGAGAAAATGAAAGGAGCCGACAGCCAAGATTATCTTTTCGGGAAAGGCGAACCTTGGTACATCATCGGCGCGGCCATTTTTGCGGCCAACATCGGTTCGGAACACCTTGTAGGCCTCGCCGGTACAGGTGCAAAAGACGGTGTGGGCATGGCACACTGGGAAATGCAAGGCTGGATGATCTTGATTCTGGGATGGCTGTTCGTACCGTTCTACCAGCTGCTGAACAACAAGATGGGAAAAATCATCACCATGCCGGACTTCCTCAAGTTCCGCTATACACAACGTACCGGTTCTTGGCTGTCCATCATCACACTGATAGCCTATGTGCTGACAAAAGTTTCCGTGACAGCATTCACCGGCGGTATCTTTTTCGAATATCTCTTGGGATTGCCGTTCTGGTACGGTGCCATCGGCCTTATCGTCATTACAGCCATATTTACGGTATTCGGCGGCATGAAAGGTGTGATGACCCTCTCTGCCATCCAGACCCCTATCCTCATCATAGGTTCTTTCCTCGTGTTGTTCCTCGGACTGAACATGCTCGGTGACGGCAGCATAAGCGAAGGATGGTCGCAGATGATGGCTGTATGTAACGCCGCACATGAGGGCTTCGGTACGACACACATGTTCCACACAGACCCGCAGGACCCGATGTACGAACAGTTCCCCGGCTATGTGGTGTTCTTCGGTGCATCCATCATCGGTTTCTGGTACTGGTGTACAGACCAACATATCGTACAGCGTGTACTCGGACAAACAAAAGGTGAAGACAACAGCAAGGTGATGAACCGTGCCCGCCGCGGCACGATTGCAGCCGGTTACTTCAAGCTGTTGCCTGTATTCATGTTCCTGATTCCGGGTATGGTCGCTTTCGCCCTTTCGCAGAAAACAGGCAGCGGCATCGTGATGGACATCACCGACACGCATGACACGGACGGTGCTTTCGCCATGATGGTAAAAAACATTCTGCCCGCAGGCATAAAAGGCATTGTCACCATCGGTTTCATTTGTGCCCTTGTGGCATCGCTGGCCGCATTTTTCAATAGTTGCGCCACCCTGTTCACGGAAGACTTCTACAAACCAATGAAAAAAGGCATGAGCGAAAGCCACTATGTGCTCGTAGGCCGTATCGCCACTGTCGTTGTCGTCATTCTGGGATTGGCTTGGATGCCTATCATGATGAACATGGGCAACCTGTATTCTTACCTGCAAGATATCCAGTCGCTGATTGCCCCGGCCATGGTTGCCGTATTTACACTTGGCATATTCTCGAAGAGGATTACCCCGAAGGCCGGAGAATGGGGACTTATCGGTGGATTCCTGATCGGCATGTTGCGCTTACTCACAAACGTCGTTACCGAGTCGGGCAAAGCACACATGGAAGGAGCATTCTGGGACTGCACGACATGGTTCTGGCAGACCAACTGGCTGATATTTGAAATCTGGTTGCTGGTGTTCATAATTGTCTTCATGTTCGTGGTGTCAGCCTTCACACCGAAACCCAGCGCAGCGCAGATTGCCGCCATCTCCTTCACAAAGGATTACAAAAAGCAAATCCGCGAAAGCTGGAACACATGGGATGTTATCGCCTCGCTGGGTGTAATAGTGCTCTGCGGACTGTTCTACTCCTATTTCTGGTAAAAAGGACTTAAAGGCAGAACAGAAAGAAGAGGCATGACCACCTATTATAATATAAATCCACAATTCTACGTGTCCGTGGACTGCATCATATTCGGTTTCGACAAGGGCAGGCTCAAGTTGCTCTTGCTCCAGCGGAACTTTGAGCCGGCAATGGGGCAGTGGTCATTGATGGGAGGGTTCGTACAGCAAGATGAAAGCGTGGACGATGCCGCCAAAAGGGTACTGGCCGAACTGACCGGCCTGAAAGAGGTGTACATGGAGCAGGTCGGGACTTTTGGCGAAGTCCACCGGGATCCCGGAGAGCGCGTCATATCCGTGGCCTACTATGCCCTTATCAATATCAGGGAGTATGACCACAAACTGGTGCAACAGCACAATGCCTATTGGGCGGAACTGACCGAGCTTCCCCCCTTAATATTCGACCACCTGCAAATGGTGGACCAGGCCAGAGCGTTGCTCCAAAGAAAAGCGTCCCTCGACCCTACGGGATTCACACTCCTGCCAAAACTCTTCACGCTCTCACAGTTACAGAGCCTGTACGAAGCCATTTACGGTGCTCCCATCGACAAACGGAACTTCCGCAAACGGATAGCAGAAATGGATTATATTGAGAAGACAGACCAAATAGACAAAACTGGGTCCAAACGGGGAGCGGCCTTGTACCAATTCAATGAGAACGCTTACCGCAAAGCTCCAAAATTCAAATTGCAAAGTTATGTTAGAAGAATTGAAAGAAAAAGTCTATCAAGCCAATCTTGATTTGGTGAAACAAGGACTGGTAATCTTCACTTGGGGGAACGTCTCCGGTATCGACCGTGAGAAAGGCCTCGTGGTCATCAAACCAAGCGGTGTGGATTACGACACGATGAAAGCCTCGGACATGGTCGTTGTGGACCTGGAAACAGGCAAGGTGGTAGAGGGTGACTTGAATCCTTCGTCAGACACGCCGACCCACCTTGTGCTCTACAAGGCTTTCCCGAACATACAGGGAGTGGTACACACCCACTCCACCTATGCCACGGCATGGGCACAGGCCGGGAAAGACATTCCCAACATCGGCACGACACATGCCGACTACTTCCATGAAGCCATCCCCTGCACCGCAGACATGACCAAAGAAGAAGTGGAAGGCCAGTATGAACTGGAAACGGGCAACGTCATAGTGAAACGATTCGAGGGCATCAACCCCGACCACACCCCCGGCGTGCTGGTCAAAAACCACGGCCCGTTCAGCTGGGGCACAAGCCCGGCCAATGCTGTGTACAATGCCAAGGTAATGGAACAATGCGCCCACATGGCCTTTGTGTCCTTCATGGTCAATCCGGAAACAACCATGAACCCATTGCTCATTGAAAAGCATTACAGCCGCAAACACGGCCCCAATGCCTACTACGGGCAAAAGAAGAAGTGAAGGGATACATATAAAACAACAGATCTTTAAAAACCAAAACAATTTATCATGAACGCATTTGATCAGTATGAAGTATGGTTCGTAACAGGAGCACAGCTTCTGTACGGCGGTGACGCAGTAGTGGCCGTAGATGGACACTCCACACAAATGGTAAACGGGCTGAACGCCTCAGGCAACCTGCCCGTAAAAGTGGTATATAAGGGAACGGCCAACTCATCCAAGGAAGTGGAAGCCGTGTTCAAAGCCGCCAACAACGATGATAAGTGTATCGGTATCATTACATGGATGCACACATTCTCACCGGCCAAGATGTGGATCCATGGCCTGCAGCAACTGAAAAAGCCCCTGCTCCACCTGCACACCCAGTTCAACAAGGAAATACCTTGGGACACAATGGACATGGACTTCATGAACCTGAACCAGTCTGCCCATGGCGACCGTGAGTTCGGCCATATCTGCACCCGCATGCGCATCCGCCGCAAGGTGGTGGTGGGCTATTGGCAGGAAGAAGCCACGCAACACAAGATTGCCGTGTGGATGCGTGTCTGCGCCGCCTGGGCCGATGCACAGGACATGCTCATCATCCGCTTCGGCGACCAGATGAACAATGTGGCCGTAACCGACGGCGACAAGGTGGAAGCAGAGCAGCGCATGGGTTACCATGTAGATTACTGCCCGGCGAGCGAGCTGATGGAATACCACAGCCAGGTAAAAGACGCTGATGTGGATGCACTGGTTCAGACCTACTTCCAAGAATATGACCACGAAACGGCCCTGGAAGACAAATCCAGCGAAGCCTACCAGAAAATATGGAACTCCGCCAAGGCCGAACTTGCCCTGCGCGCCATCCTGAAAGCCAAGGGTGCCAAAGGCTTTACCACGAACTTCGATGATCTGGGACAGACAGACGGCAGCCACTTTGACCAGATTCCGGGACTGGCTTCGCAGCGCCTGATGGCCGAAGGTTACGGTTTCGGTGCAGAAGGCGACTGGAAGTCGGCAGCCCTCTACCGCACTGTCTGGGTAATGAACCAAGGCCTGCCCACCGGCTGTTCGTTCCTGGAAGACTACACACTGAACTTTGACGGCGAGAACAGTGCCATCCTCCAAGCCCACATGTTGGAAGTATGCCCGCTGATTGCCGCCCAAAAACCCCGTCTGGAAGTACACTTCCTAGGCATTGGCATCCGCAAGAGCCAGACCGCCCGTCTGGTATTCACCTCGAAAACGGGTAGCGGCTGCACCGCCACGGTGGTGGATCTCGGCAACCGCTTCCGCCTTATCGTAAACGACGTGGAGTGCATCGAGCCGAAACCGCTGCCCAAACTTCCGGTGGCATCCGCCCTGTGGAAACCCATGCCGGACTTCGAAGTAGGCGCCGGAGCTTGGATTTTGGCCGGTGGCACGCACCATTCTTGCTTCTCTTACGACCTGACCGCAGAGTATTGGGAAGACTATGCAGAAATTGCCGGCATAGAAATGGTGCACATCAACAAGGACACTACCATTGAGACCTTCAAGAAAGAACTTCGCATGAACGAAGTTTATTATATGCTAAACAAAGCTCTCTGCTAAGGCCTTGCGGTTAGAAAACCCAAGGACCGATTCGAAAGTGCTCCCGGCGATAGCCGCCGGGCACTTTTGATTTTCGGCATCCATCATTCACTTATCGTCTTTTAATGTTATCAATATGAATTCAGATGCAAAGTCAGTCATCGAGACAGGCAAAGCCATACTCGGCATAGAGTTCGGTTCCACGCGGATAAAGGCCGTCTTGATCGACCCGGAAAACAAACCGATTGCCCAAGGCAGTCACACTTGGGAAAACCAACTGGTAGATGGACTGTGGACTTACAGCATAGAAGCCGTCTGGTATGGCCTGCAGGACTGTTATGCCGATCTCCGCGCCAACGTCAGGAAACAGTATGACACGGAAATCGAGACCCTGGCAGCCATTGGCATCAGTGCCATGATGCACGGCTACATGGCCTTCAACAAGGATGAGGAAATCCTCGTCCCCTTCCGCACATGGCGAAACACCAACACTGGACAGGCCGCCGCCGCCCTGTCTGAGCTCTTCGTTTACAACATCCCGCTGAGATGGAGCATATCCCATTTGTACCAGGCCATCCTGAACAATGAGCAACACGTCAAGGACATCGATTTCCTGACCACCCTGGCCGGTTATGTACACTGGCAAATCACGGGACAGAAAGTGCTGGGCATAGGCGATGCGTCCGGCATGCTCCCCATCGACCCGGACACCAAGAACTATTCGGCAGAAATGGTGGACAAGTTCAACCGCCTGATTGCCCCGGAAGGCTACAGCTGGACCTTGCTGGACATCCTGCCCAAGGTGTTGCTGGCCGGCGAAGATGCAGGTTTCCTCACTGCGGAGGGTGCCAAGCAGCTTGACGTATCCGGCCATCTCAAGGCCGGTATTCCCGTCTGTCCCCCCGAAGGGGATGCCGGCACAGGAATGGTGGCCACCAATGCCGTCAAGCAACGCACGGGGAATGTGTCAGCCGGAACCTCCTCTTTCTCCATGATAGTGCTTGAGAAAGAGCTGTCCAAACCCTATGAGATGATCGACATGGTCACCACACCCGACGGAAGCCCCGTGGCCATGGTGCATTGCAACAACTGCACCTCCGACCTCAATGCCTGGGTGGGTTTGTTCAAGGAGTACCAGGAACTTTTAGGCATCCCCGTTGATATGGACGAGCTTTACGGCAAACTCTACAACCATGCCCTGACAGGCAATGCAGACTGCGGCGGGCTGGTATCCTACAACTATTTCTCCGGCGAACCCGTGACCGGGCTTTCAGACGGCCGGCCGCTGTTCGTGCGCTCCGCCAAAGACAAGTTCAACCTTGCCAATTTCATGCGTGCCCACCTGTATGCTTCGGTCGGTGTGCTCAAGATCGGCAACGACATCCTCTTCAACGACGAGAAAATACGGGTCAGCCGTATCACAGGCCACGGAGGCCTGTTCCGCACCAAAGGCGTGGGACAAAGGATTCTTGCGGCCGCCATCAACTCCCCCATCTCCGTAATGGAAACGGCGGGCGAAGGCGGGGCCTGGGGTATTGCCTTGCTGGGTTCCTATCTGGTGAACAATGAAAAGAAACAGTCGCTGGCCGACTTCCTGGAAGAGCATGTCTTTGCCGGTAATGCCGGCGTGGAGATTTCCCCAACGGCTGAAGACGTGGCCGGGTTCAACGCCTACATCGAGAACTACAAGGCCGGGCTGCCCATTGAAAAAGCAGCAGTGCAATACAAAAAATAATCGAACAGAAACCCATAAACAAAGATTCACATGAACACTAAACAAGTAATGGACCACGCAGCCGACAACATCCGTATTCTGGCTGCTTCCATGGTAGAAAAAGCAAAATCCGGCCATCCGGGCGGTGCCATGGGCGGTGCCGACTTCATCAACGTGCTGTATGCCGAGTTCCTGCAGTACGACCCGGCCAATCCGAAATGGGAAGGACGCGACCGTTTCTTCCTCGATCCCGGACACATGGCCCCCATGCTTTACTCGCAACTGGCCCTCATCGGCAAATTCTCGATCGAAGAGCTGCAGCAGTTGCGCCAATGGGGTTCCCCCACTCCCGGACATCCCGAAGTAGATGTCATGCGTGGCATTGAGAACACTTCCGGCCCGCTGGGACAAGGCCACGTGTTTGCTGTCGGGGCTGCCATTGCGGCCAAATTCCTTGCCGCCCGCACAGGAAACCCGACATTCGCCAAAGAAACCATCTATGCCTACATCTCCGACGGCGGCATACAGGAAGAAATCTCACAGGGGGCAGGCCGCATAGCCGGCTGCCTGGGGTTGGACAACCTAGTGATGTTCTACGACTCCAACGACATCCAGCTTTCCACGGAGACCAAGGACGTGACATCCGAAAATACGGCCATGAAGTACCGCGCATGGAACTGGAATGTCATTGAAATCAACGGCAATGACTGTGAAGAAATCCGCGAGGCACTGAAAGCCGCAAAAGCAGAGACTAAACGGCCTACGCTGATTATCGGCAAATGTATCATGGGCAAAGGCGCACGCAAGGCCGACAACACGTCTTACGAGCACAACTGCAAGACCCACGGGGCACCTCTCGGCGGGGATGCTTACAAGAATACCATGATCAATCTGGGTGCAGACCCTGAGAATCCGTTTGTCATCTTCGATGATGTGAAGGAACTCTATGCCAAGCGTGCAAAAGAGCTGAAAGACATTGTTGCCGCGCGCCAGGAAGAAGAAAAGGCATGGGCTGCCGAAAATCCGGAAAAAGCCGCGCTGCAAGCAGAGTGGTTCAGCGGAAAGGCTCCGAAAGTAAACTGGGCCACCGTACAGCAAAAAGCAGGCGATGCCACCCGCAACGCTTCGGCTGCCGTACTGAGTGCCCTGGCCGAACAGGTGCCCAACATGATTTGCGCATCCGCCGACCTGTCCAACTCCGACAAGACCGATGGTTTCCTGAAAAAGACCCACGCCTTCACCGACGGAGACTTCAGCGGTGCTTTCTTCCAGGCCGGTGTGGCCGAACTCACAATGGCCTGCTGCTGTATCGGCATGATGCTCCACGGCGGTGTGATAGCGGCCTGCGGAACGTTCTTCGTATTCTCCGACTATATGAAACCGGCCGTCCGCATGGCGGCCTTGATGCAGGTGCCCGTCAAGTTCATCTGGACACACGATGCATTCCGTGTGGGTGAGGATGGCCCCACCCATGAGCCTGTGGAACAGGAAGCCCAAATCCGCCTGATGGAAAAACTGAAGAACCATCACGGACAAAACTCCCTGCTCGTGCTCCGTCCGGCCGATGCTGAAGAGACAACAGCCTGCTGGAAACTGGCGATGGAAAACACCGACACACCGTCGGCCCTTATCCTCTCCCGCCAGAACATTGAAATGTTGCCCGCAGGAAACGACTACGCCCAGGCCGCCAAGGGGGCTTATATCGTAGCAGGGTCGGACGAAAATCCTGACGTCATCCTCGTAGCTTCCGGTTCAGAAGTGTCCACACTGGTAGCCGGTGCCGCCCTCTTACGCAAGGACGGTGTGAAAGTGCGCATCGTAAGCTGCCCGTCCGAAGGCCTGTTCCGCAGCCAAAGTGCGGACTACCAGGAAAGTATCCTGCCCGCCGGTGCTAAAATCTTCGGCCTCACCGCGGGGTTGCCGGTCAACCTGCAAGGGCTGGTAGGAGCCAACGGCAAGGTATTCGGCCTGGAAAGTTTCGGATTCTCTGCCCCCTACAAGGTGCTGGATGAAAAACTCGGTTTCACGGCAGACAACGTGTACAACCAGGTTAAAGCCATGCTCTGATGATGCAGGTCAAGACAGTAGGGCTGGCCTCAGACCACGCGGGGTTCGCCCTCAAGCAGTTTGTCAGGCAATATCTGGCAGAGAAGGGCTACGCCTACAAGGACTTCGGCACGGATTCTGAAGCCAGTTGCGACTATGCCGATTACGCCCACCCGCTGGCATGCGCCATAGAAAGCGGTGAATGCTACCCAGGTATTGCCATCTGCGGCAGCGGCGAAGGCATCAGCATGACGTTGAACAAGCACCAGGGCATACGTGCGGGGCTGAGCTGGATTCCGGAGATAGCCCATCTGTGCCGCCAGCACAACGATGCCAACGTGCTGGTCATGCCGGGACGCTTCATTGACACGGACATGGCACGCAAAATCATGGACGAGTTCTTTGCCACGGACTTCGAAGGCGGACGCCACCAGAAACGCATCGACAAGATGGCGGTGAAATAAGAACGGCATCCGTCCTCTCACACAATGCCGCGGGTCCTCCTCTGCCGGGGAGGGTGCCGCGGCATTTTCATACCCACCCGGCAAATGCTTCAAAGCCACCCTTTGCATTTAGACAAAGGCAACTGCTGCCGGTAGGGAAATACGATGAAGCATTGCCAACTCCACGCTTATTATATTTGATAAAAAAACAGAGGCAGAAAGTTTTTTCTTTGCAATTTTATTGGCAGTTTGCTATTAAATTTATAACTTTGGCAACCGGAAACAAACAACAACCCACTCATGGCGATGAGTGGATGCAAAATAGAGAAAATCGAAACCAACAATAACATCAATTATAACCAACAAAACATTAATTAAAAAAGGATTTAGACATGGAAGCAAAAAAAGTTTTGGAAGACCTGAAACGTCGTTTTCCTAACGAACCTGAGTACCATCAGGCTGTAGAAGAAGTGCTCACCACGATTGAAGAAGAGTACAACAAACACCCGGAATTTGAAAAAGCCAACCTCATTGAACGCCTTTGCATTCCAGACCGCATCTACCAGTTCCGCGTAACATGGGTGGACGACAAGGGCCAGGCTCACACCAACATGGGTTATCGTGTGCAGCACAACAACGTTATCGGTCCTTACAAAGGAGGGCTTCGCTTCCATTGTTCGGTGAACCTCAGCATCCTGAAATTCCTTGCTTTCGAGCAGACATTCAAGAACTCTCTGACCACACTGCCGATGGGCGGTGCAAAAGGCGGCTCCGACTTTTCCCCGCGTGGCAAGAGCAATGCCGAAGTGATGCGTTTCTGCCAGGCTTTCATGCAGGAACTGGGACGCCACATCGGGCCGGACATCGACGTGCCGGCCGGCGACATCGGCGTGGGCGGCCGTGAAATAGGCTACATGTTCGGCATGTACAAGAAAATGACCCGCGAGTTCAACGGCGTGCTGACGGGCAAGGGACTGGAATACGGAGGTTCGCTCATCCGTCCGGAAGCAACAGGATACGGCAACGTGTACTTCCTTATGGAGATGCTGAAAACCAAGGGCACCGACCTGAAAGGCAAGACCGTCCTCGTCTCCGGTTCCGGAAACGTGGCACAATATACCACCGAGAAAGTACTCCAGTTGGGCGGAAAGGTGCTCACGATGTCCGACTCCAACGGCTACATCTATGACCCGGACGGCATCGACCGCGAGAAGCTCGACTACATCATGGAACTGAAGAACATCTACCGTGGACGCATCCGTGAATACGCGGAGAAATACGGCTGCAAATATGTGGAAGGCGAACGTCCGTGGGGAGAAAAGGCCGACATCGCCCTGCCCTCTGCCACCCAGAACGAAATCAACGGCGATGACGCACGCCAATTGGTGGCCAACGGTGTCATAGCTGTCAGCGAAGGGGCCAACATGCCCTCCACGCCGGAAGCCATCCGCGTGTTCCAGGAAGCCGGGATACTGTACGCTCCGGGCAAGGCGGCCAACGCCGGCGGCGTATCTGTTTCAGGTCTCGAAATGAGCCAGAATTCAGAACGCCTGTCGTGGACTGCCGAGGAAGTGGACAACCGCCTGCACGCCATCATGGAGAACATCCACCAGAACTGCGTGAAATACGGGACGGAAGCCAACGGCTATGTCAATTACGTGAAAGGTGCCAATGTGGCCGGCTTCATGAAAGTGGCCAAGGCCATGATGGCCCAGGGCATCGTATAACGGACAAAACTATCCTCAACCCACTGGGGGCTGCTCCGACAGGCGCAGCCCCTTTTTCATGCCCTCACCAGACATCATGGCGGAAACGGCACCGCAGGCACAGACGTACCTCATTTTCTTTTTAAAAAAGGATTCTGCGCGAATGGGGAAAACGCGCGGTTAATGGTCAGAGATGCCCAATTGTCCGAAAACATTCTTGGTCAAATCCATTGTGTCCGCATCACCGGACAGGCGGGCCACCCGCATTGCCTTCCGGAAGAGGGCAGCCAGATAGTTACGGTCTCTTATCTCCGACAAGGACATCATGATGCTATCGAATTCGCGCTCCGCGTCATGGCGCATCGAAATCCTTATGACTTTTTCCGCCTCCGCACGCGAAACGCCCAAAGACGAGAACACGTCCTGCACAATCCTGTTCGCCTCATCGCCATACGCGCTCAACGGAGAAGCCCCCTGAATGAAAGCGAACAGCCTCACGACAGCATACTTTTGGTTTGTAAACAAGTCTTTCGCCGGGTCTGTGATGACAGCCGGACGGTTTCTGAACTGCTCCTCACTCTTGTCCGCACTCCGATGGAGCCAGATAGCCCCTATGGCAAACAAGGCAGCCAGAATAAGAAGAACAAACGTCATAAAAGCCTCCTTTCCTGTTGCTTAATTGAATTCCTCCTTATACTCATTGTATTTTCCGCGCCTGTAAATCACCATGATAATCACGGGGAAGAACACTAGGCAGGCAAGAATATCCACAACCCAGCTCCCCACCGTGCGGTTGTAGTCCACCTTTTCATTGTGTTCGCGGATTTTCCGTCTCAGTTCCCTTTCGTCCATACGGCAGTTCATTTTTTTTCCCATTCATCCTTTTCCTGCTCCTCCCTCTCCTTCTGTCTTCCCCTGTGCACGAGGTAAGCCCCCAGCCCAATCAAGAACAGCGGGCCGGAATTGGAATTTCCACCTATCAGACTACCGATGAAAGACAATACACCTAACACTACAACCACCCAACCTACTGTTTTCATTCGTCTTCCTTTTTCATGTCCACAAATTCCACATCATTCTCCAACTTTTTGGAACACAGGGTAACGATAAGTCCCAGCAACAAGTTGATCACCGACAGGAAAAATGCCCATCCGAAACCAATCTTGCGCTTCCGCCCCAAACATCCCACGCCATAGGCCAACAGGATTCCTATCACAAAGAAAAAAAAGGTTTCCATTATTTACCGTCTTTACATTTAACATTCAGTTCTGTTTCCGCCCTCTCCCTCAAACGGCAAAGCGCGGCATAGTCATACCGGTGTTTCACCAGCAGGCCGAAAATCTCCGTGGCCTTGGCGTTCAAAGCCTCATCCTGGGCAAAACGGTCGGGATGGCATTTCTTCTTCAACTCGTCATACAGTGCCTTTGCCTTGAAAGAGCTGTTTATCACATTCGCAAAATCAATGTCGCCTTCCCTGAGTGCCGCCGCCCTGTCCCTCTTTCCGCGTGCCGGCCTGCGCCTGCGCAAAAGGTAAAGGTGCACCCCCAACAGGAGCAGCAACACAAACTCCGCCAACGCCACATACACCCACACGTCATGGCAAACGCCGGACACCGCTTCCGCCCCTTTCATCGTCTGTACTCCTTCCATCATTTTATCCTCCCAAGCCAAATCATTCTATGAACTTCCCGATTTGGGCATAATCGGCCAGGCACCAACGGCATCCGTAGCGGCCCTGGTCGCTATGCACCTCCAGGGTGTCCCAACCCAGTACGACCAGACGCCGCACCAGTGTGACATTCGACAGCACCACCTGACCGATGAATACGGTCTCTTCCTTGGTCAGTGCGCGCCCCGCCAAGGCCTGTATCCTGAAACCGGTATTCATCCACGCGGAAAACTCATGCTTGTATTCGGGCAAACCGCGCGAGATGGTCGCTTTCAAGGCCGTCGGGGCTTCGCCCGACAGGAAGGCGTCGCGGGCCATCTTGTTAAACTCCCGCACCAGCTTGCCCCGCTCGCTGCGGTCCTTAAACCATTCCACAATCCTGCACCAGGTATTCTCTAACATCATAACACGGACAATATTTATATGATTAAAGTTGAAACATCCACATGGCAACCGCCCCGCGGACAAGGCCTGCCGCCCTACGCTCAAAAGTCTCCCATCTCCCAGTCCACCAGATTCCGCGGCAAACGGATGCACTTCGCACACCCGCGGCTTCCCGTCACATAGTAAAACCCGGCCAGCCGGTCGTCGAACTCACGGACGAAAGCCTCACGGATGCGGGCGCACTTCTCGTTGATGGAATTCTTGCACGGGTCGGTCACGTCGATGATGCTCCGCCTGACGGCTTCATCGGACCCGCGCCCCGTGAGGCGGATATAAATCCTGTAAAGTTCATCACGATAGTCGGGCAGCGACTTGAAAAGCAAGCCTTCCTCATGGCGCAAGAACAGGAAGTACACGGCCTTGACCAGCGGGGACATCCTGATTTCCAAACCGCCGTACCCCGGCAGCAGAATCTGCCCCTTCGGCGTGACATGCAACCGGCTCAACCTTATCTGGGGCTCCAGCAACGAACGCAGCACCATCTCGTTCACCCCATACTGCCTGAGACATTTTATCTTCTCCGAAACATCCGCCATCAGTTCCAGCACGTCCTCCGAAAAACACTGGTCGGCATAGTCGTCCGACTCCCCTATTATATCCGACGTATTGCAAAACCGGACGGAAACCCCACTGCCCCTAGACGCACCCAGATAACCCAGAAAGGCATCGAACAGCGGGCGCAACCCGTGCACGTGCCCGTCCAGGCGCAAGGCCCGGAACGTATATCCCCTTGCGTTCCCGTTGTCAAACACCAGCAGCGCAGGCTTCAACTCATACGTCCTTTTCACAAACGGCAACAGGCAGGTGCTGTCGAGCGAGCGGTTTATCGGCTCGTTCCGGCGGTAAGGCGTAAAATAACGGACAACTTCCCTGTCGCTCAACCGGCGGGAAATGCAGGGGAGATAACAGAACTCATACCCCACCCGCGCAAAGCCCGCACACAAATCGTCATGGTTGTCCCGCAGGAAACCATTGATTTCCGGGTTATACACGTCTTCCACGTAAAGCACCTGGTCTTTGCAAGGCTGGAAAGGCAATGAAGGCTTAAAGCACAATTTGTCTGTCTGTATGTCCATCATAAGGTCACATCAATCTTACGTTTCGCAAAAATATAAAGATTGTTCAAGTGGACAAAATTCCTGCAAGGCTTGCAAACCGCCGTAACAGCCTCCTCCCCGCGGTAATCTTCCCGCAAGGCTTCTTCCGCCTTTGCGCAAGGAGGGAAGAGGCCTTGCGCAAGAACAATCCGGACTTTGCGCAGGGAAACCCGCCACTGCGGGACGGGGGCGGGCACCCCGCCAAAGGGGCATGCGCCCACAAGCGTACAAAAAAGGAAATCCTGCCAACTTTTCCGGCGGAATTGCCATGCGTTTATACGCGGAAATGTCGCATCTTTGCAAAAACAAATCAGAACAACCGTAACAAGAACAGCCATGAAACGGACGAGACTGGCCTTTGCGGCACTGGGGCTGGCTGCTGCGCTGAACGCCTGCGCCCATCCCCAAACAAGTGACAACACGGAAAAGAAAGGAGAAAATATGGAAATCGTTCATCTGACCAAAGCTGAATTCCTGGACAAAGTATATAACTACGAAAGCCATCCCGACGAATGGAAGTTTGAAGGGGACAGGCCGTGCATCGTGGACTTCTACGCCACGTGGTGCGGGCCCTGCAAGGCCCTGGCTCCCATACTGGAAGAACTGGCCGGCGAATACGAGGGGAAAATCCGCGTCTATAAGGTGGACGTGGACAGCGAAAAGGAACTGGCCGGTGTGTTCGGCATACGCAACATCCCCACCCTGTTGTGGATTCCGGCCGAGGGCAAGCCGGCCATCACCCAAGGTGCCATGCCGAAACCCGAACTGAAGGAAATGATCGACGGCACGCTCCTAGGCGGCCAATAAGGAACAGACGCAGCCTCCCAGCGGACGGTGGAAACACCGGGAGGACACGGAACGGGGGATGGCGGGAAGAAAATGCCGCCATCCCTTCCGCATTTCCTGAAATAGGCTTATATTTGCCGTACAAAAGAACTGTACGGGCTGATGGATTTTCTCTTAAAAACCCGGATGGAAGGCGTGTTCGCCCTGACCGACCGTTTCCATGAAGCAACGGAACTACAGGCCGGCAGGAACCTCTATAAGTTCATGTGGCAGCGGAAGGGGCTGACGGACATGAGCATAGACCACGTGCCCGTGCGGCTGGCGGCGAACGGGCTGTTGGCGCTTTCCGCCCTGCATCACGTGGACCGGGTGCACACCGAAGGCGAATGCCTGACGCTGCTCTTCAACAGCAACTTCTATTGTATCTACGGGCACGACAACGCGGCGTTGTGCAACGGTTTCCTGTTCCACGGCTCCTCCCACCTCCCGCGCTTCACGCTCTCCGGCACGGAAGCGGAACGCCTGGGGCGCATCATCCGCACCATCGGCGAGGAATGCGCCGTGCGCGACCATCTGCAGGAAGAGATGTTGCGCACGTTGCTGAAACATTTCATCATCACCTGCACCCGCATGGCATGCCAAAGGCTGGAGTGCGGCAACGGGCAGGGGAACGGGGCGGACATCGTGCGCCGTTTCTACACTCTGGTGGACAAGCATTTCAAGGAGAAAAAACGGGTGCAGGACTATGCGGAAATGCTCTGCCGCTCGCCCAAGACCCTCACCAACCTGTTCTCCCTCTACGGACTGGCCTCCCCCCTGCGCATCATCCACGAGCGCATCGATGCCGAGGCACGCCGCCTGTTGCTCTACACCTCCAAAAGTGCGAAGGAAATCAGCGAGATGCTGGGATTTGAGGACCTGGCCACGTTCAGCCGCTTCTTCCGTAAGATGAACGGCAAGAGTATTTCCGACTACCGCCGCGAGGGCTGAGCCGGAAACGTAAGGGAGATGCCCTGCTCACGGTGGCAGAGGCGCACCTCAACGCCGAACCTGGCGTGCAGATGAAGGGCCAGGTGCTGCGCCGCGTAAACACTGCGGTGCTGCCCGCCGGTGCAGCCGAAAGAAAACATCAAATCCGTGAAACCGCGCCGGAGGTAGCACTCCACATGGGCATCGGCCAGCCGATATACATTGTCCAGGAAGAGCAACATCCCGCCGTCCTCCTCCAGGAAACGGATTACGGGGGCATCCAACCCCGTCAGCTGCTTGTAGGGCGCGTAGCGGCCGGGGTTGTGCATGCCGCGGCAGTCGAACACGTAACCGCCGCCATTGCCGCCGGTGTCTGCCGGGATGCCTTTCTTATAGGAAAAGCTGAACACGCGCACCACCAACGGCCCGTGTCCGCTGCCGGCCGCCACCGTGGGCGCACCGCCGCCGGCACCTGCCGCGGGTTCTGCCGCGCCCGTGCCGCCCCCGCCTTCCCAACGGGGCAAGGCGGCCACGTCCGCCAGCAGGCGGCACAGGTAGGGATAGGGGCAGCCGCCCGCCGCCAGCACATCGCGCAAGTTGCGCATGGCCGGGGCTATGCTGTCTAGGAAATACTGTTTCCGTTCAAAAAAGCCGCGGAAGCCGTAAGTGCCCAGCACCTGCAGGAGGCGGAACAGCACAAAGCGTTTGAGCCGTTCGCGGAACAGTCCTTCGTCCACCCGGCGATACTGCCGCAGGGCATCCAGATACACCCCGACCAACTCCTCGCGCAACGCCGCGGGATAGCGTGCCGAAGCCTGCCACAGGAAGCTGGCCACGTCGTACTCCAACGGCCCCCGGCGGCCGCCCTGGAAATCGATGAAGAAAGGATTCCCCGAACGGTCCAGCATGACATTCCGGGCCTGGAAGTCGCGATAGAGGAACGTTTCGCCGGCATCGTCCCCCACCAGCTCCTGCGCCATCGCACGGAAACTTTCCTCCAGCTTCAGCTCGTGGAAATCCACTCCGGTGGCTTTCAAGAAGCAGTATTTGAAATAATTCAAGTCGAAAAACACATTCGTCACGTCCATGGCGGACTGCGGGTAACAGCGGCCGAAATCCAGCCCTTGCGCCCCGCGCACCTGTATGGCGGGCAATCCGGCCATCGCCCGTCCCAACAAGGCTTTCTCCGCTTCGGAATAGCGGCCGCCGCTCTCCCGTCCGGCAGACAGGGCATCGAACAGGCTCCGGTTGCCCAAGTCCGTCTGCAGGTAGCACAGACGGTCGGCCGACACGGCCAGTATCCGCGGCACGGGCAACCCTTGGTGGGCAAAATGCCCGGACAGATAGATGAACGCCTCGTTCTCGTCGCGCGATGTGCCCGCCACCCCTATCACAGACGTGCCGTCGTCCGCCCGCAAACGGTAATATGCACGGTTGCTGCCCGCCCCCGGCAGGCGTTCAATGCTGCAGGGGCTGCCGCCTTTCTTCCACTCCCCGTAAAGCTCTTCCAGGCATCGTTCCATCTCCGGTCAGTTTTTATGTTTCCAAATGGCCATGACCCTGTTCCGCACGGCCCACATGTTCAGCAGGCTGACCAGCAGGCACAACACGATGCCCGTTGAAACGGCCGGCCACGCCCCGGAGGGATCCAGTTGCGGGAATACCGCCAAGAGCATGCCCAGATAATACTCCCGCACCACCGTCAGCAAACCGAGGGCCAGGAGCAGCACCAGCACGTTCATCCCCACCGTCAGCACCTGGTAGGGCAGGCTGACGCGCCAAGGGCTGTAACCGATGAGCAGCAGGTTTTCCAGTTTCATCGTATTCTTCTGTACCAACAGGTAGATGCTCAGCATAAGGATGTAGAACGACAGCACGCTGATGAGCAGTCCCACGCCCAGCACCACGCCCGTCACCACCTTCAGGAAGTAGGTGGTCTTCCCGGCATCCAGTTTGTCGGCCTCCGTCTCATAACCTTTTTCCTGCAGGAAGCGGGCGATGGCATCGTCCGTGGGATTGTCCACTTCCATAATCAGCCGCGTGGGCGCGGTGTCGGCATCGGGGGCATACACGCCGTTGCTCCAGCGCATGAACTCCTCAGGCACGAGAATCGTGTTCAAACGGTCGCTGAAACCGATGACTTTGCCTTTCATCACATCGTCACGCCCGTTGCCCCGCAAACGGATATCCAGGCTGAGCATGCTGACCACGCCCTCGGACAGTCTGGGAAGCGAACGGCTCCGGGCAAAACCAAAGTTGTAAATCGCCAAGTAGCTGCGGGGCAGGATAATCGGCACCGTGGGGTCGCCCTCTTCAAAATGCCAGTTCTTCGTGTCCGCATCCACAAAACGGTCCGGAACGGACTCAAAGAACATTTCCGTGGACATGCGCCCCATGCCTTCCACACCCAGGCTGGCGCCCACCTTGTATTGGCTGGCCGTAAAAGCGCCTACCCCCTTGCAGAAAGGCTGGCGGCGGATGTCGTCCATTTCATCCGGCGTAAAGGCATTCGCCGTGCCCCTGAAAGAACTCACCATCCCGATGTGTTTGGACAGCACAAGATAGTCTTTCTTGATGAAACTGTCGCCCTGCGTGAACACAGGCAGCACGTCGCGGTAGAACTGTACGCCCAGTAGCACAATGAGCATGCCCAACAGGTTGGCAAAGAAAAAGCCCGCCAGTTGCGGGACACTGACATGCTGACGAAGCAGCCTCCAAACCAGATTCATAAGTTGAATGTTTTTTCGTAGTCCAACATGATGTGCCTGCCGATACTGGTCACAATGACCCCTGCCCCCTGCATACGGGCCTCCTCCATCAGTATCTCGCCCACGATACGGCCGTTCTCATCGTCCAGATGGCTCACGGGTTCATCGGCCAGCAGGAAGTCGAACGGCTGCACCAACGCGCGTATCAGGGCTACGCGCTGCTGCTGCCCGAAACTCATACGGGCCACCTTGACCCGCATTTTGTCGCCAATGCCCAGCGCGCCGAACCATTCCTCGATCTGGCGTTTCTTCTTGAAGCCGGTCAGATTGTTTTTTATCGCCACATTCTCGTAAGCCGTCAGTTCGGGGAACAGGCGGAGTTCCTGGAAGAGAATGGACAACGAATGCCGGCGGATGCCCACCCAATCCTGCACGGTGTTGTTGCGTATGTTCCTGCCGTCGAAGCAAATGATACCCTGATAGTCGTTGCGGTAACCGACGATGTAGCTGCACAGCGACGACTTTCCCGTGCCCGAAACGGCTTCCACCAGATACAGATGCCCCCGCTCGAAAGCCACATCGCGGTGCCACACATCGCTTTGTATGTCGTCCCGGAGGGCAAACACCTCCGGCAATGTATTCTTCAGCTCAATCTTTTCCATCACTTCAAGAGTTCTTCCAGCACATTCCGCCCCTCCCGCACGCGCAATTCCAGCGCAATCCGGCGGGCATCCGGCAGATAGAGCACCAGTTCGTCAAACAAATCCAACTTCTGCACCGCACCGTCCTGTCCCATGCCCCGTAGCAGCATGGCTACAGACGGCTGGTGCCACAGCTTTTCCAAGTCCAGCCACAGGAAGAAATGGCTGTTCCTCACCGTATCGGCCCAACGCGACAAAACAGTGGTTTCATTGCTGCACACCGCCTGCGCCAACCGTTCATCGGGGGTGACATACAGCGTTTCACCTTCCACACCGAAATAGGCTTGCAGGTCGCCGGACGAAATGAAGAAACGGTTGTCGCCCAGGTTCCTGAAAGTAAAGATTCCTGCGGATGCGGCACTCTTCTCCCAATAGCCTGCTTCCTTCAGGAAATCCGTGTTCTCCACGCGGGCCGTCAACAGGAAATCCTGTCCGCCATGGGCAAAGGAATTCAGCGTAAAGGCCACCTCCCCTCTGATGCTGCGAATCATCAGGTCGGCATCCACACCCATATTCAGCCCCAACAGGAACGTACGCACGGACGGATTGCGGCGGAGCCGTTCCAACAGTTCCTCACCCTCCACATCGGCACAGGCCCAGGCCAGCGCATCTTCCGGCACATAACGGGCATATTGTCCGGTCAGTTTCCTTTCCGGACGGAACAACTGTTCATAATATTTGTTGATTTCCGGATTCCCGGAAAGGTATTCCGCCGTCACTTTCAGCCCCTGCTTCATGAAATGCACCTCGGCCAACACACTGACATCGCTCAGATTGGCATGCTCCGGCAGGCTCATCTTGAGCGCATCGTCATAGAAAGCAGGCAACAGGTCGAGTTGGGACACGAAAGAAAAAGCCGCAACGCTACGGTTCACAGCCTCAAAAAGGGACGATGACATGCCGCTGTTCTGCCCTTCCTGCCGGAAATAACCGGCCATTTCCTGGCGCAACACATCCATGTTGGCCGCCAATCCGGGACCCATCACCAGCAAGGCCTTATTGTCGAATCCCGCCAGCCACTTGCCGTCCACCACCGTCCAGCGGCAGCCGAAGCGTTCTTCCGGTGCGGTACAAAAGCCGCGCCTTTCGCCTTGGCGGAAAAAATCCGCCAGTTTGTCCGCATCGTCCACTGCCACCAACACCCCTACGTATTCCCGTGCCGACACAAAGGCATAAACCTTTTGCGACCAATCTATCCCGGCCACGGCCGAAGCCCAGTCCTCCGGCAACAGGTGCGCCATGTCTTCTGCCGCCATTCCCGTCTCTTCCGACAAAGCCGGCATGTTGACAACCGCCAATGCCTTCAGGCGCGGAGGCAACACGCGCAAGTAACTCTCCGGCATAAACGCACGCCAGCACCAATATCCTCCGATGCACAGGACGGCCACGAGCAGTCCCCACATCACATATTTACTGTATTTCATTCGTTTGTCTCTTTATGCTTTTCCACATCACAGCCCACGGCATGCCTGATCTGCATGAGGTGGACGGCCACCAAGGCCGCCGTTTCCGTGCGTAAACGGCCATGCCCCAAGCTGACGGAACGGAAGCCGTGCGCCAATGCCAACCGCACTTCGTCCACACTGAAGTCCCCTTCAGGCCCCACCATCACCACGGCATCCGCAGTGCGGTCCATCACGTCCAGCAGGAACGGCTTGCCGCCCGACAGGGACTTCTCCCCCTCCGGCCTGTCCGTTCCGGCCACATCGGCCTCGTCATAGCAGTGGGCAATGAACTTCTGCCCGGCAAAATCCCGCTCCACAAAACGGCTGAAAGCCTCCATGTCGTTCAGCACGGGCTTGAACGTCTTGTGGCTCTGCTTCATGGCCGCCACCAGGATTTTGTCTATCCGCCCGGCCTTGATCGCCTTGCGTTCGGAATACCGGCAGTCCAAGAACGTCAGTTCATCGAAACCGATTTCCGTGGCTTTCTCTACGAACCACTCCATACGGTCGATGTTCTTGGTCGGCGCAACGGCTATATGCAGGCGGCCCTCCCAGTCACGCCGGCAATCAACGGCCTCCTTCACCGCGAACAGGCAGCGTTTGCCCGCCGAGGTTATGATTTCCGCTTTATAGAAATGGCCTTTGCCGTCTGTCAGATGGATTTCATCGCCGGAACGCAACCGCAACACCCGCAGGCAATGTGCAGCCTCTTCGGGCGGCAATTCGTGGATGCGCCCCGCATCCGGTGCATAAAAATAACGGATTTCCTTCATTTTCTCCTTTCTATTTCATCGCGCAACAGCGAGGCCAGTTCATAATTCTCTTCCTCCACCGCCCGCTTCAGCGCCTCCTTGAGCGCTTCAATGCCCACGGAGTTCACGGGGATGGAATACGTCCCGTCGCCCACTTCACGCATGTACTGGTGCTCCAGCAGCGTGTCGGTGATGGTGATGGGGCAGTCGAACGTATAGGCCAGAATCAGGGAGTCCGATGCCTTGCAATAGCGGATCATGCGGAACGTGTTCTTTTCGCGGTAGAGCACATGGCAGTAGGTCACCCCGGCCTGCACGGCCGCGATGCGCACCTCCTCCACATTCATGCCGCACTGCAGGAACGCCACCCGCATCACGTCGGCCATACACGTCGGGAGGGTGGTGCTTTTCAGGCCTTTCATCTTCATCAGCAACTGGAAAGCCTCATTGCGCTCCATCAGCACGGGCAGGATGCGTTTGCCGCCAAGCTCTCTCAGGATGGCCAGATACGCCTCGCCGTCCTGCGTGCATTTCGACACCGTCTGCACCCGCAACTCCCTCACCGACTCGTTCATGTCTTCACCTCCGCCTTTTCCTTATGTTCGTATTTGAAGAACAAGGCAAACAACAGGGCCACCACCAGCGCATAGGCTGCAAAAATGTACCAGCAGTTGTTCCAGCCGTCAATGGTTTCCTGCCCCGTGGCCGTAGCCGGCAGGCCATATACAAAATGGTTGATGACCGCCTGGGCCGACAGCGTACCGATGGTGGCACCCAGCCCGTTGGTCATCATCATGAACAGTCCTTGCGCACTGCTCCGGATGTGGATGTCCGTCTCCTTGTCCACGAAGAGCGAACCGGAGATGTTGAAAAAGTCGAACGCCACGCCGTAAACCAGCATGGACAGGATGAAAAGCCACACGCCCGACCCCGGATTGCCCACCGCAAAGAACCCGAAGCGGAACACCCATGCCAGCATGGCAATGAGCATCACGCGCTTGATGCCGAAACGGCTCAGGCAGAACGGTATCAACAGGATGCAGCACGTCTCGCTCATTTGCGAGATGGAAATCAGGATGTTGGCATGCTTCACGCCAAACGTGCCGGCATATTCGGGAATCTCCCCGAACGAAAAGATAAAGGGACTGGCAAACCCATTGGTAATCTGCAAGCAGATGCCCAGGCACATGGAGAAGACGAAGAATAGTGCCATGCGCTTCTGGCGGAACAGCGTGAACGCACGCAGCCCCAAGGCCTCGGCCAAGCTCTTCCGTTCCGCGCCGCGGCTCACCGGGCACGCCGGGAGGGTCAGCGCATAAGCCCCCAGCACCAGGCTCAAAAGGCCGGAGAAGGCGAACTGGCCGGGGGTCTCCTGCATGCCTCCTAAATCCACGACCCACATGGAACAGATGAACCCCACCGTGCCGAACACGCGGATGGGTGGGAAATCCTTCACCGTGTCCAGCCCCGCACCGTCCAGTGCCGAATAGGCCACGGAATTGGCCAAAGCAATCGTGGGCATGAAGAAAGCCACACTCAGGGTATATAATGTGAACAGCGTGGCAAACGAAGCCTCGCTACCCGTCCGGTAGCCATAGGCGAAAGCGGCCAGCATGAAGACACCTGCCAGGAAATGGCACAAGCCCAACACCCGTTGCCCTTGCATCCAGCGGTCGGCAATGATGCCCATCAGGGCAGGCATGAAGAGCGACACGAAACCCTGTACCGAATAGAACCAGCCGATGTTTTCCGCCATCCCTACCTTCACCAGATAGCTGCCCATCGAGGTCAGATAGGCTCCCCAAACGGCATATTCCAAGAAGTTCATCACCGTCAAGCGCACCTTCAAATTCATAGCTCCTCCTTCTTTACGTGTCCACTGTCCGTTATCTACTGCAAACTTACATAAAAAAATCCGTTTTCCAGTGCCGCACACCGGAAAAACGGCTGCATTCCGCGACATTTCCTCATTCGTGCCGGACGAAAGACAAGACGAAACGCCAAACGCGGGCGCAAGGACGGTGGCTCACATTGTCGCTCCTATATCGCCCCCACAGGGCACCGGCTCCGCCGCACGAAAAGCCAAACCCGATGCCGCTCCTGCCCCTCCGGCACGCTTGCGCCGCCAAAGCCCCTCTTCCCTTGCGCAAAGCCGTGACCGTCCGTGCGCAAGAACAACGGCGGCTTTGCGCAAGAAGCCCGGCCGCCTTGCGGAAAGAAGGGACAACGATGCCCGCCGGAAAGCAATCGCTTTCGGGCAACCCCACTTCCGTGTTTGCCGGGATGCCGCTCACAACGACCTTTCCCGCAGCTCATGCCTTCCAGCAGGGCGATGGGCAATCCCTCATGGCGCGATGGCAGGCAATAGCAAAGGCCATTTGTGTGTTTTCATTTCCCACAACACGCATGGCCGACATGGCTTCAGCCCTTTATAATATTTTTATGTCTTTTA
>CAZGSE010000001.1:0-110203 GCA_964528135.1 uncultured Paraprevotella sp. | reverse complement strand
TTTGACTATTGTAGCAAATGGGGGCTTAAAAATTTGGGACGTTTCAAATTTGTATATACAGAAAAAATACTTGAGATAGTAACAAATTTTGGTGATGAAGATTTGCATGCTACATTAGGGAGCTTAGATGGTAGGTTTTGTTCTATAAAAGAGTTTTGGCAAAGTTTTGAGAATCTATATACAAAACATATTCCTGTAACATTGGTAAATTGCATAGAACAAAACTTTGTTTACAATGCCTTTCTTGAGAAAATATACCCCAAGCTAAAAATTTATGAGGAAAATACATGGGATGAAATCAGGCAATATTCTCATAGAAGGGGACATGATTCAGTTAGCAATAATCACAATGTATCTATTCAGAATTTAAGCAAAGAAGCACAAGACCGATTAGTTGAATTAGGATATTCAGACCGCTCGGAAATTTATTCTTTAAGACTGGAAGGCAAGATAAGGATTTATGGTTTTAGGGAAATGAATTTTTTAGATATAATATGGGTGGATTTAGAGCATGAGATATATAAATAAACGCAGTTTTATCATATTATTTAAGACACATACGATATATGGGAAAAGTAGCTTTGATTACCGGTATCACGGGGCAGGACGGTTCCTATCTGGCCGAGTTCCTGATTGAAAAGGGGTATGAAGTGCACGGCATCATGCGCCGTTCCTCGTCGTTCAACACGGGCCGCATCGAGCACCTGTACCTGGACGAGTGGGTGCGCGACATGAAAAAGAGCCGGCAGGTGAACCTGCACTGGGGCGACATGACGGACAGCAGTTCGCTCATCCGCATCATCAGCGACATCCGCCCCGCGGAAATCTACAACCTGGCGGCCCAGAGCCATGTGAAGGTGTCGTTCGACGTGCCGGAATATACCGCCGAGGCCGATGCCGTGGGCACGCTGCGCCTGCTGGAGGCCGTGCGCATCTGCGGGCTGGAAAAGACCTGCCGCATCTATCAGGCTTCCACGTCGGAACTGTTCGGCAAGGTGCAGGAGGTGCCCCAGCGCGAAACCACGCCTTTCTATCCCCGCTCGCCCTACGGCGTGGCCAAGCAGTACGGTTTCTGGATTACGAAAAACTACCGCGAGAGCTACGGCATGTTTGCCGTGAACGGCATCCTGTTCAACCACGAGAGCGAGCGCCGCGGCGAGACGTTCGTGACGCGCAAGATCACCCTTTCGGCCGCCCGCATCGTGCAGGGCTACGAGGACAAGCTCTATCTGGGCAACCTGGATGCGCGGCGCGACTGGGGGTATGCCAAGGACTACGTGGAGTGCATGTGGCTGATCCTGCAGCACGACACGCCGGAAGACTTCGTGATTGCCACGGGCGAGATGCACACCGTGCGCGAGTTCTGCACGCTGGCTTTCCGCAACCTGGGCGTGGAACTGCGCTGGGAAGGCAGCGGCACGGATGAGAAAGGCATCGACACGGCCACGGGGCGCGTGCTGGTGGAGGTGGATCCCAGATATTTCCGCCCCTGCGAGGTGGACCAACTGCTGGGCGACCCCACGAAGGCCAAAACCCTGCTGGGCTGGAACCCCACGAAGACCCCTTTCGACGAACTGGTGAGAATCATGGTGGAACACGACATGAAGTATGTGAAGAAGATGCACCTGAAGGCACAAACGGACGAGGAATAAATGCACCGCTATGCTGGAAAAGACTGACAAAATATACGTGGCGGGCCACCGCGGGCTGGTAGGCTCCGCCATCTGGGACAACCTGCGGCAGCGCGGCTACACGAACCTGACGGGGCGCACGCACCGGGAGCTGGACCTGCTGGACGGCGCGGCCGTGCGGGCCTTCTTCGACGCGGAGCAGCCCGACGCCGTGGTGCTGGCCGCCGCCCACGTGGGCGGCATCATGGCCAACCTGCAATACCGCGCCGACTTCATCTGGCAGAACCTGCAGATACAGCAGAACGTCATCGGCGAGAGCTTCCGCCACAGGGTGAAGAAGCTGCTGTTCCTGGGCAGCACGTGCATCTACCCGCGCGAGGCACCCCAGCCCATGACGGAGGACTGCCTGCTCACCTCGCCCCTGGAATACACCAACGAGCCGTATGCCATCGCCAAGATAGCGGGACTGAAGCTGTGCGAGAGCTTCAACCTGCAATACGGCACGAACTACATCGCCGTGATGCCCACCAACCTGTACGGCCCCAACGACAACTTCCACCTGGAGAACAGCCACGTGCTGCCCGCCATGGTGCGCAAGGTGCACCTGGCCAAGTGCCTGGCCGAGGGCGACTGGGCGGCGGTGCGCAAGGACCTGGGGCTGCGTCCCGTGAGCCTGTCGTGCGAAGGCGTGCGCACCGTGGTGGATGCCGGTTCGGCGGAAGATGACATCCTGCGCATGCTGGCGCACTACGGCATCACGCCGCAGGCCGTCACCCTGTGGGGCACGGGGCGGCCGCTGCGCGAGTTCCTCTGGAGCGAGGAGATGGCCGATGCCAGCGTGCACGTGCTGCTGAACGTGGACTTCAAGGACACGTTCGAGCCGGGCATGCGCGATGTGCGCAACTGCCATATCAACGTGGGCACGGGGCGCGAGGTGTCCATCCGCGAGCTGGCGGAGAAGGTGGTGGCCGAAACCGGCTTCAGGGGCGAACTGCACTGGGATGCCTCCAAACCCGACGGCACGATGCGCAAGCTGACCGACGTGACGAAACTGCACCGGCTGGGCTGGCACCACAAGGTGGAAATCGACGAGGGCATCCACCGCCTGTACGAGTGGTACCTGAAAGGCATCTGCATCAACCACCAGACGCAATAGGCCGGAAGGGGGCGGAGAACGTTGCGGAAAGCCCGCCCCTTGCGACATAAAAAACGACCCTCCCCGCCTGCGCCTGAAGGCAACGGGCGGGGAGGGTCGTTTGGCTAACGCCGGCGGCTCCCTGTGGGGAGGCGTCAGCGGTTTTTATACATGCTTTCGTAATAGTTCTGGTAGTCGCCGCTGGTCACGTTGTCCATCCAGTCCTGGTGGTCCAGATACCAGCGCACGGTCTTTTCGATGCCCTCTTCGAACTGCAGGCTCGGTTCCCAGCCCAGTTCGTCCTTCAGCTTGGATGAGTCGATGGCATAGCGCAGGTCGTGCCCCTTGCGGTCGGTCACGTAGGTGATCAGGTCGAGCGACTGTCCCTCCGGATGGCCGAGCAGGCGGTCCACCGTGCGGATGATGACCTTCACGATGTCTATGTTTTTCCACTCGTTGAAGCCCCCGATGTTGTAGGTGTCGGCCACCTTCCCGTTGTGGAAGATGACATCGATGGCGCGTGCGTGGTCCTCCACGTAGAGCCAGTCGCGCACGTTTTCGCCCTTGCCGTAAACCGGCAGCGGCTTGCGGTGGCGGATGTTGTTGATGAACAGTGGGATGAGCTTCTCCGGGAACTGGTAGGGGCCGTAGTTGTTGGAACAGTTGGTCACGATGGTGGGCATGCCGTAGGTGTCGTGGAAGGCCCGCACGAAATGGTCGCTTCCGGCCTTTGAGGCGGAATAGGGGCTGTGCGGGTTATACTTGGTGTCCTCGCGGAAGAACGCGGTGCCGTAGGCCAGGTGGTGTTCGGCCGAAGAGGCCGTGGTGGTGAACGGCGGCTGTATGCCTTCCGGGTGGGTGAGTTCGAGCGCGCCATACACCTCGTCGGTAGAGATGTGGTAGAAACGCTTGCCCTCGTAGCCCTCCGGCAGCGATTCCCACCATGTCCGGGCGGCCTGCAGGAGGCTCAGCGTGCCCATGACGTTGGTGCGGGCAAAGGTGAACGGGTCCTTGATGCTGCGGTCCACGTGGCTTTCGGCGGCCAGGTGGATGATGCCGTCCACGCGGTACTGCCGCATGAGTCCCAACATCGTGTCGAAGTCGCAGATGTCGGCCTTGACGAAGGTGTAGTTGGGCTGCTGCTCGATGTCCTTCAAGTTGGCCAGGTTCCCGGCGTAGGTGAGTTTGTCCACATTGATGATGTGGTAGTCCGGATATTTGTTGACGAAGAGGCGCACCACGTGGCTCCCGATGAAGCCGGCTCCTCCTGTGACGATGATATTCCTTTTGTAGTCCATGTTGTTGTATTTCCTTATTTATTCATATAGGTTATCCGAGTAGTCGAACAGGTTCGTGGCGTCTTTCAGCCGCGGGTGGTGGCGGTCCTTTTCCGAGAGGAGGATGCGGTCGGCGGGGATTTTCCAGTCGATGCCCAGGTCGGGGTCGTCCCAGGCCAGTGCGCCTTCGCTCTGCGGGGCGTAGAAGTTGTCGCATTTGTATTGGAACACCACTTCGGGGGTGAGTACGCTGAAGCCGTGCGCGAACCCGCGGGGGATGAAGAACTGCAGGTGGTTGTCTTCGGTCAGTTCCACGGCCACGTGTTGCCCGAACGTGGGCGAACCCCGGCGGATGTCCACGGCCACGTCCAGCACGGCACCTTTGATGACGCGCACCAGTTTGCTTTGTGCGAAGGGCGGTTTCTGGAAATGCAGGCCGCGCAGCACCCCGTAGCTGCTCTTGCTTTCATTGTCCTGCACGAAATGCACCCGGCGCACCCGGCTGTCGAATTCGCGCTGTGAGAACGATTCGAAGAAATAGCCCCTTGCGTCGTTGAACAGGCGGGGCTGGATGATGACCACGCCGTCTATGGCTGTTTTTAATACTTCCATGATGAATTACAATCTTTTATCGCCTGCAAAGGTAGTTTTTTTTTGTGGAATGCAGGCGGGATTTCGGATAAAATCGTATATTTGCGGTAAAGAAAAATGTTTAAAAGACTAAACTATGGAAGTATGGCGTTATGTTTTGGCCGCATGGTTGGCCTTTGACTTCGTTATTTTTGTGTGGGCATGGTTGGACAACTTCTATTATTCACACAATGTGAAGGCCAAAATCAGGAAGTTGAAAGAAACGGTGACGGAGGAATGAGCAGGCCGGGGAGGCGCATCGGGTGGCGTGCCTGCCGGTGGTTGTGCCTGCTGGCGGGGCTGTGCCTGTCCTGCCAGAAGGTGGATCTGCCGTCCGGCGGACAGGACGATGCGCAGGAACAGGCCGGACAGCCGGCAACGGACGGCAGCGGGACCGGACAAGACGGCGAAGGACAGCCCGACAGCTATGCGGGAGCCTACACCGTGGCCGGCATCCTTTCGACATACGGGGATGCGGACCTGGAAACGGACCATGAAGCCGGCGTGGTGGGCTATATCGTCGGGTCGTGCACGGGGACATCCATCAGCACGGCGCTGTTCGCGGCCGAAGGGGCCAGCCGGAGCAACCTGCTGATAGCCGACACGCGGACGGAAACCGACGTGGACCGCTGCCTGCCGGTGGAGCTGAAGAACGGGACGGACGTGCGGGACGACCTGAACCTGCAGGACCATCCGGAGAACCTGGGGCAGCGGGTGTATGTGTATGCCCTGGTGAAGCGTTATTTCCGCGTGACGGGCCTGCGGGAGACGACCTACTACGAGTGGGTGGAGGAGGAAGACGGCACGGAAGGACCCGCGGAACCGGAAGTGCCGGCAGACCCCGTGCCGGAGGAACCGGAAGAGCCGGAGGAACCCGATCCCGGACCGGAATACAGGGATACGGTGGCGGTAGATGATGTGCCGGGAACGGTGCAGGGCGGAAGGATAAGGACACGGTGAAAAACGGAGGTGGAATGCAGAGGGAAAAAGAGGGTGTTGGAATGAAACGGCTTGTCCTGTGGCTCGGTATAGGGCTGGCCTGCTGCATGGCGGGCACAGAGGCCGGGGCGCAGACCTTCAGGCGCGTGACCACGGCCGATGAGCTGGTGGAAGGGGCGCGCTATGTGCTGGGCGGATGCCACAAGACGCAGGAAGGCTGCGTATATGTGATGGCCGCGCAGGAAAGCACCGGCACGCAGGTGAAAAACCGCAAGGGGCAGGCCGTGCAGCCCGATGCCCACGGGCGCATACAGGCGGATGACGGCAGCGGGACGGCCGTGTTCCGGCTGGAGCGCGTGGGGACGGGCTATGCCTTCCGCGACATCGCGCTGGATGCCTGCCTGGCATATACCACGAAACAGACCAGTGCCGCCAGCACCTCGCTGTTCACCCTGACCGATGAAGAACTGGAACAGCTGCCGCAGGACGGGCGGGAAAAGTATTGCAACACGTTCTCGTTCGTGTCCTCGTCGTCTTCTTCGCGGTTGAGCCTGACGAACCTGTACACAAAAGAAAAAATCTACATCTCCTCTTCCAGCCGCCAGTCCTTCGGGCTGATGGTGGACGGTGTGGGAGGGGGCTTCAAACTGTACCGGCAGGACAGCGGTGACTCGCTGTTCATCTACAAGGAAGTGGAGCCGCCCGTGCGGGATTGCACGCCCGACGGCGACTGGACGTTCGGCGGCGACTGGACGGCCGACGAACTGTATGCCCTGGACTTCTCCGAGGCGCGGAGGATAGACTTCAGCACCATCGCGCTGCCGCAGGCCGGCGGACAGGCCGGGGCGTGTGTGCTGCCGGCCGGCTATGTGTGGACCTACGTGCGCAAGGGAGAATCCGGACGGCTGCCGCAGGGGTGGCCGAATGTGATAGAGATAGGGAAGGGAGACGGGGCGGCGGCCGGGGAGGCCGTGACGCCGATACGCGGCAGCGACAGTTGCCGGCTGGGGCCGAAATACGCGTTCAGCGTGCCCCAGGGAACGGGCATCTGCTGGGAGCGCGCGGTGGGCGGCGATGACGGGTGGTACACCATCGGGCTGCCGTTTGCCGTGCAGGGCGTGGCCTGGGATGCGCCGGACGGCGAAGAGGCCGTGCTGGAGCGCCTTTCGTTCGTGGAACTGTCTGCCGAAGGGGCAGTATTCCGCCGGATGGAGGACGGCGAGCCTTGGGAAGCCGGTGTGCCCTGCCTGTGGCGTCCGGCGGAAGCGCGGGCCGCCACACTCTGCTTTTATGCCCCGGAAGCCACGGTGCAGACCGAAGACAGCCTGCAACAGCAAGGCGACGGCTTCCGCACGACCTACATGCGGCGCGACATCACGGCGGCGACGGCGGGGGCGTCCTATCTGCTGGACGACAGCGGCACACGCTTTTTGCGGACGGAGGCCGGGAGCTGGATAGCCCCTTGCCGTGGATTCCTCTACCGGCAGGGCACGGAGGCCGCGCAGGCCGTCCGCGTGGTGGAGCGTGAAGCGGCGGGCGTGGAGAGCGTGCAGGCCGCGCACGGCCTGCAGCCCGTTTACACCCTGGGCGGGGTGCGGCAGGGAGTGCTGGAAAGCGGGCAGCGGATTCCGGAGCACTGGCCTGCCGGAGTATATGTCACGCCCCGCGGGAAAGTGCTGAAGCGCTGACCTGCGGCTATTCGCCCCAGATGCCTTCGCTGGTCATCTGCACCCGTTCCATCTCGCCGTTGCGCTTGTAGCGGAGCCGGTCGATGCAGAGGGAGCGGCGGTAGCTGGAACCGGCCGTGTTGATGGCACCGTTGTGGTAGATGAAGTACCAGTCGCCCTTGAACTCAATGATGGCCTGGTGGTTGGTGTTGCTGTTCCCGGCAATCTCGTTCAGGATGCCCTTGTACTCCCACGGGCCGTTGATGCTCCGGCTCATGGCGTAGGCCGTCTTTTCGGGGAAGCCCACGGCGAAGCTCAGGTAGTACCATCCATTGCGCTTGTGGATCCACGGCGCTTCGGTGTAAAAGTCCTTGCCCTCGGCCGGGAGCGACGGCTGGTGGATGCCCGGTATGCTGATGGGCATGATGTCGCCGTCCAGTTCCGTCATGTTGTCCTTGAGCTTGGCATAGTAGAGTTGGGTGTTGCCCCAGAAGATGTAGGCCTGCCCGTCATCGTCCAGCAGCACCGTGGGGTCGATGTCCTCCCAGCCGATGGGCGTGTATTGCGTGGTCATGTCGTTGGTGATCAGGGCTTCCGGGCAGGGGATGAACGGCCCTGTGGGAGAATCGGCCACGGCCACCCCGATGGCCTTCCCGCGGATGCTCTTGTGCTCGGCCGTGACATACCAATAGTATTTGTCGCCCCGGCGGATGACCTGGCTGGCCCATGCCTCTCCGCTGGCCCAGGGGAAGTCCGTGGCTTTCAGGGTGTAGGCATGTTCGGTGAACGTTTTCATGTCCGGGGTGGACAGGATGCACCATTCGTGCATCACGTAGCGGTTCTGGTTGTCGGGACATTCATCGTGGCCGGCATAGATGTACACTTTGCCTTCGTCCACCAAGGCGGCCGGGTCGCCCAGGTACTTGTATTTGACGAACGGGTTGGACGTGGCGGTGAAGGTGGTGTCCTTCTTTACCGTGGGCTCTGCCGCGTGGAGCGATGCAGCCGAAAGGGCTGCCACTAACACTGTGGTAAGCATTTTTTTCATACTGTTTACGTTTAAAAGGTTAATAATGTCTGTTTCTTCAGGACAGCCGCTTGCGGCCGTATTAATATTATAACGGAAGAATGGCGGAAAACCACAAGGCAATAATGTTTTTTAACTCTTAGTGCAGGATGATGTTAGTTTATGATAAATGCGCCGATGCCGGATAGGTAAAAGGCAGGTTTCTTTCCGTATATAATTATACATGGTGTTGAACATTTATAGTCAAAAGACAGGTATGCTAAAGATGAGAAAAGAGAATCGGGCCAAGAGAGGTCTGTTGTGTGCGCTGTTGGGCGCGTTCGTGCTTTCGGCACATGCGCAGACTTTTGAGGAGTGGCAGGATCCGGAAACCAATGCGATCAACCGTCTGCCCATGCACACGGATTTCTTTGCCTACGAGACGGAAGAGTTGGCCGCAGGGGGGCAGCGGGAGCAGTCTGAAAACTACATGAGCCTGAACGGACTTTGGAAGTTCTGTTGGGTAAAGGATGCGGATGCCCGTCCGGAGGATTTCTGGCGCACGGACTTCAACGACAAAGGGTGGGCAGACTTCCCGGTTCCGGGCGTATGGGAACTGCACGGTTACGGAGTGCCGGTCTATTCCGGCGTAGAGTTCGGATGGAAAGGCTATGAGGGCCGGACGTTCAAGAAGCCGCCCTACGTGCCGACGGAAAACAACAACATCGGCTCTTACCGCCGCGAGGTGGTCATTCCGGCAGGCTGGAAAGGGAAAGACATCATCGCACATTTCGGTGCCGTCTCTTCCAATATGTATCTGTGGGTGAACGGTAAGTTCGTGGGCTACAGTGAGGACAGCCGGATTGAGGCCGAGTTCGACCTGACACCTTATGTGAAGCCTGGGCAGAAGAACCTGATAGCCTTCCAGGTGTTCCGCTGGTGCGACGGCAGCTATCTGGAGGACCAGGACCTGTTCCGTTATAGCGGTGTGTCGCGCGACTGCTACCTCTATGCCCGCAATGACCGGCGGATAGAAGACATACGTGTCACGCCGGATCTGGACGGACAATACCGGAACGGCACGCTGGACATCCGCCTGCAGGTGAAAGGAAGGCCGCAGGAAGTGTCGCTCGTCCTGCTGGACGCCGACGGGAACACGGTCTGCACCGATAATCTCCGTGGCTCAGGCCGGCTGCAGACAACCATGCAGGTGGAGCGACCCTGCAAATGGACCGCCGAGACGCCTTATCTCTATACCCTCATGGCAACGTTGAAAGACGGGAACTCCGTGCGGGAAGCCATCCCCGTGAAAGTGGGATTCAGGAAGATTGAAATCAGGAACAGCCAGCTTCTGGTTAACGGACAGCCCGTGCTCATCAAGGGAGTGAACCGCCATGAGATAGGGCCCGACGAGGGGTTGTATGTCTCACGCGAAAGGATGTTGCAGGACATTCAACTGATGAAACAGTTCAACATCAACGCCGTGCGCACCTGTCATTATCCGGACGACCCGTATTGGTATGAGTTGTGTGACCGTTATGGACTCTACATGGTGGCAGAAGCCAATCTGGAAAGCCACGGCATGGGCTTCAAGGAGACCACACTCGCCAAGGAACCGAGCTATAAGAAAGCCCACTTGGAGCGCAACCAGCGCCATGTGCAGCGTAACTTCAACCATCCGTGCATCATCTTGTGGTCGATGGGCAACGAGTGTGGCAACGGGGCTAACTTTGAGGCCTGCTACGACTGGATCAAGCAGGAGGATCCGAGCCGTTTCATCCATTTCGAGCAGGCCTATGACACCGGCTCCACTACAGACGTCTATTGCCCGATGTATCCCACGTATTCCCGTTGCATCAGTTACTGTGAGGACGAGGGGAAGACCAAGCCGTTCATCATGTGTGAGTACGCCCACGCCATGGGCAATGCGTTGGGCGACTTCAAAATCTACTGGGATCTGATACGGAAATACCCTAAGTTCCAGGGCGGTTTTATATGGGAATGGGTTGACCTGTCACCGAGATGGACCGGACGGGACGGTGAGATGATATATGGCTATGACGGAGACTTTGAGGACTTTAAGACAAACGATAACAATTATTCTGTCAAAGGACTGGTCAATCCCGACCGTCGCCCCAATCCACACAGTTATGAGGTGCGCTATTATTACCAGAACATCTGGGTCACTGCCGGAGATTTGTCGAAAGGGGAAATCAGGATATACAACGAACATTTCTTCCGCGACCTTTCTGCATATACCATGGAATGGGAAGTGATGAAAGACGGGAAGGTGATGCGCTCCGGTACTGTGGAGCACATAGAATGCGGGCCGCAGCAGACAGTTGCGGTGAATCTGGACTGGGGCAAGACGGACGAGCCGGGCGAGTGGCTGCTCAATGTGAGATATGTGCAACGGGACAGGGAAGGCATTATTCCTCCGCGCCATGTCGTGGCCAAGGCACAGATAGCCCTCAGTCCGCATACCGCCCCGGACATGTCACTGCCCAATGTGACCCCCCGCCACATCCCGGCGGTGGTGCCCGATGTCAACGACCGGAACCTTGCTTACCTCATTGTGACGGGTGAAGATTTCCGCATACGTTTCAACAAGCGGACGGGCTTCATGGAGCGGTATGCCGTGGACGGGACAGAGTTTATCAAAGCGGGTTGCGCACTGACGCCCAACTTCTGGCGTGCTCCCACCGACAACGACTATGGAGCCAGGCTGCAGGAGAAATATGCGGTCTGGAAAGATCCGGGGTTGCACCTGACGGCCTTGGAGCATGAGACAAAGGACGGACGGATTGTCGTATCGGCTGAATATGACATGCGGGGCGTGGGTGCCAGACTCTACCTGACATATACCATTAATAACAAGGGAGCTGTAAAGGTGACCCAGAAAATGGTGGCGGACAAAGGGAAGAGGGTGTCCGAGATGTTCCGCTTCGGCATGCAGCTGGTGATGCCCAAGGAGTTTGAATATGTCTCTTACTACGGGCGCGGTCCGGTGGAGAACTACAGCAACCGTAACCATTGCACGGACCTTGGCATCTATCACCAGACGGTGGACGAGCAGTTCTATCCGTATGTCCGTCCCCAGGAAACCGGCACGAAGACAGACATACGCTGGTGGACAGTTGCGGACATTCGGGGGGTAGGGTTGCAGTTCGTGGGTGAGTTACCTTTCTCTGCTTCCTCACTGCATTACACGATAGAGTCGCTGGATGAGGGTCCGGTGAAGCGCCAGGGCCATTCGCAGGAGGTGGAAAAGGCCGATCTGACGAACGTACTCATTGACAAGGTTCAGATGGGACTGGCTTGCATCGACAGCTGGAGCGCGGTGCCGGAAGCCGAGTTCCGGTTGCCGTATGGCGATTACGACTTTACGTTCATCATGACTCCGGTCCGTCATAAGTATCTCTTATATTAAAGGAAAAGATGGAACATGTAAGGCTAATGAAGCCTTTGTGTTTTACTTGATGGGCGGCAAGGGCGTCCTGAAGTCCGTTCAGTCTGTAGGGTCCAAATCTGTAATACTGTAAAAATGATAGCTTTTTCTGTTCTAAGGGTTACGATGGATTGTCGCTGTTGACTTATCTTTGTTCCCGTAAACGGAGAAACAGAATCAGGACATGACAGACAGAACGGAAAAACGATGGAGAATGCTGACGCTGGCTGGACTTGTGTTGCCTCTTGCGACAGCGGTGGCGCAGACAGATACGGCAATGGTGGCGCGGGACAGAAGTATGGATGAAGTGGTGGTGACCGGCACCCGCAATGAGACCGACCCGCGGCAACTGCCGATGACGGTGTCCGTGGTGGGGCGGCAGCAGTTGGAAGAGAGCCGCCAGTCCTCCGTGCTGCCGGTGTTGAACCGGTTGGTGCCGGGTTTCTTCTCCACCTCCCGCGGGGTGCTGGGATACGGGGTGTCGGACGGTGCTTCCGGACAGATGTCCCTGCGCGGCATCGGCGGGCCGGCACAGGAGGGGCTGTCCACCACGGGGGTGCTGGTGTTGATTGACGGCCACCCGCAATACATGGGGCTGATGGGGCATCCGATAGCCGATGCCTGCCAGACGATGCTGGCCGAGCGGATTGAAGTGGTGCGCGGGCCGGCGTGCGTGCTCTACGGTTCCAACGCCATGGGCGGGGTGGTCAACATCGTGACGCGGCGCATGGCGGAAGACGGGGTGCGCACGCACGCCGGCCTGAGCGGCGGCTCCTACGGCACGTTCAAGGGCGAGGCGGCCAACAGTGTCCGCAAGGGGCGCTTCAGTAGTGTGGTGACCGCTTCCTACAACCGTTCGGACGGCCACCGCGCCGATATGGGGTTCGAGCAGTATGGCGGCTATGCCAAGCTGGGCTATGACTTCTCTGCCGCATGGACGCTCCGGGGCGATGTGGATGTGACGCACTTCAACGCTTCCAATCCGGGTTCGGTAGATGAACCTTATATCGACAACGACCAGCGCGTCACGCGGGGGATGACCTCCGTGATGCTGGAGAACCGCTACCGGAACACCTCCGGCGCGCTGAGTTTCTTCTACAACTGGGGCAACCATTGGATCAACGACGGCTACCAGCCGGGAGAAAGCCCGTTGGACTACCGCTTCCGTTCCAAAGACGAGATGTGGGGCGTCTCCTGGTATCAGAGCGCACAACTATTCAGGGGCAACCGCCTGACGGCGGGGGTGGACTACTTCCGTTTCGGCGGTGAGGCCTGGAACCAGTACGACGACGGCCGCCGGGTGACCTCCGCCGACCGGACGCTGCACGAAGTGGCCGGTTATCTTGACTTCCGCCAGGACCTGTCCACGTGGGCCACGCTCGATGCGGGTATCCGTGTGGATCACCATTCGCAGACCGGCACGGAGACCATACCGCAGGCCGGGTTGGCCTTCCGGCTGCCGGTGGAAGCGGAAGTCAAGGTACGCGCCAGCAAGGGGTTCCGCAACCCCACCATCCGCGAGATGTACATGTTCCCACCGCAGAACCCCGACCTGCGTCCCGAAAGGTTGTGGCACTACGAACTCTCCTATGCGCAGACGGTGGCAGACCGCCGCTTGCGCTACGCCGCCAACCTTTTCTACATCAACGGCGACAATCTGATCCTGCGCTTGGCCAATCCTTCCGGCAGCGGTATGCTGAACCAGAATTCCGGCGCGATAGAAAACTGGGGGGCTGAGGCCGCCATCGGTTTCCGCCTCAATTCCGTTTGGGAACTGGACGCCAACTACAGTTGGCTGCACATGGAGCATCCGGTGCTGGCTTCGCCGGAACACAAACTCTACGCCAGGGCGGGCTTCCGCAAGGGACGCTGGAACGCCTCCACCGGCGTGCAGTATGTGAAGGGGCTGTACACGGAGATTGTGGTGGGCGGCTCCGGCAGCTATGCCACGGAAGATTACGTGCTCTGGAATGCGCAGGCTGCGTTCCGGATTCTGGAGGGGCTGTCGGTGTTCGTGCAGGGAGAGAACCTGCTGGCTCAGCGTTACGAGGTGATGGCCGGTTACCCGATGCCCCGCGCCACGGTAATGGGCGGGGTGAACATCTCCTTTTGACACACCGCGGCACCGCTACGGCCATGCCGCGGTGGTGTGGCTGCCTGCCGTCCGGCCTTGTCAGGATGGGTGGCAGGCCACGGCCTTGTGCCTGTGCAGGGCCATCCGCGTGCAGAAGTAGGAGCATACGGAGCCAGCCAGGAAGATGGTGCCGGTGGGAACCAGTATGTTGCCCAGTCCGACGAGCGGCGACACCAAACCGCCCATGGCGAATCCCAGCGCACCCAGCAGGGCCGAAGCCGTCCCGGCATTGTCGCGCTCACAGTCCAAGGCCAGCGTGTTGGAGGCGGTGAAAGTCAGTCCCAGCATGCCCAGCAGGGCGATGAGCAGCACTTCGTAGATCCAGAAACCGCAGCCGGAATACAGGGCGGCGAAAAGTCCGGCCGAAGCCACGAGCATGCCCGTACTGCCGTAGTGGAGTGCCTGTTCGGGACTGGGAAACCTGGCCGAGAGTGCGGCCGCCACCACGATGGCAACGGCGTTGATGCCAAAGCAGATGCTGAACATCATCGGTGAAAAACCGTAGTGTTGCTGCATGATGAAAGGAGCGGAAGAGATGTTGGCGAACAACACGCCCTGCGCGAAGGCATTCTGCAGGATGTAGCAGACGTAGCGGCGGTTCTTCAGTACGTGCGCGAAGCCTTTTATCACCAGCCCCCATCCCGCTTTGGCCTGCCGGGCGGCCGGGAGCGATTCTTCGAAATGCAGGCTTCCGGCCAGCAAAAAGATGCCGATGGCGAACAGGCACCAGAAGATGCCCTGCCAGCCCACGGAGTCGGCCATCAGGCCCCCGCCGATGGGGGCGGCTATGGGTGCCACGCCGTTGACGGCACCTATCATCGCCAGCATCTTGGCCAGTTCACGTCCGGAATATTTGTCGGCGGCAATGGAGCGCGAGATGACAATCCCGCCGGCACCGGCAATGCCCTGCACCAGGCGCCAGCCCACGAACTGCATGATATTCTGCGAGAACACGCAACCGACCGTGGAGACCAGGAACAGGCACATGGCCACAACCAGCGGGGTGCGCCGCCCGTAGCGGTCGCTCAGCGGCCCGAACAGGAGTTGGCCAACGGCCAGGCCGATCATGCTGGAGGTCAGTCCCAGCTGCACGAGCGAGGAAGAAGTGTGGAAAAAATGCGTCATTGCCGGCAGGGTGGGAAGATACATGTCGGTGACGAAAGGGCCGAAAGCGGTCAGCATGCCCAGGAAAACCAAGATGAATGTTTTTGAATTGTTTCTGTTTGGCATAATGTTCTGCATTAAAATCGTGCAAAGGTAGAGCTTCTTTCCGTTCCGCGGCATACCTTTTGCCGCACAAACCTTTCCTTTTTCGGAATTATGTGTGCCGGAATGCGGGATATTCCTTAACTTTATACCGTCAAAAACAGAAGAACGCCAATGGATATTTCTTATTTGTCCGACACGGCGTCCGTCCGTTATGTGGAGGACAGCCTGTCTGCCCTGTCGGAGAAGCCTTGCCATTTCCAATGTGGGTTGCTGATGGCCTGCGTACAGGGACAAGCGGTGGTTTCCACCGGTGTGCAGCAATATGAGATGTTCCCGCGGTCGGGGCTGGTATTCTTGAACGGCAGTCTGATACAACCGGCCGAGGCCACACCGGACTTCAGGGTGCGGATGCTGCTGTTCCCGAAAGAGGTGTTGTTCAAGGCCGTTTTGCCGGTTGACATGGAATGCCTCGACTTTCTGCACCACGTGCCCTTTTTCCGCACACCGCCGCACGAAGACCATTCCGGAAACTGGGACCGCATCAACCTGTGGCTGGACATGGCCCGGCTGCTGTTTTCCGATGGCCGGCCCGCACGCTACGGCGAGCAACTGGAACTGAACTACCTGCAAAGCCTGCTGATGTGGTTCTCCAACACCCTGCCGCAGGAAAAGTTCTCCCTGCCTGCCGGTTACAGCCGCAAGCAGATGCTCTGTCACCGGTTCATGCACTTGTTGCACGAACACAGCGCGCAGGAGCACCAGGTGGCCTTTTATGCCGACCGGCTGTGCATCACGCCCCGTTACTTGGACGAAGTGGTGCGCACGTGCCATAAGGGGAAGTCGCCCAAACAACTTATCAACGAACAACTCACGGCGGAAATCAAAGTGCTGCTGAATGCCCCGCACCTCTCGGTGACGGAGATTGCGCAACACTTCAAATTCCAAGAGCCGACCCACCTCAGCCGCTTCTTCAAACGGATGACGGGCATGTCGCCGCAAGTCTATCGGGAACGGCATCTGTCTGCAACGGGCGGGAAGGAGTAAGCGCAAAAGAAGTATAAATAGGGTTAACACGGGACTGTTTTCCGCCTCCGGGCTTGGCAGGCAGGCTTTATATGGTTAACTTTGTATCCGCAAGAGGATAGTCTTGAATGGAGTATTAATCTTATCTTGAAAAGAATGCTTATGAAAAAGTTAGTATTGGGTTGCCTTGTGGCTTTCTCCGCGCTTTCGTTCACGGTCTTTGCCGCCCAGGACGGGAAAGAGGCAACGGACAAGAAGACGGAATGTTGCTGCAAGGATTGCGCATGCAAGGACTGCACCTGTCGCACCGATTGTTCGGATTGTGCGGGATGCAGCAAGAAAGAGGGCTGTGCAGACTGCAAGGATTGCAACCACAAGGGGAATTGCTGTGACCAAGAGGGTGAACGCCGCGGTGGATGCTGCGGAAGCGGTTGCTGAGAAGCCGGAAAGAAAGTAAAGGAAAAATAAGGGAGAACCCGGCGGCAGTGTTTAATTGCCGTCGGGTTTTTGTATGCTCATGAAAGGACTTTCGTCCCAATGGAAAGTGTCCGGGTTGTCCGGGCGGGCGGGGGAGAATGTGCCGCAGTCTTCGCGCAGGAAAACTGAAAGGGGCAAGCCTGCCGCTTTCATCCCCTCGATGACGCACCGGGCTATCTCATAGGCCCCGTATGGGTTGAAATGCGTGTTGTCGGCCAGCGGGCGTTCTTGTCCGGGATAAGTTCCTGCCGGATAGTGGACGAAAGCCTTTCGGCTGCCTTCCTCGCCCAGGCTTTCCAGTAGTGTCGCGGTCATCTCCTGCAAGTCGATGAGAGGCACCTGTTCCCTTTGTGCCACCCAGCGGACAGCCTCCGGGTAGTCCATGTGGGTGTCTGTCGGGCGGCCGTCCTTGAACGCGCGCCGGCGGGTGGGGGTGACCAGCACGGGATGGCCGCCGCGCAGCCGTATCTCATCGATGAAAGTTTTCAGGCTGGTGGCAAAGGAATAGTAGGCCCCGGTGCCCGGTCCCTGCTGTTTCTGGTCGTTGTGGCCGAACTCCACCAGCATGTAGTCGCCGGGCTTCATCTGCGACAGGGCTTTCTCCAGCCGTCCGGCGGCAATGAACGTGTTGGCGGATTCCCCGCTTTCGGCATAGTTGGCGAAACACACATGTTCGTTGAAGAAACGGGGAATCATCTGTCCCCAGCTGGCCCACGGTTCCTCGTCCTGGTCCACCACCGTGGAGTTGCCCGCCAGGAACACCGTGGTGGCCTGACGGTCCGGTTCAATCTGTATGGCGGCGCATTGTGGAGCCGGCCCGTTGATTTCGAGGGTCAGTTTGTCGTCCCAGTTCAACTTCGTCTGTTCACGCGGTTTGATGCGCACTTGTTTCGTGTCGGAGATGTACGGCGTTCGTTTGTTCACTACGAAAGTGAATGTCCGGAACTCCCCTTTCCGCGTCTGCACGTTTTCCAGGAACAGGCGGCGCGATTCCGCACGCACGGTAGTGTTTCCGCTCTTCTTGCGGTTGCCCAGCGTTACCGTGACGCGGTAGTTGCCATCGGGCACTTTCACGGAGATGTAATAGGGGCCGCTTTCTTCCTTCGGGTCCGGTGAGGACAGGAAGTCGTAGCCGTAGCCTTTCTCCGGTGTGTAGCGGTCGGCGGGCACCAGTGTCAGGCAAGCCGGCGGCGGCAGACTGTTCGTGCTGTCGGTGACGACCCATTCAGTGTGTGTATGCCGGTCTGCGGTCAGCCGCAGGAACCAACGGTCATCGGCGGCATGCAGGGAACCGGCCAGACAGTATGCGCCGAGACATAGGGTGAGGAACATGCCTTTCATTGCTTTTGTGCGTTGAGTTTGGGTTTCAGTTCATCGGGTGAATCCTTGGTGTACATGTCCACCTTGGGTGCTTCCTTGGTGAAAAGGTCCTTGATGCGTTGCAGGTCCACGGTGTATTTCGGGCGGAAGTCATCCGACTCCATGTAGTCGATGATGGCCTTTCGCATTTGTGCCACGGACGGTGCGGTCTCGTCTGCGTCCAGCGGCATGGTGGTCATCATCAGCCGTCCGCCACCCGTGTTGGCCTCGAAGAGCATGCCTATCTTGCGGCTTAGGAACCACGTGTCTATGCTTTGCACTATGGGCTGGAAATCGTCCGGGAACTCTGTGAACTGCATGACTTGGCGGAGGTTGACCAAAGGCCACCACTGCATGTCACTGTGGTAGTCGGTGGGGAAGTTGCGGAAGAGCGGATGGTGTTTCTCGATGTACAGTCCGGTGGTGTGGGGCGGGCGCATCTTGAACCAACTGGTGTTCCAGAATACGGGAGTAAACTGTTGTACGATGTCCTTGCCGTAAGTGATTTTCCCTCCCGCCGTGACCAGCACCTTTCCGCCGGTTTTCAGTATCTGCTCGGCCGTGGCATCCAGGCTGTCGGTGATGTAGATGTCACCGGCATCCGGGTTGTCTGCAACGGTCAGGACAGACTTGGGATAGACCCAAAAGTCCCAGTGGTTCTTGCTGCGCACCTCTTCTCCGTCGGCATAGCTGCCTTTCAGGCCAACCTCCAGCGTCAGTTTGCAGGCCTTGGCAATGTGGCGGGACGAAAACGCGGGAATGTCGCCCAGGAGGATGTTGCTCCCGATGGAGATGTCCTTGCGGCAGAGCGTTTCTTCGGCGTAGGCTTTGCCGTATTCATCCTTGATTTTGTAGGTTACTTCAGCATCCCGGAGCGGGGCTTTGCCGTAGTGTACCATTTCTACCGATGCGCTGAACGGCTCATCGTTCCAGTAGGTGAACTTTGGAATGCGGGCCAACAGGACGGTGGGGGAGCAAAACTCGCGGAAGTCCTCCGGCGTGCAATATTCTTTTTCATCGAAGAACACATCCGTAACGCCTACCAGTGCCGTGCCCTGTCCGGAGTAGTCGTTCAGGGCCAGCAGTTGGAATCCCGCATAGCCGGGCGTGCGTAAGGTGCGTTCTATCTCGTGCTTGTAGCAGAGCGCCTGCAGTTTGCCCGAAGCCATCATGAACTTGTGCGCCATGTAGCCCATGTGGTTGTCGTTCAACAAGTCGCGGAATATTTCGAAGTTCCGTGCCTTGTTGACTCCCGTGTATTTGCTGATTTCGTCAAAGTTGGGGAATACGCACCACTGTCCTGTCTCGTGGGATACGAAAGGCACGCTGACTGTGTCTATTTTCTGCCTGAAGTCGTACATGCTTTCGGGAGCGTTCCGCCGCCATTCGTCCAGGCCGCGCACGCCGGCCTTCACGTGGTACATGCTTTTGGGCTGCCATGCCCAGCCGCCGCCCACCGAAGCCCCCGTGTAAATATGGCGTTGGTCTGTATTCCGCCAATAGTCCACAAAATCGCTGACCCATTCCACCCAGTTGCCCGCCGGTTCGTTTCCACAAGCCATCATGCAGAAGGACGGATGGTTGCCGTAGGCCTGGTTCATCCTTTGGGTTTCTGACATCAGGTAGCGGTCAATGTACATGCCGTTGCCCAGCCTTACCCCGTGGTTGGGCCAGCTGGGTCCCTCAGGCTGCAGGTAAAAACCTACACGGTCGGCCGCGGCAAAAGCGGCTTCGGGCGGACAAAAGGAATGGAATCTCATGTGGTTCAGCCCATAGCTGCGACAGATACGGAACACCCGTTCCCAAGCCTCCACGTCCATCGGGGCATATCCCGTCAGGGGGAAGTCGCAATTTTCTACCGTTCCGCGCAACTGTACGGGGCGTCCGTTTATGTAGAAAGTCTTGCCGGAGATGCTGAATTCCCGCATGCCAAAAGTGCGCGTATTCCGGTCCGTGCCATAGTCAGAGCTGACTTCGGCCGTCAGTTCGTAAAGTGCGGGATGGAATTCGTCCCACAACTGCATGTCTTCGCCCATGTCCAGGGTGATTTCCGCTTCGGCCTTTCCGCCTTTCAGGGTCACTTCTTGTACGACAGGTGCAATCTCATGGACGGTGGCGGAATTGAAACTCTTGGCCGAAAGGTGGACGCGTGCCACGGGGCGGCCTTCGGCCTTGTGCTGTTTCAGGACGATTTTCACCCGCGCCGTTTTCTGTCTGATATCCGGATAGACCTGTATGTCCTCGGCGTAGAGCAGGGGAGTGCTTTGCAGTTCCATGCGTCCCACTACGCCGTTCCAGTTGCCTTGCGTCTGGTCGGTAACGCTGTGTGAGTCTGCCCCTACGCAGACGTGCTCCGCTTCGTTGTTGATGCGCAGGGCAAAAGTGTTGCTGCCCTTCCGGAGGTAGTCCGTCACGTCATAGCAGTGCGGGACACACAGGCTGTTGTCGTTGCCCGTTTTCTGCCCGTTCACCCACAATTCGGTCTCGATGTGCGGACGCTCAAGGAAAAGGACCACCCTGCGGCGTTCCCATTGTTCGGGTATTTCTATGGTCCGTCTGTACCACGCCGTGCCCACATAGTGGCGGTCGGGAGTGAGAAAAAAGGGTATTTTGAAGTTTTCTGCCCGACGGTACTTTTCCATATAAGGGTTGTAGAAGAAAGAACTGTCGTAGAGTGAACCGGTCCACTGTGTGTCAACCGATGGTAAGTCACCCTTGAGCCGTTGCGGCATGCTGCCCGGCAGCAGTATGTTGTCTTCCAGTTGCCGGACAGCCCAATCCTCACTTATCCCTTTGTCGTGGCGGTCGATCTGGAATTCCCAAATGCCGGACAGGTCCAATGTGTCTTGGGCCAGCACATGACATCCCTGCGTGCAGGCCAGTAAGGCCAAGGTCCTGATGAAGAAAAAGCCATATTTCATGAGAAACGGGTAATTAAAATGAAGTTTTGGGAATTAATCGTTGATGAGCCTGATGATTTCTGAACCGGCCAGAAGGAAACACCCTGTGCCGAAATCCGTAAAGTCCGGCAAGTTGTCGTAGCCGGTGGGCTGTCCGTCCTTGGGTTCTTTTCCCGTACCTTGCACGTACCCCAGTATTCCATCAGGATGCACGGCCATGTCCATCACGGCATTCCATGCTTTGTTGATTACCGGGGCAAACACTTCCGGTGACAGTAATCCCTTGCGTACGCCCCATGCCATACCATATATATATAAGGTGGTGCCGCTGGTTTCCGGTCCGCCGTAGTGGTGTTCGTCCGTCAGGCTGCAGTTCCAGAAACCGTCTTCGCGCTGGTAGTTCTTGATGGCCATGGCCATTGCCATGAAGTCACCGGTCAATTCTTCTTTGATGCTGAGCAACTCTTTCAGTGTGTCTCCGTGGAAAGATTCTTCGGCCAGGCCGATTTCTTCTAACGTACGCACCAAGGCTGCTATGACCCACCCGTTTCCCCGGCTCCAATAACAGTTTTTGCCGTTCGGCTCCTTGTAGGGTGGGAGGAAACTTGCGTCGCGCCACCAAAGCCCGTCGATGGGGTTGAACAGTCCGACTTCCCCGGCACGGTTCCGTGTGTACCAGTAGAGTTCCATCATGGTACGGAAATAACGTATGTCTTTCTTCACTACTCCCATCTTGGCGAACACCGGCATGGCCATCTGCAAAGCGTCAATCCAAGTCCAGTCTTCCCGTTCCGTACTGTTCACCACGTTGTTCAGCATGCGTTCCGTGTTCCCCAATATTTGTTCTTCCCCGCTGAGGCGGTACAAATCAATGTAAATTTGTGCGCAGCATTGGTTGTCGGCATCCCTGGTGTGTGTACCTCTGTGGAATCCCCACTGGTTGGTCACGGCCCAGTCTGTGGCATACGAAATATAACGGGGTTGGGGAGCTACCTCGTTCAGGGCCAATAGTCCCTCCATATATACACTGCGTGTCCAGATGTTGGAAGGGCGTAGTCCGCGGATACGGATGGAATCCCCCGGAACGGGCCAATCCTCCATGAACCGGTCGTTTACTAACACCATTTTGGCCAAGGTTTTCTTTTTGTCCGGCCATTGTACCGCTTGGAGCACGTGCGTACCCAGCAGGCAGAGAATCATGCAAATAACTTTCTTCATATGTACAGTAGATTAATGAAGGCAAACATACGTAAAAAAATCATTCCTTGGGCTAATGGAACGAAGATTTTTTCCATTTTTTATCTGAATTTCGTTTTTTCGTGGATGTTTCACAAAAAAACAGACTTTGTTTTTGCGGTATTAAAAAAAAGTCCTACCTTTGCACGCGAAATCAAAAGCCGACATGGCTCAGTTGGTAGAGCATTTCATTCGTAATGAAAGGGTCCGGGGTTCGAGTCCCCGTGTCGGCTCCAGAGCAAGTTCAGGGAAGAAAACCGTAAACAGGCTTTTCTTCCTTGTTTTTTGTTATGGGCAACGTCTGTCTGTCGGTTCGGTATGGAGTTGCCCGCAAACATACCATCCATAATACTTTTTTGGGGATATCCGTATGCGGCCACGGCGGGAGAAGTTTGTCCTGTCGTTTGAGGGAAAAACGTTTTTACCGGGATTGTTGTTCCCGTTGTTTGGGTAGTGGGTGCGCCGGATACTGAAAGGGGATGGAGGCATACAAAAAAGAAAGAAACCCTGTTCTCACCGGATTTCTTTCTTTTCCTTTTTAGGTTCGTATGAGCCAGCTTGTGGATTACTGAGCATCCGGAGCTGCCATGTTGTCACTTGCAGCACTGTCAACAACAGCTGTATCTGCAGCTATGGTGTCATCAACTTCTATGATTTCTTCTTCCATTGCAACTTCAGCATCCGTTGCAACCTCTGCCTGAGAAGTCTGGTTTCCGCAAGAAGCGAAAGAAATAGCTGCGAAAGCTACGAACATAAACGCTAACTTTTTCATTTTTTTGCTTTTTTAAATCTGTAAAACAATCAATTGCTTATTAAAACATCGCAAAGTTATATACTTTTTTGATACGTTGTACACTTTATCCTCCTTTTTTTGAGTTTTTATTTTTAAATCATCAAAAAATCAATGTCTTATTGATTGTTAATTTTTGACGGGAATCCTTGTTGCATCAAAAAACGTACCGAAAAACCGACGGAATCCATATATTTGCGTAACTTTGCGGACTGATAGGTTTGGAAACGGATATTAATGTTTTGAAAATATGGCAGATGCTTCTGTTTTTGAAGGGAAAAAAGCCGTTTATTTTACGTTGGGATGTAAACTGAATTTTGCAGAAACGTCTGCGGTGGGACGGTTGCTGAAGCAGGCGGGGGTACAGACCGCGGCAGACGGCGAGCGGGCGGATATTTGTGTGGTCAACACCTGCTCAGTGACGGAAGTGGCCGACCATAAATGCCGGCAGGCTATCCATAAACTCGTCAAACGGCATCCGGGAGCCTTTGTCGTGGTCACGGGGTGCTATGCACAGCTCAAACCGGAACAGGTGGCCGCCATAGAGGGGGTGGACTTGGTGCTGGGAGCCGAGCAGAAGGGCGAAATCCTGCGCTATCTGGAGGAACGCCTGCCTTCTGCAGGGCTGGGGCGGATACCGGCCGATGCCTGCCATGAGTCCTGTACCGTGCCAGCCCAGGAAATCCGTACGTTCGTGCCGTCATGTTCTTGTGGGGACAGGACCCGTTATTTCCTGAAAGTGCAGGACGGGTGTGATTATTATTGCACCTATTGTACGATACCCTATGCCCGTGGGCGGAGCCGTAACGGGAGCATTGTCTCGCTGGTGCGTCAGGCAGAGGAGGCGGCAAGGGAAGGAGCCCGTGAGATTGTGCTCACGGGGGTGAATATCGGCGATTTCGGTAAGACCACGGGAGAATCCTTCCCGGAACTGCTGAGGGCTTTGGACCGTGTGGAAGGGATTGCCCGCTATCGCATCTCTTCCATTGAGCCGAACCTGCTGACGGACGAGGTGCTGGAGTTCTGTTCGGCTTCACGGGCGTTCATGCCCCATTTCCATATTCCCCTGCAGAGCGGGAGCGACCGCGTGCTGCAACTGATGCACCGCCGTTACACGACCGCTTTTTTTGCGGAAAAGGTGGAGCAGGTTCGCCGGCTGATGCCGGAGGCTTTCATCGGCGTGGATGTGATTGTGGGCACACGGGGCGAGACGGAGGAGTGTTTCGAAGAGACCCTGAGGTTTGTCGAGGGGCTGGACATCAGCCAGCTGCACGTGTTTTCCTATTCGGAGCGGCCCGGCACGGCGGCGTTGAAAATCGGCCACAAGGTGGCGGCGGAAGAAAAACACCGGCGGAGCCAGAGCCTGCTGGCTGTGTCGGAACGTAAGTTGCAAGGTTTTTACCGTCGCTTTGTCGGGGCGGAAGCCAGCGTGTTGTTGGAAAGGTCCCGCGTCCGTGGGGTGATGCACGGGTTCACGGACAACTATATCCGGGTGGAGTTGCCGTTGGAGGGCGAGTGGGACAACCGCCTGGTGCGCGTGCGGCTGGGGGATTTCAATGAAGACCATACGGCCTTGTCGGCTGTGGTGATATGACAAATCGGGCAAGGCTGTTATGGACAAGGTTGCAGTGGTTATCCTGAATTGGAACGGCAAAGAGATGCTCCGGCGCTTTTTGCCGGGGGTGCTGGCCCATACGCGGGGCACGGTCTATGTGGCCGACAATGCGTCCACGGACGGCTCGATGGCGATGCTGGCGGAAGATTTTCCCGGAGTGCGCACGATACTTCTCGAACGTAACTATGGTTTTGCAGACGGTTACAACCGCGCCTTGGCCGCGGTGGAGGCTGAATATTTCGTCCTGCTGAATTCGGATGTGGAGGTGAAAGGCGACTGGATTTCCCCGATGGAACATTACTTGGACGCCCATCCGGAGGTGGCGGCCTGCCAACCGAAAGTGTTGGGGTGGCACCATCCGGACTGTTTTGAGTATGCCGGGGCGGCCGGCGGTTACATGGATGCGCTGGGCTACCCCTATTGCCGCGGGCGTATTTTCGGTACGGTGGAGCAGGACAACGGGCAGTATGACACGGTGGCACCGGTGTTTTGGGCCACCGGTGCCGCACTGATGGTCCGCAGCGCGGTGTACCGTGAGGCCGGGGGGCTGGACGCCCGCTTCTTTGCCCACATGGAAGAGATAGACTTTTGCTGGCGCCTGCGCAGCCGGGGATATGGCATTGTGTGCGTGCCTTCGGCCGAGGTGTATCATGTGGGGGGCGGGACGCTGGCCAAAGAGGACCCGCGGAAAACCTATCTGAACTTCCGGAACAACCTGTATATGCTTTATAAGAACCTCCCCCCGCGGCGGTTGCCGAAGGTGATGTTCCTGCGCATGCTGCTGGACGGGGTGGCTGCCTTGCAGTTCCTGCTGAAAGGCGAATGGCGCTCGGTGGCGGCTGTCTGGCGGGCGCATTCCGATTTCCGGGGCACCCGCCACGAGTTCGTGCAGTCCCGCAAGGAGAATCTGGAGAAGATGAAGGCAGGGCACATTCCGGAACAGGCCCGTTTCAGCATATTGTGGGCCTATTATGTGCGCGGGCGTCGCAAATATTCCCTTCTTCCCAAATAAAAAGAATATTTTTTGTTTTTTTTAGTAGAAACCTTGGGTGACGTGTAAATTGTTTGTATATTTGTGAACGGATTTAACGAATAATAAGTTTTGAAACGAATTTTCTTCTTTTGGGTCAGTCTGGTGCTGTTGGTCTCTTCCTGCCATTGGAACCCCGTTTCGTTATGGTCGGACGGGGACGACTCCAGTGAGGTGAAGATACACCGTTATGACCGCATCGTGGATGAGTTCGTTTCGTTAAACAGTTTTTCATCCCTCCAGCGGATGAACATGGAATATCCTGCGGCCACGCGCCTGCTGATTGAGGATGTGCTGGACATCGGTTCGGTGGAGGACGCCCATATCGAACAGCGCCTGCGCCGCTTCTATCTGGATTCCACGATGCAAGTGTTGCTGGAGGATGTGCACAGCCGGTATGCCAACCTGGATGCCGAGGAAAAGGAACTGTCCTCTGTGTTCCGCCAGGTCAAGAAAGCGGATCCGGATTTCATGATACCGTTGGTGTACACCCAGATTTCGGGGTTGAACCAGAGCGTGATTGTGGGAGACAGCATCCTGGGCATCAGTCTGGACAAATATCTGGGCAGCGATTACCCTTTGTACCGGAAATATTACCATTCTTTCCAGCGCCGGGTGATGGACCGCGACCGCCTGGTGCCGGATGCGCTGTTCTATTACCTTTCACATGAATATTCGCAGCCTGCCGGGCGGCTCCGTACATTGTGCGACTATGCCCTCGACTATGCCAAAATCCATTGGGTGATAGCCCGCTTCCGCGGGGTCTCCCTGGCAGAGGAGGCCGGTTTCGATGTGCAGCAGGTGGAAGAGTTCCGCCGGAGTGAAAGAACGGTGTGGGAATGGATGGCGGAGAACGGGGCATGGGAGAGTACGGACCGTTCATTGGTCCGGAACTTCACGGCCCCACAGGGGAACCCTCCCTGCGCCGATGATTGCCCGCCGCAGATAGGCCTCTGGCTGGCCCTGCAGATAGTGGACCATTACATGAAAGGCCATCCGGAGGTGACGGCCGGGCAATTGCTCCGGATGCGGGACTACAACGCCATTTTCTGCGAATCCGGTTTTTCTCCGGCACCCACCCAATGAGATGCTTATGGAACCTGCTTTGTATTTGATTCCCGTCACGCTTGGGGAGACGGAACCGGGGCTGGTGTTGCCCGCACATAACCGTGAAATCATTCGTAACATCAGACATTTTATCGTGGAGGATGTCCGTTCGGCGCGCCGCTTCCTGAAGAAGACAGACCGCGGAATAGACATCGACGGCCTGACGTTCTACCCTATGGGCAAGCATGCCGCGCCGGAGCTTTTCGCCTCTTATTTGCGTCCCTTGGAAGACGGGCTGCCGGTGGGGGTGATTTCCGAGGCCGGTTGTCCGGCCGTGGCCGACCCCGGTGCCGACGTGGTGGCCATGGCCCATCGCAAGGGACTGCGGGTGGTTCCCCTTGTCGGTCCCTCGTCCATCATCCTTTCATTGATGGCTTCCGGTTTCAACGGGCAGAGCTTCGCTTTCAATGGCTATCTTCCGGTGGACCCGTCGGAGCGCATGAAACGCCTCAAGGCCTTGGAACAGCGTGCTTATGCGGAACACCAGACCCAAATCTTCATCGAGACCCCTTACCGCAACGCCAAGATGTTTGCCGATATCCTGCAGGCGTGTCGCAACCAGACCCGTTTGTGCGTGGCGGCCGGCATCACTTGTGCCGAAGAATATATCCGTACGCGCACCGTGCAGGAGTGGAAGAAGCATCCCCTGCCCGACCTTTCCAAAATACCGGCCATATTCCTCATTTACGGCTAAGCCCTTTCTGCTTTCCTGCATTATCGGGCAGTACGGCCGGGCAAGGGTTGTCCGCCCTATCGCTTGTTGTCCTTTTTCTTTTATCGTAATGCGGGAAACATGCCTTTTTCTCAAGTACGCAGCCGAAGCCTTATTGGGGTGGTTCCGTTTTTTTGTCGGGCGTTGAACTGCCCCTCCAGCCGCTGTCAAGCGTGCGGCAGTAGGAAAAACTTACGGTTTCTCTTGTTTCCCGTTTTATATTACCCTGTATATTAACCATACTGCCTGCCAATCCATCCGGAAAGTTTTCCGGTTCATCTTTGACATCTTCCGGTTTATCTCTTCATAAGAGAGCGACTGTAATGATGCAAATGTATCTAAAAGATTGTAAAAGACCAAGCAAAAAGGCAAAAAAAATCGCGTGATTGCTGAATTTGCAACGGATTGTTTACCGGAATTTGAAACAAATGTTTCTTTTTCTTTCTCATTTGCAGGGCTTTGCATCAATAAGTTGCTCTCTTATGAAGAGATAAACATTACAAGGCAAAGGCTGCGGCTGAAAAAGTTTTCATCATAAAGAACAAACAAAAACAGGAGTTACGCCAATGAAAGGCCTTATGTTGTCCTGCGGCACGCTATTGCTGCTCTGCCTGTCCACTGGTAACGCACAGGCACAAAAAGTTGATTATTCGGTTGTTTCCGTACCGGAAGAGTCGGGAACAGAGTTCACACAGATTTCACTCAGTACGGACTATGTGTGCATGCCCGAAGTGAGACGCAGCGCGCGGGGCATCGGCTGGTTCTCTAACCGGATACTGGACATCCCGAAAGACGGGAGCCAGATAGCCTACCTGTCACAACGCGGCAACAAGGAGGGCAAGGCCAACATCTGGCGCATGACCTTCAATCACAGATAACAGAGTTTATCAAATATATTATCAACCAAAATCACAACTTTATGAAAAAAATCAAGTACCTATTGGCCGTGATGTTGTTGGGTTGCTCCACAATGTCTTTCGCGCAGTATATGAACAGCGGGAGCGAGCACTCCTCGTCCTCTTCCTCGTCATCCGACGTGGAGCCTTGGGGAGGGCTGCGCATTTCGTATGACCGCACGTTCATGAGCTATGATGATGATTTTTACGATGACTATTGGAAAAACTATAACGGTTTCTCCATCGGTTTTGTACGATCGTTCAAGATTGCCCCAAAGCTCCCCATGTTCTTTGAAACGGGACTTGGCGTCAATTTTGCGAGATATAAAATCAGCGATTACAACGATAGGGAAGATGTGGACTACTCTTCCACACTCTTGGGACTAACCATCCCCCTCAACCTCGTTTACGGCAGTAAGGTCAACGAAAACTTGACCATCAAACCCTATACGGGTTTCTTCTTCAGAGTAAACGTGTTGGGAAAAGGTAAACTGAGTTTCAGCGATGATGAATATGCCTCTGAAAACTACTTCGATGAAGACGACATGGGCAACAAATATATATGGGAACACTGCCAGTTCGGTTGGCAAATCGGTACCATGTTCGACATTAACAATTTCAACATAGGCATCAGCTACGCGCTCGACTTCAACGAAATAGCAAAAGACTTAAAGGCAAGCAAGGTCTCTGTAAATCTGGGATACAATTTTTAAAAACAGTCCGTTTGCCAAGAGACGTTGCGGAACAGGGGACACCCCGTGCGGCCGGTGGCGCGGCCGCACGGGGATCTTTGTGGAAGATGCCGTTCCGTCTTGCGCAAGGCGGGGAGGGTTTTTCTGCAAGGAGTTCGCCGTGCTTGCGCAAGGAATTCCGGTGGACCGCTTCCCGCAAGGATGCTGAAAGCCAAAGGCGGAGGGAAACAGGCCGTGTTCCTGTTTCCCTCCGCCTTTGGCGTGTGTTGAAATGTTCCCTTTTTATTGCAGGTGCTCACGGAAGAAGTCCGTGATGCTTGTGAAAAGGTGCAGGCGCGTGTTGCCGCCCGTGATGTTGTGGTTGCGGTTGTTGTAGGGGAGCATTTTGAAAGGTTTTCCGGCCTGCACAAGGGCTTCGGCATACTCCAAGGAGTTGCGGAAGTGCACGTTGTCGTCAGCCGTGCCGTGGCAAATCAGGAGCTCGCCGCTCAGGTGTTCCGCCTGCGAGATGGGGCTGCGGGCATAGCCCGTGGCGTTCTCCTTGGGCGTGCGCATGAAACGTTCCGTGTAGATGGTGTCGTAGTAGTACCAGCAGGTGGGCGGGGCCACGGCCACGCCTGCGGCGAACACCGGCCTGCCCTCGCTCATGCTCATCAGGGTGTTGAATCCCCCGTAGCTCCATCCCCAGATGCCGATGCGCCGGCTGTCCACATAGGGGAGGCTGCCCAGATAGAGGGCGGTTTCCACCTGGTCCCTGGCTTCCAGCAGGCCCAGGTTCAGGTAGGTGCACTTCTCGAACTCGGCCCCGCGGCCGCCCGTGCCCCGCCCGTCCACGCAGACACAGATGAAGCCCTGCGCGGCCAGGTATTGTTCATACAGCATACCGCCCATGTTGCCGGCTCCCCAAGAGTCTATCACTTGCTGCGAGCCGGGGCCGCCGTACTGGAACATCACCACGGGATATTTCAGCGAGGGGTCGAAACCGGCGGGTTTCACCATGTAGCCGTTCAGCTGTACGCCCTCGCCGGTGGTGAAGCTGAAGAACTCGCGCTGCCCCAGGTCCAAGGCGGAGAGCTTTCCGGCCAGTTCGCTGTTGTCCTCAAGCACTTTCAGGGTCTTGCCGTTGCGGTTGCAGAGCGTGGTGACATACGGGGTGTTGATGTTGGAATAGATGTTGATGTAATGCTTCATGTCCGCGCTGAAGATGGCGCGGTTGCTGCCTTCCTGCGCCGACAGTTTGGTGATGTTGCCTTTGCTGTCACTGCGGTAAACGGCCGTGTGCAAGGGGTCTTCGGCCCGGTTGGCCGAGAAGTAGAAATTGCCCGTCTCCGTGTCATAGCCGTAGAACGAGTTGACGATGAGTGGGCCGTCCGTCACTTTCCTGACGAGGCTTCCGTTGAGGTCGTACAGGTAGAGGTGGTTGTAGCCGTCCCTTTCGCTGGTCAGCACGAAGCGGTTCGGATAGAACTTCAGGTTCTGGAACACGTTCTCGTTGATGTATTTGTCCACGTTGTCACGCAGGATTTTCTTGCACTCCGTGGAACGCGGGTTGGCCATATAAACCTCCAGGCAGTCCTGGTGGCGGTTCAGGGTGAACACGGCCAGCTTTTCCGGGTCGTCCGTGAAGCGGATGCGCGGGATGTAGCCGTCCGCCTCGATGGGGAGCTTCAAGGTGCGGGTTACCCGTGCCTTGATGTCGAATGTCTGGACGCTGACGGTGGAGTTGGTGGTGCCGGCCATGGGATATTTATAGGTATAGAGGCCGGGATATTCCGCATACTCCTCCTTGGCCGGGTGGCTGCCTTTGTACCACGGGAAAGAGAACGTGGACACCTGGCTCTCGTCGTAGCGTATCCAGGCTATCATGGTGTTGTCGGCATTGAACTCGAACGAATTGTTGGAGGTGAACTCCTCCTCGTTCACCCAGTCCGGCAGGCCGTTGATGACGGCATTGGGCTTCCCGTCCGTGGTGACCTGGCTCTCGCTGTTGTTGAACAGCAGTTTGACGAGGAAAAGGTTGTTGTCGCGGACAAATCCCACCATGTTGCCGTCCGGGGAAAACTTGGGCGACTGTTGCGGCCCGTTGTCAGACAGGGGGGCAAGGGTGCGGTTGGCGATGTCGTACAGGTAATATACGGCCGTGAACGAGTGGCGGTAGATGGGGTGCGTTTCGGTCTGTATCAGCATCTTCTTCTCGTCCGGCGACATGATGTAGCCGTCTATGCTTTCCAGTTTGACGTTTCTGGCGGTGGCCACGTCGAAGAGCACCTCCTGCCGGCTGCCGTCCTTGAACGAATAGGTGACAATCTGCTTGCGGTCGTCGCTCAGCCGCGAGTAGGTCCCGCCGCTCTTCATGGGCGTGATGCCGGCGATGAGCCGTGCCTCGTAGGCTCTTCCGCACAAGTCTTCCAGGGTGAGTCCGGACGAGGCGGCACGGGCGGGCACCACAGCCATCAGGCATCCGAACAGGATGTTTGAGATTTTCTGCATTGTGTTCATATCGGAATGGTTTGTTGCATTGTAGTCAATATGGTTGCAAAGATAGGTTTTTTTTCTATCTTTGCGGGGCAAAAGTGTTTTAAAAAGTATGGCATCCCCTTTTTTATATTCGGACTTCGGGAGCTTCCTGCGGCGGCATTTCCCGTTCAAGGTGCAGAAGATTTCCCTGGATGCCGGTTTCAGTTGCCCCAACCGCAGCGGGGAGAAAGGACGCGGCGGCTGCACCTACTGCAACAACCGGGTGTTCAATCCGGAGTATTGCCGCACGGCGGAGGGCATCACCGGGCAGCTGGAAAAGGGCAAGGCGTTCTTTTCCCGCAAATATCCGGCGATGAAATACCTGGCCTATTTCCAATCCTATACCAATACTTACGGGCCGCCGGCGGTGCTGGCGGAAAAGTATGAGGAGGCGTTGGCCGTGCCCGGTGTGGTGGGGCTGGTGGTCAGCACGCGCCCCGACTGCCTGCCGCAGGAACTGGTGGACTACCTGGGGCGGCTGTCGCGCCGCGTGTTCCTGCTGGTGGAACTGGGCATCGAGAGCACCAGCGACGCAACGCTCCGGCGCGTCAACCGCGGACACACGTTTGCCGAGACGGCAGATGCCGTGCGGCGGCTGGCGGCCGCCGGTGTCCTTACGGGCGGGCACGTCATCTTCGGCCTGCCGGGCGAGGGGCATGAGGAACTGATGCGCCAGGCAGGCGTGCTGTCCGCGCTTCCGCTCTCCATATTGAAAATCCACCAGTTGCAGCTGGTGGAAGGCACGAGGATGGCGGCCGAGTATTTGGAGCGTCCGGATGATTTCCACCTGTTTGCGGTGGACGAGTATATAGAATGGGTCATCGACTACATGGAACGCCTGCGGCCGGACCTGGTGCTGGAGCGTTTCGTCTCGCAGTCGCCCAGGGGGCTGCTGCTGGCTCCCCGCTGGGGGCTGAAAAACCATGAGTTCACGGAGCGGCTGCGGCAGCGCATGTTGCAGCGCGGGAGCCGGCAGGGGCGTTTGTACGGGCAGTAAATCCGGGATTTGCTTCCGCGTTTATGTTTTTTTTATTATTTTTGCCTGCAATAGAGTTTGTGAAGAAACCCATCAAATAATATCATTAATATACATGAAACACCTTGATTTTAAAAAAGGAGGGCTTTGGGGAGGCCTGCTGGCCCTGGGCTGCATGCTTCCCGCGGCCGGGCAGGCCGTCACCGCAGGTTCTGCCGAAGTCCTGCAGCTGATTGAGAAAGTGAACGACCATTGGCAGGCGGAGCATTCGCCGGAAACCTGGGCCTTCTGGGACCAGGCGGCCTATTACACGGGCAACATGGAAGTTTACCGGCTGACGGGAAAGGCTGCCTACTATGAGTACAGTAACCGCTGGTGTGAACACAACCGCTGGCGCGGTGCCAACAGCGACGACAAGCGCAACTGGAAGTATGCCACGTATGGCGAGGGGCAGGACTTCGTGCTGTTCGGCGACTGGCAGATTTGTTTCCAGACCTACATAGACATGTACCACCTGAACCCGGCGGACTACAAGGTGGCGCGGGCCAAGGAAGTGATGAGTTATGCGTGCCATCTGGACGAAAACAAGTTCTGGTGGTGGGCGGACGCGCTGTACATGGCGATGCCCCTGATGTCGAAGATGTACAAACTGACGGGCGACCGCATGTATCTGGACCGCATGTACGAAAATTTCCTCTGGAGCGACAGCCTGATGTATGACGCAGAGGCCCAGTTGTATTACAGGGACGCGAAATACATCTATCCGAAAGTAAAGACAACCTGCGACGGGAAAAGTTTCTGGGCGCGTGGCGACGGATGGGTGTTGGCCGGGCTGGCCAAGGTGCTGGCCGACCTGCCTACCGATTATGAACATCGCGACTTCTTCCTCGGCCGTTTCAGGGAACTGGCGCAGGGCGTGGCACGCTGCCAGCGTCCGGAGGGCTACTGGAGCCGCAGCATGCTGTGCGAGGAAGACGCTCCGGGGCCGGAAACCAGCGGGACGGCGTTCTTTGCCTATGGGTTGATGTGGGGCGTGAACCAAGGCCTGCTGGAGGCCGATGACTATGCGGCTGTGATAGAAAAGGCGTGGAACTACTTGGAAAGTACGGCGTTGCAGCCCGATGGCAGCATTGGCTACGTGCAGCCGATTGGAGAAAAACCCGACCCATCGCGCAAGGTGGATGCCACGTCGCAGGCTCCGTTCGGCACGGGCGCATGGTTGCTGGCGGCGTGCGAACGTGTGCGTTACCTGGACAAAAGCACCGGCGGAAAGGGTTCCCCGGTGGTGACGGTGGAGGTGGAGAACTCCACAAAGGATTTTCGTAACGATGTGGTGGAACTGGATGCGCAGGAAGTGTTCGGCAAACTCGGACTGGGCGGGGGACGGCAGTTCGTGGTGCTGGACGGGGACAAGACAGAAGTGCCCTACCAGCTGACCCACGACGGTAAACTGCTCCTGCAGGTCTTTGTGCGTCCGCAATCCACGGCGGAGCTGACCATCGTAAAGGGACGTCCGTCCGACTTCCGCTTTACGGCCTGGGGCAGGGTGTATTCTTCGCGTGAGGACGACCTGGCCTGGGAGAACGACCGGAATGCCTGGAGAGCCTACGGGCCTGCCATCCAGAACAGCGGGCAGCACATCTACGGCTATGACATCTTCAACAAGAATGTCCCTTATCCCATGCTGGAGACATTTTATCACAGTGAACTGACCTCATACGGCCTGCAGGACCGCCTGCGCAAGGCCGGCAGGGGCAACGAGTGTGATTCGCTGCACCGCACGCTGACCTATCACCGCGACCACGGTTATGGGATGGATGCTTACACCGTAGGCCCCACGTTGGGGGCAGGCACTGCGGCCTTGCTGGAAAACGGCGAGTTGGTTTATCCCCGTTGCTACGAGGAGGCGGAGGTGTTGGACATGGGGCCTTTGCGCTTTGCCGTCTGCTTGACGTTCGGTGCCACCCGTATCGGCGCGGACGAGAATGTAGTGGAGAGCCGCGTCATTACGTTGGACAAGGGAAGCCACCTGAACAAATGCGAAGTGACGTATGACAATCTGACCGGACGGCACAAAATAGCTGCCGGGATAGTGGTGCACCGGAGCGACCCGGAGGCTTATGCGATGGACAAGAAAGCGGGTTATGTGGCCTATGCCGATGCCATGGATCACCCCGAAGCCCAGAACGGACAGGTTTATATTGCTTGCCTGTTCCCGGAAAAGCCGGAGACGGTGCGTTATATGCCGTTGCAACAGCCGGCAGGCGATGCCGTGGGGCATGTGGTGGGCATCTCGGCCTATACGCCGGGTGAGCCTTTCACGTATTACTTCGGCACGGCCTGGAACAAATATGACATGCCCGGTTTCACCTTGTGGCAGGAGGCTCTGAAACGCTATGCCCGTTTGCTGGACAAGCCGCTTGGGGTGACGCTCCGTTGAGAGTGTCCATAGGATTGGCGGATTATACACGAGCCGGCCGGGGCATTCCCCGGCCGGCTCGTGTGTGCAGATGGGTGGGCAGGGGCTGTCGTTTCGTCCGCCGTGGCCACGCCTTCCGGCGGAAACGGCCTTTTGGCCGAAGGCGTATTCTGGGACATCCCTGTCTATATGGCAAAGGCTGTGCCGTAAGACAACGCTTACTGCACAGCCTCAAGCCGGTGTCGGACAGTTGGGCTTACGGTCGGGGAAGCCCTTCCGTTCAGAACAGTTTGGCCGGGTATTCTCCGGCAGCCACCAGTTCGGCGATTCTGTTTACCGTGGCCTCGCGGTCGGCCGCGTAGGTCACACCGAACCATTTGCTGGTGGTGTCAAGCACCTTGACGGTGGCCGTACCTTCGTTGATGAGTTTGTTCACCATGAGCGGGATGAAGAATTCGGCTTTCGGATTGGCCATGTTCTTGGGGTCGCTCAGGAATTCCTTGAAGTATTCTTCGCTATACTGGAAATAGTCGGGAGTGAAGCCCCACATGTTCATGCTCACCGGCACGTTCTCTTCCAGCGGAATCCATTCTCCCTTTTCGTCCTTGTAGCAAATCGGGCCGTCCACACGCATGATTTCCGTGCGCTCCACCACGTCTTTCAAATGATGGTTGTCGTCATACACGCAGACACCGCGGGCCACCGAACCGTTCTCGCTGAGCGTGTTGCAGCAGCGGAAACCCATCATGGCATAGGTGTTTTGGCTGCCTTCCGGCAGTTCGCTGAGGAACTTCCCGATGGTGGCGAAGGCGTCGCGGCCATAGAAGTCATCGCAGTTGATGACGCAGAACGGTTCCTTGATGGCCTCCTTGCCCATGAGCACGGCGTGGTTGGTGCCCCACGGCTTGACGCGGCCTTCGGGGCAGGTGAAGCCTTCCGGCAGGGCATCCAGGCTCTGGAATACCAGTTCTGCCGGAATCTTTCCCTCATACTTGGAGAGGATTTGCGAGCGGAACTGTTCCTCGAAGTCCTTGCGGATGACGAATACGATTTTGCCGAATCCGGCGCGGATGGCGTCATAAATGGAATAATCCATGATGGTTTCACCGTTAGGGCCCAGTCCGTCCAGCTGTTTCAGTCCTCCATACCGGCTGCCCATGCCGGCAGCCAATAAGAATAGTGTAGGTTTCATGTCTGTTCGTTTAAAGTTTGAAAAAAGATGTAAGTTCTTTGTTGCAAATGTAGTCTTTTTATTTGAAACACACGGCCTGTTCGGGGCTTTTTTTACGTGTGCCTTTCGAGAAACGGTTCCCGCGGACATTTCCGTCAGGTGGCAGTCAGAACGGGTAGCCTACGGCAAAGTGATAGCCCAGGCTGTCTTTGAATTTCGGCATGTTGTAGTAGCCGCTTTTGCCCGTGTCGTAGGGGGCATGCAGTCCCACGCCCACATCGAAACGCAGCACCAGGAAGTCGAGGTCGCAACGGATGCCCGCTCCGGTTCCCAGCGCCAGGTCTTTGCCCAGCCGTGAGAGCTTGAAGGTCCCGCCGGGGCGGCTCGAATCGGCGTTCATCAGCCAAACGTTGCCCGCGTCCAGGAAAACGGCCCCGTGGAGGATGGAAGCAATGGGGAAGCGGTATTCGGCGTTCAGTTCTATCTTGAAGTCCCCCATCTGGTCAATATAGGAATAGGCGGATTGGCCGGGGGTATAGCTTCCTGGGCCTACGCCGCGGACGGTGAAGGCGCGGATGCTGTTGGCACCGCCCACGCTGAACAGGTCATTGTAGGGGGCGGCTGTGGAGTTGCCGTAGCTGAAGATGGCTCCGGAACCTATGCGGGTGGCGATGCTGGTGCGCGGGGTGAGCCTGAACTCTTCGCGGAACTCAGCGGAGAACCGGACGTATTGGGCAAAGGGGACGTTGAAGATTTTCTTGTCTTTCTGGTTGAACGGTTTGCCGAACGCCGCATAGATGGCAGAGGTGATGTTGCCGCTTTCTTTCACTTCGAAGATGAAGGAACTCGGATTACGTGCCCTGCGCGGACTGGAATAAGTGAACGTGTAGCGCATGGAAGGGACGAACTGGTCGCGCATGCTCACGTAGAGTGCTTGGTTGACGTTCATGATGGAGTCGAAGGCGGCCGTGGTGTTCAGCAGTTCGTCATAGTCCATGCGGAACGGTACGAACTCATGCTTTATGGTGGAGCGGGTCTGGTAGGTATAGACCATGCGGGCACTCAGCGACACCATGCCGAAGTAGTTGGCGCGGTTCATCCATGTGGCATCCAACACGAAAGAGGTGCTGGTTTGGGCCTGCCGGGCGAACTTGTGCGCTCCGGGGAAAATCAGGCGCGGATAGTCCAGCGTCAGCGATGTGCCGTATTCATAAGAGTTGATAACCGAGCTGTTACCCTGCACATTGGAATTGGTCTGCCATTCATACGAGCCGTGCACTTCGAACTTCAACTTCTCCGCTCCGCGGAATGCGTTGCGCTTGGACATGCTGAAAGAGAGCCCCGGCCCGATTTGCCCGTTGCTTTTCGAGGTCACTTTGGAGGTGAACTCACCGTCATAGGGTTTGTCCAGCACGGCGGTAATCTCTATGTCGAGCGTGTCGTTGGTTGCCGTGCTGTCGCGCGGCACATATTTCATGTTGACAGAACTGAATACATCCATTCCGGAAAGCTGTTGCTGCACGAAATTCATGATGTTCTGCCGGTAGAGCGTTCCTTTGCGGTAGAACAGGTTGCGCCGTATCGCCCCGAACCGCAACGGTGGCTTGTGCTTTTCGTCACCTTTATAGTAAAAGTCGTAGTCGCGGAGGTGTAGCGTGTCGGTCAACTGGGGCGTTTCGTTGTTGAGCAACCGGATGGTGGTATGCCCCAGATAGTATCTTTTGTTGGCCGGTTTCGGAATGTCGGCGGAGGGAACCACCTGCAACTGTACGAATCCCGGCCGCTGTATTGTGTCGGCACGGAAAAGGATGTATTCCGGCTTGTAGTAATAATATCCGGAGTTCCGGAACAGGTTGTACAGCCGGGTGCGTTCCGCATCTAGGTTGATGACACTGAACGGGTCGCCGCTGAACAGTTTGCGTTGTCTGAAAGTCCTCCGGATCAGGCTGTCCTCCTCGGCTGTGAAATGCAGGTAGGCGATGGAGTCCAGCCGGAACAGCTGGCGGGGAGTTACGGTGTAGCTGATTTTGGCTTTGCGGGGATTCTTCTCCGGCAAGATTTCATAGTTTACGGTACCGTTGAAGTAGCCGTAGTTGCGCAGGGTGTTCTGCGCCACCAGCGCCCGCGTGTTTGGATTGACGGTGCTGATGTACACTGGTGTGGTGGAAAAGGTGTCGAATATCCATTTGGCCAGACGCGACTTCTTGCCTACCATGGCGTTGTATATCCACAGACCGGTAGGGAGAGGGATGCGTAGCGATGAACTGCCGAAGAAAGCGTTGTTCGGGGCATAGGCCAATGCGGCGTCCACTTCTTCCTTGGCCGTGCTGTATGCTTCTTTCTCGATGCGTTGTACGGTTTTCAGCGAGTCTTGCTGTTCCTTGGTCAGTTTTTCGCTTTTTTTCAAGGACGGGGAATCTTTTTGCGTGAGCAGTTCGTCCACGGTCTTATAGGCTTCGGCCAGCGAGGTGATGACGCCTTCCGTTTCCTCCGTTTCCGTTTTCTCTCCGGTCTTTTCCCCGTAGTCTATCTTTTTGATACCCGTGTAGAGCACTTCTTCTTCGGGCAGGTTCTTGGTTGTTGAGCAACCAGTCAGTAGCCAGCAGCACAACAGTATTCCGATGCAGGCTTTATTTGTCACTTTCATTGTTTCTTTCGTTTACGGGTTGTGCATTACCTTTCTTCCGGTTCCTGAAGATGAAGAGTTCACCCAGCCGGGTCATCTTGCGTCTCAGTACAAGGCCGGCTCCCATCTCCGTGATTTCGCCTTCCAGCAGTGATTCGTAGTTCTTGTCATAAAACAGCGTGACGTAGCGTGTGGCACTTTTGTCTAGACGGTATTCCAGCGAGATGTTGTCGATCAGTGATTGTCCGGTGTTCTCGACGTTCTCCCCGGTGGACACTTTCCCTCCGATGATGATGCTTACGCGGTTGCCCCAGAAACGTTTGGCAAAGCGGAAGGAATAGTCGGTGCGCGATGTCCCCTCGGCTGTTGTCCCTTGGTCCACGCCCAAGCTCAGGTCGATGGTTTCCAAGGCCTTTCCGGCAATGTTGTTGATTTCGTTCTGCAACAGGGCGTTCAGGGCATTGGACGTGGAGAAGCCGCTGCCTTCGCTTCCGTCGCCAAGATACATGCCGGTGGCCAGCATGGTGACCGCTACTTTGCCGCGTTCTTCCGCCGACATGGAGGCCAGCTGGTTCTGCACGGTCATGTCTTCCGGGGCGCTGATGGTGAATTCCAGTCCCATGTCGGACAGTGTGCGGGTGATGGACAACCCCACATCGAATGAGACGGTACGGGGTGAGTTGTTTTCCGTCACCGTGGCGCGTACACGTTCCGAGGCCGATATGTTCAGCGTAGGGTTCAGTACCGGTCCGTTGAAATCCACATAGCTGCCCGATGCAATGGTGAAGGTTTTCAGGGGGATGACAGGCAGAGAGTATTTCATTTCGCCGTTCAGCACGGTGTATCTTCCGTTCAGGGTCAGTTCTCCCTGGGGGGTATAGTTCAAGGTCAGTTCCCCGCCGCCTTCCAGGTCGATGTATTTGGAGCGGTCGTCACTGAGCAGGCAGTGCACCTGTACCCCTTGGTCGATGTTTACCTGCATCATGATGTTAAGGTTCATGGGGCGTGCTTTCTCTTCGCTCTTTACGAATACGGTGTCCCTGAAATCTACGAACTCCACCAGTCCGCTCAGCCGGTCTTCCGAAGAAATCGGGGAGTCTTTCAGCACATAAGTTACGTCCGTACTGCCCAACAGTCCCAGCCGTCCGCCGATATTGATATTGTTCAGGTTGCCCGACATGCGGGCGTTGACGCTCACATAAACCTTTCCGTAGGCCGAGGCCTGCTGTGTGCGTTTGGCGTTGATGAGTTCAAAGTTGGAAGCGTTCATGCTCAGGTCCAGCAGGATGTTCTCGAAGTTGCTGAAATCTACCGTTCCGTCGAACACCAGTGGGTTGGTCCCGGTGGAATAGACATGCAGCCGGTCCAGGTCCAGACGGTTCTTTCTTATTTTGACGGTGTCGTTGTCCATCCGCAGGTTGAGACTGTAAACCGATGACGTGATTTCCATGTCCTGGGTGGAGAACCATCCGTTGATTTCCGGTTGCTGCGTGGAGCCGTTCACGGTCATGCGCCCGTTGGCCTGCCCTTCAAGGCTGGCCATTTGGTCCGGGATGAATCCGTTGGCCAGTGCCAAGGGGAAGTCTGTCATGTTTATGTCGGCTCTGATGTTGCCTTTCCCTTGGTTTTCCCTGTAAGCTCCCGTGAGGACCAGCACCTCCGTGTCGTCTTGTGACACACGTGCGTCCACAAAATGGGTCCCGTCATCATTGGGCAGGTACACCGTGCTCAGGGTAATGTTGCCGAGCGGCGCACCTTCGTAGCCCATGTTTTCCACTTCCAGGTCGGCCACGATGGACAGGTCTCTTGTGGTTTGAATCAAGTGGGCGTCCGTTTCAAGGAGACCGGTGATATGCGGGGCGTAGGGGATGACCGAGGTCAGTTCACCCAGATTGAAGTGATGCAGGTTGACGGACAGGTCCTGCAGGGCTTCCGGGTTGGGGATGGAATATATTTTGGCGGCGGTCCCGTCTTCAGCTTTCATGTCGATGTCGGCTTCCACCCGCTGGTCGTTTCCCAAGAAAACATAATTGTCTTTGTTGATTTCAAATTTCCGGTAGGCGATGATAGGATGGGTTTGCGAGAACACGATTCTCAGCCCTTTGTCCAGCACATCGGCCCGCAAGCCGATATCTATGCCGGTTTCGCCTTTTTCATCGGTATAAGTCATGTCTATGCCGGCCCCGATGGTGTGCAGGTAGGCATTGATCCGTGAGTCGAAGACGAACTGCCGGTTGTCTGGGCCGTTTCTTACCCGTCCGTCCATTTTGACGCCGGTGGAATCCTGGAAAATGTGCATCTGCAGGGTATCCAGCGTGATGCTTCCCATGTTCAGGGTATAGAGGTGTCCTCCTCCGTTCAGCCCGGTTGCGGGGTCGGCATCCAAGGTCAGCCTGAAGTCGTTGAACGAATAACCCGATGCGACCATATAGTTGGCGATGGGGTTTTCCTTGCCCGACGACACGTTGAGCCTCATGCTGGGCAAGAACAGTTTGAGTGAATCCTGGTTCAGGAACCGCCGTTGCAACTGCCGGTCGGCCATGGCCAGGAATTCCTGGCTCTTCTTCAGCAGGTTTTCATAGCCTTCGCGTCCGTCAAGCCCTAGGACGAAGTCGCCGGCCGAGATATTGGCATACGTGCTGTCCGGATGGGCCAGCAGTTTCATCGACAGGTCTTTGGGATGAAAGGTGGTGTCTTGCAGGATGAGTGCTATGTTGGAAAGGCTCCCGTGCACGTCGTGCCGGTTCTTCAGGTTCGTGCTTCCGTCTATTTGCAGTCGCGTGCCGGCCTTGAACGGCTTGGAAGTCAGCCGCAGGGCATACAGGTCCAGGCTGTGCAGGTCCAGGTCGAAGTCCAAGCCCACGTGGTTGCGGCCTAGCAGGGCTTTGGCGTGTGAAGTCATCTCCAGCAGCGGGTTGCGGCTGTCAATGCTGGCCTCCCCCTTGCCGTTCTCCAGCCGGGCGGACAGGCGCAGGCCGCCGAAGTCCCAGTCGGCATAATGTAAGGCGTGCAGGGTGAAACCGGCCTTCATCCGTGTGCTGTGGCGGAAGGGGTCTGTGCCTTGGCCTTGTGTCGTTGCGGTGAATGACAGCAGGCCCAGCGAATCCTTGGGCAGGAAGTGGCGCATTTGCAGTCCGTTTACTTCGGCTTGTGCACGGTAGGCCGTGCGTGCAGCGTCGAACGCGGCATGCAGCCGTGCCGTGCCGTCTCCTCCTTTCAGCAGGATGTCGGCTTCATATTGCTGCCCTTTCAGCCGGGTTGTGCCTTTCAATGTCATGGGGGGCAGGTTCATCCTGTCCGCAGTTTCCCCGCCGGCCAGGGCTTTCACGAAGTCCAGGTTGCGGGTCTGCAGTTCCAGCTCCAGGTTGCTGCCCATGCGTGTCGAGTCGGTTATGTGGGTCGTTTGCCCTTTGGCTTTCAGTTCAAAGGCACCTGCCAGACGGGCTTCCAGCGTGTGTATGTCCAGCGTGTCCAGGTTGCCGTCTGCCGCCACCCGCAGGGTGATGGGGGCATTGGGGTAGGCCTGTGCGAAGGCGGAGGGGAGGTTGCCGGCAAAGAACAGCACGTCTTGTTTGCCGAGTTCGCCCGCGAGGCGTACCGAGAACCGTCCGGCCGCCGGTGTTGCCATGGCCGCAAAATCCATGTCGGCTCTCAGGTTGACATAAGAATCGCCCGTGCGCAACACCAGTCCGGGGGCCTGCAGTGAGGTGGAGTCCATCCGGAATCCTCCTGCAAGTTCGCGCACTTCCAGCCCGCTCCGTTCTTTCATGGCCATCCGGCGCAGGGCCAGCGAGAGCGCCGTTGCATCGCTGTTGAAATACACGGAGTCTATGTCCAGCTCCACCTCCGTCAGGGCGATGTGGTTGGCATCCACTCCTTCCACACGTTGTTCGTGGGGCACGTCATAGTGGAGCGAATCGGCGGTCAGGCTGAATGTTTCAGCCGTATAGGTGGCAGTCCCCAAATCGACCAGCCCGTTCCGCAGGGCGGCCGACTGTATGCCGGCGGCGATGCGCATGCTGTCGCCCGGCATGCTCAGGCGGAGGCGTATGCGTTCCAAGTCTGTCCGGTGGAGGGCTATTTTCCAGTTTACGGCGGACGTGGTGGTGTCTTCCGGGGTGTCGGAATACCCCAGTGTGATGTCCACGTCTGCATCTGCCAGCTGTATGTTGTTCACCGTGACGTTCTCCTGCGGAAGTTCTATGCCGTGCGAATCTACAAAGAAACGTCCGATGCTCCCTTTGATGGTCACACCGGGAATCAGGTCCTTGGTGTTGACGGCCGTCTGTTGCAGTTCGATACCCTCCACATTGATTTCCCCGTGTAGCAGGGACTCGAAGTTGAGGTCCACGGTCAGCCTCCCAATGTCCATCAGTTCGTCGTGTTGCGCATCGGTGACTTTCACGTCGCGCAAATCAAGGTCGAACAGGAAAGACAACCGCAAGTGTCCGATCCGGACGTCCATGCCCGTGGCGTTGGACAAGATGGTTGTGGTCTTTTGCACAACGAAATTTTGTATGGGAGGGATGTAGAGCAGGGCCGCCAGGATGAAAAACAGTATGACTGGCGCAAGCAAGATGCCGGCCGCCCATTTGAAGATTCTTTTTTTCATTAATGTTAGAGTAAAGACAATACAAAGTAATGTGTTTTTTTTGAGATTTTGGGGAGTTTTTGTGAAAAACAACTTGGGTTTGTCCTGAAATGACTATTTTTGCAGTAAAATAAACATTGTTAGGTGTTGCATGAAAATCCGGAATATCATCGTGGCCGCATGCGGGTTGTTCCTGCTTTCCTGCGGCTCGTCAAAAAAGAATGTCATGGCAGAAACGGAAGTACTGATAGAGACATCGATGGGAAACATCAAGGTGAGGCTGTATGACGACACGCCCCGCCACCGTGACAATTTCGTGCGCCTGGCCAAGGCCGGGGCATACGACAACATCCTGTTCCACCGTATTGTACGCGGTTTTATGATCCAGACGGGAGATCCGGCCGCCAAGCCTGCCGGCGGAACGCCGGCCGTGGATACTTCCGCCTACCGTTACACGGTTCCTGCCGAAATCCGCTATCCCCGCCATTTCCATAAGAAAGGGGCGCTGGCCGCAGCGCGGATGGGTGATGACGTGAATCCGGAAAAGGCTTCCAGCGGAACCCAGTTTTACATTGTGACGGGCAAGACGTTCACCGCAGCCTCCCTCATGGAACTTTATTCGGCCATCTACCAGAGCCGGGTGGACACGCTTTACGAGACCCTGTCGCGCGGGCACCTGAAAGAACTCTACCTGCTGCGCCGCCGTGGCGAGACCGAAAAGTACCGGCAGCTGAAAGATTCCCTGCTCCATGAAGCCGAATTGCAGGTGGCCGCCCATCCCCCGGTGCCTTTCAACGATGTCCAGAAGCAGGCCTACACCACGGTGGGCGGTGCGCCGCACTTGGACGGCGAGTACACGGTGTTCGGCGAGGTCGTAGAGGGAATGCACGTGGCAGAAGCCATAGAAAAAGTGCGTACGGCCAAGGAGCGTCCGCTGCAAGAAGTCGTGGTGCGGAAAGTCACTGTACTGGAATAACCCCGTCCGGCGTGGCGGTCAGCCTTTTGGCCGCCCGGCGGCTCTGCTGTCTTCGTATCTGACATAACCGATGCGGGTGTATTTCACCCCTTGGCTCTCGTAATGCCGCATTACCCGTGCGGATTTCAGCCGCACCTCCATGCCCGGTGCAAACGCCCGGCTGAAGCAACTCAGGGCTTTGGGTGTCTGGCTGCGCCCGGCGGCCTTTTCCGTGAAAGTATAGCGGTTGCCCTCCGCATCAACGGCCAGCACGCTCTGGTCGATGTAGAAATCCGGTTTGTGGGTGTCCACCTGTTGCCTGACGTACACGACTTTCAGCCTCAGCCCCGTCAGTTTGTCGCCTTTCTGTCCCACGAACCGGCTGGGTGAGCGGTAGGTCGGGCGGCGTGGCGGGGTCAGTTCCGCGTGTATGGCGGCAAAGCCTGTGGCCGTCTCTTTCAGTTTCTGCAGTTTCTTTTTCTCCGGCTCGAACTTGTTGGCGAGCCACAGCACGTAGCCCGGATCCACATAATAGACCTCCGTGATGTGTTTGCCGCGGTATTTCCCGAACGTCAGCACCTCATACGTCTGTTCATAATAATGGATGAAAAAGGCATTGTCCATCCATTTCAGGGGAATCCTGCAATGCCTGAGCAGGTCCATGGCCTTTCCGGTTGCCGCGGTGAGCGTCTCGGCCAGCGTGCGGACGAACAGCGGCGGTTTCCCGTCGGCGAAAATGCGCCACAAGGCATAATAACGGCGGTAGGGCGTGGTGAGGCTGATGGCATAGAACCCCTTGTCGTCCGTTTTCCCGGCATTGAACGCCGCCATGGCGTCCTCCAGGCGGCGCACCTCCGCCTCCGGGATCTGTTCGTGTAACCGTATCGTGTTCTTGATGTCTCCTTTCTACAGGCAAAACCCTGTTTACAAATATACGGTTTTTCCCCGTCATGCACAACTCCTGGCGGCTTTTGTTTTCCCGCAATGTCTTCCCGCCCGGCGCTTTTATGGTAATAAATGCAAAAAAGGTGCTTTTTGCGGTATCATAAGCCTGCTTTCCAAAAACTTTTGTTTAGTTTTGTGGTAACGGAACCATATTTATTCATCATTAAAAAACAGGACTATGAAAAAGAATGGATTATTTTGGGCGGCGGCGTGTCTTTCGTCGTGTGTGCTCTATTCTTCCTGCATCGGCTCTTTCGGGCTGTTCAACAAGTTTGCACAATGGAATGTGGATGCCACTCCGTATAAACTGGTCAACGGCATCCTGGGTATCGTCCTGATTCCGGTTTATGGCATCTGCCTGACTGCCGACTGGATTGTGCTGAACACCATTGAGTTCTGGACGGGCACGCCTTTGCTGGCTTCGGTGGGCGAGACAAAGCATGTGGTGGGGACGGACGGCAACGAATATGTCATTGTCACGGAAAAGGACGGCTACCACATCCAGAACGAGACCACGGGCGAAGAGGTCCGTATGGTGTTCGATGACGCGGAAAAGGTGTGGAGCCTGGTGCGGGACGGCGATAAGCAAAAGATGTTGCGCCTGAACGGTGACAATACCCTCACGATGTATCTGCCCGATGGGGAAGAGGTTACGGTGACGTGCGATGAAAAGGGGCTGGAGCAGGTGCGCGGAATGGCGGCCGTCCAAGTGCCTTTTATGGCCGTCCGGTAGGGTTTACGGGACTTCCGGCCGCACGGTTGCGGGCGCTTCCGCGGGAAGCGCCGTGTCCTCCTTGGGCGGTGGCGGAAAGGCGGGACGGAAAAAACGGGCGGGAACGCACAAAAGTCCGTTTTTTCTTTCTGCCTTGGAAGAAAAAGGATTATCTTTGCCACCGCAAACATAAAAAGCTAATAACGGGTTATAAACGAGGAAAAAATTGGGTTTTATGGATAAGAAGCGTGTCATAGTCATCGCCTCTGTGCTTGTGGGGGTGCTGTGTGTCGGGCTGGGTTTTCTGGCATTTTTCTACATGCAGAAGAACGCGGAGAACGAAGAGATGCTGAAACTGGCCGAAATGGACAAGAAAGAGATGGAGAACGAGTATGCCAGTTTCGCCCAGCAATACAGCGAGATGAAAACGCAGATCAACAACGACTCTTTGATTGCGCAGTTGGACAAGGAGCAGCAGCGCACGGAAGCCCTGCTGGCCGAACTGAGACAGGTGAAGGCCACTGATGCGGCGGAGATACGCCGCCTGAAACAGGAGCTGGCCACCCTGCGCAGCATCCTGCGGAATTATGTGCACGAAATAGATTCGCTGAACCGGATGAACGAACAGCTCATGAGCGAAAACCGCCAGTTCAAAGCCCAATATACGCAGGCCACGCAGACCATCAGCAGCCTGACCAGCGAGAAGCAGAGCCTGAGCGAGCAGGTGGCCATCGCCTCGCAGCTGGATGCCACCTCCATCACCATGGAGGGGCAAGGCAAGCGGGGGAAGAAAGTCCGCAAGGTGAAGGACATCAAGATGCTGGTGGTCAGCTTCGTCATTGCCCGCAACATTACGGCGCAGGCGGGAAACCGTAGCATCTACGTGCGCATCACCAAACCCAACAATGAGGTGCTGACGAACGGTGGCACGTTCGCTTATGAGAACCGCATGTTGGAGTATTCGGCCAAAAAGGACATTGAATACAACGGGGAAGCCACGCCCGTCACGGTGTATTGGGAAGTCAACGAGTTCCTGAGCAAGGGGACTTACCGCGTGGCGGTCTTTGCCGACGGCCACAACATCGGCAACGCCACCTTCGATTTGGAAAAATGATAAGAGGGGAGGCCGTTCCGCGGCTTCTGCTGAAAGACATGCCCCGTGCGGTTGCCCGTTTGCAGCCGGCGGGGCTTTTTCATTTTTCCCCTGTGCGGAACGCCGGTGCGTCTTGCGCATGTCCGCCGGCGTGTTTGCGCACAGCCGGCGGCGGTTTTGCGCAAGGCCGATGGAACTCGTGTGCAGTGAGGCGGGACGGCAGGCCTGCGTCCCGGCATTTTCCGCCGGACAGCGGGGCGGAGTCGGGGTTTCCCGTTGCGCTTTTTCAGGAGAGGAATGCTCTTGCCGCCGTGTAAAAATAGGTTAAAAACGAACAGGGCAAGCCTATTTTTGCTATATTTGTTCTATTGTCTGATAAAGAAATACTTGACGGATTATGGGATTTCTGTTTAAGACAGGAAGGATGAAAAGGCGTTTTATGCTTTTGGCGTTTGTGGGATGGGCTGCCGTCCTGCCCGCCCAGCGGCATCTCAACCTGGACAGTTGCCGCAGCTTGGCTGTTGCGAACAACAAGGGGCTGCTTGTGTCGAGGGAAAAGATGCAGAAGGCGGAGTATGACCGTAAGGCCGCCCGTGCGAACTTCCTGCCCGATTTTTCGGCCACGGGGACTTACCTGTATTTCTCCGACGAGGTTTCTTTGCTCAGCAGGGAGCAGCAGTCTGCGCTGAATACGATGGGCACTTCTTTCCTGCAGGGGTTCACCCAAGCCGCCGCTCCCGTCATAGAACACATCGCGCAGGCCGACCCCCAGCTGGCCCAGGTGTTGCAGCAGGCCATGCAGGGCGGCAGCCTGGACGGCATCGCGGAAGCACTGGACCGGATGGGCAACGAACTGACCAATGCCTTCCGGACGGACACCCGCCATATCTGGGCCGGTGCGGTCACTGTGGCGCAGCCTTTGTATATGGGCGGCAGGATACGCGCCTATCACCGCATTTCGAAATCGGCCGAGGCGTTGGCCCGCACGCAGTATGAAGCCCGCTTGCAGGACATCATACTGGAGACGGACGAGGCCTACTGGACGGTCGTGTCGCTGAGCCACAAGCAGAAGTTGGCAGAGAGTTTCCGCGCCTTGGTGGGGCGGCTGGACAGCGATGTGGAGCGGATGATAGAAGAGGGAGTGGCCACCAAGGCCGACGGCCTGACGGTGAAAGTGAAGGTGAACGAGGCGGATATGGCCCTGACAAAGGTGGAAAACGGCCTGGCCCTGGCAAGGATGGTGCTTTGCCAGCTGTGCGGTTTGCCGCTGGACACGCCGCTGGTGCTGTCGGACGAACTGCAGGAGGGGCCGGTAACCGCGGGGCAGGACACGGATGAGGCCGTGCGCCGGGCCTTTGCCTACCGCCCGGAGCTGCGGGGGCTGGACTGGACCAACCGGATTTACGAGGACAAGGTGCGGATGGCGCGCTCGGAGATGCTGCCCTCCCTGGCGCTCACGGGGGGCTATCTGGTGTCCAATCCGTCGTTGCTGGACGGGTTCGAGAACAAATTCCGCGGCATGTGGAATGTGGGGGTGATGCTCCAGGTGCCCCTGTTCCATTGGGGCGAGGGGATGTATAAGGTGAAAGCGGCCAGGAGCGAGGCACACATCGCACAACTGCAGCTGGCCGACGTGCAGGAAAAGATAGAGCTGCAGGTGCACCAGGGATTGTTCCGGAATTCGGAGGCACAGAAAAGCCTTTCGCTGGCCGTCCGCAACATGGAAAAGGCGGAAGAGAACCTGCGCTACGCGGACAAGGGCTTCAGGGAAGGTGTCATACCGGTGGCCGACGTGATGGAGGCGCAGACGGCATGGCTGTCGGCGCGGGCAGACCAGATAGACGCACAGATAGACCTCCGGTTGGCGCAGACCTACCTGCAGAAGGCGATGGGCACGCTGGGCACGGAGCGTTAGGGGGCGGTCGTGCCGGATGAACGGATTATAATGCAGAATCATTATGGACATGGAAAAACAACAGGGCAATGTGGTATGGGCGCTTGTCGCGGTGGTGGCCGTAGTTGTGGCCGTAGCCGTGGCCGGCACGTTCCTGCTGGGGCGTGACGATGAGTCCATACAGGGGCAGATGGAGGCCTCGGAATACAGGGTGTCCAGTAAAGTGCCGGGGCGCATACTCCGCTTTTATGTGGAAGAGGGCGACCGTGTGAAGGCCGGCGACACGCTGGCGCTGTTGGAGGCGCCGGACGTGACGGCCAAACAACTACAGGCCGAAGCCGCGGAACGGGCGGCGCAGGCCCTCAAGGACAAGGCCGACCGCGGCACCCGCAGCGAGCAGTTGCAGGGTGCCTATGAGATGTGGCAGAAAGCCAGGGCAGGGCTGGAGATGGCGGAGAAGTCCTACAACAGGATCAGCCGCCTGTTTGCAGACGGGGTGATGAGCGAGCAGAAGCGCGACGAGGCCTATGCCAACTACTCGGCCATGCAGGCTACGGAGAAGGCCGCGCGGGCGCAGTATGAGATGGCCCGTAACGGTGCGCAGCGCGAGGACCGCGAGGCGGCGGCCGCACAAGTGGAACGTGCCCGCGCGGCCGTTGCGGAAGTGAACTCCTACCTGGAGGAGACGGTGCTGGTGGCACAAATGGACGGTGAGGTGTCGGAAATCTTCCACAAGATGGGCGAACTGGTGGGCACGGGTGCTCCCGTGATGAACATCACGATGCTCCACGACCGCTGGGCGACCTTCAACGTGCGCGAGGACCTGCTGGGCGATTTGGCCATGGGGAAGGAATTCACGGCCTATGTGCCGGCTTTCGGGAAGGACATCCGCCTGAAAGTGACCTATATGAAAGACCGTGGGACGTATGCGGCATGGAAAGCCACCAAGACCACCGGGCAGTATGACCTGAAGACGTTCGAGGTGCGTGCCGTGCCGGTCGATGCCCAGGAGCCGCTCCGGCCGGGCATGTCCGTCATCATCAAACGATAGGAGGAGGGGGGAGAACGTAAGATGCAGGTGTCCCAAGGCATATTCGGCATATCGGTGCGCGAGTGTCGCCGCTTGCTGTCCCGTCCGCTCTACCTGTTCTGCATGGTGGTGTCGCCGCTGGTCTGCTGCCTGTTCTTCACCACGCTGATGCGGGGCGGGCTGCCCGAAGAGATGCCGGTGGGCGTGGTGGACAACGACAACACGGCCACCACACGGGAAATCCTGCGCAACATGGATGCTTTCAGCCAAATCCGCCTGACGGGGAATTACGAGTCGGTGGGCAGTGCGCGCAAGGCCATGCAGCGGGGAGACATATACGCCTTTTACTATATCCCGGAAGGAACTACGGCCGATGTGGTTGCCGGCCGCCGCCCCAAGGTGTCGTTTTATACGAACAACAGCCTGCTCATTGCCGGTTCGCTGATCTACCGCGACCTGCGCACGATGTCGGTGCTGGCCGGTGCCTCGGCAGTGCTGGAAACCCTGCAGGCCAAGGGCGTGGACACCCGCCTGGCCATGGCTTTCCTGCAGCCGATAGTGGTGGACACCCATGCGCTGTCCAATCCCTGGCTCAATTATTCCGTTTACCTGAACAACACCATCCTGCCGGGCATCCTGATGCTTCTGGTCTTCATGGTGACGGTGTTCGCCGTCGGTTCGGAAATCAAGGAGGGGACGGGGCGCGAGTGGTTGGCGTTGGCCGGCAACAGCATGCTGCGCGCCTTGGCGGGCAAGCTGCTGCCCCACACGCTGGTTTTCTTTGCCGTAGCCGCGCTGATAGACTTCTGGCTCTACGGCATCCTGGCTTTTCCCTGCCACAGTGGCATCCTGCCGTTGCTGTCGGCTTCGTTGCTGATGGTGGTGGCATCGCAGGGCTTCGGCGTATTCCTCATCGCTGTTGTGCCCACGTTGCGCCTGGCCCTGAGTGCCTGTTCGCTGTGGGGGGTGGTGTCGTTTTCCATCTCCGGCTTCTCTTTCCCGGTGATGGCCATGCACCCCTCTTTGCAGTTGCTCAGCAACCTGTTCCCCTTGCGGCATTATTTTTTGATTTACGTCAACCAGACGCTGAATGGTTATCCGGCGGGCTATGCCTGGAAAGCCTGGCTGGCTTTGCTGTTGTTCGCGCTGCTGCCCCTTTTGCTGCTGAAACGCCTGCACACGGCCGTGGCGGATTATGGTTACATACCCTGAAGGCATGATGGAGAAAAAGAAAGGAAAGATGGGGCTGTTGGCCGGTGAGGCCGTTGCGGAGGTGTTCTTTGCCTGCCGTGCAGAGCTGCGGCGGGTGGTCCGCGACGAAGGGGTGCTGATTTTTTTCGTCCTGGTGCCCTTGCTCTATCCGTTGCTTTATGCTTTCATCTATACCGGGGAGACGGTGCGCGAAGTGCCTGCCGTAGTGGTGGACGAAGGGGGGACGGCCCTGAGCCGTGAGTTTGCCCGGCGCGTGGATGCCACGCCGGACGTGCGCATCGTGGCCCGCACGGGAAACATGGAAGAGGCCAAGGAGATGATGCGCCGGGCGGAAGCCTACGGCATTATCCGTCTGCCGGAAGAATTCAGCCGCGAGGTGCACCGGCAGGGGCAGGCACACGTCAGCCTGTATTGCGACATGAGCGGCCTGCTCTACTACAAGGCTTTGCTGCTGGCCTGCACCGATGTGTCGATGGACATGAATGCAGACCTGCAGGTGGAGCGGTTGGGGAGCGGCGACGGCCTGCAGGACGGGGCGGCCATCCAGCCGCTGGATTACGAAAATGTGGCCCTGTTCAACCCGCAGGGCGGTTTTGCCGCATTCCTCCTGCCGGCGGTGCTGATGCTGGTCATCCAGCAGACATTGCTGCTGGGCATCGGGATGACGAACGGTTCGGCCCGCGAACGTGCGGCGTTCCACACGCAGCTGTCGCGCGGGGGATGGCGGGGCACGGTGCATCTTGTGCTGGGCAAGGCCTCCTGCTACCTGATGGTCTATGTGCCGGTCTGCCTGTGGGTGTTGGTGGTAGTGCCCCGTCTGTTCGGGTTGGTACAGATTCCCCAGGCGTGCGACCTCCTTGCTTTCGTGTTGCCCTACCTGTTGGCTTGCATCTTTTTTGCCATGACCTGCTCCCTGCTGGTGTTCCAGCGCGAAACGTGCATGCCGCTGTTCGTGTTCACGTCTTTGCCGTTCCTTTTCATTTCGGGCATATCGTGGCCGGGCGTGGCCGTTCCCGGTTTCTGGAGGCTCGTTTCCTGTTGGATTCCCTCCACCTTGGGCATCAACGGTTTTGTGCGCATCAATACGATGGGTGCCTTGCTGGAGGATGTGGCGTTTGAATACACCGTCCTGTGGATTCAGGCGGCGTTCTATTTCCTGACGGCTTGCGGGGCCTGCCATTATATGGTGGCCGAGAGCCGGAAAAAAGCAATAACATTAAATTGAACAACGATAATGAAGAACTTTTTTTTGTCAGTGGTGGCCTTTTGCGGCCTGTTCCTGGAACCGGCGGCAGTGCGGTCGCAGTCCCTTCCCGCAGATACGGTGCGTAGCGAAGGGGAGTTGTTGGCGTCCGAGGGCGCATGGTGCTGGTTTGCCGACCCGCGTGCCTTGCATTACGAAAACGAGGCCGGCACGATTAATTGCAGTTATGTGGGTTACATTGATGTGCATGGCGCGGTGAAAGCCCTGCAGTATGATTTCCTGAACGGGAGGCGGACGGAGGTGCTGGTGCGCTCTTGGTTCCAGCCCGACGACCATAACAATCCCACGTTCCTGGTGCTCCCGGACGAGCGCGTCATGGTGTTCTATTCCCGCCATACCGATGAACCTTGTTTCTACTATCGCATATCCCGCCTGCCGGGGGACATCACGACGCTGGGAGAAGAGCATAAGATTCTCACGCGGGACAACACAACCTATCCTTCGCCCTTCATCCTGTCCGACGACCCGGAGCATATCTACCTGTGCTGGCGCGGCATGAACTGGCATCCTACCATCGCGCGGCTGACCTTGCCCGGCACCGACGACCTGGTGCAGATAGACTGGGGGCCGCACCAGTTGGTGCAATCTACCGGTGCCCGCCCGTATGCGAAATATTATTCTAACGGGAAAGACCGCATCATGCTGGCCTATACCACCGGCCATCCGGATAATGAGCACCCCAACTGGCTCTACTTCTGCCAGGTGAACATCAACAGCCGGCAGCTGGAAGATGTGGAGGGGCGTGTGCTCTCTGACATCGGGGACGGGCCTTTCAGGGTGGAGCGCACGGAACGCTTTGCGGCCGACTTTCCGGCTGTGGTGGCCGACCGCACGGACGGCATGCGTGACTGGGTGTGGCAGCTGGCTGCGGATGCAGACGGCCACCCGGTCATGGCCATGGTGAAAATCAGCGGGGACAAGACCCGCCATGACTATTATTATAAGTATTGGGACGGCCGGAATTGGCAGGAACTCTTCCTGGCCCACGGCGGAGGCCATTTCCACCAGTCGCCCGACATAGAACATTGCTACAGCGGCGGCATGGCCATAGACCCTTCCGCGCCGTCTGTGGTTTATTGTTCCGTCCCCGTGGAGGGAGCGTCCGGCCGCAAGTATGAGATCGTGCGCCATGAGGCCGACCGCGAGGACGGTACGGTGAAAACGACTTTCGTCACCCGGAACTCCGGCAAGAACAATGTGCGTCCTTACGTGTTGCCGGGTTCAGCAGGCTCTTCCTTGCGGCTGGCTTGGATGCACGGAGACTATTATGATTGGATTGTCAGCTCAGCCCGTCCGGGCTATCCTACTTCCATTCATGGCGATCTCCGGTGGGACGGAGAACCGGTTGACCTGGAAAAGGGACGGGTGGCGGTTTCAGGAACGGAAGAAGCCGTGCCCCTTGGCGGCCGTGTGGCACTGGATGTCGCCCGCGGGGGACAGGTGGCGGACTTCACGCTGTTCGTGTCGGTTGAGGCGCCGTGCGGCGGTACGCTCTGTTCTGCCGACGGATGGGCGTGGGGGATAGACACGGTGGAGATGCGTCCCTATGTTACGTTCGGGGGCGAAAAGCGGTATGGCAACAACATTCTGGGCAGTGCGGACAGTTGGGCACGCTATCCGCGGGGCACAAACGGGCAGTGGTATGCTCCGGACGTATATGCCCGTTTCACCTTGGCCATCGTCTGCCAAAATGGAACGCTGCGCACTTATGTGAACGGCCTGGCAGACCAATGGCAGGAGGGCAACTTCCTGCCGGATGGCCTTGCGCTGGACGGTTCCGGCGGGCAAATCCGCAGCTATGCCCTGTACCGGCGGGCGCTGAATCCGGCAGAAATCGACAGTCTCGTTTCCCAATGTCGTTAAGTTTAGCTAATTTTGCGGCAAAAAGAGTAGAACATTGGTTTCAGTAGATCATTTGAAAGTGGAGTTCGGGGCCACCCCGCTATTCCATGACGTCTCTTATGTCATCAACGACAAGGACCGTATCGCGCTGGTCGGAAAGAACGGTGCGGGAAAGTCCACCATGTTGAAAATCATAGCCGGGCTGCAGCAGCCCACCTCCGGGACGGTTTCCGTTTCCGGCAACACTTCGGTTGGCTATCTGCCGCAGGTGATGGTGCTGACAGACGAACGCACGGTGCGGGAAGAGGCTAAACAGGCATTCTCTGACATCAGCGGGATGCAGGAACGGCTGGAGCGGCTGAACCGGGAACTGGCCAGCCGGACAGATTATGAGAGTGGGGACTATATGGCTCTCGTGGAAACGTTCTCGCACGAGAACGAACGCTTCCAGATGATGGGCGGACTGAACTACCAGGCGGAGTTGGAACGCACGTTGGCCGGGCTGGGATTTTCCCGTGAGGACTTTGACCGCCCGACGAAAGAGTTCAGCGGCGGCTGGCGCATGCGTATAGAGCTGGCCAAACTGTTGCTGCGCCGCCCCGATGTGCTGTTGCTCGATGAACCGACTAACCATCTGGACATAGAAAGCATCCAGTGGCTGGAGAACTTCCTGGCCACGAAAGCCAATGCCGTGGTTCTGGTCAGCCATGACCGCGCGTTCATCAACAACGTGACGAACCGCACATTGGAGATTTCCTGTGGACGGGTCTATGACTACAAGGTGAAGTATGACGAATATGTGCGCCTGCGGGCCGAACGCCGTGAGCAACAGCTCCGGGCGTATGAGAACCAGCAGAAAGAGATTGCCGACATCAAAGACTTTATAGAACGTTTCCGCTACAAGCCCACTAAGGCCATACAGGTGCAGAGCCGCATCAAACAGCTGGAGAAGATGGTGCCCGTCGAAGTGGATGAGGTGGACAACGCCTCCCTGCGGTTGAAGTTCCCTCCGGCATTGCGCAGCGGGGATTTCCCCCTGATTTGCGAAGATGTGCGCAAGGCCTACGGCGCGCATGTCGTGTTCCATGATGTAAGCCTGACGGTCAGGCGGGGCGAGAAAGTGGCCTTTGTGGGCAAAAACGGCGAGGGAAAGTCAACGTTGGTGAAGTGCATCATGGGCGAGATACCCTTCGATGGCCGTTTGAAACTGGGGCATAATGTGCAAATCGGTTATTTTGCACAGAACCAGGCGCAGCAGTTGGAGGGCGGACTGACTGTCTTTGAGACGATAGACCAGGTGGCCAAAGGGGATATACGCCTGAAAATCCGCGATATCTTGGGGGCTTTCATGTTCGGCGGGGAAGCCTCCGACAAGAAAGTGAAAGTACTTTCCGGCGGTGAGCGCAGCCGACTGGCCATGATCCGGCTGTTGTTGGAGCCGGTGAATTTCCTGATTCTGGACGAACCGACCAACCATCTGGATATGCGTTCCAAAGACGTGTTGAAAGCAGCCATCCGCGATTTCGACGGAACGGTGATTGTGGTGAGCCACGACCGCGAGTTTCTTGACGGGCTGGTAACCAAGGTGTATGAGTTCGGTGGCGGCATGGTAAAAGAATACTTGGGGGGCATTTATGACTTCCTGCGGCGGAAGAATATCGGTTCGCTGAACGAACTGCAGAAGCCGTCGCTGTCACAGTCGCCGGCATCTGCGCCTGCGCCTTCATCTGCGGCCGAGGCGAAAAACACCGGCCAGAACCGCCTGACTTATGAACAGCAGAAAGAAAGACAGAAGAAAATCCGCCGGTTGGAGAAAGCCGTGGAACAGTGCGAGGCGCAGATCGGCGAACTGGAGGCCGCGGTGAAAATTCTGGAAGGGCGGATGGCCACGCCTGAGGGTGCGGCCGATACGTCCTTGTATGAACGGCATGGGAACCTGAAGAAACAGCTCGATGCCGCCGTGGAAGAGTGGGAGGCCTCGTCGTTGGCACTGGAACAGGCACAAAAGGAGACCGGCAAATCATAAGGATGAACTAAAAACCGACATACGATAATGAAGTTGAAGCATTTCATTTCTTTTATGGCATTCGCCTCAGTGCCCCTTATGGCAGAAGCGCAAACGGGGCTGCAGACGGGCATAGACCTGAAGAATCTGGACCAGACGGTGAAACCCGGAACGAGTTTCTATGAATATGCCTGCGGCGGCTGGCGCAAGGCGCATCCGTTGCCTCCTGAATATTCCCGTTACGGAACGTTCGAGGGGCTGATAGAGAACAGCGACAAACAGTTGCGCGGACTGATAGAGGAACTGTCGCATGGGCAGTATGTCAAAGGGACGCTGGAGCAGAAAATAGGCGACTTGTATAACATCGCCATGGACAGTGTGCGGCAGAACCGGGACGGCTTTGAGCCGATCCGGGCCGACCTGCAGGCCATCGGTGCGCTCAAGGAACGGACGGAACTGATGCCCATGATGGCAGGGATGATGCGTAAAGGCGTTCCGGGCTATTTCGGTTTCTACATTGACGCGGACATCAAGAACAGCACGATGAACTTGTTGCAGATTGGCCAGGGGGGACTGAGCCTGGGGGAAAGAGAGTATTATCTGGACGAGGATTCCGCCACTGTGCATATCCGTGAGTCGTTCAAGGCTTATGTGGAGAAGATGTTTGTCCTTTGCGGCTTCGCTCCGGCCGAAGCCAAGGAAAAGATGGAGGCTGTGATGCGCATCGAGACCCGCATCGCCGTACCGTCTTATTCGGCTACCCAATTGCGCAACCCTGAAGCCAATTACCATAAAATGGACCGTGCGGAACTGGAGAAGGATTATGCCGGCATAGATTGGAGCCGTTTCTTCTCCGTCTTAGGCTTCAGCGAAGTGCCGGAAGTCAGCGTGGGGCAGCCCGAACCGCTCCATGAAGTGGAACGGATTTTAGCAGAAGTCCCGGTGGACGATCAGAAAGCCTATATGCAGTGGAAGCTCATCAATTATTCTGCCCCGTACCTGAGCGATGAACTTCGCGCCTGCCGCTTCGACTTCTACGGCCGTGTGATGAGCGGCAAGCAGCAAGACCTGCCCCGTTGGCGCAAAGCCGTCAATACGGTGGACGGTGTCCTGGGCGAAGGGCTCGGACGGCTGTACGTGGAGCGTTACTTTCCGGCGGCGGCCAAGGAGCGCATGGTCAAACTGGTGAAGAACCTGCAGGAAGCCTTGGCCGACCGTATCAGTGCACAAGACTGGATGAGCGAGGAAACCAAGAAAGTGGCGTTGGACAAGCTCGCGACTTTCTATGTCAAGGTGGGCTACCCCGATAAGTGGCGCGATTATTCCGGTCTCAGCATCGAGGATGACAGCTATTGGGCCAACATTGTGCGCAGCAATGAGTTCGACTTGGCTTATGTCATCGGACGCAAGATGAACAAGCCGGTGGACCGTGACGAGTGGTACATGACGCCGCAGACGGTGAATGCCTATTATAATCCCACGACGAACGAAATCTGTTTCCCGGCTGGCATCCTCCAACCTCCGTTCTTCAATATGGAGGCAGACGATGCCTGCAATTACGGTGCCATAGGCGTGGTCATCGGGCATGAGATGACCCACGGCTTTGACGACCAGGGACGGCAGTTCGACAAGGACGGAAACCTCAGGGATTGGTGGGCACCGGAAGATGCCGACCGCTTCAAAGCCCGTGCGGCCGTGATGAAAGACTATTATGACAGCATCGAACTGTTGCCCGGCCTGAAGGCCAATGGAGCCTTGACCTTGGGCGAAAACCTGGCGGACCATGGCGGACTGATGGTGGCTTATTACGCTTTGCAGGAAGCCATGAAAGAGAATCCGTTGCAGGCCGCGGATGGCTTCACGCCGGAACAGCGCTTCTTCCTGTCGTATGCTTACTTGTGGGCGGACAATATCCGCGATGAGGAGGTTCGCGTACGCACCAAGAGCGACCCCCATTCCTTGGGACGCTGGCGGGTGGACGGTGCGTTACCCCACATCGATATGTGGTATGACGCATTTGGCATCACGGAACAGGATGCCCTGTTCATTCCGAAAGACAAACGCGTGGCCATCTGGTAAGCGGGACAAGCAGCTTCGGACTTTTCGGGCAGGCGGAACGATAAAGATTCTAAATCGTTCCGCCTGCTGCGTTAAAAACAGGTGAAATCCGAAAGGTTTTTACTAATTTTGCAGGAAATAGTCAACGAAAAAACTTTATCGGATATGCCATTGAATTTGCCTGACAGGCTTCCTGCCATAGAACTATTGAAGAAAGAAAATATTTTTGTCATAGACAGTTCGCGGGCTTCGGCGCAGGACATCCGTCCGCTGCGTATTGCCATATTGAACCTGATGCCGCTGAAAATTACGACCGAAACTGACCTGATTCGCCTGCTGTCCAATACTCCCCTGCAGGTGGAAATTTCTTTTATGAAAGTGAGAGGACATACGCCCAAGAACACCCCTGTGGAACACATGAAGGCTTTCTACCGCGATTTCGAGGTGATGAAGCTGGAAAAGTTCGACGGCATGATTATCACCGGGGCACCGGTGGAGCATCTTGATTACGAAGAAGTAACCTATTGGGACGAGATTACGGAGATTTTCGACTGGGTACGGTCGCATGTCACCTCCACCTTGTATATCTGTTGGGCCGCCCAGGCCGGGCTGTTCCACTATTACGGAGTGCCGAAATATAAATTGGACAAGAAGATGTTCGGCATTTTCAAACAGTATCCCCTGAACCCCATGTTGCCCATTTTCCGGGGCTTTGATGACGAGTTCTACATGCCGCACAGCCGTCATACGGAAATCCGGCGTGAGGATGTGGTCAGCGTACCCGGACTGGAAGTCATTGCCGAGTCGCCCCAGTCGGGTGTGTGCATGGTGATGGCCCGTGGCGGGCGTGAGATTTATGTCACCGGGCATGCCGAATATTCGCCTTATACGTTGGACATGGAATACCGCCGCGATCTGGAGAAAGGGCTGCCCATAGAAATGCCTGTGAACTACTATTGCCACAACAACCCCGACGAGGGACCGCTGGTGACGTGGCGTGCCCATGGCAACCTGCTGTTTTCCAACTGGCTGAATTATTACGTCTATCAGGAGACACCTTACGACATCAACAGCATCGGATGATTTCCCGACGGTTCATAGAACTATTGGCTCCGGCGAAGAACGCGGAGTGTGCCATGGCGGCCATTGACCATGGAGCGGATGCCGTCTATATCGGTGCATCGCGTTTCGGTGCACGTGCCGCGGCGGGCAATTCCCTGGAAGACATCGCCCAGGTGGTGGAGTACGCCCATCTTTACCGTGTGCGGGTGTATGTAACGGTCAATACGATATTGAAAGACGAGGAACTGGCCGAGACCGAGCGCCTGATATGGGCACTGTACCGCATAGGCGTGGATGCCCTGATTGTGCAGGACATGGCGTTGCTGGAACTGGCGTTGCCGCCGATTCCCCTGCATGCCAGCACGCAGATGGACAACCGTACGCCGGAAAAGGTGCAGTTCCTCCGGCAGTTGGGGTTCAGCCGGGTGGTATTGGCGCGCGAACTGTCCTTGCAGGAAATAGCCGCTATCCACCGGGCAGACGATGTGCCCTTGGAGGTGTTTGTCCACGGGGCGTTGTGTGTCAGCTACAGCGGTTGCTGTTATGTTTCGCAGCATTGTTTCGGGCGGAGTGCCAACCGTGGGGAATGTGCCCAGTTCTGTCGGTTGAAGTTTGATTTGGTGGACTGCGACGGCCGTGTGGTGGAGCGTGGCAGGCACTTCCTTTCGCTGAAGGACATGAACCGCACGGAGGACCTGGAACGGCTGTTGGATGCCGGGGTGACGTCACTGAAGATTGAGGGCCGCCTGAAAGACGTGGCTTACGTGAAAAACGTGACAGCCTGGTACCGCCGGCAGCTGGACGCGCTGTTCCGGCGCAGGCCTGAGTTCTGCCGGGCTTCGTCGGGACGGGTCACGCTGAAGTTCACACCCCGGCCGGAGAAGAGCTTCAACCGGGGATTTACCCGTTATTTCCTGGACGGCCGCACGCCGGACATCTTTTCGTTCCATACGCCCAAGTCTTTGGGCGAGGAAGTGGGGACGGTGAAAGAAGTGCGTGGCGGTTGTATCGTGGTTGCCGGCTCGGCATCTTTCGCCAACGGTGACGGGCTGTGTTTCTTGGACGGGCAGGGCAACCTGCAGGGTTTCCGGGTGAACCGCGTGGAGGGTAACAGGCTTTATCCGGCGGAGATGCCCTGCGTGCGTCCCCGCACCCGCCTGTTCCGCAATTACGACAAGGTTTTTGAGGATGTGCTTTCGCGTCCGTCTGCCGTCCGCAAGATTGCGGTGTGGTGGACGCTCTCCGAATATGGTGAAGGCTTTGTGCTGGAGGTGCGCGATGAAGATGAAGTGTCGTTGTCTGTGGCTTTCCCTTGTGCGAAAGAGCGGGCGCGCACGCCACAGGCGGAGAACATCAGGCAGCAGCTGGGGCGCTTGGGCAATACCCCCTTCGAGACGGCTGGTGTGGAGGTGCGTTGGAGTGCCGACTGTTTCATCCCCTCGTCTGTCCTTTCCGGCTGGCGGCGCACGGTGGTGGACCGCCTTTACAGCGTTCGCCGCATCAATTTTCCCCGTCCCGTGCGGCTGTTGCCTACGGACTTCACCCGCAGGGCTGGGCAGGTCCGTGGCACTGTCCCCTTGCGCTATGTGCCGGAGAGGCTGACCTATCAGGCCAATGTGATGAACAGCAAGGCGGAGGATTTCTACCGGAAGCAGGGAGCACTCAGTGTCGCCCCGGCTTTTGAACGGCAGGAACCGGACGGGGCCGTGCTGATGTCGTGCCGTCACTGCCTGCGTTACAGTCTGGGCTGGTGCAAGCGTTACGGCGGGACGGTTTCCCCTTTCCGCGAACCTTATTATCTGGTGTCGGCCGACGGACGCCGTTTCCGTCTGGCTTTCGACTGCCGGGAATGTCAGATGAAAGTGTATGCCGATGGAAAGGATTAAGGGGTGGATACTCTGCCTGCTGGCCGTCGGTATGTTTTCGTCTTGTTACTATCCCGCCCCGGACTATGCTGACGACTGGGACCTGACGGAATGCCGCCGGGATTCCCTGGACTTCGAGGCGGCGCACCATTACACGGAGAATTTCAATTTCCTGGTGACGGGAGATTCGCTGGCCTTGCTGGCAACCCATCCCCCGCGCAACCTCGGCTTGGCGGAGTTGCGGACGGACAGTGTGCGTGTGAGGAGGGGCGACCGCCTGGTGGTGGCCGATATTATGTTCATCCCGGAAGATCCCGTGGACTCCGTATGGGTGAAAGTGGCCCGCGACCAGCTGACAATGGGCTGGGTGCACGAGAAAGAACTGTTGGCCAACGTGGTGCCGGATGATTCCATCTCGCGGTTCATCCATGTGTTCAGCAATGTCCATCTGATGTATTTCCTGGGCGTGCCGTGCCTGTTGCTGGTGTTTTACCTGGTGAGGCGTATGCGGCGCAAGCGTTTCCACATCGTGCATTTTGATGATGTGGGCAGCTGTTACCCCACTTTGCTTTGCCTCACCCTTGCGGGAGCGGCCACGCTCTACGGCAGCATGCAGAAGTTTGTGCCGGCCACGTGGACAGAGTTCTATTTCCACCCCACGCTCAATCCTTTCGGCCTTCCTTTCATCCTGGGATTGTTCGTGGCTTCGGTGTGGCTGATTGTCATTCTGGCCATTGCTTCGGCGGAAGTCGTCTGCCGCTTGCTGCCGTTGCGCGAGGCACTTTCCTATTTGTTCGCCCTGGCGGGTGTCTGTGTGGTGTGCTATCTGTTTTTTTCCCTGTCCACCCTCTATTTCGTGGGCTATCCTTGCTATTTGTTCTATGTCGTCTGGGCATTGCGCCGTTACTGGCTTTATGCCCGTTGCCCGTATGTGTGCGGGCGTTGCGGTCACCGCCTCCGCCGGAAAGGAACCTGCCCCCGTTGCGGCGTGTGGAACGCCTGACGGGGGCAGGGGAGTGGTTATGTGTTGTGTGTGCCTTTTCAGAAGTGCAGGCTCACTTCCACGCCGAATTGCAGCGGTGCGCCCCGCTGGCTGAATTTCAGTTCGCGCGTGGTGGCCGATGAGGTGAAGAGGAACGTGTCGTAATCCGTGTTGGTCAGGTTCTTGCCGTAGAGGTCGATGCGCGCGGCTCCCAGGTCCAGTCCGGCATGTGCGTTCAGCAGGGCATAGAACGGCTGGCGGTAAGCGTTGTCTTCCGTCCAGTAGATTTTGCCGGCCCCGGTGGTTCCCACCCCGAAGAAGAACCCTTTTATCCCTTTGCTCCCGTTGGCGGGCTGGTAAAATTCCACGCCGGCACTCATCGTGTGTCGCGGGATGAAAGGCACGTAGTTGCCGTTGTAGTCCACCGCCTCCTGTCCCGATGTTTCATCGGCCGCCTGTGCCTCGTAACGTTTGAACACCGAATGCGTGTAGCCGTATGAGGCGTTCCACGTGAACCGGTTGTCCAGCCACCCGCCGCGGAAGCCCACTTCCACCCCGCAGCTTTGTCCGCGTCCGGCGTTGACCATGGCACGCCCCAGCCCGCTGCTTACGAACTTGGAAATCTGTTGGTCGTAGATGTCCATGTAGAACACGGCCGCATCCATCTGTATCTTGTCGTTGAGGAACGAGAAATGCCCGCCTGCCTCATAATTGTAGCTGTATTCCGGTTTGTAGAGGGTCTGTGCCGGACTGCCGCTGAATTCCTCCTGCGGAATCCGGTTCACAATCATCTCCCTCACCATATCCGGCATGCTGTAGCCCGAAAGCGTTTCGTCCGTCCGGTCGCGCACGGAAGCCATCATGCGGCTTTTCAGGTCGCCCTGCACCAGGTCGCTGAACATCTGCACGTTGTATCCCCCGCTGCGGTAGCCCTTGCTCCAGGCGGCATACAGGTTGTTCTTGTCGTTGAAGCTGTATTGCAACGCCACCTTGGGGAGCCATTGCACGTAGTCGTGCTCCAGATTTCCGCTGAAGCGGCTTTCGTCCGACATGCCGTTCAGCGGAATCTGCATGGAGGAGGAAGAGAATACGAGGTTGTAGTCCAGCCGGCCGCCATAGTCATAGTCCATTTTCATCTTTTCATATTCCACGCGCAGCCCCACGGACAGGCTCAGTCCCTCGGTGCCGAACAGGTCGTTGAACGTGCTTTGGTGGAAGGCGGCCAGGTCCGTGACGGGCGTGTCGAATCCGCCGTCGGCCAGGAAAGGCGACGAGGGCATGTCCAGCGTCAGTCCCATCCCCCCCGATGCCATGGCGGCGTTGGCCTGGTCGAACACGGTGTTCATAAACTCGCGTGTCAGCCCCACGGGGCATTTGATGTGCATGTCCTCATACAAGGCATATATCCCGCTTGTCCATTCCCAACGGCGGTTGGCGCGGCTCTTGAAGCTCAGCTCTTCGCTCCACGAGTTGATGCGCTGTTTCTGGCTCAGGCTGAAATAGTCCGTGTCCGTCAGGTCTTGGTCGAGCGTCATGTTGTCGTTAAGGTTTTGGTAGGCCGTGACGGACGACAGGATGAACCGGTTGCCCGTATATTCGGCGTTCAGGCTGCTGTTCAGCAGGCTGCGGCGGTAGAACGATTCGCCGTTGTAGATGATGCGCCCCATGCTGCCGGCCATCGTTTCTTCTTCTCCGTCGGCCGCTCCGCTGTAGCGGTACGGGTAGCCTTGGTCCTCGCGGTAGGAATAGTCGGTGGCGAAGTCCAGTTTCCAGCGGTCGGACGGCAGGCAGATGAGCCGTATGCGTCCGCCCCCGGTTTCGGTTCCGCCTACGTCCTCATGGCGCGTGATGTTCTCGAAGAAACCGTCCGAATGCTTGTAGAACCCGCTCAGGGCATAGGCTATGCGGTCGCCGGCTTTCCGGTGGTGTGAGGCCGACACGTGGTAGCCGTTGTCCTTCACGGAAGCCCCCATGCGGATGTCCGTCCCTTGGTAGCGGAACGGGTTGCGGGTGAACACGCGGATCAGCCCGCCCATGGTGTTGCGTCCGTACAGCGTGCTCTGGGGGCCGCGCAGCACATCGATGCGTTCCACGTCGGTCAGGTTGATGTCATAGGCGCTTTTGTCGGCATAGCCCACATTGTCCACATACAGCCCCACGGCTGGCGTGTTGATGCGCGACCCTATGCCGCGGATATAGGCCGCCGAGGTCAGGCTGCTGCCGTAGTCGGGCATGTAGAAGTTGGGCACGAAGGCAGACAGTTCCTTGAGCGATGCCGTGTGTCGGTTGTCGAGGTCTGTTTTGTCGAAGAGCGACACGGACGTGGGCTGCTTGCGCAGCTTGCCGGTTTCTTTCGGGGTATATACGATGACCACCTCTTCGATGTCTTTCACCCGTGTGCTGTCTTCCGCCGCCTCTTCGGCGGAGGATGCCTGTGCGGCCGTGGCGGGGAGCGATAGTGTTGCCAGTAAGATAAGTCTGTTCATTCTGCGGTTGTTTGTTTCCGGGCGCAAAATTACGGTGAATCTCCGTGAGCGTCAATCCTTATTTATTAGGATTTCCGGATGTCCCGGCAGCCGTGGCGGGGGAGGATTCTTTGCCTTGGGCCGCTGCCGTCCTTGCGGGAAAACGCTGCCGTCCTTGCGCAAGAACGTCGGGCGTTTTGCGCAAGCCGCTTCGGGGCTGTTTCCCGTCTTTCCGGTACGAAGTCTGCGGGTGGGGAGGATGGAGTCTTATATGCGGTCCGCCTCGATGTAGCCGTTCATCACGGCATAGATGGTCAGGCCGGATACGGAGTGCACGTTGAGTTTCTCCATAATGTTCTTGCGGTGGGAAATGACGGTGGTCAGGCTGATGCACAAATGGTGGGCGATTTCTTTGTTTATCATCCCCCGTGCGATGAGGACGAGCACTTCTATTTCGCGGGGCGACAGCCCGTTGGGGTCTGCCGCGGGCTGGGCGTCAGATATCCGTGGCGCGGCATGTCCGTGTGGCAGGTGGCATCCGTGGCCGTGTGCGCCTTGTTGCAGTTGCAGCAGCGAGCGGGTTATGTCCCGTTCGCTCTGGTAGGTGTTCAGCGTGTGGAACCTGGAGGCCTGCGGCATTCCTGCCGTGCCGTTGGTCATGACGATGGTCTTGTTTTTGCGTTCCACGAAAAAAGCGTTGTGTTTCAGCAGGATTTGCGCAGAAATGAAGTAGTGTACGTACATGTCCGGCGTGTCGCGCATGAACTGTTCGAAGGTGTTGAACGTGCGCACGATGGCAAAGGGCATCATCTGTTCGATGAGCCTTCTCAGGCCGATGCAGGTCAGCATGTTGGAGTCTATGATTGCCATTTCGGGTGCAGTGTCCATGGGCGGAGGGCTGTTTGCCGGCAAAGTTACGCAATAGTTTCCGTCTGGGAAAAAGAAATGAGGACATTTCTCACGAAACATCCTCATCTTATCCAAAAATAAACTGATTTCAAAACTACGGTGCAGGGGCTGCTTCCGGCAGGCTACACCGACATTCATGTTTTAGTTCCCGAACATCATGGAAGTGCTTGAACCCAAGAACTTTCCATTGTTCCTGTTGGAACCTTTCGCAATCACCATAACGATTATGGCCACTGCAACGAGCATTACTCCTGTCATAATCTTCTTACCTTAACCTTTCTTTTAATAAAACAATCTTTTACCTGTAAATAACTCCCAAGGGAGCCTAACACCTATAGATTTTAAATTATAGTTTTTATGACACTGCAAAGGTACGGCTATTCCCCCTGACGGGCAAGCAAAGCGACATTTATCGACAAAAAAACGGTTTTTTATTGATATAAATCAACTAAATGGGGCTTTATTCCCGAATTTTTTAATAACTTTGCAACGTTTTGTTCCGCCGGGCGGGGGAAATCCTTCCGGCGCGGCGGATGAAAAGGGAATCGGGTGAAAGTCCCGGACAGTCCCGCTGCTGTAAGCTCATTGTGCGGCTTGTTCATTATCCTCATGCCACTTCCTTGTTGCTGATGGGACAAGGTGGGAAGGCGAACAGGCCTGAGTAAGTCAGAAGACCTGCAAAACATTGATTGTGCCGGAGTCTCCGTGGGATGGGACGAAGGATGTATGCGCTATCGGATAGCGGAATATCGTTTTAAGGAAATGGTTGAGTTTTCTATGGCTCGAAGGAAGAGAATACCGCAGGGTGCGGTGTGGCTTGTGGCCTGCCTGTCTGTGGTGTGTGCACCGTTGCCGGCGCGGGCCGGCGGGGTGGTGCGCGATTCGCTGCGCAACGGGGCGGAAGAACTGGAGACGGTGGAGGTGAAGGCCGACCGCCGGAAATGGAACAACCGCACGGTGGCCGCGCAGACGCTGACGGCCGGCGAGCTTGACAGCCGGGGCATCACCGACCTGGCGGACGCTTTGAGCCGCATGGCCGGCACGAACATCCGCGATTATGGCGGCATAGGGGGCATGAAGACGCTTTCCGTCCGTTCCATGGGAGCCACCCATACGGGGGTGGTGTATGACGGGATGTCCGTGACCGACTGCGAAAGCGGGCAGATAGACCTGAGCCGTTTTTCGCTGGAGCAGGTGGACCGCCTGTCGCTCGTGGTGGGGGACAATGCCGACATTTTTGTCCCTGCCCGCATCCTGGCTTCGGCGGCCACGCTCTATCTGTCTTCCGAGGCACCGGTGTTCTCCGCCCGCAGCCATCGGCTGGAGGCACGGCTTTCGGCCGGTTCGTTCGGCTATGTGAACCCCCGCTTCAAGTGGGAACAGCGTTTGGGCGGCAACTGGAGCATGCGCCTGCAGGCTGATTTCCTGCGGGCGGACAACCGTTACCCGTTCACGCTGGTGAACCATTCCCTCGTCACGCGGGAGAAGCGCACGAACAACACGGTCCGTAACGGCATGGGCGAATTGAATGTATATTACCGTCCGGCATCGGCCAGCCGTTTCCAGGGCAAGCTCTACTATTATGACAGCTACAAGCAGTTGCCGGGGCAGGTGGTCTATTACAACCCGGTGAACTACGAAAGCCAGCGCTTCCGCAACGCTTTCGGCCAGTTGCACTACCGTACGGCATGGGCGTGCGGCCTGTCCTGGCAGGTGAACGCCAAGGGCAACTACGGCGAGACCCGCTACCGCGACGAAGGCCTGCAATATCCCGAAGGGGTGAAGAAGAACGTTTACCGCCAGCAGGAATATTACGTTTCCACCTCTCTGCTCTATGCCCCGCTGGAGTTCCTGAGTTTTTCGTTCTCGTCGGACTACGCTTATGCGCAGCTGAGCAGCAGTGCCATCGACACACGGCTCCCCATGCGCCATTCCATGCTGGAGAGCCTGGCGGCCAAGTACAGCCGCGGGGCTTTCACGGCAACGGCCACCTTGCTGGCCAGTTATTACCGGAATGATGCCAGGGAGGGGACAGCATCGCGGGATGCCCGCCGCTATTCGCCCTCGGCGGCCTTGGCCTGGCATCCTGCGCACGGGTGGTTTTCCCTGCGCGCCTCTTACAAGGACATCTTCCGCATGCCCACGTTCACGGACAACTATTATACGCGGATGGGAAACCGCGACCTGTTGCCCGAAAAGGCACGGCAGGTCAATGCCGGGGGCACTCTCACACTGCCCCGTCCCCTGCGCGTGTTGCAGGCGATGGAGTTGCAGGCTGACGCCTATTATAATAAGGTGACGGACAAGATTGTAGCCATGCCCATGAACATGTTCTACTGGAACATGGTGAATGTAGGCCGTGTGAACATCGTCGGCACGGATGTGAAAGCCGCGCTGGGCCTCCGCCTTGCGGGCTGGCTGCGGGCGGAGCTGAATGCCAACTATACGTACCAGTATGCCGTGAACGTCACCACGCCCGACAGCAAGTACTACAAGGACCAGATTGCCTACACTCCCCGCCATTCGGGCGGAGGGTCCGTGGCTCTGCTGACGCCGTGGCTGAACGTCAGCCTGCACGGCACGGCCATGTCCGAACGCTATTCCACGAACGAGAACATGGACATCAGCCGGATAAGCCCGCATCACGAACTGGGACTGGCCGTTTACCGGGACTTCCGCTGGCGCAGCCTGGGCGGCACGCTCCGTGCGGACGTGGTCAACCTCACCGACGAGCAGTATGACATCGTACGGCTGTACCCGATGCCCGGACGTTCCTGGAAAATCTCTTTGAAACTTGATATTTGACAACCATAAAAAACGTAAGAAAAGATGAAGGATGCAAGAGTTTTTTTACTGATGCTGGCCGCTGCTACTTTTGCGGCATGTGACGACGATGAAGGAACCGGTACCGGTGAAGGTAGCGGCGATGGTAACGGTGGCGATACGTCCGGTGTCGTGACCGCGGTAAGTCCGGACGTATTGATTGTGAACCAAGGCAATGAGTATTCGGCCATCGAAGGCGATTTCACGACCGTGGCATATTCCGGCTATGCGACCAAGACAGGATGCTTTGCGAGTGTCAACGGACGCTCGCTGGGGCTGACGCCGAACCGTGCCTGCATCCATGGCGACAAGATTTATACGGCCGTGACCTCGTCGAACACCATTGAGGTTTGCAGCAAGAACGATTTCCAGAGTGTGACGCAGATTGCCTTGGCGGGCAACGAGACCATCACCCAGCCGCGCGATGTGGTGGGGCAGGACGGCTATGTGTATGTGTCCCTTTATTCCGGCCATGTGTGCAAGATAGACACTACGGACTTCAGCATTGTGGGGACGGTGGCCGTGGGCTATTATCCGGAAGACATGGCGATTGCCGGCGGCAAACTGTACGTGCCCAACTCCGGTTACGGTTACGGGACAACGGTGTCGGAAATAGACCTGGCTTCGTTCACCAAGACGCGCGACATCACCGTCTCCGTGAATCCTGTGAAGATGGAGACGGACGCCCAGGGGAACGTTTATCTGCTGTGTTCGGGAGAATATCAGGCCCCGTCTTATAACCAGGTGGGGGCAGCCGTATGGCGTCTGGACCTGGACGGGGGGACGGACCATGTGAAAGTGGCCGATGCCACCCTGATGGACATCCCGGAAGGCACGAACACGCTGTATGTGGTGAACAGCCCTTATGGCAGTAGCGATGTGACCTATGCTTCGGTGGACCTGACACAGGCCGACTACACGCCGGTGTCGCTGCCCCTGTCGGCCGACTCTCCCGCAGCCATCGCTGCCGACCCCGCGAACGGCAATATCGTGCTGACCTCTTATACCTTGGAGGGCGGTTATGCCTCTTACACCACGCCCGGCTATGCCAACCTCTATGATGCGGAAGGCACGTTGTTATATACCGTGGAGACCGGCATCGGGCCTTGTGCCGTGTACTTCTTCACCGAGGACGCGGACTGATGGCAAGACGGGTCTCTTTCGGGATGCTGGCGGCCGTGCTGCTGCTGTTCTCTTGCGGGAGCGGCGGCAGGACGGCCGCCGTGTTGCAGGAAGGCGGAGACACGCTGGGACTGAAGTATGCCGGAAACCTTGAAATCGTGTCCTATCCGGACTATCGCCTGGTGAGGCTCCGCAATCCGTGGGACACGCTGGAAACGCTGCACACCTACATCCTGCTGGACCGCGACGCACCCGTGCCCGCCCGTCTGCCGCAGGGGACGGTGGTGCGCGTGCCGCTGCGGCAGTCGGCGGTCTATTCTTCCGTGCATTGCAGCCTGCTGGACGAGTTGGGGGCATTGCAGGCCATCCGTGGCGTTTGCGACTTGAAATATATCCAGTTGCCCCGTATCCATGAAGGATGCCGTGCCGGGCGCATTGCCGACCTGGGCGACAGCATGAATCCCGACATAGAGAAGATTATCGAGCTGCGCCCCGATGCCATCCTGCTTTCCCCGTTCGAGAACAGCGGCGGCTACGGGCGGCTGGACAAGCTGGGCATCCCGCTGGTGGAATGTGCCGACTACATGGAGACTTCGCCGCTCGGACGGGCGGAGTGGATGCGCTTCTACGGCCTGCTGTTCGGGCGGGCGGCCGAGGCCGATTCGCTCTTCGCCCAGGTGGAGCGGCGCTACCTGGCCCTGGCCGGTGGGGTGGCCGGCGTGGCGTGCAGGCCGCGGGTATTCGGCGGCCTGAAGTCCGGGTCGGCCTGGTATGTGGCCGGCGGGCGCAGTACGGTGGGCCGTTTCTATGCCGATGCGGGGGCAGACTATGTGTTCGGTTATCTGGAGAACAGCGGTTCCGTGCCCCTGAGTTTCGAGACGGTGTACGACAAGGCCCGTGAGGCCGATATGTGGCTGATAAAGTATAACGCGCCGCAGGACAAGACCTTGCGCGGCTTGGCGGCCGACTATGCGCCCTATGCCGGGTTCCGTGCCTGCCGCGAGGGGCAGGTCTATGGCTGCAACACGGGGTGCGTGCCCTATTATGAAGAAACGCCGTTTCACCCCGAATGGCTGTTGGCCGATCTGATAAAAATATTCCATCCGGAGACCGCAGGGGCGCAGGAATGGAGATATTTTCGTAAATTAGCGGAATGAAAGGGCGGATAGCAGTGGAACGCAGGGGATACGCCTGCGGCGGTGTGCTGGTTGCCGTCGTCCTGTTGCTGGCGGCGGCCAACCTGTTGGCGGGGTCGGTGGACATTCCTGCCGCGGCTGTCTGCCGCGTGCTGGCCGGGCAGGCGGTGGAGCATGAGGCGTGGGCGTTCATTGTGTGGGAGAGCCGCGTGCCTCTGTGCCTGACCGCCCTGCTCAGCGGGGCGGCACTGGCCGCTTCCGGCCTGTTGCTGCAGACGGTGTTCGCCAATCCGTTGGCCGACCCCTCCATTCTGGGCATCAGTTCGGGTGCCAGCCTCGGCGTGGCGTTGGTGATGCTGGGCGGCGGGGGCATGGTGGCCGCCGGCGCGTTCTCCCTTTCCGGTTTCTTCGCCGTGCTGGCCGGCGCTTTTGCGGGGGCGGTAGTGGTGATGTGCGTCATCCTGTTCCTTTCCACACTGATACACAGCAATGTCATGCTGCTGATTGCCGGTATCATGACGGGCTATGTGACTTCTTCGGCCATCTCCCTGCTCAATTTCTTTGCCACGGCCGAGGGCGTCCGTTCCTACATGGTCTGGGGGCTGGGCAATTTCGGCGGCGTGCCGCTTGGCGAGTTGCCGTGGTTCGCGCTGGTGACCGTGGCCGGACTGCTGTTTTCCCTTTTGCTCATCAAGCCGCTGAACGCCCTGTTGCTGGGCGAACACTATGCCGGGAACCTAGGGGTGGATGTGCGCCGCACGCGCAGCCTGCTGTTGGCGGTCGCCGGGTTGCTCACGGCGGTGGTGACGGCTTTCTGCGGGCCGGTGGCTTTCATCGGGCTGGCTGTGCCACACGTGGCCCGGTTGTTGTTGGGCACGTCCAACCACAATTCGCTGCTTCCCGTCACGATGCTGTGCGGGGCGGCGGCGGCTTTGGCGTGCAATTTCATCTGCGTCTTGCCCGGTGAGTGGGGGATGATACCCTTGAATGCCGTGACGCCCCTGCTGGGTGCGCCGGTGATTATTTACGTCATTGTCCGGCAACGGCGGATTAAATATTTCAACTGATGGGGCGGAATACGGTTCTGGAAGGGAGACAGGTGGCCACGGGCTACCGCAAGGGGAAGCGCACGACAGTAGTGCACCGTGCCTTGGACTTCGTGCTGCGGGAAGGCGAACTGGCCTGCCTGCTGGGTGCCAACGGTGCGGGCAAGTCCACCTTGCTGCGGACGCTGGCCGGCGTGCAGCCCGCGCTCTCCGGAGAGATTGCGCTTCTGGGAAAGCCCCTGCCGGCGTATAATGCCCGCAAACGTTCCACGGCGATAGGCCTGGTGCTGACCGAACGGGTGCAGGCCGGCGGGCTGACCGTGTTTGAACTGGCCGCCCTGGGACGTCAGCCCTATACGGGCTATTTCGGCCGCCTCACGCGGCAGGACCGCAAACGGGTGGCCCTGGCCCTGGAGGCTGTGGGCATGGCGGGGAAAGTTGCGGCCTACGTGGCCGAACTGTCGGACGGCGAGCGGCAAAAAGTGATGATTGCCAAGGCTTTGGTGCAGGAATGCCCGTTGATACTGTTGGATGAACCGACCGCTTTCCTGGACGTTACGAGCCGTATAGAGGTGATGACGCTGTTGCACCGGCTGGCTGCGGAAGAACGGAAAGCCATCCTGCTGTCCACGCACGATGTGGAGCAGGCCTTGGCTTTGGCCGACAACCTGTGGCTGATGGAGCCGGACGGGAGGATGCTGTGCGGGGCTACGGAAGATGTGGTGCTTTCCGGGGGAATGGACGGGTTATTCGCCACGGCTGCGGTGAGGTTCGACCACTTGCGGGGCTGCTATTCGGCAACAGCCGCTTGCGCGGAACCCGTCCGGCTGTTGGCGGCGGACGAAGCCTTGCGGCATTGGACACGGAATTTTCTCATGCGGCAAGGCTTTTGCGAGGCGACGGGCGGAGCCGGCGGCCTGTTGCCGCTGTTGCAGGTGGACAGTCCGCAACACATCTTTTGGAGCAACGGCGGTGAGACCCTCCGTTTTCATTCTTTTGCGGAGTTGTCCGCCGCGTTGGGGCAGGGGATGCTCCGCCGCGCCCGCTTGTGATGCAGTGTAGTATTTCTCATTTTTTCTCCCCTGTTTTATGGCCATTCGCGGAAAACTCTGTAATTTTATCCTCCTAAAAGGACAGAAAAGGAAACCATGGCAAAGGACAAGACGGTTTACGTGTGCGGCAACTGCGGGCAGGATTCCCCGAAATGGATAGGCCGCTGCCCCTCGTGCGGGGAGTGGAACACGTTCAAGGAGTTCACGGTGCGCAGGGAGGCGGCACAGCCCCATGCAGGCAATTTCCGCCCGGCCATGCAGGCGGGGCAGCCGCAGTCGCGCCCCGTGCAGGTGGGGCAGATTGTGTCGGACGAGGAGCCGCGGACAGACATGCATGACGGTGAACTGAACCGTGTGCTGGGCGGGGGGCTGGTGCCCGGCTCGCTGGTGCTGCTGGGCGGTGAACCGGGCATCGGGAAATCCACGCTGGTGCTGCAAACCGTGCTGCGGATGACGGACAAGCGGGTGCTCTACGTCAGTGCCGAGGAGAGCGCACGGCAACTGAAGTTGCGGGCCGACCGCCTGGTGCCCCGCGGGGACGGGCAGCCCGTGGACAAGGACGCGTTCCTGGCGGCTTCCGGTTGCATGGTGGTGTGCGAAACGTCGTTGGAACAGATTTTTGCGCATGTCCGCAACGAGCGGCCGCAACTGTTGGTCATTGATTCCATACAGACCATCATGACCGAGATGGTGGACAGCTCGCCCGGCAGCATCTCCCAGGTGCGCGAGTGCGCGGCGATGCTGCTGAAGTTTGCCAAGGAAAGCAATGTGCCGGTCATTCTCATCGGCCATATCAACAAGGAAGGCACGCTGGCCGGCCCCAAAGTGCTGGAGCACATTGTGGATGCCGTGTTGCAGTTCGAGGGCGACCAGCACTATATGTACCGCATCCTGCGGAGCGTCAAGAACCGTTTCGGCAGTACGGCTGAGCTGGGCATCTACGAAATGCGGCAGGACGGCCTGCGGCAGGTGGCCAACCCCTCGGAACTGTTGCTCTCCGGTGAACATGAGGGATTGAGCGGGGTGGCCATCTCATCAGCCGTCGAGGGCGTGCGCCCTTTCCTCATCGAGACGCAGGCACTGGTCAGTACGGCCGCCTACGGCACGCCCCAGCGGTCGGCCACGGGCTTCGACCTGCGGCGGCTGAACATGCTGCTGGCCGTGCTGGAAAAGCGTGTGGGGTTCAGGTTGGCCCAGAAAGACGTGTTCCTGAACATCGCCGGAGGGTTGCGGGTGACCGATCCGGCCATCGACCTTTCCGTGATAGCCGCCGTGCTGAGCAGCAATGTGGACACCGGCATCGGGGAGGGGGTTTGCATGGCCGGCGAGGTGGGGCTGAGCGGCGAAATCCGTCCGGTGAACCGCATCGGGCAACGGGTGTCCGAAGCGGCCAAACTGGGTTTCCGGCAGATGCTCGTGCCGAAGCATAACCTGCAGGGGTTCGATACATCGAAATTGAAAATAGAACTTATGCCGGTGCGCAAGGTGGAGGAGGCACTCCGTGTCCTCTTCGGCTGACCCGGCAAAAGCGCATACGTTTATGACAGAAGAATATCAGTTGAGGGTGCTGCCTGAAACGGCAGCCGACGGACAGGCCTTGCGCCGGTACGTTGCCCGCGAGAAAGGGTTGGACGAACGGACACTGACGGCCGTCCGCGTGTTGAAACGGAGCATAGATGCCCGCCAGCGGACGATATACGTGAACCTGAGGGTGCGGGTGTATGTCAACGAACAGCCGGCAGATGAGGGGTTCGTGCGCACGGAATACCGTAGTGTGGAGCATGGCCCGCAGGTCGTTGTGGTGGGGGCCGGCCCCGGCGGGCTGTTTGCCGCCCTCAGGTTGATTGAGGCGGGCTGCCGTCCGGTCGTGGTGGAGCGCGGCAAGAACGTGCGCGAGCGCAAGTCGGACTTGGCCCGCATCGCACGTGAACATACGGTGGACGCCGAGAGCAATTACTGCTTCGGCGAAGGCGGGGCCGGGGCTTACTCCGACGGGAAACTGTACACCCGCAGCAAGAAACGCGGCAATGTGGAAAAAATACTGAGCGTGTTCTGCCAGCACGGCGCGGACACGTCCATCCTGCAGGATGCCCATCCGCATATCGGTACGGACAAACTGCCGCGGATCATCGAAAACATGCGCAAGACGATACTGGATTGCGGCGGGGAAGTGCATTTTGAAACCCGTATGGACGTCCTGCTGGCCAAGGATGACCGGGTTTCCGGCATCGTGACGCAGGACGGGCGGACGTTCCACGGCCCGGTGATTCTGGCCACGGGGCATTCGGCCCGTGACGTTTACCGCTATTTGTATAGCCGGGGCGTGGAGATGGAAAGCAAGGGGCTGGCTGTGGGCGTAAGGCTGGAGCATCCCTCGCAACTCATCGACCGGATACAGTATCACAACCGGGAGGGGCGCGGCAAATACCTGCCGGCGGCTGAGTATAGCTTTGTGCGCCAGGTGGAAGGTCGCGGTGTTTACAGCTTTTGTATGTGTCCCGGCGGTTTTGTGGTTCCGGCGGCCAGCGGCCCGCAGCAGATTGTGGTGAATGGCATGTCGCCCAGCAACCGCGGGGGCAGGTGGAGCAACTCCGGCATGGTGGTGGAACTGCATCCCGAAGACCTGGAAGAACCGTCGCTGGCCGGGTTCATGGCCATGGACGGCGTGCAGGCCGATACGTCGCATCCGCTGGCGATGATGTTCTTTCAGGAAGCGTTGGAACGGCAATGCTGGCGGCAGGGAAACTGCCGCCAGACGGCTCCGGCGCAACGGATGGCCGACTTTGTGGACGGACGGTTGAGTTACGACCTGCCCCCTACGTCCTATGCCCCCGGTGTGGTGTCGTCGCCGTTGCATTTCTGGTTGCCCGCCTTCATCGGCGGACGGCTGGCGGAGGCTTTCCGCAGCTTCGGGCGTTCTTCGCATGGTTTCCTGACCAATGAAGCCCTTATGTTGGGCGTGGAGAGCCGCACTTCAGCCCCCGTGCGTATCGTACGCGATGCCGCTTCCCTGCAGCATGTCCGTCTGCAGGGACTGTTTCCGTGCGGCGAGGGGGCAGGCTACGCAGGCGGTATCGTTTCGGCGGCCATCGATGGCGAGCGTTGTGCGGAAGCTGCGGCGGCCTATCTGGGGAAATAAAAATATCAGGAACGATAAAACGTAGAGATTTACAAGGACTTGCACGGGATGTGCCGGTTTGTCAGAAGTCAACGCCCAGCGACATGGTGAAGTTGCCGGTGCGGATGCGCCCGTCGAAGTTGTCGTAATTGTAGTCGGTGTAGTGCCGCCCGGCGATATTGAACAAGCCGATGTCATACCCCATCTCAAAGTAGAAATTCTGGTAGGCCAGTCCGCATCCCAGGCGTATGCCGGCATCGAAACGTTTGTAACGGCTTGAGCCGAAAGGGTTGTACTTCGTGCGGTCCGTATAGTCCTTGGTTTCCCCGTTAATCCCTATGGCCATGAAGCCGCCGAAGAAAGGCTGCACGGTCAGGTCGTCGATGCGGGTGTCCAGCTTATATTTGAGCACGATGGGGATTTCCAGGTATCTCAGGTAGCATTTTCGCAAACCGGTTTCTGCCGTAGCTTCGATTTCCGTTCCTTTCTCGGTGTAAACCAGTCCGGATTCCAAGAAGAAAGGCAGGCCGTCCCCCAGTTTGTTGCCATACAACAGGCCGATGTGGTAGCGGGGCAGCGGGTTGGTCTGTGCCGTACCGCCGGTTCCTTTGTAGCGCAGGGTGGGAATGTTCAAACCAAAGCGCAGCCCGAAGTAGGAATGGCGTTTGTAGTCGCGCCAGCGGCCGGCGGTGGTGACGGATTCCGTGCCATAGCCGTTCCAGTCGGCCCAAGCCGGGCTGAGGATGAAAACCAGTATGGAAAGGGCAAGAATTATTTTTTTTGTCATTGTGCGTATGCTTGTTTCTGATGATTTATTAGGCAAAAATACAAATTAAATTTAGTTCGCTAAGATGTTTTAGACAAATAATTGCTATTTTTGTGCCTGCTATTATCAACAGACTATTTCAACGTATCATGGCCTCCGGGCTGTCAGGGCGGGTGTTGTTAGCCCGTATGTGAGGAGGTCTGATGCCATAGAACGAAGACATGAAAGTATTAAAGTTTGGAGGAACATCCGTAGGTTCCGTAGAGAGTATTCTGAATGTAAAGAAGATTGTTGAGGCTGAGAAAGAGCCTGTCATCGTGGTAGTGTCCGCCTTGGGAGGCATAACGGACAAGCTGATCCGCACCGCCCAGCTGGCGGTGGGCGGTGTCTTGTCCTATCAGTCGGAATTCGAGGAAATCGCTGCCCGCCACCGTGACATGGTGAACGCGGTGATTCCGGCCGGGGAGCGGCGGACACACCTGCTGGAGACCGTAAATGCCCTGTTGGATGAGTTGAAAAGCATTTTCCAAGGTGTGTACCTGATCCGTGACCTGTCGCCGAAGACTTCGGCGGCCATCGTCAGTTACGGTGAGCGCATCTCATCGCACATCGCTGCCGTTTTGATCGATGGGGCAAGATGTTACGACTCCCGGCAGTTCATCAAGACGGAAATCAAGTCCGGACAGCAGTTGCTGGCATCGGAACTGACCAACGAACTGGTGCGCAAGACATTTGCCGGCCTGCCGAAAGTGGCGTTGGTGCCGGGGTTCATCTCCACGGATGCCGATTCGGGCGAAGTGACAAACCTGGGGCGTGGCGGTTCGGATTATACCGCCTCCATCATCGCAGCGGCCTTGGATGCTTCCATGCTTGAAATATGGACCGATGTGGACGGCTTCATGACGGCCGATCCGAAAGTGATTTCCACGGCATACACTATCAACGAACTGAGCTACGTGGAGGCCATGGAGCTGTGCAACTTCGGTGCGAAGGTGATTTATCCCCCCACCATCTATCCGGTGTGCGTGAAAAACATCCCCATACTGGTAAAGAATACGTTTAATCCCGAAGGACGCGGAACCATCATCCGGCAGAATGTCGTGGGCGACCAGAAGCCCATCAAGGGCATATCCAGCATCAACGGGACGTCGCTGATCACGGTGTCCGGCCTGTCGATGGTGGGTGTCATCGGTGTGAACCGCCGCATTTTTTCGGCACTGGCCAACAATGGTATCAGCGTGTTCCTCGTGTCGCAGGCATCATCGGAAAACAGCACGTCCATCGGCGTGCGTGACGAAGACGCTGGAGCGGCCTGCGAAGTGTTGAACGCCGAGTTTGCCAAGGAGATAGAGACCGGTGCGATGTTCCGCATGATGGCGGAGAGCGGACTGGCCACAGTGGCCATCGTGGGAGAAAACATGAAACACACGCCGGGCATTGCCGGAAAACTGTTCGGCACATTAGGCCGCAGCGGCATCAACGTGATAGCCTGTGCCCAGGGGGCTTCGGAGACGAACATATCCTTTGTGGTGGACGGCCTGTACCTGCGCAAGACCCTGAATGTCATTCACGACAGTTTCTTCCTTTCTGAATACCAAGTGCTGAACCTGTTCCTCTGTGGTGTGGGCACAGTGGGCGGGAGCCTAATCTCCCAATTGGCCCGACAGAGCGACAAGCTGATGAAAGAACGTGGGCTGAAACTGAAAGTCGTGGGCATAGCCAGCGGCCATAACGCCATGTTCGACCGCAAAGGCATCAGTCTGGATAATTGCCGGGAACAGCTGGTTAACAGTGCGCCGAACGACCTGAAGCGGTTGCGCGATGAAGTCATCGGCATGAACATCTTCAACTCCGTGTTCGTGGATTGCACCGCCAGCGCGGAGGTGGCCGGGTTGTATCAGGAGTTCCTGGAAAACAACATCTCTGTGGTGGCGGCCAACAAGACGGCGGCCTCTTCGGACTATGCCACTTATAAGAAATTGAAGGCCACAGCGCGCCGGAAAGGGGTGAAGTTCCTTTTCGAGACGAACGTCGGGGCCGGACTTCCCATCATACGTACCATTAACGACCTGCTCAACAGCGGTGACAAGATTCTGAAGATTGAGGCCGTGCTGAGTGGTACCTTGAATTTCATCTTCAACAAGATTTCGGCTGATGTCCCCTTCAGTGAGACCGTGCGGCTGGCCAAAGAGGAAGGTTACAGCGAACCCGACCCGCGGGTGGATTTGAGCGGTAAGGACGTCATCCGCAAGTTGGTGATCTTGGCCCGTGAGGCCGGTTATGCCATCGAGCAGGCTGATGTGGAAAAACGTCTGTTCGTTCCGGAATCGTTCTTCGAAGGTTCGCTGGAAGAGTTCTGGAAAGAACTGCCTTTGTTGGATGCGGACTTTGAACGCCGGCGGCAAAAGTTGGAGAAAGAGCACAAACGTTGGCGTTTCGTCTCGCGTTATGCGGACGGACACGGTTGTGTAGAACTCTGTGAAGTGGGGCAGGAGCATCCTTTTTACAATCTGGAAGGCTCGAACAACATCATCCTGCTGACCACAGAGCGCTACAAGGAATATCCTATGCTCATACAAGGCTATGGAGCCGGAGCGGGAGTAACGGCGGCAGGTGTGTTTGCCGACATTATGAGCGTGGCGAATGTTTAACGGTAGGTAGAAAGAGAACGCAAGAATATGAAACACATTATTATATTGGGGGATGGGATGGCCGACTGGAAAGTCCCGGCCTTGGGCGGCAAAACGCTGTTGCAGTACGCGGACACCCCGAATATGGACCGGATTGCCCGCATGGGGCGTAGCGGACTGTTGCAGACCGTGCCCGAAGGGTTCCATCCCGGTAGCGAAGTGGCCAATTCTTCTATCTTGGGTTACGACCAAAATAAGGTATATGAGGGGCGTGGACCTCTTGAAGCCGCCAGTATCGGAGTGGAACTCGGAGCGGACGACTTGGCACTGCGTTGCAATCTGATTTGCATAGAAGACGGGAAAATAAAAAACCATTCCTGCGGGCGGCTCGAAACCGAGGATGCAGATGTGCTGGTGCGTTTCTTGCAGGAAAAACTGGGCAACGACCACGTCCATTTCTACACTGGGGTGCAGTATCGTCACCTGCTGGTCATCAAGGGGGGGAATAAACATTTGCTGTGCACGCCTCCTCACGATGTGCCGGGAACTCCTTTCCGCGACTGTATGGTGCGGGCAGAAGTGCCTGAGGCGCAGGAAACGGCAGACCTGTTGAACCGGCTCATCTTGGAGTCGCAACAACTGCTGGCTGGTCATCCGCTGAATCTCCGCAGGCGGAAAGAAGGACAGGATCCGGCCAACAGTATATGGCCTTGGGGCGGTGGGTACCGTCCGGCCATGACGCCGCTGACCGTGACTTTCCCGCAGATTCGCAAAGGCTCCGTGATTACAGCAGTGGACCTGATGCGCGGCATCGGCCGTTATGCTGGATTGCAGGTGGTTGACGTGGAGGGAGCCACAGGCTTGTATGATACGAACTATGAAGGTAAGGCGCAGGCGGCCATAGAGGCCTTGCGCGACGGCGACTTCGTGTATCTGCATGTGGAAGCCAGCGATGAAGCCGGACACGACGGAAATGTGGAATTGAAACTGCAAACGATAGAGAACTTGGACCGCCGTGCTGTGGGGCCGATTCTGGAGGCAGTGAAAGATTGGGAGGAACCGGTGGCTGTGGCCATCCTGCCCGACCATCCGACACCCTGTGCCCACCGCACCCATACCGCCGATCCGGTGCCTTTCGCCATTTATTATCCGGGCATTGAGCCGGATGGTGTGCAGACGTTCGATGAAGATGCAGCCCGTGCGGGCAGTTATGGCTTGCTTCGCGGGGACGAGTTTATTCGCGAGTTTATGAAACATTAATGATGGACAACAGATATGAAGTACTATAGTACGAACGGCAAGGCCGACCGTGTCACGTTGCATGAAGCCGTGGTGAAAGGTCTGGCAAGCGACAAAGGACTGTTTATGCCGGAGACCATAAAGCGTATTCCGGAAGAGTTCTTCAACGGGATTCAGGACCTTTCTTTCCAAGAGATAGCTTACAAGGTGGCCGATGCGTTTTTCGGCGAGGATGTCCCGGCCGACACTTTGAGACAGATAGTGTATGATACGCTGAGTTTCGACTGTCCGGTGGTGAAAGTGACGGACAATATTTATTCTTTGGAATTGTTTCATGGTCCCACTTTGGCCTTTAAGGACGTGGGCGCACGGTTCATGGCCCGTCTGTTGGGCTACTTCATTAAACAGGAGGGCAACCGGCAGGTGAATGTGTTGGTAGCCACTTCCGGTGACACGGGCAGTGCCGTGGCCAACGGTTTTCTGGGAGTAGAGGGCATTCATGTCTATGTTCTCTACCCGAAAGGGAAAGTGAGTGCCATTCAAGAGTGCCAGTTCACGACGTTGGGACAGAATATTACCGCTTTGGAAGTGGATGGTGTGTTCGATGACTGCCAGGCCTTGGTGAAGAATGCCTTCATGGACGAGGAACTGAATCGTCACATGAAGCTGACCTCTGCCAACTCCATCAACGTGGCCCGCTTCCTACCCCAAGCCTTTTATTACTTCTATGCCTATGCACAGATGAAAAAGGCGGGTAAGGCCGGGCAACTGGTGGTCTGCGTGCCTAGTGGCAACTTCGGCAATATCACGGCCGGCTTGTTCGGTAAGGCGATGGGACTGCCCGTGAAACGGTTCATTTCGGCCAACAATGCCAATGACATTTTCTATAACTATCTGCAGACGGGAACTTACAATCCGCGTCCGTCTGTGCAGACAATAGCCAATGCCATGGACGTGGGCGATCCTAGCAACTTTGCCCGCATTTATGACCTTTACAAGGGCAGCCATGCGGCCGTTTTGGCCGAAATTAGCGGTGCCACTTATACGGATGTCCAGATTGCCCAGACGGTGAAAGACTGTTATGCGCAGACGGGTTATCTGCTCGACCCGCATGGCGCATGTGGATTCCGCGCACTTTGTGAAGGTTTGCACGAAGGGGAATGCGGTGTGTTCCTGGAAACGGCGCATCCGGCCAAGTTTAAGTCAACGGTGGAGGATATTATAGGTGAGCCTGTCATTGTTCCTGAAAAACTGGCCGCTTTCATGAAAGGAGAGAAAAAGAGTATTTCCATAAGTCGGAACTTTGCCGATTTCAAGGCTTTCTTGATGAAAGAGTAGTTTTCTGGTGGAATACTCTAAAAAGGAGATAACTCCCTTGCAGGGTCGTTGGATGGCACCTGCAGGGGAGTTTTTCGTTATGTCTGCACGAACATGTATGGCAAGACAAATCCTTAGAGTAGTTCTTAATGTGAAAAGTAGATGGGAAGACCATATTACTGTATGACAAGCCTCCAGGGACAATGTATTCCTTGTTGCTTTCGAAAGGACGCAAACCGTACAGCGACAATGCCGAAAGCGCATGCCGTGGTATTGGAAGCCTATGAAAATGGAAGTAGGAAGAAAACAGCTTGTTTCCCTCCTACTCAATTTCAGTCAGGTCATAATGATGGTCAATGTTGGATAGTGTCTTGAAAGATATTCCCATTGCGGATGCCCGTTGCAATGCTTTTCCCCGGACGCAGGCTGACCGGTATGTTCCATTTCTTTCCCTCATGCAACAAGATGACTTGCGCCTTTTGTTTTTTCCGGCTGTTGTTATAAAGGTATATGCAACAAGAGTCATTTTCCGCGAGCCGTGCGCGCAGGTTGCCGTTGCGCACAAAGATGCGCAGGGGAGTGGAGATGCTGTGGCGGGGGGTACACCGGAATGTGGCGCTGGAGCCTTCCGGAGTGACTGTGGTGGTTTCCATGAATACGGGAGCCCCTTCGTCCGTCATGAGGTTTTCCAGTGTACAAACCTCCGCTCCGCAGTAGTTGCTGAGCAACAAGTAACCTGTTCCGTCAGGGTCGTAGGCTATCAGCCCGTTCCAGCCCTCCGGCACTTTTTCCGCCAGCGATTGGGCACGTTCGGCCAGTTGTGCCGTGGTGGCAGCGCTGACATTGCTGTAATAGATGATTTGTCTGCGGTCTATCATGCTTCCGGGCACAAAAGGTCGTCGGGCATCGGAATAGGACGGATAGAGTTTGGCCAGATGGATGGAACTGTTCAGCTCACGGTCACCAAAAGCTACGGTGTTGTCCTGTTGTGTGGTCACGATACCTACGGCGTTGTCTATGTTCACCCAATTGCCTTTCAGGCAGCTGGTCTGGCGGCCATCTGTTTCCAAGTGGCCTTGGGTGTAGTACAGGGTACGTTCTTCCTTGGTGAAAGGATCCGTGCTGATGGCGGTCAGTCCGCCCCGTTCACCGGTGATGGTACCTTCGGTTTTGCCTGTCACGTAGTCCATGTAGATGAATGCGTTTCCCGGCGTGGAGTAGAGGGTGAAGTGGTTTTCCAGACTGCCTTCGTTGGTGAACAGTTGGCCGTTCATGGTATAACTGTTTCCCTTTAGGTCATAGATGCCATTGCAGACAGGCACGGCGTCAGTCTTTTTGCCTTCCACGGTGTACCATCCTATGATGTTTCCTGTGTTATTGGCTTTGTAGGGTACGATGATTTTGTTCCGGTCCGGAACATTGGCAGCGATGTATCCCGTGTAGCTCCTCAGGCCTTCGCTCCAAGAGAATACGCTGAAACGTTCTGCGGTGTTTGCCCGTACGATGTTCTGCGAGGTGAAGAGCCGTGCGGTTTCGTGCGCTTTGCTGAATGTGTCCCAGTCCATCGGCTGCAAGTCGGTTGTGGAGGCCAGTTCGTGCATCAGATAAGTCATCATCACACGGTGCCCCTGCACGCCCATGCGGCGCGGCCCGATGTCGCTGTTCAGCAGCCAGCTGCCGTCCGTAGTGGTACTTTGCCGCGCCTTGATGTTCTTGTAGGCAAGGTTTTCCAGCATAAGGGCCGCGGGATCGCGCAGGAAGCAGGCGGCTGTCGTGTAGCTCGTGATTTGGTCATACAAGAACATGCTCCAGTCGTTGCCGTTCGGCATGGCCAGTTCGCCGTCTGCCAATGCCAGTTGGTAGAGCACTTCGTGCAGGACTTTCCGGTTGTTGTGCATGAGGGCGTTGGTTTTCCATTTCTGCCGGTCGCCCTGGAACAGCTTCAAGGCCAGCGCGGATTCTCCGAGTTCTTGCATCACCACGTTTTGGTATGATGTATGGAAATAGTTGTGGTTCTGCAGGGTGTAGTCGTCGTACAGGTTCTTTCCGATGTACAGGTCGCGCACGGTCGTATTGTCATAGTCCGGATCAATTACCGTGCTGTCTTGTGCATCGTCGGCTTGGGAGTAGCAGTTGATGGCGAATTGCCTCAGCCGCCCGAACCATTCCGCGGCCAGCGGATCGTCCGGATACAGTCCCAGGGCACAAGCCAATATGTTTGTCTCCCATCCGTTTTCCTCGGCTTTCGTGTCCCCGGCGTATCCCGTGGGGATGTCCCGTTCAAGTTCATAGTTACATTCGGCCTTGATCATTTGATAGATGCAGCGTTTCCGGTTGTCATCAAGTTCGTGGTCCAGGAAGTAGGCCGCATAGGCCAGTGAGGCAGTCCAGAGCGAACTTTCCCAAACATTGTCGTTCTTGCCGGTCGAACCCCAGTATTTGCCGTCTGTGGTTGTTTTCAGCCGGTTGGCCTTATGGGTGGAATAGCCGAACGTCAGGGCTTTTGTGGCCATGTCCCTCACATGCTCCCACGTGATGCCTTGTGGCAGTTCTGTTTTCCCTTTGGCATATTTATAAAGGAAAGCACAGATCATGGCGAAGTCTGCGTTCGTGCGCACCCCGTCCTCGTTGCTTTGTCCGGCACTGTAGCCCCGGAAATATCCGCAGGCTTCGCCACGGCTATTGGAATCGCATTCCTGCCAGATGCCTTGGGCATATTGGAGCGAGCGGGCCAGCATCTGCAACAGGTCCTGTTGCATGGCTTTTTCTTCCACGAAAGTATGTGTGATGACACCTTCTGTGGGAGATGTCGCACTTGCAGTGGCTTGTTCTTCCTGTTTGTCGGACAGCTTCGAGGCTGCCATTGCATCCGTCGTATGTCCGAACATGGCCGGGCAAGCGATTCCTAAACTGAAAAACCAGATTGTCGTTTTCTTCATGGCTTTCATCATGTGGTAAGGCTAATAGTTCGGTGTCAAATTTACAACAAAAACAAATTTCCTCAAAGAATAGCGGAGGTAAAATGCGGGAGAACAGATTTTTTCTGCTGTATAACATAAAAGAACCTTGAAAAAAGTCCGGTTTTATTGCGCAGCTGCATGGGAATGATTAATTTTACAAAGACATTTATACCTCTGTTTTTAGTTATGGAATTGGTAGAACGATTTTTAAGGTATGTGGGTTTTGACACCCAGTCCAGTGAAGAAAGCAACGGATGTCCGAGTACGGAAAAACAGTTGGTCTTTGCCCGCTACTTGGCGCAGGAACTGGAGGACGTGGGGCTGGAAGACGTATCGTTGGACGAACATGGTTATTTGTATGCCACCTTGCCGGCCAATACTTGCCGCAAAGTGCCCGTCATTGGTTTCATCGCCCATCTTGACACATCGCCGGATTGCAGCGGAAAGGGGGTGAAGCCCCGCATCGTGGAACAGTATGACGGGACAGACATTGTACTGTCGGCAGCCGAGGGCATCGTGACCTCCCCTGAACGTTTCCCCGAACTGTTGGCCCATGTGGGCGAGGACCTGATTGTGACGGACGGCCATACCCTGTTGGGGGCGGACGACAAGGCCGGCATTGCCGAAATCGTGCAGGCCATGGATTATCTGATCCGGCATCCGGAAATCGAGCATGGGACAATCCGGGTGGGGTTCAACCCCGACGAGGAAATCGGGATGGGTGCCCGGTTGTTCGATGTGGCCAAGTTCGGTTGTGAGTGGGCCTATACGATGGACGGCGGTGAGGTGGGCGAACTGGAGTTTGAAAACTTCAACGCGGCTTCTGCGCGGGTCAGGGTAAAGGGGTTGAATGTGCATCCCGGATATGCCAAAGGCAAGATGCTGAACTCCATGCGCGTGGCGGCCGATTACATCCGTCTGCTGCCGGCGGGCGAGACGCCAGAGGCTACGGAAGGCTATGAGGGTTTTTACCACCTCACCGGCATGAAGGGGACGGTGGAGGAAACGGTGCTCACTTACATCATACGCGACCACGACCGCAGTAAGTTCGAGGCCCGCAAGGCCTGCATGCAGGCTCTGGCCGGACAGTTGAATGAAACCTACGGGCCGGAGACCGTCATCGTGGAAATCCATGACCAGTATTATAACATGCGCGAGAAAGTGGAGCCGGTGATGCACGTCATTGACATAGCCCGCGAGGCGATGGAGGCCGTAGGGGTAGAATGCCGCATACGGGCTATCCGCGGCGGGACGGACGGTGCACAACTGTCGTTCAAGGGCTTGCCTTGTCCGAATATCTTTGCCGGAGGGTTGAATTTCCACGGCAGGCATGAGTTTGTACCGGTGCAGAGCATGGAGAAAGCCATGATGACCATTGTGAAGATTGCCGAACTGACGGCAAGGCGTTACTGATGGCTTGAAACCGGAATAACGGTTATGGGAAGAGTGCCACAGGGGATAATATGCCGCCCGTAGCGCGGGATTCTTTTTATATAATGGATTTATTGGAAAAAGGAGGGATAAAATGAAAATAGGAATCATTGCCGCCATGAGCGCGGAGCGCGAACAACTGGCCCGGCTGATAGAAGGCGGGCGTATGGAGCGGCAGGGAATGTTTGAATATACCGTAGGGCAGTTGGGCGGCAACACCTTATATATAATGGAATGCGGCATCGGCAAGGTGAATGCTGCCGTAGGGGCAGCCGAACTGATAGGCCGCATCCGGCCGGATGCGGTGGTCAGCACCGGTGTGGCCGGAGGCATTGATGCCCGGATTGGGGTGATGGAAGTGGTGGCTGCCGCGGAAGTGGCCTACCATGATGTGTGGTGCGGCGTGGGCAATGCCTATGGGCAGGTGCAGGGGCTTCCACCCCGTTTTGCATGCGATGCCCGTCTGGTGGAGGCTGCGGCCGCGTTGGCATCTGCCACTCCTGTCCATACGGGACTGATTTGCAGCGGCGACCGTTTCGTCACCGACCGCAGCGAACTGGAGGCCATCAAGGAGAAATTCCCCGATGGGCTGGCCGTCGATATGGAGTCGGGTGCCATTGCCCAGGTGTGCCTTCTCTACCATGTGCCGTTCATCAGTTTCCGCATCATCAGCGACACACCGGGTGCCGATGCCCACTGGGAGCAGTATGAAAACTTTTGGGAGACGATGGCCGACCGTTCGTTTGGTGTTGTGCGGTCGTTCCTGGAGCACCTGCCCTCTTCATTGTAAGGAGGGACATTTATGAAATATAACATTTAGACCGATGATGAAGAAGATTCCGAGTTTTACGATAGACCATATCCACCTGTTGCGCGGCATTTACGTTTCCCGTAAGGACGAGGTGGGGGGCGAAGTGGTGACCACTTTCGACATCCGCATGAAAGAACCGAACCGCGAACCGGCTTTGGGGCAGGGGGCGTTGCACACCATCGAGCATCTGGCTGCCACTTACTTGCGCAACCACCCCTTGTGGGCGGACAGGATTGTGTATTGGGGACCCATGGGGTGTCTTACGGGCAACTATTTGCTGCTGAAGGGCGACCTGCAGTCGGCCGACATCGTGGAGCTGATGAAAGAGACCTTCCGTTTCATTGCCGGCTATGAGGGAGAGGTGCCGGGAGCCACGCCGCGCGACTGCGGCAATTATTTGTTGCAGGACCTGCCCATGGCCCGTTGGGAAGCCGCGAAATACCTGCGCGAGGTGTTGGAGCGGATTACCGAAGCCAACTTGCACTATCCGCAACAGGCTGCCGGAAGGGTATGAGGGATGCCCCGTCATATTCCCGCGAATTGCCCCGGTTTCTCGCTTTTTTGTACTATCTTTGCCCGCATTAGAAACAACAGACACGATGAAAATAAGGTCACTTACTCTTTTGTTGTTGTGGTTCTACGGTCTCGGACTGTGGGCCCAACTGTCGCCCAAGCGCGAGTTCCGCGGGGCGTGGATACAATGTGTGAATTACCAGTTCATGGGGATGGGCACGGCCGAGATGCAGCGCACCTTGTCCGCCCAGCTGGACGAGCTGGGCAGATGCGGCATCAATGCCATCCTGTTTCAGGTGCGCCCGGAATTCGATGCGCTTTATGCCAGCAGTTTCGAACCGTGGAGCCGCTACCTGACCGGCCGGCAGGGCACGCCTCCCTCGCCCTACTGGGACCCTTTGCAGTGGATGATCGACCAGTGCCATGCACGGGGCATGGAACTGCATGCCTGGATCAACCCTTACCGTGCCAAGACGAAAGGCACCAAGGAACTGTCCAAGACGCACCCCTACTTTCAGCATCCCGAACGCTACTTTGAGTATGGCGGCCAGCTGATTATGGATCCCGGCATACCGGAGAACCGCGACTACATCTGCAACGTGGTGACCGACATCCTAGTGCGTTATGACGTGGACGGCATCCACATCGATGACTATTTCTATCCTTATCCCGAAAAGGGGTTGCCCATTCCGGACGACCGCACCTATGCCCGCTACGGCAACGGTATGGACCGTGATGACTGGCGGCGCGACAACGTGAACCGTTTCATCCGCCAGCTGTACGAGTGCATCCACACCGTCAAGCCGTGGGTAAAGTTCGGCGTGTCTCCTTTCGGCATCTACCGCAACCTGGGCAGCGACCCCGTGTCGGGCAGCAACACGCGCGGACTGCAGAACTATGACGACCTGTATGCCGATGTGCTGAAGTGGGTGGACGAAGGCTGGGTGGATTACAACATTCCGCAGATATATTGGGAGATAGGCCATCCTACGGCCGACTACGAAACGTTGATACGCTGGTGGAGCGAGCATGCCTCCGCCCGGCCGCTCATCGTGGGGCAGGATGTGGACCGCACGGTGGCCAAAGCCGACCCTGCCAATCCGCAGAAACACCAGATGGAGCGCAAGATGGCCCTGCAACGTTCGTTGCCGAACATCGAGGGCAGCTGCCAGTGGTATGCCAAGGCCGTGGTGGACAATAAGGGAAATTACGGCACGATGCTGCGCAGCTACTATCACCGCTATCCGGCCTTGCAGCCGGAGATGCCCTGGATTGACCGCAAACGGCCGAAGAAGGTGCGCAAACTGACCACGTTGTGGACCAAGGACGGCTACATGCTCTTCTGGCGCGAACCGAAAGGAAAAGGCGAGATGGACCGTGCCAGCCGTTATGTGGTTTACCGTTTCGAGGAAGGCGAACCGGTAAACCTGGACTATGCAGAGAACATCGTGGCCATCACGCCCTATACGTTCTACAAACTTCCTTATGAGGACGGCAGCCGCAAGTACACCTATGTGGTGACGGCGCTCGACCGCCTGCACAACGAGTCGAAGAAGTCCAAACAGAAAGTCCGTCTGTAAAAAAACAAAAAAAGGCCGTCCCCTTTCATCCTTGCCTGCCGGTTGACGGCGGGAATGAAAGGGGACGGCTTTTTTCTTTGTCGTGAGCGTTCTTCTGCTTTTTACGGCCTGCGCTTGTTCCTCCGGGCTGTGCGTGTCCGTTTGTACCACAGGTAGTAGCCGCTGAGCGGAAGAATGCCGCCGATGAACGCGGCCAGGAAATAGAGCACCTTGGTGAGCATTCCGCCCCAGCTGCCGGTATGCAGGGCATAGAACCACCCCCTCAGCCTCTGTGATGCCTGCACGTCTTGGTAGCGCACGATGTTCACAATCTTCCCCGTGTGCGGGTCGAACTGCAGCTTGTCGGTCTGGCGCAGGTTGGCATCAGGGTCTGGTGCCACTTCTATTTCCCTTGTCCCCAGTTTGATGCTCTTATAGGTGGGATAGAGCCGCACCGTTTCTTCCAACGCGTTGTCCCATACGGCATAGTCGAAGGGAGCCGCTTCCGCGTTGTGCCGTCCTCCTTGCCGTCCGGTGTTTTCCCTGTCCTTGCCTTGCCGTTGGCCCTGCCGTCCCTGTCCCTGTTGTCCGTGGTGTGCCGTTTCCGGTGCGGAGGCGGTTCTTGCCGTTTGTTCCTCATGGCCGCCGAACAGGCCGTAAACAGCCGTGCGGTACCACCCGAACGACCAGGTCAGCCCCGTCAGGGCCATGATCAGCAGGAGCAACGTGACATAAAAGCCGAGCGACACGTGGCTGTCGAACCAGAACCGCCGCCAGCCTTTGGTGCAACTCACGGTGAGACGGTTTCTCAGGGCTTTCCCGGTGCGCGGAATCCAGAGTATCAGTCCTGTCAGCAGGATGACCACCATGACGATTGTCGCAATGCCCACCACCCTTTTGCCTACCGTGGCCTCCCCCCGTTGTGCCGGGGCGTCCATCAGCCAGCGGTGCAGTTTGCGCATCGTCTGGAAGAAAGGGTAGCTTTGTGTCCAGCCGTTGGTCTCTCCCGTATAGGGGTTGACGCTCAGGGTCTGCCGCCCCGTGTTCTCAAAACCGGCCATGCAGGGTTCTTCCGGGTTACCGGAAACGAGCAGTGAGGAAAGCCGCAGCGAGTCCGCCACCTGTGCCCTGATGCGCAAGGCCATCTCCGACGGGCGGAGTGGCGTGCCGTTCCCCGCCGGCGCCTGCACCCGGTAGATTTCCGGGTGCAGTGCCTGGGTGATGTCCTGCTCGAAAACCAGCGCTGCCCCGGAAAGGCAGACTACGCTGATGATGAGCCCGAATGGGACGGAGAGCCAAAGGTGGAGTTTTGAAAAGACCTTTCTCATGTCAAAATCCCGTTCTTCAGAAAGAAGTCAGTTTGCCCACGGCATCCACTGCATCGGTCACGATGGTCAGCCCTTTCGTGGCCGAAGCCGTTTCGGGATCTATCTTGTAGAGGGCGGGCGAATTGCCGTCGGTGGTCGTTACGGGGATGTAAGCCACGCCGTTTTCACTATACGGGGTACCGAACGAGGATATGTATGTTTCATCGGGCAGTCCGCTCGTCACTACGTTCAACTCTCCCGTCTCGCCCTTGAACACTGCCAGTTCCTTGCGGGGTGCAGAGGTTCCAGACATGTTTGACGCGCCTTCGCTGTACATTTGCAGCAGGAAATAGTCCTCCGTGATGTGCCAGCAGCGGAACATCGGGTTTTTGTTGCCCAGCTCTTCAATGTTCACTACGCCGTCCGTACCGTAGCTGGCGTCAAACTCCGTTTCGCCGGCCTTGATGCGCATTACGCCGGAGGGCAGCACGCCGGTCACTTTCTTCAGGTCGTCCGAAGAAGTGAACGTGCGGCCGTAACCGGGAGAGAACACGTAGAGGTCGCCGTTGTCGGCCGCCCAGATGGTCTGGTAGTATTGCGAGCGGTAGCGTCCGCTGGCAAAGCCGATTTTTCCGGTGCGGACGATAGTGAGTGTCTCATCGAAGCTGTCTCCGCTATAGATGGCTATGAAAGCACTGTCGGGGTATTGTGTGGACGGGATTTCGCCGGCATCGTAAGACGCGCTGTTCGAACCGCCGCTGCTTTCGGCCACCAGTTCAGGGTCGGAAATCAGTTCGGGGTACGTGTTCACACCGTAGAGGCTCATACCCATGGGAATCACCGAGGTATAGAGGTTTCCGTTGGCTTCCACGAAGCCGGAGAAGGTGACGGTCTCGCCGTTACCCAAGAAGTTCTCGGCGTTCTTATAGGCGGTCGTGGTGTTTCCCGTGTTCACGTTCAGGTAGTTGAAGAACAGGTATTGGGCGTAGTTCCCCTCATCGTCAGTTTCCACCGTGCCGTCGTTTGTGGAGGCCGTGATGATGTTGTCACCCCACGTGCCCACGGTCGTTACACGGTTGAACGTGTAAGTCTTGTACTGTTGCACGCTGACGGTGCTGTCCTCACTCACGTTCAGGGTGAACGAGTAAGCCGTTCCCTGCGAACCTTGGTTGTATTGCAGGCTGAACAGGTAGTTTTCGCCGTGGAAAACCCAATAGGCTGCATCGTCTGTTTCAGTTCCGTTGTTAATGATGGTGACGCTGCCTTCGTCGAGGGATTCGCTGGTGACGAGGTAAGTGCCGCCATCGCCAGATTCTGTTGCGGCGGCAATGACATACCGGCTAATCCCCGGTGTATTCGATCCGCCTCCGCCGTTGTTATTCTCGTCGTCGCTGCAGGAAGTCAGCCCCCCTTGGGCGCAGAGGGCGGCAGCAATCGCCCACGTAAAGATGTTTTTGTTCATGTTGTTGATGTTTTATTGATTGATGTTTTACTGGTTAAACGTGAATATGCCGTGTGCCTTTTATTTTCCGAAACAGACCCGCACCTTGCCGTAGAAGGCACGTCCCGCCTTTTGCAGGCTGTAGTTGTCGTAGAGCTTTTCGTCCGTGAAGTTGCGGCATTCCAAGGAGAAGTTATACCGTCCGCCTTTTATGCCGTAGCTCAGGGTGAGGTTGTGCGAGAACTGCGTGGGCACACGCTGTTTGGTGGTCGGGTCGCCAAACTCTTCCCAGTAGAGCGGGAACTCGTGCTGGTAGTAGCTGTCGTAAACGAGCGAGAGCACGTTGCCTTTGCCGAACAGGTCGTGCCAGTAGAACGAGGCGTCGAAATTGGCGTAGCTGTAAGGCTGGTTGGGGATGCGCTGCCCGTAGGTGAGGGCCGACTGCGATGTGCCTTCGGCCAGCGTCTTCTCGTCATCGCGTGCGTTCATGTTGTTGTAGGTGCCGCCCAGGCCGAACCAGTGCGAGTAGTTGTAGCGCAGGGATACGTTGTAGCCCTTGGTCTTCACCCGCCCGTGGTTTTCGTAGATGCCGTAGTTCATTCCGCCCACAGCGTCCAGCCCGCGGCGGATGTAGTCTTTCGTGTAGCGGTAGATGAGGCTGCCCTCCACATAGAGGCCGTGTTTGCCGAAACGCGGGTTGTAGCTCAGGTTGAAGTTCAGGTTGTTGCTTCTCTCCGGGCGCAGGTCGGTCTTGCCGGCTTCCAGGTCGTCATCGCCGAAAAGTTCGTCGGTGGTGGGCAGGCGGTAGGCTTTTTCATACGACAACTTGGCCTGCAGGTTTTTGAGGATGAAGTAGGTGCCCGCAGCCCCGTAGCCTGCCGCGCTGGTATGGTGGTTGTATGAGACGTAGTTGCCGATACCGTCTTCGTTCTGCGACACGGAGCCTTCGTTATACTGGTTGTAGTATTTGCCGAACACCGTGGCGTTCCATTTCTCGGAAGGCATGAAGCGGTAAGACAGCCCGGTGACGTTCTTCCGCGTCCGTTTGGGGGTGGTGAAGTCCGAAAGGTTCGAGCTTCCGTCCACGTAAGAGCGGGTGGTGCGGCGGAACGTGCTCAGCACGTGGTTCAGGGTGAAGGCATGCGCCGACCCTATGTGGTAGTTGGCCGTGAACGTGCCGTTCCAGTTCGTGTTCTTCTGCTCGTTGTTCTGGTTGGACTGCTCGCCGGGGCTGCCGGTGTATTTCCGTTCGCCCAGCCAGTTATACTTCCATGAGGCCGTGTCGATGTTGTTTGTGATGTTGTGGTTGTAGTTCACGGTGGCCGATACGTCCAGCCCTTCCGTGAGGAGGTTGTTCTTGCGCCATTCCAGCGAGGGGATGAAAGAATAGCCCTGGCGGTGCTTCTCCCCGAACACGATATACTGTTTCACGCCCGTCTGTATTTCCTTGTAGAAGTGGGTGTAGGTGAAGCCCAGCGTCAGACGGTCGGCCCACGACTTGTCAGCCACTCCGATTTTGGCAGCCGCGGCCTCGTTGTGGAAGCGGTCGTTAAAGCGTTTCACACGCCGGATGTCGTTTACATCGGTGCTTTCCGTTACGCCGTCGTCGCTGAACTCGGTCACGTAGTTGTTGATATAGTAGTTGTTGTCGGAATAGTTCTGGAAGGCGTTCACCTCATAGAACCATCCCTTGTTAAGTGTCTGGCCGAAGCGGAGGTAAGACTTGTGGGTGTTGAACGAGCCGAAAGAGTAAGAAGCATCGGCAAACCACCGCTGCCGCTGCTGGTTGGTGACGATGTTCACCACGCCCCCTATGGCGTCCGTCCCGAATCCCACGGGCACCACGCCGCGGTACACCTCTATGCGCTCGGCGAAGTTCACCGGCAGGTTGTTCAGGTCGAGGGCCGTCCCCGCCCCTTCTTGCGGCACGCCGTCGATGAACACCTTCACGTGCCGGCCGGAGAAGCCGTCGAGCATGATCTGCATGTCGGAGCCTACGCCGCCCGTTTCACGCAGCTTGACGCCCGGCACGGTGGTCAGCACCTCGGCCAGGTTCTTGTTCAGCCCGGCCATGTCTTTGAGGTCCACCGCCACGGCGTTAAAAGCCGAACGGTTGATGCGGCTCACCTGGTTGGCCTCCACCTTCACCTCAGCCAGTTCTATGTCCTTGGGTTGCATCTTCACGTTGAGTTTCAGCCGTTCGCCCGCCTGTACGTTCACCTGGCGTTCCACGGTGGCATAGCCCGTGGCCTTGAATACCAGGGTGTGCGTGCCCGGCGTCAGGGGCAAATGGTAGATGCCCTGTTCGTTCGGGTGCGTACCTGTCGAGGTTCCTTTTATTTGTATGGTGGCAAAATCCATGATGGCGTTATCCGTGGCAATGACCTTTCCTGAAATCAAGGCTTCATTCTTTTTCTGTTGTTGTGCTTGTGTGAGGGGATTTCCCGCAATGAGCATCAGCAGGATGCATGACAATCTGATAATCGTTTTCACTGTTCTCCTTTCCTGGTTTTATTGTCCTTTCAATTTTGTGGTGCAAAGTTGGTGCTTGTTTCCCGTTCGTGCAATCACAAAGTTCAAGTAAAATGGATACCTGCGGATACTTGTTTCCGGGTATTGCCGCAAGCCCTATGGCGATGCGCCGTTTTGCTTTTTCCGGCAAGGATTTGGTTTTTCTCCTGTTCGTCTGTGTTTTCCCGTGTTTTGTCAATTTCACCATACCTTTTGCGGATACCTGAATACAGTGATGCGCGGCAGGCGTGGTATTACGCAAAGGCGATGCGTTTTTCACGCTTCTTGTGCCAAAAAGCCATCCGCAGCCTTGCCGGTGGGCGAATTTTCATGTAATTTTGCAAGAGCTTGTTTTAAAAAGTAAACGGAACGATGCATACGAGAGAAGAAAAACTGGAGGCTTTCGGGCGGTTGCTTGATGTGCTGGACACCCTGCGCGAGAAGTGCCCCTGGGACAGGAAGCAGACGAACGAGAGCCTGCGTCCCAATACGATTGAAGAAACATTCGAGCTGTGCGACGCCCTGATGAAGGGCGACAAGGCGAACATCTGCAAGGAACTGGGCGATGTGCTGCTGCATGTGTGCTTCTATGCCAAAATAGCGAGCGAGACGGACGACTTTGACATTGCCGACGTGTGCAACCGGTTGGCAGACAAACTGATATTCCGCCATCCGCATGTCTATGGCGAGGTGAAGGCCGACACGGCCGGCGAGGTGACGCAAAACTGGGAACAAATCAAGCTGAAGGAGAAAGACGGCAACAGGAGCGTGCTGGGCGGCGTGCCGGAAGCCCTGCCCGCGCTCATCAAGGCCTACCGCATACAGGACAAGGCCCGCAACGTGGGTTTCGACTGGGAGCAGAAGGAGGACGTGTGGGACAAGGTGCGCGAGGAGCTGGGCGAACTGGAGGCCGAGCTGGCCGGTGGGGATAACGAAAAGGCGACGGGCGAGTTCGGCGACTTCCTTTTCAGCGTCATCAATGCCGGGAGGCTCTACCACATCAACCCCGACAATGCCCTGGAGCGCACGAACCGGAAGTTTATCCGCCGTTTCAACTACGTGGAGCAACACTCCATCCGGCAGGGCCGCCCGCTGAAAGACATGACGCTGGGCGAGATGGACGCCCTGTGGAACGAGGCCAAGGAGCTGGAGCGGCACGGGGAACTGGAATGAACGGAAGCCGGCGGCGCAGGACAGGGATGCGCGGGCCGGCTTTTTTGTTTCCTCAGAACGGGAACAGCAGGGGCAGCACGAAAATCATGACGATGCCCATGATAATCTGCAGCGGCAGGCCCACCTTGACGTAATCCATGAAGGTGTATTGCCCGGCGGGCATGACCAGCGCGTTGGGCGGCGTGGAGAAGGGCGACGCGAAACACATGCTGGCCGCCACGGTCACGGCAAAAAGGAACGGGACGGGGCTGACACCCAGTTGCTGCGCGCTCTGCAGGGCGATGGGGGCCAGCAGCACGGCGGTGGCCGTGTTGCTGATGAACATGGTCATCAGCGAGGTGGTGAAATAGATGCCCGCCATGAGTGCCAACGGGCCGTAAGTCCCCAGGCCGCTGACCAGGCTGTTGGAGATGAAAGACGATGCGCCGGTCTTTTCCAGGGCCAGCGACATGGGGAGCATGGCGGCTATCAGCACGATGCTCTCCCAGTTGATGGTCTTGTAGGCCGCTTCCACATTGCGGAAACAGCCCGTGAGCACCATCAGCAGGCCTGCAATGATGACGGCCGTCACGGTGTCCACCGGGATGAAGTCGAACACCATCATGGCTACCATCAACAGCATGATGGCGGCGGCCAGCGGGGCCTTGTAGTCCAGCGTCACCTTGGCCGCCTCGTCCAGCGGCTGCCCCAGCACCACCCACTCTTCGTCCTCGTTGCTCAACCGCGAGATGTTGTTCCATGTGCCCTGCACCAGCAGGATGTCGCCCGACTGGATGCGGGTGTCGCCTATTTTCTGGAGCAGGTATTCTGTCTTGCGCCGTATGCCCAGGACGTTCACATTGTATTTGTCCCTGAACCCGGCTTCTTTTATGGTACGGTTGATCAGCCGCGAGGAAGGCATCAGTACGATTTCCGCGATGCCCACATCGTAGAAGTCCAGCGACTTTCCTGCCTGCGCCGCCTCTTCCGTGGTGCGTCCGTCCAGCAGGGTCAGGCGATGGTCGCCGGCCATGGCGTTCACCTGTTCTATCTCCCCCTTCACGTAGAGGATGTCTTCGGCCAGCAGCACGGTGTCCGGTCCGGCCAGCTTTTGGGTGATGGTCTTCAGGAAGCGGTGTTGCGAGGCGTCGCCGCGGCGCACCTCCAATATGTTCACGCCATACTTGTGGTGGATGTCCAGCTCGATGATGGTTTTCCCTTTCAGCGGGGAGTCGGCGGGCACTTTCAGGCGGAACAGGTTGTCGGACAGGCCGTACTCTTTCACCAGTTCCTTGAGCGACTTGCCCGTATGCCCGTTCCCGCCGCTTTCGTCTTTCTTTTGCTTGGAGAGGAAGAGTTTGCTGAGCGGGAGCAGCACCACGATGCCCACGGCCACGCACACCAGGCCCACCGGTAGGAAGGAGAAGAACGACAGCCCGTCGTAGCCGGCTCCCACCAGCGTGTTCTGTATGACAAGGTTGGGCGGCGTACCGATAAGGGTCATCATGCCGCCCATGCTGCTGGCGAAAGCCAGGGGCATGAGCAGCCGGCTGGCGTGCATGTTGGTGTTGGCGGCCAGGCTGACCACGATGGGCAGCATCAGGGCCACCGTGCCGGTGTTGCTGACGAAAGCGCCGATGGCGGCGGTCACCAGCATGACCAGGATGAACAGGCGCAGTTCGTTTTTGCCGGCCAGTTGCAGGAGGCGTGCGCTGATCATCTTGGCCAGCCCCGTCTGGAAGATGGCCCCGCCCACCACGAACAGCCCTATCATCATGATGACCACCGAGTTGGAAAAGCCCGAAAGGGCTTCGTCCGGCGTCAGGATTTGGAAAATGAGCAGCGCGGCCAGCGCGCAAAGAGCCACAATGTCGGAACGGATTTTCCCGTTGATGAAGAACACGGCAGACAAGACAAGGATGCAAATGGTCGTCAGCATAAGCGAATAGTGTTGTGTTTGTTGTTTTTTGGAAGGCCAAAGGTACTCAATTAAATCCGCGTGGTCAAGTTTTTGTGTACTTTTTTATAAGGTTTGCGGCACCCGTTGCAAGCCGGTTCCGGCCGCAGCGGGGAATTGTGGGGCGGAATGTACGGAAAGCAGTCCGCCGCCTTGCGCAAGGACACGGTCGTTCTTGCGCAAGGCGGCGGACAGTTTTCTTGGAGGAAATATGCGGCGGGCGCAGGGAGATATGCCTGCGTCCCTTCACATGCACTATTGTTGGGACGGGGTTTCCGTTTCGGGGGTGCCGTTGTTTTTCCGTGGCGGGCGGTCGCTGAACCTGCGCAGCATGCGGCGGTGGAATTTGTCTTCCGCCTTCATGGCGTCGTGCACCTTCTGGGCGGGGATGGCTCTGCACATTTTCTTGTAGTAGCTGTCTTCCAGCCCTGCCGACTCTATCTTCAGGTTGTTGATTTCGCGGATAAGTTCATAATAGTCCATGTCGGTGGCATCGGCCGGCAAGCTCCTTTTCTTCAGCTCGCGGAGCTGCCAGTTGATGGCGCGCTGCTTGTCGTGCAGTTCGTGGAAGATGGGGAAGAACGCGGTGGCCTCCGAGGGGGTCAGGCAGGCCTCGCGCACGATGAAGCTCTCCAGTTCCTTGACGAAGTCCTGGGGCGAAAACGGTTTCCTGTTATCCTCTTGTGCACCGAGGGGGAGGGCAAGCAAGCAAGCCCCAAGCAGGCAAAGTGTGATATGGCATATTCTGTACATAATGGAATGATAGGGTTTTTATAAGTTTAGTAGGCTTCTGTCAGGTAGAACGCGATTTCGTGGTTGCTGACCATGGCATAGTCGAGCATGTCGTTGATGTAAACATCTTCGGCATTCGTGGATTCGGCCGTGCTTCCATTTCCGGCGGCCATTGCGGTGTTGGCGTTATGCCGCGCAGTGAGTTGGAATGTGCCGAACGCCACAGCCCCGCAGAGGACGGCCGCCGCGGCATATTTGATGGCCGGCAGCCTCCATGCCCGCCGGGGGTGGAGCGGTTTTACGGTGCAGGTTTCTTCCTCCGGCAACTGTCCCATGAGGTGGGACGTGAATTGCTCGAAGTAGCCATCGGGCACTTTGAACGGATCGCGGTTCCCGCATTTTTTCCTGATGAAATCTTCTTCTTTCATAGTGGCATTCCTTTCTTTACCTTTTGGATGTGCCGGGAGGGAAAAGGTTTAATCTCCCGGCTGGAAAAAATCACTTATTTTTTTCACTGCGTGGTGATAAGAGGCTTTCAGCGCGCCTACGCTCGTGTCCAGGATGCGGCTCATCTCCTCGTATTTCATCTCTTCGTAGTACTTGAGCTGGAACACGACCCGCTGTTTCTCCGGCAGGCGGGCGATGGCTTGCTGCAGTTTCAGTTCGGTTTCGTCGCCATCGAAGTAGCTGTCGGCCGTCAGGCGGTTGATGAGGTTGTCCGGCGCATCGGTGATGCCGGTGGTGGCCTTGTGCCGTTGCAGGAAGTTCAGTGCCTCGTTTACGGCTATGCGGTAGAGCCATGTGCCCACCTGCGCCTCGCCGCGGAAGTTGTCCAGGTTGGTCCAGGCTTTGATGAAGGTGTTCTGCAGGATGTCGTTGGCATCGTCGTGGTCATATACCATACGGCGTATCTGCCTGTACAGCTGAGGGCTATACAGACGGACCGTTTCCTCGAATGCCTTGCGCCGCGATTGCAGGCAGGCGAGCCTGCCGGCGAGTGAGGATTCTTCTGTGGCGTTCATGCTGCTGGATGTCATTGTATGGATGTGGGACAGCCCGTGGGCGGAAAGGTTTAAAACGTTTCAAACTTTTTTAACCGGTTCCCGGTGGCGGCCGGACGGAAAGACACATGCCTGAAGTTGCTTTCCGCACGGGGGGAGTCCGCATTTTCCGGCTTGCACACGGTGGGGGAATGCAACAGGAGAAAAGAGGGGGTGGGGCAGGAAACGGGACAACGTCATGCTTTCGCTTAGCGGATGGATACTTTGCGGACTACTTTGCCCACTCTCAGTATGTAGCATCCTTTTTTCAGCGTGAGGTCTATCGTGTTCTCATCGCTGTCAATCCTGACGGCGGCTACCTTGGTCCCGGTCAGTGAAAAGATTTCGAGCATACTCCCGTTGGCGTTGTACACGCATACCGTGGAGCCTTTCACGGCTATGGACACGGCCGAAAGCTCCGTGCCCGGCCCGCTCTCTTCGGCTTGCGTCCGGCATACGGCGGAAGATTCCAGCAGGAATACCGCCAACACCAAAAGAAGTAATTTTCTGAACATGTTATTGTTTTCCCCTTTCTTGCCCCGCAAATATAGAGGTTTCTAACGGGAAATACAAGTTTTATTGTGTTAAACCGTGATTTTTTTGCCTCAAATTCTGATAGTCAGGTTCTCTTTGGCCAGAATTGTGTTGCAAAACATGGTTTTTGCCTCTTCCAGCAGCGGCGATTCGTCCTTGTAGCGTGCCGAGAAATGCCCGATGCAGAGCTGTTTCACCTTACTGTCGCGGGCCAGCCGCGCGGCTTGCAGTGCGGTTGTGTGGCAAGTCTCCCGTGCGCGGGCAGCATCTGCGTCGAGGAACGTGGCTTCGTGGAACAACAAGTCTATGCCTTGCAGGTAGGCCGTCAGTTCAGGCAGATAGACCGTGTCGGAACAGTAGGCATAGGTGCGGGGCGGGGCGGCCGGCAGGGTCAGGCGGCTGTGGGGGATCACTTGCCCGTCCTCGGTGGTCCAGTCCTTGCCGTTCTTGATGTTGTTGATTTCGCACAGCGGGATGCGGTAAAAGTCAATCATGTCCCGCCGGATGTGCGGCAACGAGGGTTTCTCCCTGAACAGGAAACCCGCGCATGCTGTGCGGTGGCGCAGGGGGATGGAATAGACCGATATGGAGCGGTCGTCGTGGAGCAGGGTGTGGCGTGTGGTGTCCACGGGGTGAAACTGCACCTCGAACGCCAGTCCCTTGCAGAAGAAGTCCAGCTGGCCCTGCAGCTGCGGGCCGAAAGCCGCCGGGGCGTGCACGTGCAGCGGTGACGTGCGGCCCAGCATGGAGAAGGTGGAAATCAGTCCTATCAGCCCGAAGCAATGGTCGCCGTGCAGATGCGAAATGAACACGTGGTTCAGGCGCGTGAACTTGAGGTGCGAACGGCGCAGCTGGAATTGCGCCCCCTCGCCGCAGTCTATCATGTACAGCTTGTCCCTGACGTTCACCACCTGCGAGGTGGCGAAATGGCGTGTGGTGGGCAATGCCGACCCGCATCCCAGTATCGTAACTTCGAACTTCTCCATATCGGGTGTGTGTTGAACTCGTTCTTGCAAAAATACGTAAAAAAAAGGCGATGAAGAAAAATCATCGCCCTTTTCTTGCTTGTGGTTTATGGTTTTTATTCGTCGCCTTTTTCCATTTGCGCCTTCAGGGCGGCCAAGGCGTCGATATCGCCCAGCGTGGTAGAAGCAGCCTGGTTTTGTATCACCGGAGCCTCTTCCTTCTTGCTGTTCTTCTTGGCGTTGCCGGCCTTCTTGGCTTCCTTGGCCACCGCACGCTGTGCATCTTCGTGGATGCGGCTGTGCGACAGGATGATGCGCTTGCTCTCCTTGTTGAACTCGATTACCTTGAACTGGAGCTTCTCGTTCAGCTGCGCCTGGCTGCCGTCTTCCTTCACCAGGTGTTTCGGGGTGGCAAAGCCTTCCACGCCGTATTCCAACTGGATTACCGCGCCCTTGTCCAGCATCTCGACGATAGTGCCTTCGTGGATGGAGTTCACCGTGAAAATGGTTTCGAACACATCCCAGGGGTTCTCCTCCAACTGCTTGTGGCCCAAGCTCAGGCGGCGGTTGTTCTTGTCGATTTCCAGTACCAGCACCTCGATGTCCGCGCCAATCTGGGTGAACTCGGACGGGTGCTTGATTTTCTTGGTCCACGACAGGTCGGAGATGTGAATCAGGCCATCAACGCCTTCTTCTATTTCAACGAACACACCGAAGTTGGTGAAGTTGCGCACTCTGGCCGTATGCTTTGAACCTACGGGGTACTTCTCTTCGATATTCTCCCATGGATCCGGTTTCAGCTGTTTGATGCCCAAGGACATCTTGCGCTCTTCGCGATCCAGCGTCAGGATGACGGCCTCTACCTCATCGCCCACTTTCATGAAGTCCTGGGCCGAACGCAGGTGCTGGCTCCATGACATTTCCGACACGTGGATCAGGCCTTCTACACCCGGTGCAATCTCGATGAACGCGCCGTAGTCTGCCATGACGACAACCTTGCCTTTCACCTTGTCGCCCACCTTGAGATCCGGATCCAAGGCATCCCAAGGATGCGGGGTGAGCTGCTTCAGACCCAATGCGATGCGCTTCTTCTCGTCATCGAAGTCGAGGATTACCACATTGATTTTCTGGTCGAGCTGCACCACTTCTTTCGGATCGCTTACGCGGCCCCAGGAGAGGTCGGTGATATGAATCAGGCCGTCCACACCGCCCAAGTCGATGAATACGCCGTAAGAGGTGATATTCTTGACGGTACCTTCCAGTACCTGTCCTTTTTCCAGTTTGCTGATGATTTCCTTCTTCTGCTGTTCCAGTTCGGCTTCGATAAGAGCCTTGTGCGAAACGACAACGTTCCTGAATTCCTGGTTGATCTTGACCACCTTGAATTCCATGGTCTTGCCTACGAATATGTCATAGTCGCGGATGGGCTTTACATCGATTTGCGAACCCGGCAGGAATGCTTCGATGCCGAACACGTCCACAATCATACCGCCCTTGGTGCGGCACTTGATGTAGCCCTTGATGATTTCTTCGTTTTCGAGAGCCTGGTTCACGCGTTCCCAGGAGCGGGAAGCGCGGGCTTTCTTGTGCGAAAGGATCAACTGTCCTTTCTTGTCTTCCTGGTTCTCAATGTAAACTTCCACTGTGTCGCCCACTTTCAGGTCCGGGTTGTAGCGGAATTCGCTCATGGGGATGATGCCGTCGGACTTGAAGCCGATGTTCACCACCACTTCGCGCTTGTTCATAGAGATGACGGTGCCGTCCACCACTTCGTGGTCGTTTACTTTGTTCAACGAGCTTTCATAAGCCTTTTCCTGAGACGTGCGGTCTTCGGTGCTCATCCTGTCGCCCGATTCGTAAGCATCCCAATCGAAGTCTGCCAACGGTTTTACTTCTGAATTTGTCATTTGAATATAGATAATAAATTAATAATGTTAGACATTATGTTGTTTCCAAACGGGGGCAAAGTTACTATAATTCTTTTGACCACGCAATGAAACATTGCAGAAAATGAATCTTTTTTTTGCCGGATGTGTGCTGTGGGGACGGGTGCCTGCCGGGGAAGTCCTGACACGCCATTGTAACTTGTCTGCCGGATGTGTGCTGAAAATGGACAAAAAAACACGGAAAAGGCTCCCGGACTGTTAATTTGTCAGAAGTACGGGGCGTAATTCGTTTTTTTGTTTGTATCTTTGCACCGTCTTATTTTATATATAATAAAGATGGGAAAGATTAATTGTATAGGTATTCTGACTTCCGGGGGCGATGCACCGGGCATGAATGCGGCCATCCGTGCTGTCACCCGTGCGGGCATAGCTGCCGGACTGAAGGTAAAAGGGATTTATAAGGGATATGAGGGCTTGATCAACAACGAAATCCAGGATTTCACCACAGAAAATGTAAGCAACATTATCCAGCGGGGCGGTACGATCCTGAAAACAGCCCGCAGCCAGGAATTCATGACGCCTGAGGGCCGCATGAAGGCTTATGAAAACATGAAAGCGCAACAGATTGACGCACTGGTGGTCATCGGCGGGAACGGTTCGTTGACCGGGGCGCGCATCTTTGCGGAGGAATTTGACGTGTCGTGCATTGGCCTGCCGGGCACGATAGACAACGACCTGAGCGGGACAGATTCCACCATAGGCTATGACACTACGCTGAACACCATTGTGCAGTGCGTGGATAAGATCCGCGACACGGCCACCTCGCACGAACGCATATTCTTTATCGAAGTGATGGGGCGTGATGCCGGTTTCCTGGCCCAGAACAGCGCCATCGCCAGCGGGGCAGAGGCGGCCATCATACCGGAAGACAGCACGAATGCCGACCAGCTTGAGCAGTTCATCAGCCGCGGCATACGCAAGAGCAAAAGTTCCAGTATGGTCATTGTGTCCGAGAGCCCGAAATGCGGTGCCATGTACTATGCCAACCGCGTGAAGACGGAGTACCCGGAGTTCGATGTGCGGGTGTCTATCCTCGGCCATCTGCAGCGTGGCGGTTCGCCGAGTGCCTACGACCGCATCTTGGCTTCGCGCCTGGGCGTGGGGGCTATTTCCGCCTTGCAGGAAGGACAGCGCAACGTGATGATCGGCATTCGCAACGATGAGGTGGTTTACGTGCCTTTCTGCAATGCCGTCAAGAGCGACAAGCCGATTAAGAAAGAACTGATTAACGTGTTGGGTATATTGTCCATCTGACGGCTTTCGGGCCTGCAGGGATGGGTGACAAGGCAGACGGGCCGGAGGGGTTGTCCTCCGGCCTGTTGTGTTTCCATCCGGCACGAACGCATTGTCGTGATGACAATGGCAGGATAAAATCCCTGAAAATAGGTATTGTGGGATAAACCCAAGTCCCGTACCTTTACAAAGTCAAAAACAGGAACATTGTTTATTATAAATGCAAGTGCTGAAAGAGGACATACGGGGTCGGATATTGGCCGTTGCCAGACAGCAATTCGGGCAGCATGGCTATTCCAATACGTCCATGCGTGCAATAGCGAAGTTGGCCGGTGTGGGTGTCGGGAATATCTACAACTACTTCACGAGCAAGGATGAACTGTTCCGTGAGGTGGTTCGTCCTGTTTTATGTGCTTTGGAAGCGATGCTGCAAGAACATCACGGTACACGGGGCGAGGATATCATGATGATGAGGTCGGAAAAATACCTGAAGTCCTGCATAGACGAATATGTTTCGCTTATTGACAAGCACCGCGCACTGATGGGGATTCTGTTGTTTCATGCGCAAGGTTCCTCGTTGGAGCGTTTCCGTGAGGATTATACCGACCGTTCCACGGAATTGGTCAAGGCTTGGTTCGCCTCCATGCAACGGAAGCACCCCGGAATCAATACGGTGGTATCCGACTTTATCATCCATCTGCATACGGTATGGATGTTCACCATGTTTGAGGAACTGCTGATGTATTCGGTTTCCCGACAAGAAATGGAAACTATCTTGCGCGATTATATCCTGTTTGAAATTCAAGGTTGGAGGGCAATCATCAAGATATGAAAGGCAGACAACGTACATGCAGACGAATAGCCGCACCGGAGCGGCAGGCAAGGAGGAAATCTTCACGGAGGTTTCCTCCTTTTTTCATGAACGATTCTGAATTTCGTTCGCTATTGCGCACCTTTCCCACGTTCACTATTAAACACAAAAAGATATGAAACAGAAATGCGAGTTTAAGAACATCGTGGCGGAAACACTGCTTATTCCGCTATACATGAGAGCCAAAGAAAGCCATCGGGACAATCCCATCCTGCATGACGAGGTAGCGGAACGGTTGGCGGCCGGGTTGGAATATGATTACTCCCAATTCGACGGGGCGAAACTGAGCGAAGTGGGCTGTGTGGTGCGAGGATGGTATTTCGACCGTGCCGTGCGGCGGTTTATCGAGGCGCATCCGAATCCGGTCGTAGTGAATGTGGGGTGCGGACTGGACACCCGTTTCCAGCGCATCGGAGACAGGAAGGCCGTCTTTTATGACCTGGACTTGCCGGAGGTCATTGCGTTGCGCCGGGAACTGATACCTGAACAGCCGGGCAATGCCTATATCGCGGCTTCGTTGTTGGAAACAGATTGGATGGACGACCTGCGCCGGAAGCATCCCGATGCGGAATTTATCTTCATTGTGGAGGGTGTGCTGATGTATTTTTATGAAAAACAGGTAAAAGCCTTCCTGCATCACGTGGCGAGCCGTTTCAGAGGAGGTGAATTGTGGTTTGACGTCTGTGGCACGATGATGAGCCGGCACGGTGTGAAGCCCGATTCGCTCCGCAAACACGAGGCCCAGATCCGCTCCGGGTTGAGTGACGGGCATTTGGTGGAACAATGGGAACCGGCTTTGAGGCTTATCGAACAAGCCAATTACATGAAGTTCTTCCGTTCGCGCTGGGGATTTTTCTTCGGGCAGATATTGGGGCGTATGAAATGGCTGTGCTACAAATTCAGTTCATTACTTGGATATAGGATCATTTCAAAATAACATAATGCAAGATGGATAAGCCGAAAAAGAAAGAAGGTTTGTCCCGTCTGTTCGAGATAGCGGGACAAAAGAAAGGGCTGCTTGTTCTGGCAGGTCTGTTGTCGGCTGGCAGTGCGGCATGTATGCTCGTACCCTATTGGGCTGTTTATGAGGTTTTGAAAGAACTGCTGTCGCATGGCGGAAATCCTGCCGTTACGGACGGAGCGGACATGATGCGTTGGGGCTGGATGGCGTTTGGCGGGCTTGTCGTTGGATTGGTGCTGCTGTATGCTGCCCTGATGTCCTCCCATGTCGCTGCGTTTCGCATCCTGTATGGGTTGCGTGTCCGCCTGTCCGGACCATCGGCAAACTCCCTTTGGGATATTTGAGCAACGCCTCTACGGGAGCCATCAAGAAAACGATGGACCAGAACATCGAGAAGATAGAAGGCTTCATCGCCCACACTATTCCGGATTTGGTGAATGTGGTTGCTACGGTGGTGGTAATGCTTGTCATCTTCTTCTCTTTGGATGTGTGGCTGACAGTTGTCTGTTTGGCTGTCGTGGCGCTTAGCCTCTTCCTGCAATTCTCCAATTTCATGGGAAAAAGGGCAAGGGAATTCATGGCCGTCTATTATGATGTGCAGGAAAAAATGAGCGCGTCTGCCGTGCAGTATGTACGGGGAATGCCCGTAGTCAAGATATTCGGGCAGAGCGTCCGCTCGTTCCGCCAATTTAATGCCGAGATTCAAGCATACAAGACATTCGCCTTGAAATGTTGCGACACGTATCAGGACGGGATGATAGCATTTACCGTCTTGTTGAATTCGATAGTGACATTCATCCTTCCTATGGGGACGCTGTTGTTGCAAGCCAACCCGCAGTCGCTATCACTGGCTGTTGTATGGCTGTTCTTTATCATCATGGGGCCGGGCATGGCTTCACCGGTTTATAAACTGACCTTCTTGGGAGGTAACATGCGTGACATCAACGAAGGAGTAAGCCGCATCGACCGTATATTGGAAGAGAAACCAGTGTCGGAACCGGAGCATCCGCAAGTGCCTGCCACTTACGATGTGGAGTTTCGTAATGTGTCATTCTCATATGAAAACACAGAACAAGGAACGCGGACGGAAGCCTTGCGCGATGTCAGCTTTGTGGCACCACAAGGAAAGATAACCGCCCTTGTAGGTCCGTCAGGAAGTGGCAAATCAACGGTTGCCAACCTGATACCTAGGTTTTGGGATGTAGTGCAAGGAGAAATACGCATAGGTGGCGTGGACATACGCCAGATAGCTACGGCGAAACTGATGGATATGGTTTCGTTTGTCTTTCAGGATACTTTCCTTTTTTACGACACGTTGTATGAGAACATAGCCGTCGGTTCCCCTGATGCTACGAAAGAAAATGTGGTGGCTGCGGCCAAAGCCGCCCGGTGCCATGACTTCATAGAGAAGCTGCCGCAAGGTTACGAAACAAGGATAGGCGACAAAGGTGTATTCCTTTCCGGCGGCGAAGCACAGCGGATATGTGTGGCACGTGCCATCCTGAAGAATGCGCCTGTATTGATTCTGGACGAAGCCACGGCCTTTGCAGACCCGGAAAACGAGTATAGGATGCAGATGGCTTTGCAATCGCTGATAAAGGGAAAGACGGTTATCGTGATAGCGCATCGGCTTTCTTCCGTTGTTTCCGCCAATCAGATTGTCGTTATGAAAGAGGGACGGATTGCACAGTGCGGAAAACACGGAGTGCTGTTGGTAACAGACGGCTTATATAAGAATATGTGGGAGGCCTATACGAGTGCTTGCCACTGGACGTTGAACAAAAACTAAAAGTAATATGAGAAAAAAGAACTTCTTAAACAGAATCTTGCAAAACACAAGCTGCCCGCAAGGGAAAATCCACGGCATGGATTTGTCGGAAGAAAGCATCGCTTTCGCCAATAAGTGCAATGCAAAATACTTGGACAAGAGATGTCTCATACGGCAGGGAAATCATAAAAAAGAAGAACTGCATATTATACACCATAAACCCAAATCGGTCATTAGAAATCTTTGCAAGCAAAGTGTAAGATAATAATCTCATTATAATTCAATCGTATATTGTATCGCTCAACTCTTGTTTAAAAGCAGTGCGTATTTCATGCAAAAAGAAAGCGGAATTTTCTAATGACCGATTTGGGATAAATGAAATAAGATATGAACACAATCAAGAACATTACAATAGGTCACATGGAACGGCTTTACAAACCAGTGGGTTATACCATGCTTGCCAACTTGGTAAATATTGTGCCGTTTTGCTTTTCCATAGAAGCGATACGCTCCGTTTTCAACGCATTTGACGGAAGCGGACAAGTGCTTGACACGACCCGTCTATGGTGGATATTTGGCATTATGGCTGTTTATATGCCGGTCATGGCGTTGGCGGAACGGGCATCTTACCGTGCCAACTTCAGGGGAGCATACGAAATGAGTGCTTCGGGACGGTTATCGCTTGCGGAACATCTGCGAAAACTTTCGTTGGGCTTTTTATCAAGACGTGACCCTGGCGATTTGTCTTCCATGCTGATTACGGATTTCATGATGGCGGAAACCGGAATCTCGCACCATTTGCCCCAATTGATGGGTGCGGTGGTTATGCCCGTGCTGGCTTTTGCCTCACTAACATGGATTGATTGGAGGATGGCGGTCAGTATGTTTGCAGCCTTGCCGTTTGCCTTGCTTGTCCTGTGGGCAAGTACGAATGCACAGAAAAAGTTGAGTGGCAGGCAAATCCAGGCGAAAATAAATGCGGGGAACCGGTTGGAAGAATATTTGCAGGGCATCCGGGTAATTAAAGCCTATAACCTGTTGGGCGACCGATTTGTACGGCTTCGTGATGCCTTTGCTGAACTTCGCCGTGCCTGCATCCGTCAGGAAGCCCTGTTAGGGCCGTTTGTCTTGTTGGGCATTACGTTGGTACGTGCCGGGCTGACGATGATGGTGCTGTGCGGAACTTATCTTCTTTTGGGAGGGAAACTTTCAATACTTGTGTTCGTGCTGTTTCTTGTGGTTGGTTCCCGTGTGTTCGACCCGCTGACCTCAGCCCTTACTAATTTTACAGAGTTCCGGTACTTTTCCATTGCCGGAGGGCGTATCCTTTCATTGATGCATGAGCCGGAAATGAAAGGAGAACGGCAATCCTCGACGGCAGGTGACATCCGATTTGAGCACGTATCGTTTGCTTATCAGGACAAGGAAGTTTTACATGATATGACAGTTACGTTTCCGAAGAACTCATTGACGGCCCTTGTAGGGCCTTCGGGAAGCGGAAAAAGCACGGTGATGAAACTTTGTGCCCGTTTCTATGACCCGCAAAAAGGACGCATCTTCTTTAATGGTGTTCCAATGGATGAAATAGTACCGGAAAGCCTGATGAGCCATATCTCTATGGTGTTCCAAGATGTCTATCTGTTTCAAGATACGATACGCAACAATATTCGTTTTGGCAAGTCTGATGCGACGGACGAAGAAATAATTGCCGCTGCCCAGAAAGCCTGTTGCCATGATTTCATCATGAGGTTGCCACAAGGGTACGACACGATGGTGGGCGAAGGAGGTTGTACTTTGTCCGGAGGGGAAAAACAACGCATATCCATAGCCCGTGCCATGTTGAAAGATGCGCAAGTCATTCTGCTTGATGAAGCTACAGCTTCACTTGACCCTGAAAATGAAGTGGAAGTACAAAAGGCTATCGACTCTTTGATTAAGGGACGTACCGTCATTGCTATTGCCCACAGGCTCAAAACCATCAAGGATGCCGACCGGATAATCGTTTTGGATAACGGACAGATAAAGGAAGAGGGAACACATGATGAACTCGTCCGAGAAGAAGGGCTTTATGCTCATTTGTGGAATATCCAAGAATGCATTTCCGGCTGGAAACTATAGTGATATAAGAAAGCAATATAATGGATGTCTGTTTTCTTTGTGGAACAAGCGTCCGTTTCAAATGACTGATTCCTAAATGATTTTGCAAAATAAAGTATTGGTGGAATATAAAAATGTGGTTTTACAAGAAAAAAAGTGCCGAAAAATTTGCAGGAATGAAAGGAATGCGGTAACTTTGCAACCGCAAACGCGAAACAAGGCTTGATAAAGTCAATGAGAGGGCATTTAGCTCAGCTGGTTCAGAGCGTCTGCCTTACAAGCAGAGGGTCGGGGGTTCGAATCCCTCAGTGCCCACTCTCTAATAACGGCTCCTTAGCTCAACTGAATAGAGCATCTGACTACGGATCAGAAGGTTATAGGTTTGAATCCTATAGGAGTCACAAGGATTGGGTGGATACCAGAGTGGCCAAATGGGGCAGACTGTAAATCTGCTGGCTTACGCCTTCGGTGGTTCGAATCCATCTCCACCCACAAAAGATTCGATGCGGAAATAGCTCAGTTGGTAGAGCACGACCTTGCCAAGGTCGGGGTCGCGAGTTCGAGTCTCGTTTTCCGCTCTTAAAGGTGCGTTAGTTCAGCCGGTTAGAATACATGCCTGTCACGCATGGGGTCACGGGTTCGAGTCCCGTACGCACCGC